>NZ_MIJF01000100.1 GCF_001730235.1 Vulcanibacillus modesticaldus | reverse complement strand
CCAGAAAAGGAAATTGTTTAGATAATGCCAGCATGGAGAATTTCTTCAGCCACTTTAAGGCAGAGTGTTTTCATCTATACTCTTTTCGCACAACTGAAGAAGTAAAAAATGCCGTTAAAAGGTACATACGTTTTTATAATCATCACCGATTCCAAGAGAAATTAAATAACCTGAGTCCTTATGAATATAGGACTCAGGCTGCATAAATGTGCTTTTTTATTCCTGTCTACTTGACAGGGGTCAGTTCATTGCTAGGATAACCTTTAAAAATGAAAAATGATTATGCTAATGCTTCTTCTAATGGTACATATGGTAAATCTAAAGATTTAGCAACCGCTTCATATGTTACATGACCATTGATTACATTTACACCTTTTGCTAAAGCTCGATTTTCTTTAATCGCTATTTCATATCCTTTGTTTGCAATTTCTAAGGCATAAGGAATAGTTACATTTGTTAAAGCAAATGTAGAAGTTCTAGCTACTGCCCCTGGCATATTAGCAACAGCATAATGTACTACTCCATGTTTTACGTAAGTTGGATCACTGTGTGTAGTAACCCTATCAATTGTCTCAATAGATCCACCTTGATCGATAGCAACGTCAACGATTACAGAACCTGGACTCATGGTCATCACCATTTCTTCAGTTACTAATTTTGGCGCCCTAGCCCCAGGAATTAGAACAGCACCTACGACAAGGTCAGCTTTTTTTACTGCCTGTGCTATGTTATAGCTATTAGACATGATCGTATTAACACTGCCATGGAAAATATCATCAAGATATCGCAAACGATCTGGATTAAGGTCAATAATGCTTACGTTAGCTCCTAATCCCAAAGCCATTTTAGCTGCATTTGTACCAACTATTCCTCCCCCGATAATAACCACTTCTGCTGGAGGGACACCTGGAACACCGCCAAGAAGTACTCCTTTACCACCCTTTGGTTTTTCCAAGAATTGCGCACCAATTTGGATTGACATTCTTCCGGCAACTTCGCTCATCGGAGTAAGTAAAGGTAAAGAACGGTTGTCCAATTGAACTGTCTCATAGGCTATAGCAACAACTTCATTGTCCATCAATGCCTTAGTTAACTCTGGCTCTGGAGCCAAATGAAGATATGTAAATAATATTAGACCTTTACGAAAATATTGGTACTCAGTAGGAAGTGGTTCTTTTACTTTCATGACCATTTCAGCAGTATCCCAAACTTCTTTAGCATTATCCAAAATATTGGCACCCACCGTTTGATAGTCTTGATCAGTGAACCCACTGCCAATACCAGCGTTTTTTTCTACATATACTTCATGTCCTGCATTACGTAACGCCATAACCCCTGCAGGAGTGATAGCAACACGATTTTCATTATTTTTTATTTCCTTTGGAATCCCAATTCGCATGAATGTTCCTCCTTAAAACTGTATATTTGAGTGTCTGTGAAAGCACTTACATTTATATCTTACCACTTTATTTTAAATTAAGGTACATAATAATCACATATTCTAAAAAATATTGAAACTTTACGGTTATAGTACTAAAAATAACGCTAGTTATCCTTTGTTTTACACCTACTACAAATTCCTTGAAAGGTTAATCTATGGTCGATTACCTTAAAATCATACTGTTTCTCAACCTTTTCTTCAATAATTCCAAGCCAATCCTCATCTATCTCCTCAACCTTGCCACAATTGATACATTCGAGATGGTGATGATGGTGATCATCCGAATCGGATCGAAATTCGTATCTTGCAACATTCTCACCAAAATATAACTTTTGAATAATATTTAATTCACTAAGCAACTCCAACGTACGATAAACTGTAGCTAATCCAATCTCTGGTACCTTTTTCTTGACTAACATGTAGACATCATCCGCACTTAAATGTCCTTCCTCATTCTCAAGCAATACCTCTAAAACCACTTCCCGTTGTGGTGTAAGTTTAAAATTAGAAGATCGAAGTAATTGTTTGATCTTTTCCATACGTTCAGCCAAAACGCACCACCTCCTAGCTCTACCTAAATTATAGAGGAGGCTTTGATAAAAAGTCAATCTAATTGATAATCATATGAGTATCATTTGACACTTTCTAGTTTAACATCAAAAATGGTGTCACTCCTTTAATCAAATATGGAGAGATAAATGTTTCAAAAGCTGAAGTAAAGATCAAAATTACTGCCAAAATAATGATTAACAAAGTATAAGAGGTGATTGATTGTTGATTGGTAATCAACCTATTTTTTCCTCTAGATTTAATCAATGATAAAGAAAAGCTAATCCCTGCAACCCCTGCAATAATATATACTGGAACGATAACTATATTTTGAGGGATTATTGAAACTATTGATAATATCAATCCTCTCCAATGCATTTCAAATATTAAAAATGAAATAGTAAAACCAACTACGAATCCCTTCATAAAAATCAGAAGAAAAATTATTGGCATGCCAATAATTGATAAACCCAAAAACCAGATTAACATTAAATATTTCAAATTATCAAATAGGGCTTGTCTTAAAGCTAATTGAGAATTCGTCCAACCTCCAGTATTCATCTCATGAAAAAAAACATTTAAGTATGAAATGATCTCCTGTTTTTGTGATTGAGATATTGAGCTGATAATATATGATCCAAAGATAACCCCCATAATGAACAATACTATTGTGAAGATATATGTTGGGATATGATCCTTTACATATAGATAAATCTTATTACTTAACTGCTTCTTCCTCAAGGTTATCCCCCCTGTCCAGCTTATTACATCATATGATGGACAAGGGGTGATTATGTCGTTTAATTAACTATAATCTTTTTTTTAATATCTCTAACTGCCAGTAATTTAGAGCAATCAAGGTTTTAGCATCAATAATTTTACTGTCATTTATCAATTCATTTACTTCATCAATTGTTAATTCTACTAGTTCCACAAACTCGTCCTCATCAGGTTTGGCAGCTCCAGGTTGGATATCCTCTGCTTTAAACAGATATATGATTTCATCAGCAAAACCTGGAGATGTATAAAACTTGGCTATTTGTGACATATTGGATGCTGTATAACCAGTTTCTTCTTTTAATTCGCGTATCGCACAATCAAGTGGTTTCTCTCCCTTTTCTAATTTTCCTGCAGGTATTTCTAATATCGTTTTCTCTAATGGTTTGCGATACTGTTTAACCATAATAACTTTATTTTCCTTAGAAATTGCTAAGATCGCCACTGCTCCAGAATGATGAACGATCTCTCGGAAAGATTCTTTTCCGTTTGGCAATCGGACTTTATCAACGTCAACCTTTATAATTTTACCTTCGTAGATCGTAGTACTTGAAATCGTCTGTTCAATATAATCTTTTTCCATTTTATTCACTTCTTTCTATTATTAATTAGTCATAACTTGTCCATTATTTCATAGATATTTATCAAAAATAATTTTACCTTTGGAGGGTTAAAAATGAAAGTAATTAGAACTAATAATCAATTAAAAATCGTTGGGAAAGCGTGGGAGGTTAGAGGTAAACTGCGTGAATTATCCCAATCACCTATCTCCCTTAAAGATTATTTATATGGTCAAAGGCCCAATATGCAACACATGCAACAAAATCGAAGAAAACTGGATCTTGTTCAATAGTCCTCCCCATTGTGGTTATGTTAGCAGGATATTTTTTAACAAATTCTAATACTTCTTGATGATCAATTTTCACCGAGGTTAATTGATGTTTTGATCCTATATTTTCTTCTAGAACTTTGTAAAGATGTTGATGTTGATTTTGATCTTTAATATAGTCGGGATAAGGTACTATATTTTTAACTAAACTAATATAGTTTAAATTTGAAATAGTATGGTGACTTATTCCCAAATGACGTTGTCGGTGATCTTTTTGACTTGCTCTAACGATAAATATCGGTAATCCTTTAAGAGAACCAACCGCATTAGCTATTATTCCCTGTTCTACTCCCGAATGTCCTAATAATGTTCCTGTTCCAACGATTCCAGGTCCCATTAAAACGATAACTAAATCCGCTTGAAAAATATATTTTGCTGCTATGAGTCCTGTGAAAATATTAACTGCTTCAATATCTCCACCAAAAGCATGACCTATAGTAATAGTATTGGTTAACCAACCTAATTCAGTTAGTGTTTCTACATGTCTGCTTAAAGCTATAGGCAATGATCCACCATCGGTCATTATATAAACAATTTTTTTCTCCTTAACATTATATTTATTTTCCAATTGTCTAAAAATCGTTATAACGATCGGTAACATACTATGTAACTCGCCAATAATAACAGGTAAACCATTTAAATTTTTGACTTTTTTAAAAAGTTCATGGTAAGGACTACCTTGTTCTTCACAAGATTTGACAGAAAATTGATATGGAGTGTATCTCAATTTCATTATGTGGCCTTTTTCTTTAAACTCGTCTGAACAGCTTTCTTTAGCATTGAGGTTTATGGGAGACACTACAAAATCATATCCGCCGGTACCTAAGTTAAGTATTGAGGCTGTTTTGTTGATAATTACTAAATCACCTAAAACTAAAGGTTTATGAAATTGTAGGTAATTAATAGCTTGAGAAATTTCCAGCTGGTGTTCTACAATAACCACCTGAATATTTTTCGTTTCTTTACTTATCTCGATAACCTTCCCAATCCCCCACCTAACCATATTTACCCCCCTATATTACCTTTTATATTATTGATATGATTTAAAAAAGCTCCCTTATAACTATAAAGGAGCTTTTCTTGCTTATTTATTTGCTATATTGACGAATTAATTGAATGATTAGTTCCGTTGCTTTAAATAGTTCTTCAATGGCGATTCTTTCACTAGTCGTATGTATGTTTTCCATACCGATTCCTAAATTGACTGTAGGTATACCTAATCCATTCATTACATTGGCGTCACTTCCACCACCACTTGTGATTAATTTCGGCTCTCTTCCAATAGCTTCTATCGCCTTCTTTACATTTTGAACCAAAATATCAGCTTCAGAAAAATGAAATGCAGGATACATTATCTCATAAGTAAAATCTACATTGGTAGAAAAATGTTGAGCCGCTTGATCAAAAGCATTTTTCATATGTTCAATTTGTCTAAGTAACTTTTCTTCTTTAATACTCCGAGCTTCAGCCAAAATATCGACACGATCACAAACCACATTAGTCGCTTTGCCACCCTCAAATCTACCAATGTTAGCAGTAGTTTCATTATCAATTCGCCCTAGTTTCATCTTCGAAATTGCATAACTTGCAACCTGAATCGCACTTATTCCATCTTCAGGATTTACACCTGCATGTGCTGATCTTCCATGGACAGTGGCACTAATTCTGGCTTGTGTAGGTGCAGCAACGATAATATTACCCACTGGTCCATTACTATCAAAAGCGAATCCATATTCAGACTGAAGAAGTCCTTCTTGCAGATTTTTTGACCCCTTTAGCCCTGATTCCTCACCAACTGTAATCAAAAACTGTATCTTTCCATGGGACAAATTATACTCTTTAATAACCGCTAAAGCTTCTAACATAGCTGCAATACCTGCTTTATCATCAGCACCTAAAATTGTAGTACCGTCAGAAACAATATATTCACCTTCTACCTCTGGTTTTATAGCTTTTCCCGGGGTTACGGTATCCATATGAGAAGTAAAATAAATAACTTTGGCCGCATTTTCAACATTAGCCTCAAGGGTAGCAATTATATTGCCTGCACCATGGCCTGTTCTAACCATTGAATCGTCTTCAACAACTTCTAACCCTAGTTCTGAGAATTTTTTCTTCAAAATATCAGCAATAGCTCTTTCATGACCAGTTTCACTATCTACCATGACCAATTCTTTAAATAGTTCAATTAACCGCTCTCTATTAACCATGCTTGCACCTCCGGTAAACTAATTTGATAATGTTAGCAATTATATTAATCATTTTACCATCTTGTTATTGTAATAACCATGAAAAAACCTCCGCCCTTAAGCAGAGGTTTTAATCATATTAATCTTCATCATCGTCTTTGTCCTTATGCTTCTTTTTGTCTTCGTCATCGTCATCTTTTTTCTTGGAATCTTCGTTATCTTTTCGTTCTTTGTATTTTTTTATTTTTGTCTTTTCAAAATCATCATCGTCGTCATCTTCTTTATGAGCTTTTTCTCTCTCTTTTTTTTCTTTTTTCTTTATTTCTTTCTCTTTATCATGTTCTCGTTTGCTTTCCTTCTTTTCCTTAACATCTTTATCTTCATCATCTATATCTTCATCATCATCGTCATCATCTTCTTCACGGAACTTTTCTTTATATTTATTTTCCTCTTTTTTCATTTCTTTTTTTACTTTATCCTCAATCTTAGCCGCTTTTTCTCTAATTTCTTCCATTTCTTCTTGTGTTTCTTCTTTTAATTCTTCTATTTTTAATTGCGCTTCCTCTTGGGTTATTTCTCCATTCCTTAATTCCTCTGAAATCTCATCAATTTTTTCTGTCACTTCTTGCTCTAGCTTCGCAATTTTTTTGATAAGTCCTAACTCTTTCTTTTCGACTTTTACTTCTATTAAGGTTTCTGTTAGTTCTTTAATAGCTGTTTCATTACCAGTGTTAATTGCTTCTTCTAATGCCTCTTTTATTAATTTTTCTTTCTTTTTGACCACTTTTTTTACCATATCTCGTGGCTCAATATCAAGTTCCTGGGCAATTACTCCTAAACCTTTGTTATCATTCATCAGATCCAAAATTTCTTCTTCGGTTTTCCCACTTAATTCTGACATCGTAGTAACTTTTACAATTTGTCCAAATCCTAATCCCTCGTCACGAAGTTTTTTTACTTTTTCAGGGTCAAGTTCTTTTACAACATTGGCAACTAGATATGCTTCCTGTTTTTTTACTTGCAATTGCTCTTTTGTATTTTCATCTAGCTGTTCTTCAATAGTATCATCAACAGTTATTACATCTTCCAACTTATTGGTTAAAGTTTCTTTAACTTCTTCTTCAACTTGTTCATCAATAACTACTTCAGCAACCTTTTCTTCAGCTTGATTTAATGTCTCAATATAATTATCAATCAAATAGTTGATATATTCTTCTTTACCTTCATTTAACATTTGATCAGATTCCAGTAATCGTTCTTGAGCAAAGGATAGCAATAATTCAGATTCCTTTTGTAGATCGATTGTAAATAATAACTGTAACTTTTCTTGCATCCTATCAAGTAAATAAAAAATATTATCAGGCGTTAAACCAGCTTCCACAGTTACTTCTTCTTGAACGGTTGGGTCTGCTGTCTGATCTGCCACTTGATCTATTGTTTGGTCTACTGTTTGTTCAACAGCTTGGTCAACAGTTCGATCCGCCGCTTGATCAATAGTTTGATCTACTGTTTGGTCTGCCGTTTGTTCAACAGTTTGGTCAGTAGCTTGATCTGTGCTTTGATTTATTGTGTGATTAACTGCATAAACTGGAGTTCCCCCGATTACTAAAGTTATTAAAAGACTAAATGTAATGATTTTTTTCATATTAAAACCTTTCATCTGAAATACTCCTCCTCGAAGATCGTTATATTTTCTTTCGCTTTATTCCTCCTAATTCTTATTCGGTTTTTTTTCTTTTTTTAAGGAGGTAGTTTTAAAAAAAATAAAAAAAAATTAAAGTCCAGCTTTTCGCTGGACATTTCTGAGCATTTCTCAATCGCCATCATTTTCCTTACTGTTTTGATCATTTTCATCATCATTGCTATCTTCAATATCATCATCTTTTGTGTCAGCTGAATTATTATGATCACTTACATTATCCTCTGAATGATTATCTTGTTTAATAGTACCTGAACCACTTTTTTTCTTTACATCATCTTTATCTTCAGCCTTTTTGTCTTTATTTTTATCATCTTTGAACTTTTTATCTTCACTATATTTTCTTTCTCTATCGATGGAATCTCCTTTACCATTCTCATATTTATCATTTCTTCCATCATTCTGTTTTTTATCTTTCATACCTTCTTTTTCTGAGGATTTTTGTGTCTTTTCGTCCTCTTCATCATCATCTTTTGATTTATTTTCTTTAGTTTTACGAGATTCTTGCCTTTCTCTCTTCATATTTTTGTCTTCATCTTCCTTTTTTTCTGATACTTTCTCAATTGAATGATCTTTACGTTTATTTTCATCCTCATCTTTATCAAATTTTCTGTCATTATCATCTTTTTTATTTTCGTCGTAAACATCATTTTTCATATCTTCAAGATCTTTCATTTTTTTAGTATCATCATCTTCATCTTTATTTTCACTAGATTCATCCTCATTATCATCTGAATCATCTTTATCTTTTTTATCACTTGTAATATGTTTTACATTTGGAACAACCATTTTAATATCTACCCTACTCTCATCTAGTATATTACTTATCGATAAATCGTTAGCTTTCTCTTTCACACCAGCTTGAATGGAAGTAGGAAGTTTTTTAATAACATTTAGTTTATTTACTGAAATATTATTTTCCTTAGCTTCTTCCCATTCTGTAACCGAAACTTCTTCTAGTACTAAATTTCCTTCTAGTTTTTCCTCCTGTAATACTTGTTCAACATTATTTTCGATATCTAAGATTTCCGGAAGTTGTGCGTCTTGATCAATTTTGGTAAATGAGATGTAGATCAAATTATCTTTCGTCGGTGAAAGATATTGTTCATCAATACTTTTTTTAATAAATGTTTCAATCGCCTCTACTAACGGTAAACCTTCAACGTCAATTTGATCCAGTATTTTCTGTCCATCAGAATTATATGCTGAAGTCTTACTTACTAGTCCTTTTTGATTCAGATAAAATTCAACACTAGGATTTATGTCTAATGCCACTGCAACGACAGGCTTATTAAAAGGGTTTAGAATTAAGGTACCAATTATCAATAAAATAAAAATGGAAGCAATAGAAGCAAATTTATATATTGGGATAAAGACTTTTCGTCTTTTTTCTTCTACATCTACCTGTTCGATTTCAACATCTATATAATCACCGATTCTGGGTTTTTTCGCTGGGATTACTACTTCTTTAAATTCACCATCTTTTGTGAGAATAACCATCGAGTTTTCTCTAAGTTCCATTACTAAAGCATTAACCTTCACAACCATCACCCCCTATTTCAATAAAACTTCTCAGATGTTTAAACTCTTTATTTAAAAGAATCAAAGATACCGCTACCACATATTTCCTTCCTGTTTCCAATACCTTTCTACTTAAACCCGTCATTAATATTAATTCCTTAATCGGCAATTGTTTTGTTCTTTGGAATTTTTTTACTAAATTGATATCAGACACCAAACACTGAGCTGCGTATGTTAGTCTTTTTCTAGTATCTTTATGTTTTGGGGAGTGTTTTGTCAACTCAATAAATGAAATGCCGAATTCTGATAATTTCTTTTGATAAAGTTGTAATTCTTCTACCCTTTCTATTCTCTCGAGCTCTTTATAATAATTTTCTGTAGCCAATTTAATCTCTGCCGGAGTAAATTCAGTTTCTTCTTCATCAACAATCGTAAGTGACAAGTGTCTATGTTTTTGTTCTTTCTTAAAATAATCGATAAGTCTATGTTTGATTACTATCTTAGCGTATGTTGAAAAATTTGCTCCTTTTTTTACCTCAAAGGAGTCAATAGCATCGTTAAAAGCCATCAGTGCTATGCTAAGTTCATCATTCGTCCAATCTAACTTCCTTTTACATAAATTACTTGTCCAATAAAGAATTTGTGGTTTGTACATTTCTATTAACTTTTCTCTATCACGTTCAGATCCATTCTGTATTGAATATATTAACTCCTCAACATTAATCAATATTATCAACCCCATCGGTATTATATACGAGCAACAGTGATAAATTAGGTAGGTAGTTTCAATTCTAAAAATATGAGTATTAAAAAATAGTTGCAAGTCCCTTCACTTTCATTATAAAGGATTTATTACAGACCTGCGCGAAAGAAAAATATTCTGATATATTTTGGGGGTTTTAATTGCTCTGACTTCTATAGTTGAACCATATTTGTAATTTTTGATAATTTGACAATTTTATTTCTATTTAGAATGGTTTTTATTTTATATAATAATGATATAAGGTAGATATAGAATATAATTTGGGTAAGGGTGATTCCCGATGATTCATAATAAAACTTTTTATAGCATGGAACTAAAAACACCACTAGCCAAGCTAATCATTGAAGGCCCTGTTCCAGCTGATAAAATAGCTAATTATAATTTTCATGAAGACCTAAAAACCTTTAGAACACCTAAAAAACAACATAAAGCTTTAGTTGAAATAGCAAGATTACCAGAAGGACGTATAATTCTCGCAAGAGATGCTAATTTAATTATTGGTTATGTTACCTTCCATTATCCCGATCCTTTTGAGCGTTGGTCTGAGGGAAATATGGATAATTTAATAGAGCTTGGCGCAATTGAAGTAGTCCCAAAGTATCGAGGTTATCAAGTGGCCAAAAATCTTTTAAAGGTTGCCATGATGGACGATGCTATGGAAGATTATATAATATTAACCACTGAATATTATTGGCACTGGGATTTAACAGGAACAGAACTGGATATTTGGAGATATAGAAAAGTTATGGAGAAAGTAATGAATGCCGGTGGATTAGAGTGTTTTGCTACGGATGATCCTGAAATTTCCGCCCATCCTGCTAATTGTCTTATGGTTAGGATTGGGAATAGAGTGCCCCAAGAAGCGATTATTCAATTTGATAAACTACGTTTTAAAAATAACTTTGTCCATTAATAGATCTAATTGGAGAGGAGTGAGATAAAATGGTCGTAGAAGAAATTATGAAAACTGAAGTAATCACATTAAAAAAAGATGATACAATTGAGACCGCCTTGCAGCTTTTAAATGAACATCATATCCGTCATATTCCTATCATTAACGAACAAAAACATATACTCGGTATTATTTCAGATAAAGATATCCGTGATGCTTGCCCTTCTATTTTCCAAAAAGAAGAGCACTGCAACGAACTACAAAATTCAGTTGAAAAGATAATGACTAAGAATGTAATCACTGTACATCCCCTTGATTTCGTGGAAGAAGTTTCTGCAATTTTTTACGAGAAGGAAATTGGGTGTTTACCAGTGACTAAAGAGGGGAAATTAGTGGGAATTATAACTGAAAAAGATATTTTGTACACCTTAATACAATTAACTGGAGCTTTACAGCCAAGCTCACAGATCGAAGTTAAAGTAAAAAATATCTCCGGAATGTTAGCAAAGGTAGTTGCGATAATCGCCAAACGAAAGGTTAATATCAATAGTGTATTAGTTTATCCCTATTCAAAAAGTGAGGAATATAAAATATTAGTATTCCGTTTACAAACGATGAACCCTACAAGTATCATCAATGATTTAAAAAATGCGGGTTATACTGTCTTATGGCCTAATTTGCCGGGGATTACATTATGAACTCAAAAGCTGTTTTTATCTATTCCAATCAGTTTCAAAATTATAAGTTTGGCGATGACCATCCGTTTAACCAGTTAAGAATCGAACTCACCTATGATCTATTAAAAAAACTTGGTGCTTTAGCCCCTTCTCAAATCATTACTCCAAGATTCGCTACTGATGAAGAATTAGCCCTAATTCACGATCCTAAATATATCAATATCATCAAACAGGCGGGACAAGGAAAGATCGCAGAAGAAGTTGGATTAAATTATGGAATAGGTACTGAAGACACCCCTATATTCCCTAATATGCACGAGGCAAGCGCATTAACAGTTGGTGGTACTTTAAAAGCAGTGGAAATGGTTATGGAAGGTAAAGTCCAACATTCCCTTAATCTTGGTGGTGGTCTGCATCATGGATTTCGAGCAAGAGCTTCAGGTTTTTGTATATATAACGATAGTTCGATTGCTATTAATTATATAATAAAAAAATATCATAAACGTGTTCTCTATATCGATACTGATGCCCATCATGGTGATGGAGTACAATGGGCCTTTTACGATACTGATCAAGTATGCACATTATCTTTTCATGAAACGGGAAGATATTTGTTCCCGGGTACTGGTAATGTAGATGAACGTGGAAGCGGCAAAGGGTTCGGATATTCCTTTAACATTCCATTAGATCCCTTTACCGAAGATGAATCATATTTAAAGACCTATAAAACAGCATTACAAGAAATTGCTGATTATTATAAACCTGACGTTATCGTCACTCAAAATGGCGTTGACTCCCATTACCATGACCCATTATCCCACCTTTATGTGACAATGAAAACATATCGTTATATCCCAAAACTAGCCCATGAAATCGCTCACAAATATTGTGATGGCAAGTGGATTGCTGTTGGTGGTGGTGGATATGATATTTGGCGTGTTGTACCACGGGCATGGACATACATATGGTTAGAAATGAATGATATTTCTTATCTAGGTGAAGGCTCTCTTCCTATAGAATGGATAGAGAAATGGCAAGATAAATCACCTGTCCCTTTACCAAAGACATGGGATGATCTTCCTAATCTATATCCTGAAATTCCGAGAAAAAAAGAGATCGAAGAAAAAAATAATTTAACTTTAAAAAAGGCTTTAGCTATTATTCGTAATGACTCAGAAAACATTATAACAATAGTATAATTTGTATTTTGTGAATATTACCAATAATGCGACCGTAAATAATATTTTGACATTTACGGTCGCATTATTATACCTATTATAAAGTTATCTTTTATAACGGTATATTACCATGTTTTTTCCTAGGCCTTGACTCTTTTTTATTTTTCAACATACTTAATGCTTGTTTTAATTTTTTTCTTGTTTCTCTTGGGTCAATAATATCATCAACCATCCCCATTGAAGCTGCCACATAGGGATTAGCAAACTTCTCACGATATTCTTGAATTTTCTCTAATCTTGTTTTAACTGGATCTTGACTTTCGTTGATCTCTTTACTGAAGATTATTCCAGCGGCACCTTCTGGTCCCATCACTGCTATTTCTGCATTAGGCCAAGCAAACACTAAATCTGCTCCTATTGACTTACTATTTAAAGCAACATATGCCCCGCCATATGCTTTTCTAAGGATTACAGTGATTTTAGGGACGGTAGCTTCAGAGTAGGCATATAAAATTTTTGCTCCATGTCTAATAATTCCCCGATGTTCTTGCATAACCCCTGGAAAAAAACCAGTTACATCTTCAAAAGTAATAAGTGGGATGTTGAAAGAGTCGCAGAATCGAATAAACCTTGCTATTTTATCAGAAGAGTCTATATCTAGTCCACCTGCCATTACTTTGGGTTGATTAGCAATTATCCCCACACTCTCTCCACTAATCCTCGCAAACCCTACCACAATATTCTTTGCAAAATTAGCATGAACCTCCATAAAATCCCCATCATCTATGATGTTATAGATTACATCACGCACATCATATACTTTTGTTCCTTCGATAGGGACAATATCAATTAATTCCTCACACCAATCATCATCATTATTGTTAACTTCTAATGTTGGTGGTTTTTCTTGATTATTTTGTGGTAAATAGCTTAGTAGACGGCGAACCTGCTCTAACACTTCTACTTCAGTAGGGGAAATAAAATGGGCAATCCCACTAATAGTTGAGTGAACACTAGCACCACCAAGTTCCTCTGAAGAAATCTTTTCTCCAGTAACTGCTTCGATAACCTTAGGGCCTGTAATGAACATTTTACTCGTATTTTCAACCATAAAAATGAAATCTGTTATAGCAGGAGAATAAACTGCTCCACCCGCACTTGGCCCCATAATTACCGAAATTTGAGGAACAACACCAGAGTAGATAGAATTCCGATAGAAAATGTGTCCATATCCATCTAAAGATATAACTCCTTCTTGAATCCGAGCACCACCTGAATCGTTTAACCCAATGATAGGACAACCATTTTTTACTGCTAAATCCATGATATTCACTATTTTTTTGGCGTGCATTTCCCCTAATGCTCCTCCAAAAACAGTAAAATCTTGGGCAAATACATATACTCCTCTTCCATTAATTTTTCCATATCCAGTAACAACCCCTTCTCCCGGAGCTTCGACTTTATCTAAACCAAAGTTCGTAACCCTGTGTTCGATAAAGGGATTTAACTCAACAAACGTACCCTCATCTAAAAGTAGTGAAATTCGTTCTCTTGCGGTTAGTTTTCCCTTTGAATGCTGTGATTCGATTTTTTTCTTACCACCGCCTAACTCAATCTTACTTTTTCGCTCTTGTAACTCTTTTATTTTGGTTAACACTTATTTACCCATCCCCTCTCTCACAAAACTCTATTAAAACTTTATGTGATGCCTTAGGATGAATAAAGCCAACCTTCTTCCCATTAGCACCGATTTTTGGTGTATCTTGAAGTAAAGGAATACCTAACTCACCCATTAATTGAAATTGATACAAAATATCTTCGACCTCAAATGCTAGGTGATGAATCCCTTCTCCCTTCTTTTGAAGATATTTATAAATGGGACTTTCTTCATCAATCGGTTCAAGAAGCTCTATTTTAATATCACCTATCTTAAAGAACGCTATCTTGACCCCTTCATTTGCAACCTCGTCTAACCCCAGCATCTCTAACCCTAAAGTATTTTTAAAAAAATTAATAGCAGTATCCAATTTTTCCACAGCTATCCCAATATGATCAATCTTCTTAAGAGATTTATTAATTTTTTTTTCAAAACTATCCATTGTTTCATTGACCACATTTTCCTTAATGAATTTGACTATTTCTGCAATGGGAGTACCCGGTGTAAATACAGCTTTGACTCCCTGTTCCTTTAAATAAGGAATGTCATCCTCGGGTATTACACCACCACCAATTACTAAAATATCTTCTGCACCATTTTCTTTTAATAATCTAGTCACTTCTGGGAACAATTCATTATGTGCCCCAGATAAAATTGATAATCCTATACAATCAACATCTTCTTGAATTGCCGTACTAACAATCTGATCAGGGGTTTGTCTTAATCCAGTATATATAACCTCCATCCCTTCATCTCTGAGTCCCTGAGCAATTATTAACGCTCCCCGATCATGCCCATCAAGTCCAGGTTTTGCAATTAACACTCTAATCTTTTTCTTCATATTAGACTCTCCCTCCTATCAACTCGGTTGATACTCACCAAAAACGTCCCTTAATACATTAGTAATTTCTCCTAAGGTAGCATAAACTTTAACTGCATCAATAATATAAGGCATTAAATTCTTATCAGTTTTGGCAGCTTCTTTTAATGCTTTTAAAGTACTAGTCACAGCATAATTGTCTCTAGTTGCTTTTAATTCTAATAATTTTTGTTCTTGTTCTTGGGCCACAATAGGGTCAACTCGATGAATTTCAGGCATCTTTTCATTTTCAATTGCAAATGCATTTAATCCGATTATCCATTGTTGTTTCCTTTCAATATCTTGTTGATAATCATAGGCAGCTTTATGAATCTCTCTTTGAATATATCCTTCCTCAATCGCTTTAACTGCCCCACCTAATTCATCTATTTTCTGAAGATATTTCTCAACTTCTTTTTCAATTCTATCTGTCAATTCTTCAATGTAATATGAACCACCTAGCGGATCCACTGTATCAGTAACTCCAGACTCGTAAGCAATAATTTGTTGAGTTCTTAAGGCAATTCGTGCAGACTCTTCTGTTGGTAAAGCCAAAGCCTCATCTCTTGAATTGGTGTGCAGACTTTGAGTTCCACCTAAGATTGCAGCTAAGGCTTGTAATGTTACTCGTACAATATTATTATCGGGCTGTTGTGCCGTTAATGTTGAGCCAGCAGTTTGAGTATGAAAACGTAACTGAAGTGACTTTTTTTTCTTAGCATTAAATCTTTCTTTCATTACCTTCGCCCATATTCTTCTAGCCGCACGAAATTTGGCAATCTCCTCAAAGAAATTGTTGTGAGAATTGAAGAAAAAAGCAAGTCTAGGTGCAAACTCATCTATTTCAAGTCCTGTCTCAAGGGCACTTTCAACATAAGCAATAGCATTCCCGATGGTAAAAGCAATTTCTTGAACAGCAGTAGAACCTGCTTCACGAATGTGATAACCACTAATACTTATCGTATTCCATTTTGGCATGTTTTTAGAACAATACTTAAAAATATCCGTAATCAGTCTCATTGATGGTTTTGGTGGAAAAATATATGTCCCTCTGGCTATGTATTCTTTTAAAATATCATTTTGAATCGTTCCTGACAGTTTATCAGCAGAAACTCCTTGTTTTTCAGCAACTACAATATACATAGCAAGTAAAATAGCAGCAGGAGCATTAATAGTCATAGAAGTACTAACTTTATCTAATGGAATAGCATCAAATAATATTTCCATATCTTTCAATGAATCGATGGCTACTCCAACCTTACCAACTTCGCCTTTGGCGCGTGGATCATCAGAATCATAACCAATTTGAGTGGGTAAATCAAAGGCAATACTTAGTCCAGTTTGTCCTTGTTCTAAAAGATACTTATAGCGTTTATTTGATTCTTCAGCTGAAGAGAAACCCGCATACTGTCTCATCGACCATAATCTACCCCGATACATAGTCGGTTGAATACCTCTTGTAAAAGGATATTCCCCGGGAAAATTTAATTTTTCCAAATAGGAATTAGTAATTTCTGATGGCAGATATAGTCTTTCCACTGGTATTTTGGAACTCGTTTTAAATGATTTCTTTCTTTCTGGAAATTTATCTATTATTTCTTTCGTTTCTTTAATCCATTGATGATACTCATTGTTATTAATTTCTCTCACAGACGTCCCCTCTTTCTTTATGTTTGTATTTTCTTAATATTTATTAATTATATAATATTAATAATATTTTTTACATTCAATAAATGATTGGCATTTTTCTTTATAAATGATTAATTTTTATAATTATCCCTAAATTAAATATTCAAAAAATTATGATTATTTTGTATAATAAAGCCATTAAAGTTTTGGAGAGGAGGATATTTATGGATAAAAAATCCTTAATTGCACCAGAAAATTATAATTTGGTAGAAGAAATTGAACGTTATGCACAAGATCCCGACAAGATTGCTATTAAGTGGGAAAATGAAAAGGGAGATAGAAGTGAAATAACTTATGCTAACTTGATCAAAAAAGCTAACAAAGTTGGGAATGCATTACTTAATCAAGGGTTACAAAAAGGTAATAAGGTTCTTATAATGGTGCCAAGGTCCATCGAAGCCTATACCGTTTATCTTGGTGCCTTAAAAGCAGGGTTAGTAGTAATCCCAAACTCTGAGATGTTACGCACCAAAGATCTTCAATATAGGATTAACCATAGTGAAGCAAATGCTGTAATCTGTTATTACCCTTATGTCAATGAATTTGATAATGTTGATAATATCAACAATCTTAAAAAATTTGTACTTGGCGCTCAAGTAGAAGGTTGGTTAGATCTTGATGAATTAATGAGTCAAAGCAGTGACGTTCTTAAAATGGCGGATACCAAAAGAGACGATATGGCATTTATATCCTATACTTCAGGAACTACCGGGAATCCTAAGGGGGTTGTGCACTCCCATGGATGGGCATATGCTCATTTAAAAACCTCCGCCAAGAATTGGCTAAATATCAAAGAAGATGATGTTGTTTGGGCTACAGCAGGACCAGGTTGGCAAAAATGGATTTGGAGTCCTTTCTTAGCTACTTTAGGTTCAGGTGCAACAGGATTATCTTATCAAGGTAAATTTGAACCTAATAAATACCTTCAACTGATGGAAGACTATGAAGTTAATGTATTATGCTGTACACCAACAGAGTATCGTTTGATGGCGAAAATTGACAACATCGACCAATATTCTCTACCTAATCTTAGAAGTGCAGTATCCGCTGGTGAACCATTAAATCGTGAAGTAATTGATACTTTCAAAAAGTTTTTTAATGTTAATGTTCGTGATGGATACGGACAAACGGAAAATACATTGTTGGTAGGAGTATTAGAAGGTATGAAAATTAAACCAGGTTCAATGGGAAAACCTACTCCTGGAAATCTAGTAGAAATAATCGATGAAAACGGCAAACCTGTTAGTGTAGGAGTAGTTGGTGATATCGCAGTTCATAAAGATACACCTGCTTTATTTAAAGAATATTATAAAGATCCTGAACGTACCGCAATGCAGTTTCGAGGAGATTGGTATATAACGGGAGACACCGCTAAAAAAGATGAAGATGGTTATTATTGGTTTGAAGGTCGTGGAGATGATATCATAATCAGCTCAGGTTACACAATCGGCCCATTTGAAGTTGAAGATGCCCTAGTAAAACACCCTTATGTACAAGAATGCGCTGTTGTAGCAAGTCCCGATGAAGTTCGAGGTCATGTAGTTAAGGCATTTATAGTTCTTAAAGATGAAGTCGATAAAAATAAAGAAGGTCTCGTTAAAGAATTACAAGATCATGTTAAGAAATTAACTGCCCCATACAAGTATCCACGTAAAATTGAATTTATTGATGAACTTCCAAAGACAACTTCTGGTAAAATCAGACGGGTTGAATTACGTCAAAGGGAACTTAATCAAGCAAAAAAATAAAAATGAAAAACCAGTTATGAGTTAGAAACAGGTTACAAGAATAATCTCGTAACCTGTTTTCGTGTTAATAAAGAACCTTTAAAATTTTTTATATTTATGCATGAATAGCTTCATTATCCACATCTAACGCAGCTTCCATAATCGCTTCGGCTAATGTCGGATGCGGATGGATTGTATGCGCGATATCCATTGCAGTAGCCTCCAAAACTTTAGCAAGACCTGCCTCTGAAATCATATCCGTTACGTGTGGACCAACCATATGAGCTCCCAAAAGAGTATTAGTCTTTTGATCTACTACCAGTTTAATAAACCCATCAACTTCACCATGAACCAACGCTTTACCAATTCCTCTAAATTGGAACTTACCTACTTTAACTTCATAACCCTTTTCCTTTGCTTCATCTTCAGTTAAGCCTACACTGGCTACTTCAGGATGAGTAAATGTACATTTTGAAACCGTTAAATAATTAAATGGTTTTGGATTTTTACCTGCTATATGTTCAACGGCAACAATACCTTCATGAGAGGCAACGTGAGCAAGTTGTAACCCCCCAATCACATCACCAATTGCATATATGTTGCTGTCCGTTGTTTGAAAGAACTCATTTACCTTTATTACTCCCTTTTCAACCTCAACCTTGGTATTCTCCAGTCCAATATTATCTATCATAGCTACTCTACCAACAGATACCAATACCTTTTCAGCAGAAAGTTGAAGCATCTTTTCACCTTTTTTAGCCTCTAATTCAACGCGTCCATCAACAATTTTGATAGTTTCAGGTAATACCATGGTACCTGTATGAATTTTAACTTTACGCTTTTTCATTGTCCTAGTGATATCTTTACTAACATCTGAATCTTCTAACGGCAAAATTCTTGGTAAGAACTCAACTACTGTAACCTCTACTCCAAAATCATTTAAAAGGGATGCCCATTCCATCCCAATTACTCCCCCACCTACAATAATCATAGATTTTGGAAGTTCTTCCATTTCTAAAGCTTCATCACTTGTAATTATGTATTTACCATCAATTTCTAAGCCAGGCAACGTTTTAGGTTTAGATCCTGTAGCAATAATAACTTTTTTTGTAGATACAACTTTTTCACCATCAGCAGTTTCTACTCTAACAACCTTATTAGAATCCGAACCACTATTCTCTATCCGGCCATAACCTTCAATTAAGGTAACTTTATTCTTTTTAAAAAGAAATTCAATACCCTTTTTTAATTGATCAACAACTTGCTGTTTTCTATTTTGAACTTGTGTGAAGTTTAATGTGATATTATCAATATTAATCCCGAATTCGCTGCCTTCTTTAGCATTTCGATATATTTCAGCACTTCTTAATAAAGCCTTGGTAGGAATACACCCACGATGCAAACAAGTTCCTCCAACCTTATCCTTTTCAATAACTGCAACTTTTAAACCTAGCTGCGCAGCTCTAATTGCTGCTACATAACCTCCCGGACCAGCTCCAATAAATACCACATCAAATTGTTTTTGCTCAATCATAAATTAATTCTTCCTTCCTCTTTTTGTGTATTATTACTTTAATATTATAATATTATAATATACAAGTTATTTACGATAACGGTAATTAGGCAACAAACTTAAAATTAAAGGCACAATCCATCCTCCGAATAAACAGCGGAGGTTTTCTTGTGCCATTTTCACCAGTTTTTAATGAAAGAAAAAATTATTTATTTATTAATTCTGCACCCTTTTCAAGGGCAACTTTATTTGCAGGAATCAAGTTATGTCTTCTCTCTGGAAGAACCTTTTTCAATGCTTCAATTATTGAATCAGGTGAAACCGCATTTGTTAATTTTAAGAAGGTCCCTAAAATAACTGAGTTAGCCACTTTAGGTTCCCCAATCTCATTAGCGATCTCAGAAGCAGGAACCTCAATTACTGTGATATCGTCACGACTTGATTTTTTATCAACCAATGAACTATTTACAATCAATATTCCACCAGGACTTACTAATGGTTCAAACTTATCAAATGATGGCTTATTTAAGACTATAGCTACGGATGGATGAGAAATAACCGGAGAACCAACTGGTTCATCACTGATTATTACTGAACAGTTAGCAGTTCCACCACGTTGTTCTGGACCGTAAGATGGAAGCCAAGAAACTTGCTTATCCTCGTGCATTCCCGAATATGCTAGTAATTGTCCCATTGACATTACACCTTGACCACCAAAACCAGCAATTATAATCTCATGTAACATCTTATTTACCCCCCTTAACATCTTTGTAGACACCAAGAGGGTATTCAGGAATCATTTTTTCCTTTACCCAATCCAATGATTCTTTTGGATCTATTCCCCAGTTAGTTGGACAAGTTGATAATACTTCAACCATCGAAAAACCTAAACCGTTTTTCTGAGTTTCAAATGCCTTACGAATAGCTTTTTTCGCTTTAATAATACTTGCCACATCATGGGTAGATACACGCTCAATATAAGAAGCACCATCTAAAGTTGCCAATAATTCAGATACCCTAATAGGTGAACCTTGTAAAGCAATATCCCTTCCAAAAGGAGAAGTAGCTGTTTTTTGTCCCACTAAAGATGTAGGTGCCATTTGTCCACCAGTCATACCATAAATAGCATTATTCACAAATATAACTGTAATGTTTTCACCACGTGCAGCAGCATGAACAATCTCGGCCATACCAATTGATGCTAAATCTCCATCTCCTTGATAGGTAAATACGATACGATCCTTAGGTAAAACCCTTTTGATACCAGTTGCCACTGCGGGAGCCCTACCGTGGGCAGCTTGCGTCATATCACAGTTAAAATAATCATACGCAAGAACCGAGCAACCAACAGACGCCACACCAACAGTATCTTCAATAATATCCATTTCCTCTAAAACTTCACCAACAAGACGATGTATTATGCCATGTGTACAACCAGGACAGTAATGAGTGGGCTTTTCAGTCAAACCATTTGTTCTTTCAAAAACTAATTCCATCATTATTGATCACCCCCAGCCATTTTGATGATTTCAGCAAGTATATCCTCTTGAGATGGCACCATTCCACCCGTTCTACCATAAAAATGAACTGGTTTATACCCATTGACTGCTAATCTAACATCCTCTACCATTTGCCCAGCGCTCATTTCAACAGTTAAATAAGCTTTAACATTCTCCCTAGTTTCATAAAAAGGCTTTTCTGGGAATGGCCATAATGAAATCGGACGAATCATTCCTACTTTAATTCCTTTTTCTCTAGCTTTCTTGATAGCATTTTTTGCGATTCTAGAAACAGTTCCGTATGCAACAACAATATAATCTGCATCTTCAGTTAGATAATTCTCAAATCTCACTTCATTTTCTTTAATTTTTGAGTATTTTTCTTGCAAATGATTATTATGTTTTTCTAAGTCATCTGGGTCCAAACGAAGTGAATTGGTGATTTTTGGTCCGCCATCACCACGCGTACCAGTTGTAGCCCAATCCTTCGGTGGTAATTCAGCTGCTTTTCTTTCAGTAAATTCAACCGGTTCCATCATTTGTCCAAGCATACCATCTCCAAGTATATAAACTGGAGTTCGATAACGATCAGCAATATCAAATGCATCTTGCATCAGGTCGACAATTTCTTGTAAGGTAGCCGGAGCAAATACAGGAATCTGGTAATCTCCATGTCCTCCCCCTTTTGTTGCTTGGAAATAGTCCGACTGAGAAGGTTGGATACTACCTAATCCTGGTCCACCACGCATAACATTAATAATTACAGCAGGTAATTCTGCACCAACCAAATATGATATTCCTTCCTGTTTTAAACTAACTCCAGGACTTGAAGAAGAGGTCATCACTCTAACACCAGCACTAGCAGCACCATAAACCATATTGATAGCTGCCACTTCACTTTCGGCTTGTAAGAAAAGACCACCAACTTCGGGTAAACGTTTTGCCATATATGCAACTAATTCACTTTGAGGTGTAATGGGATAACCAAAGTAATATTTACATCCTGCATGAACTGCCGCTTCAGCAATAACTTCATTGCCCTTCATTAATACTTTTCCCATTAATTTCTCTCCCTTCTATTAATTGAGAACATTATTTCTTCTTCGGACGATAAACCGTTATAACAGCATCTGGACAGATCCTTCCACAAGCAGCACAACTAATACACTTATCTTGTTCTGTCACAGTTGCTGGACGATAACCCTTGCTATTTAACCGATCTGCAAGATAAATTATGTTCTTAGGACAAGCTGATATGCATAAACTACATCCTTTACATAATTCTTCATTAAATACAACACGAGGTTCCATGTTAATCATTCCCCTTTATTAGATATTAATAAAACTAACTTTTTTGCAAGGTGTTTTTTAAGATTATTCCCATGGCAATCTCATAAAACGATCAATATAAAGAACTTGATGTTCCTTAGCAAAGTCTTTTGTTTCATTTCTTAAATGACTAGAAATAGTTGTATATAAAATGGGTAAATCCAATTCTTTACTCGCCTGTTCGGTAATCAGATGCCCACGCTGGATGTCATCTACTGAAGTCTCAATTCCAAGATTAGAATTATTAATTAAAGCCGATACTTTCAATCTTGAAACCACTTCTATTTGCCTGACCGTTTCCATAATCCCTTCAACAGTGCTTACATAAGGACGGTTAACATTTACAACGAAATACATTTGATAATCTAAATTTTTTATTTCATTATAATATTGACCCAATGCAGTAGCACCATCTTTATCTCCACCAACATCAATGATTACCCGATAATTGTGATCATTGAATACTCGATAGATTTCACCAGAAACAATTGGTAAATCTGCAGTAGCCAATTCTCCCTTAGGTGCGATAAGCTCGACACCGAGTTGTTGGAAATACGAATTAACTTCTCTAGAACGGAAATAGGGATTAATCACGTCTAAATCCACAATCGCTACCTTTTGATATTTTTCCTTTTCAATTCGGCTCAAATTAATGGAAATTTCCGTTTTTCCACTTCCGAAATGACCTGTAATAATTTTAATTCTAGGGTCGTTATTCAATAGTTACGACCTCCCGAACATAATGTTTTTCTTTTTCTTCTCCTCGAAGAACTCTAAGCCCACCTTCGGCTAAAGCATACAACTCATTTTCTCCGGGATGGACTTTAACTGGAGCAATCCAATCTACATATTGAATAATCTTCTGTACGAATTCCTTCCCATAGGCCAAACCACCAGTTAAAATTATAGCGTTAATCTTACCTTTTAGAACTACACTAAATTTACCTATTTCCTTCGCAATCTGATAAGCCATTGCATCGTATATAAAGGCTGCCTTTTGATTACCATTTTCGATCATCTTCTCTACTTCTACAGCACTATTAGTACCTAGATGGGCCACTAATCCACCTTTACCTACGATCTTTCTTCTAATCTGCTCTTCACTAAGCTCACCCAAGAAACAAAGTGAAATGAGATCACCAACCGGCAAAGAGCCACTCCTTTCTGGAGAAAAAGGACCTTCGCCATCTAATCCATTGTTTACGTCTATTACTTTACCTTTGTGATGAGCACCGACAGTTATTCCACCACCCATATGACAAACAATAAAATTTGCTTCTTCATACCGAAGTTTCATATCCATAGCTATCCTTCTAGCAACTGCCTTTTGGTTTAAAGCATGGAAAATACTTCTTCTCTTAATTTCTGGTAATCCAGTAACCCTAGCCTTTGAATCCATTTCATCAACAACTACTGGATCGACAATATAAGCTGGAATATTTAATTGAGATGCTATTTCATGGGCTATTATCGCTCCGAGATTTGAAGCATGTTCTCCAAACTTCGCTTCTCTTAAATCATTTAACATATCTTGATCTATACGATAAGTACCACCAGAGATAGGTCTTAGTAGCCCCCCTCTTCCAACAACGGCACTTAATTTAGTAATGTTAATTCCTTGTTTATTTAAGGTTTCTAAAATAATATCTTTCCGAAATTTAAATTGATCAATAATACGTTTAAATTTGTTTAATTCGGAAGCATCATGTCTTAATGTTTCTTCAAATATTGGTTTTTCGTTATCAAAAATAGCAATTTTCGTTGACGTTGATCCTGGATTTATCACTAACAAGCGATATATTTGATCCACTACTACCCACTCCGTTCTACTATCTAGAGGAAAAAAGCACGATATGTGCTTTTTTCCTATTTCATATCTTAGTTGTAATTAACGATTTAAAATACTCTTTTCATTCTTAATGAAATTGCTTCTTACTTTTCGCATTTGTTCTATTCTTTCTTCAGCCATTCTGTCCGCAGCCTTGTATGATGGTATGTTATCACGTTCAACAATCTCAAATACTTTTAGAATGTTATCATAAATAGTTTCAACTTTCTTCATTGCTCGCTCACGATTATATCCCTTTAATTCATCAGCAACATTTATTAGACCTCCAGCATTAATTACATAATCTGGAGCATAAACAATGCCTTTTTCATGTAAAATATCACCGTGACGTTCTTCCATCAGCTGGTTATTAGCAGCACCAGCGATTAATTTAGCCTTTAATTGCGGAATAGTATCATCGTTAATAATTCCACCCAAAGCATTTGGTGAGAAGATATCGCATTCAACGCCGTATATTTCGTTAACCCCTACTGCTTTAGCCCCAAATTCTTTTACAGCTCTATTTACATTCTCTTCATTGATGTCGGTTACGATTAGGTTTGCTCCTTCTTCATGTAAATGTTTTAGAAGATTAAATGCAACACTTCCTACACCTTGAACTGCAATGGTCTTACCTGCTAAGCTATCGTCACCAAAAGCAACTTTAGCAGCTGCCTTCATTCCAACGTAAGTTCCATATGCGGTTACTGGTGAAGGATTTCCGCTACTTCCAAATGCAGGTGATATACCTGTAACATAATCAGTTTCTAAGTGAATCCAATCCATATCTTGAACAGTAGTTCCCACATCTTCAGCAGTGATATAACGACCATTTAAACTTTGCACGTAGCGTCCAAATGCACGGAAAAGTGCTTCACTTTTATCTTTTTTAGGATCACCGATAATAACTGTTTTACCACCACCTAAGTTTAAACCAGCTGCAGCTGCTTTATATGTCATACCTCTAGCTAAACGTAGGGCATCAATAATAGCAGCTTCTTCAGACTCATAAGTCCACATACGAGTTCCACCTAAAGCAGGACCTAATGTAGTATCATGGATTGCAATTATAGCCTTTAAACCTGATTCTTTGTCGTGTGCAAACACCACTTGTTCATAATCGTACTTTTCAAGATAATCAAAAATGTTCATTTTATTCTTCCCCCTTATTATGATATTAAATATTGTTCCCACAAGCAGATAAAGCAGCTAAAATTATTGAATTAAGTTTTGCTTCATGAGAATCTGCTCTAGATGTTAATACTATCGGTGCTTTAGCACCGGTAATTACTGCACCAACCCTTGCCTTAGCAAAATAAACTAATGACTTATATAAAACATTACCTACCTCAATATTAGGTACCACTAAGATATCTGCTAAACCAGCAACTTGATTTTCAATACCCTTATGTCTTGCAGCTTCAATTGAAATAGCATTGTCTAAAGCTAAGGGTCCTTCGATGATTGCACCTTTAATTTGTCCCCTCTCAGACATTTTAGAGAGCAGAGCCGCATCAACGGTTGCTTGCATGTTTGAGTTAACCATCTCTACAGCTGCTAACATAGCGACTATCGGCAAATCGATACCGATGGAATGAGCTATGTCTACTGCATTTTGGATGATTTGAACCTTTTGCTCTAAATCTGGTGCAATATTCATTGCCGCATCAGTAACCAAAATGGGTCGGTCATAACCATCAACTTCAAATAATGCCACATGACTTAAAATCCTACCGGTCCTTAAACCAATTTCTTTATCTAGTACAGCCTTTAAGATTATTGCGGTAGGAACCAACCCTTTCATTAAAATCTGAGAATTACCATTACTTACCGATTCAACAGCTTTTCTACTGGCTATAATCGGATCAAACTCATTTGAAACCTCAATATTATTTAAAGATAAATTAATTTCTTCGGCAATCTTTTTAATATTATCCTCATTTCCAATTAGATGGAATGTGGCAATATTCATCTCAGTAGCTGCTTTGATTGCCCTAAGGACCTCTAGATCATCTGCAGCTGCTACTGCAATCTTAGGTATTTTTCCTTTCTTGATTTTATCAATCATTACTTGAAATGAACCCATCACATCACCTTCACAGAAACTTGTTCATTAATTCTCAACACCATAATTAAATATGCAAATATCATGCCAACTATATAATGAAAGCGCTTCCCTTGTTTTAAGCCAGTCTAGAATCAGTTTTTCAATAAAATATACCTGCAATAAATTGCACGTCTGCAAAATATTGCAGGCATTTTTTTTCAGGAGTGTTTAGTTTAACCCATATTTCTCCAGCTTATAATAAAGATTTCTGATGGATATACCAAGTAATTGAGCTGCTTTTGTTTTATTACCACTAGTTTTATTTAATACATTCTTCAAATATTCTTTCTCCATCTTTGAAATCATATCATTTAAAGGAATTATTTCTTCTTCGATGGGAAAAGGTGTAGAAATATCATTATTTGTAGTTATTAAACCTTTACCTAAAGGTGGTAAATGATCTAATTCTATCATGATTTCATTGTAAGTCATATTCATGATTGCTCGACCTAAAATATTTTCAAGTTCCCTAACATTCCCAGGCCATGAATATTCAAGGAAAACATGTAAAACCTCTTCAGATATTCCTTCTACCTTTCTACCGTATTCAGTATTTAATTTTTTTATCAAATGTCTTGTAAGTAAAGGAATATCAGACTTCCTTTCCCTTAACGAGGGGATTTGAATAGGTATTACATTTAAGCGATAATACAAATCTTTACGAAACTTTCCATTCTTTATCGCTTTTTCAAGATTGACGTTTGTAGCAGCTATAATCCGAACATCAACTGGGATAGGTTTTGTTCCACCAACCCTGACGATTTCTTTTTCTTGTAGAACTCTAAGCAGTTTCGCTTGAGTATTTAATTCAAGCTCTCCTATTTCATCTAGAAAAATCGTACCTCCGCTGGCGACTTCAAAAAAACCTTTTTTACCACCTTTTTTGGCACCAGTAAATGCTCCTTCTTCATACCCAAACAATTCACTCTCAAGTAATGTGTTAGAAATTGCAGCACAATTAACTCTTACGAATTGATTAAATTTACGATTACTTGCATTGTGAATCGCATGAGCAAACAGTTCCTTACCGATTCCCGATTCTCCTCTTATTAAGACGGTGGCATGGGTAGTTGAAGCTTTTTTGGCTGTTTCGATTGCCAGTTTCATTTCTTTACTATTACCGATAATATCATCAAAAGTATATTTAGCTTCGATCGTTCTGATAATCCTTCTTGCTTTTTCTAACTCTTCAGTTAGTTTTTTTATCTCAGTGGTATCATGAATAATTCCCACACTACCCTTTAATTCACCGTCAACAAGTATAGGAGCAACATTAACAATTACATTTTTCCTTTTTGGTCCGACTTTCATTGGTACACCACGTACCGGTTTTTTAGTCTTTAAAACTCTCATATGCATACTTTCGCCTTCATATATATCGACATCTGCAGGCTTATTGATAACATCTTCAGGACTTAATCCCGTCAATCTTGTATATGCAGGATTGATCATTAAGCCCCTCCCATGTTCATCTACTACAGAAATTGCATCTTCAGTAGAATTAATAATTGCTGTTAACATACTGCGTACTGATTTTAAATCTGTAATCTCTTCAGATAGATGGATGATATCCGTAATATCTCTAAATACCGCAACCGCACCAATCACGTTACCATCATCATCAAAAATCGGTACTCGATTAGTTATAATGTAACCATCATGACCTAACTCCTGCTTTTGATTTAACTCTGCCATACCTGTTTCTAAAATATTTGGGAGTCTAGTGTTTGGAATTGAAGCCCTAACATCCGTACCTACTACATCCTTTGCCTTTTTATTTAAGATTCTTTCTGCTGCACGATTGAACAAAGTAACTATTCCATCCTTATTAATCGCAATCATGGCATCATGGGTTGAGTTTAAAATGACATCTAATTGTTGTTTTCTTCTAGATAAGACCCTAATCAGTTCTTCTTTTTCTTCGATCAAACCAATTATTAAATTTGCTACTGTACCAGAAACGACCAAGGTATTAGGTGCTTTTAATTGTTTTAATTGATTAAATACAAACGGGTCCCCTGTAGCATCAAATATGACATCTAATTCTTGATTCAAGTAATGATAAAAATCAATACTAGTTTCGATACCAAATTCTTTTGCTAAAGAAATACCTGGTGCAGATAAGTTTTTATCAACAATTGCAATGACCCTTATTTTCTCTATTCCTTTAAGAGCTTTTAATAACGCACTTCCACCTTTACCTGCTCCGATAATTAACGCTCTTCGTTCTATCATTTCCCCACTTCCTCATTTGAAAATTAACTAATTAACGACCCCACAAATCAATTTTCTTTAATAATTTATTTTTTTCAATCAAATCACTAAGGGAATGTCTTTCTGTATAAACATGAAGAAGTATCAAAACAATTATCATTAACCATTGCCAAGATAACGAGAGATAAAGGCTATACCATAATCCTAAATGCAAGCCGATTAGATTTGCCCCGCTATCTCCTAACATTATTTTACCACGAAGATCATGATAGAACACTATAAGTAGTATGCTTAATGATATTAATGCTAAATTACCAATAAATAAAAAAGGTGTTGAAATGCTTAACCCGAAATAAAACAGAAAAAAAACCTTCAAAGCTCGTCCGGGTCTTAGGTCAAATAGATTAATCATATTGATCATTAATAAAATCAAAAGAAAAATTGTCAATGACTCAATGATATCTTGTCCTATAAAAAAACCTAAAAATAAGGCTATCCAACCTCCTACTATAGCTTTAAGTAGACCAGTAGTAATTTTTCCAGCAAAAAAGGCACGAATATGCCCACTCAAACCTTTTATCCTCGGATCACCATAAAAATCATCAATCGTTCCAACAATAGTAATGATGAAAAAAGCTACCATGTATGACCAATTATAATCTCTGTCAAACATCAGAAGAACAATCGTTTCTACGAATAATATATACAACCCAAAACTGACAGGTATCAATTTTTTTTGATAATTGTATTGGATACTTCCAATATAAAACAAAAATTTTTTGTATAGGGGTAAAAATATCAGTGCTAACAATGTTGTCCAAACTATAACCACAATTATGACTACCTCCATCTGTAGAGAAGTGCCTTGGTAATATCCACAAATTCTTTTCCACGATGAACAAAATCCTTGATGTTTCTGCCAGTTTCTCGATGATTAAGCGGAATCTCAATTTCTTTAATCCTACCTCCAAGTCGTATGACATCAATGGTAAGCCCCACTTCAACCCCATATCCATCAGCTAACCAATCAATTTTTTCCAATATCTTTTTTTTAATCGCCCTTTGTCCAGAGAGTGGAGCTTTAGCCTTATAGCCGGTTAATAGATAAATCCCACTTTTCGCCAATTTCTTCACTAAACCTAAACCCGCTTTTTTTTCCGATCTAGGAAAGATAGCAATTGTCATATCACACTCATCTTTTAAAACTGGGTAAAGTAATTTAACAGCATTTTGGGCAGATTCACCAAGATCAGCATCTAAAAAGGCTATTATTTCTCCTCTAGCCAATTTGACCCCTTTTATTAAAGCTTTACCTTTACCTTGATTTTTATTTGAATAATAAACTTTTAGATTATTAAGCGAGGTTTCAATAACTGACAATTTTTCTTTAGTATTATCCGTACTACCATCATCAATCACAATGATTTCTGTAGGATATTGCCACTTTGAAACCCCCTCAATAGTTTTATCGATATAGTCCTCTTCATTGAAAGCAGGAATGATTACTGAAATAAGATTACTGTTCATTATTAATTCTCCTGAATTATTTTTTAGTAGTTAAAAATATACAATTTGTCGATATAAGGTACTTACGCCCTTAGCATCGATTAATTTAGAACCGATCTTCATCCTAACTAATAAGGTACTCGCCATTCCCTTTCTTCCCTTTTCTAGGAAATCAATGACATTAGAGTGGCTCCCAATAGCTACAATCATTTCTGCCCCTTCTTCATAAGCCATTAACAGTGCCACGTCTTCGCTAGTACCTACTGAAGGAATTACTTTAGCATCTAATCCTAAATTTTTGACCCTTGAAAGTCCTGGAGCTTTGCCATGAGGATACGCATGAACTACTATTTCTGCACCGGACTTCAATGCTTCATCAGAGACACTGTCCATATCACCGATAATTATATCTGGGACAAAACCATACTCAATTAATGCATCCGCACCACCATCGACCCCTATCAGAACAGGACGGTAATCTTTAATATAAGGTCTTATCGCATAAAGGTCGTTTCTGTAATTATTCCCCCTAACAACAACAACAACGTGATGCCCTGTAAATTTTGTATTTAACTCGGGAATTTTAAGAGGTTGTAATACAATGTTTTTTTCCTTAGATGCATATTCTAGAGTATTGGTAATAAAGTTATCTAACTCACGTTCCAAATTTTGATATGCTAATTCTAAGAAATACTCAAGTTTTTCCATTGTCCACTCTTTTACAGGTAAGATTATTTTAGGATTATCATCATCTGGGAATTGTACTGTTTTATTTTCTTTGTTGACGATAACTAGATTACCATCCCTTAATTTTGGAAATATTTCATGCTCTGATAAGACATCGAAAACGGGAATTTTCGCCTCAAGTAACCTCTTTAATCCTAAAGTGGGGTATTTACCTGTCAATGATTTCGAAAAGTTTATAACAGCGGAAATTTTTTTTTCAATTATTTCTAATGCTGCAACCTCATCAATATCTGTGTGAACTAGAACAGCCACTTGATTAGCCTTTATTCTTGTTAATAAACGCTTTGTTTTTTTATCTGCGACGTATGTAGCCTTAATTTCTTCATTATTTTTTGGAAATATCATAAAATCATTCCCTTGAGCTGATCTTTTTATCTTACTTTTAGTATGTTCTCAATATAAAAAAAGAAGCTATGCAAAAATTAACATAGCTTCATAATCAATAATTGGCGGTCTTAGTTAAAACTTTAGCTACTGTCAAGATGCTCTAGCTTACTTGACTTTGAATACGCAACTTATCAGCAATCATCGCTATAAATTCAGAATTTGTAGGTTTTGCTTTATTAGAATTAATGGTATAACCGAACATATTTTTTATGGCATCAACATTCCCTCTAGTCCAAGCCACTTCTATTGCATGTCTAATAGCTCGTTCTACCCTACTTGGAGTCGTATTGTATTTTTCAGCGATCCTTGGATATAACACTTTAGTAATTGAACCCAATATTTCCACCTCATTGAAGACCATTGTAATTGCATCTCGAAGATACATATAACCTTTAATATGTGCCGGAACACCAATTTCATGGATTATTCTTGTTATATTAGCATCCAAGCTATTAGTCGTTGAGACTTTAAATTCTTTACTTGGTTTAGACAACAAATGGTCCTCAACTTTCATTCCAACAACTTGCCTAATATGGCTTAATAGGATTTCCATATCAAATGGCTTTAAAACATAATATGCTGCACCCAGTTCCACCGCTCGTTGAGTAACATTCTCTTGTCCGAAAGCAGTAAGCATTATTATCTTAGGTTGCTTTGAGAAGTTGTTTTTAATTTTTTCAAGCACACCTAAACCGTCCAAATGTGGCATAATAATATCTAAAATCATAACATCCGGCTCAGCTTCCTCTAAAATCTCCAAAACTTCATATCCATTATATGCCACCCCGACAAGATCAATATCTGCCTGTTTAAGTAAGAATTCTTGTAATAATTCAATAAATTCCCGGTTATCATCAGCTATCAAAACCTTAATTTTTGACAAGTTATTCCCCCCACTTCAAAACCCGTATTCATAATTTTTTCCATTTCTTAATTAAATTCGACAGCTAAAATTACTTTCCTGCAAACTAATAAATATTTTGAAACTTTTTTTGAATTTTACAAAAATTTTTATCCAAAACAAAATCACCCATAAGGGTGACTTGTTTTAAATACATTTGATTAGCTTGCTTTTAAAGTATTCAGATTATTATTGTTTAATAATCCAGCATCTCTAATCATCCATTCGATAAAAGAACCATAGCCTGAAGTCGGGTCATTGACAAATACATGGGTAACAGCTCCCACGAGTTTTCCGTTCTGAATAATTGGACTTCCACTCATTCCTTGAACGATCCCACCTGTTATTTTAAGCAGTTTAGGATCTGTAACCTTGATAACTAGCCCTTTTGTTGCTGGATATTTTTGATTAATTACATTTACAATTTCAATTTTGAAACGTTCTACCTTCTGTCCTTGAATAACCGTAAGAATTTCTGCGGGGCCTTTTTTAACTTCTTCAGGTAAAGCAATTGGGATCGGATCGTTCATCAAACCATTTGTAGGTTTTTGATACATCGTACCAAAAATCCCAAAAGGAGTGTTTTTTGTAATATCGCCTATGATATTATTTTCATCAGGAAAAACGGCTCTTTTTCCACCTGGTTTTCCACTTTCTCCTTTTTCAATTGACATTACATTAGAATAGAGAATTTTTCCTTCACCAACGATAATTGGTTTCTGGGTATCTACATCAGTGATCACGTGGCCTAAAGCTCCATATTTGTTAGTGACTGGGTCATAAAAAGTTAATGTACCTACTCCCGCTGCTGAATCTCGAATAAATAAACCCAAGCGATAAGTATCTGCCTTAGAATCATAAATTGGTTTTACCTTAACTTTAATCCTCTCTTTATTCCTAACAAGATCTATTTCCATCGCTTTATTTTCTTTTCCATATTTATTAACCTTTTTTATTAAGTCATTTACATTTTTTACTTTTTGCCCATCAATTTTTATTATCAAATCTCCTACATGAATCCCAGCCCTTTCAGCTGGTGAAATCGAATTGCCATTCTCTTGTTTTATCGAGTGATGTCCGACAACCATAATTCCGGCAGATTTTAATTTTACTCCAATGGTTTGCCCACCTGGTATCACTCTTATATCCTTTAAAACGTTGATACTAACTGATTTAAAAGGGATTAATCCAAAGAGTTTTAGTGATAAAATCGATTTCCCTTCCCGTTTAGATCTTACCATTATCGGCTGTGCTAAATCGATTTTTAGGCTATCATACTGACCATTCACTTTTATTACCTTGGAATTACTCGTGGAAACAGTAGCTGATATGGGCAGGTGTAAATTAATCTGTTTAATTGTTGACTCAAACATTCTGACCTCTTTTGGAAAGTTGACAAAGGTCTGAAAGGTCTTGGTAAAGGAAAAAAGAACAAAAATTACGACTGTAACCAGCCCTAGTATTTTTTTCTGTTTTTGGGACACTTATATCACGCTCCTAATGTCTCCTACCTACACCTCCATTTTATCTGTACACTTAAGGTGTCCTTTATGAATTTGATTTATGATGACAAAATGATTCCATATTAGATTAAAAAAGTCACTCAAGTGACTTTTTTAGTTTCTTTTTGATCTAATATTTTTTTTAAAGGGGATAGTTTTTTTGATCATTTCTTTAGCATGTTTCCTGGTAAGATTTGTAACTTCTACTCCACCTAACATTCTAGCTATTTCTTCGACACTCTTATCCTCAGATAAATACTCAATTTCTGTAAAAGTTGAATTCCCATCGACTTTCTTCTGTATCAAATAATGGTGATCAGCCATAGAAGCCACTTGAGGTAAGTGAGTAATGACAAAAACTTGTTTATCCCTTGCTACATATGCTAATTTTTCGGCTATTGCTTGGGCGGCCTGACCACTTACACCCGTGTCGATTTCATCAAAAACCATAATTGGAACATTGTCCTTATCTGCTAAAATTGTTTGGATAGCCAACATTATTCTCGATAACTCACCGCCAGAAGCAATTTTATTCAAAGGCTTCAATGGTTCTCCAGGATTTGATGAAATTAAAAAGTTTACATTATCTAGACCCGTAGGTGTGATATTCTTCAAGTCTTCTTGAAATCGAATATCTACCTTAAATACCGTATTTTTCATCTGTAAATCATTTAATTCTTTCTCAATCAGAGTAGATAATTCTTCAGCAATTTTTGTTCTTAACCCAGATAACTTCCTTGCCTTATTTAATACTTGGAGCGTAACTTTTTCTAACTGCGTTTGGATTTTTTGTAAATGTTGATCTTTATTTTGTATTAAGTCGAGTTCATTTTGTATTTTTGTAGCATACTCCAGAATCGCATCAACTGAATCCCCATATTTTCTCTTTAAATGATGAATTAATGATAATCTTTCCTCAACATAATTAATTTGATTAGGGTCAAAATCTAGTTGATCAACCTTTTGTGATATTTGCATCGTTAAGTCTTCAATCTGATAATAAGCTGAAGATAATTGCTCGTGAATCACTGAAATATCTGAGTCATATCTGGTTACTTGATCTAATAAACCTAAAGCAATATTTAATAAGTCAACGATCCCCTTTTCCTCTGATAAAAGTTGATATGTATTATTTAAGCTATTTAATATTTTCTCTGAGTATTTAATCTTATTTTTTTGTTGAATTAAATCTTCATCTTCACCGGGTTTTAATTCTGCCTCTGATATCTCCTTAATCTGATATTGTAACAAGTCAATACGTTGGGTCATTTCACGTTCATTTTCAGCCAACTGCTGATATTCTTTCTTTAACTTGATATATTCTGCAAAAGATTGTTTATAATCGGTTTTGACTTCTTCAAGTAAGGTATCACCATAAGCATCCAATAAGGCTAATTGTTTGTCCTGCATTAACAAGTGTTGATGTTGATTTTGACTGTGGAATTGAATTAAATATTGACCAACCTCTTTTAATGAAGATAATGTAACAAGCTGTCCATTAATTCTACAAATACTCTTACCGCTTTGTAACAATTCCCTCTTTAATATAAGCAATCCATCATCAGAATATGGAATTCCAAGGGAGTCAACAATTTTAAAAACACTGTGATCGATTGGCAAATCAAATAAAGCTTCAATTTCAGCCTTCTCGGAATCCCGGCGAATAAAATCAATTGAGCCCCTACTACCTGAAATCAATTGAATCGCATCAATAATTACTGATTTACCTGCCCCTGTTTCACCGGTTAAAATGTTCAATCCGGACTTAAAGTTAATCTTTAAGTATTTAATTATCGTGAACTGTCTAATAGTCAGCTCTATTAGCATATTATCACCACTTTATAGCAATTCTAAAATCTTTTTTGAAATTTCTTTTGCATCATCTTTAGTTCGACAGATAATTAAACAGGTATCATCACCACATATAGTTCCCATTATCTGATTCCATTGCAAATTATCCATAACTACACCGATTGCATTAGCATTACCCGGTAAGGTTTTTAGAACGATTAAATTTTCTGTATAATCCAAACCAACAAAACTGTCTCTTAAAGTCCGCTTCAATTTTTGCAATGGATTATACCTTTGGTCTGTAGGTATAGAATATTTATATCTGCCATCGTCTAAAGGTACCTTAACCAAATGAAGTTCCTTAATATCTCTTGATACTGTAGCTTGGGTAACATTAAACCCCTCATCACGCAACGCTTCAACTAATTCTTCTTGAGTGTCAATCTCCCTGTTGGCGATAATTTCTCTAATTTTTAGATGTCTTTTCGCTTTCATGGCATCCTCCATCAAAAAATTGTATCATTTGAATAATTATACATTTTAGATAATTATACCTTTTTTATCATACAATTAAAACATTATGAGTTCAAAAGAAAAAAGTCACTAATGTGACTTTATCATAATTTTTGATGAGCTGCTATAACCATCGATTTTATTAAACTTGAATAATCATTAACTGTTTTATTTGAAGATTGTTTTTTTAAATAAATCAAAAATTCAATATTACCTTCTCCTCCCTTAATTGGAGAAAAGGTTAAACCTAACAAACTATATCCAGTATCAAGTGCAAAGGAAACAACTGATTCAAGAACCTGCACATGGGTTTTAGGGTCTTTAACGATACCTCGTTTACCAATATTATCTCTTCCGGCTTCAAATTGAGGTTTTACTAGTGCGACAACTTCACCTTCATGATCAAGTAAGGTAATTAGATGGGCTAGAATCGTTTTTAGTGAGATAAAGGACACATCGATAGTCGCAAAATTTGGTGAACTATATTTTAATTCCTCTTTAGATACATATCGAAAATTAGTTCTTTCCATAACGTGAACCCGTTCATCTTGGCGTAGTTTCCAAGCCAATTGCCCATATCCAACATCAATAGCATAGACTTCCTTGGCACCATGTTGTAATGAACAATCGGTAAACCCACCAGTTGATGCCCCGATATCTAATACAACTTTATCCTTCATATCAATTGAGAAAGATTCTATTGCCTTTAAGAGTTTCAATCCTCCCCTAGAAACAAAGGGGTGAAGGTTACCTTTAACATCAATTTTTGCGTCTGTAGCTACTTTGGTACCTGGTTTATCAATGATCTCATTATTTACCTTAACCAATCCTGCCATAATAGATCTTTTTGCTTGTTCACGCGAGCTAAAAAAACCCTTATTTGTAACTAAAACATCTAATCTTTCTTTATTTGCCATATTTACGCCCTTCGCTTATGTTTTGTCGCAATATATCTAACTTGATTAACAATATTATCTACAGATAACCCTACAAGTTCTCTTAACTTAGGTATACTTCCTTGTTCTATAAACTCATCAGGTATACCCATTATTTTAATATCAATGTGATCTAGATTATTGTTAGCATAGAACTCCAAGATGGAGCTACCGAATCCTCCTGAAGTAATTCCCTCTTCGATCGTTAAAATTTGAAAATGTTTCTCAGCTAATTGAAACAAAAGTTCCTCGTCCAGCGGTTTGATGAATCTTGCATTGATTACCATCGGGAATATTCCGAATTCTTCTAGTCGCTTTGCAGCCTGTTCTGCTAATGAAACCATTGGTCCAACGGCTAAAATGGCGATACCATATCCTTGTTTAACTATCTCAAATTTACCAATCGGTATTTGACGTAATTCTGGATCAAGCTGAACACCAATACCACTACCTCTAGGATACCGTACTGCAATAGGACCATGATGATGTTCAACTGCTGAATAAAGCATGTGTTGCAATTCATTTTCATCCTTTGGCATCATTACAGTCATATTAGGTAAATGGCGTAAGTAAGCTATATCAAATACTCCATGGTGGGTTTCACCATCATCTCCCACAAAACCAGCTCGATCTATCGCGAAGGTAACATGGAGATTTTGTCTTGCCACGTCATGTAATATCTGATCATAAGACCTTTGTAAAAAAGTGGAATATATAGCCAATACAGGTTTTAAACCATCTATGGCTAATCCAGCTGCCAATGTTGTTGCATGTTGTTCCGCTATCCCCACATCAAAAAATCGTTCTGGAAAAACACGCTGAAATTTATTCAAACCCGTTCCACTAGGCATAGCAGCTGTTATAGCAACTACATCAGAATTTTTCTTTGCAATATTGATAATTGTTTTACTGAATACTTCAGTATATGTTGGAGGTCCTTCTTTTTTGAGAACCTCTCCTGATTCAATTTTATATGGACTAATACCATGAAATTTATCAGCATTTAACTCTGCCGGTCTATAACCTTTACCTTTTTTGGTAACTACATGTACTAACACCGGGCCATCAGTTTTATCAGCTAATTTTAATGTAGTAAATAAATCCTCAAAATTATGACCATCAATAGGACCAAAATAGGTCAAACCCATCTCTTCAAAGAGAGCACCATTAATCACTAAGTATTTTAGACTATCTTTAATTTTTTCTGCTGCCTTAGCCACTTTACCGCCAATAGCTGGGATCTTCTTCATCAAAAACTCAATTTCATCTTTCACTTTCAAATATCTTTCGTTAGTTCTTAACCTTTCTAGATGATTATGAATAGCACCAACATTAGGAGCGATTGACATGGTATTATCATTTAAGATAACCATCATTTTACGCTTTTCATGTCCAATATGATTTAAGGCTTCTAAAGCCATTCCACCGGTTAGTGCCCCATCACCAATGATCGGAATAATCCGATGTTTTTCCTGTTTTAAATCCCTTGCTATTGCTAAACCCATTGCTGCAGATAAAGAAGTACTGCTATGACCAGTTTCCCATACATCGTGTTCACTTTCAGAACGCTTTGGAAATCCACTCAATCCTTTGAACTGACGCAATGTATGAAATTGGTTAGCTCTACCAGTAATGATCTTATGAACATAGGCTTGATGTCCAACATCCCAAATCAATTTATCCGTTGGGCTATCAAATAAATAATGTAAAGCTAATGTTAATTCAACAACTCCTAAATTAGGTGCTAAGTGTCCACCAGTCTTTGAAAGGTTCTCGATTAGAAATTGTCTAATTTCATAAGATAATTGTTCCAATCCTTTAATGGAAAGATTTTTAATATCTTTAGGGTCCTTAATGTTATTTAGCTCCATTTTTTCCCCCAGCTTTCCTTTTCATCTTTTTATTTCCATTATAAATAGTCATATTAAAATTCTTTTCCAAAAAAGAAAAGAATTTACCCACATATAATATAATTTTTGTAGAATTATTAATGGCGATTGTTTTGCCTACCGCCTTCCCTCCAACCGTTAATGCTGCAACGATCGAAGTAAATAGAACAGAAAGGATGGTATACAAATTAGAATTCTCTGTTTCGCCAAAGGAATAAACTAGTTGAATTACAACAATTGCAGTAGCAGTACCACTAACTATGCCACTAATATCTCCAATAACATCATTGCAAAAATTAGAGAATTTATCGGCATTTCTAACGATTTTAATTGCTTGTTTTGCTCCATTCAATCTTTCTGAAGCCATAGAATGAAACGGCTTTTCGTTAGCTGACGCAGCCGCTAAACCTAGCATATCAAAAAAAACACCGATAATAATTATGATAAATACCACAATCATCCCAATCGCCCAACTAACACCAGCTAAAATGCTAGTTGAGACGACAGTAAAAATGATTGAAAGTATCAATGTAACTACAGAAATAAAAAGACTCCACTTTAGAGAGTCATTTAATCCTAACTTCATCTAATACTTTCTCCTAATTTATATTTAAATATGTAGGAGTGGTAGCTCTTTGAGTAAACACTGTGGCTTAGGTCTAGTAGGTTTTCCCAAGAGAGACACCTTTTTGTCGCCAAAAAGGCGGTTTCCCTTTACGCTCTCTTCAATGTTGTTGCCAAACATTGGACTAGATTACCACTTAGTCCACACTTCAATCCTCAAAGAGCCTCTTCGTAGAACAGTCTAGGAGTTTTCCTCAACAATCTTTAACTTAGCCCTAGCCTCTTTTGCAATATAGATTTCATATAGAACAATACATATCCTTGGCCAGAGAATACGTATTGTTATCCTATAATCCCAAACTATATCACTCAAGGCAGGCTACGCTACACACAAGTTATTACTCGCATGTAGGTTCATACCCCAAGCCATAATACGAAGGATGCTACCTTCCTACCACGAACTTGGGCCTCCGCGGAAGGAGGGTCAACGCCCACATGCCATTGCGGATCGCCCTCCAACCTTAACTCCCAGTATCGACCCCCGACTGGGCGTCGCAAGCCAACACCAAGAACTTCATCGATGTGCCCTTTGGCGGATTTTTAGGCCCGCCTTCAGGCTAAGTAGATTGACTAGAATACTGCACCACTCCATCTTCACTAACTATTATATCATATTAAAGACTTCTTAACAAAAGCACTAAAAGGATATATTGGTAAATCTTAGAGTAGTTAATCTAATTTTCTCTAAAAATCAGATAATCGGCTATTCGACACAAATACTTAGTATCTATACCGATATCTTTAATCGCATCCTTTGCTTCATTACTTAACTTTCTCACTTCTTCTTTTGAAGCTTCAATTCCTTTAAAAAACGGATATGTTACTTTGTCATTTATTTGATCACTGCCCACCTGTTTTCCTAATTTTTCCGAGTCCCCAATTACATCAAGTATATCATCTTGAATCTGGAAAGCAAAACCAATATTTTCTCCAAATTTCGTTAGTGCTTCTAATTGTTTTTCGTTAGCTCCGGCTAATAATGCACCAAGACGAATCGAAAATACGATTAAATCACCAGTTTTATGAGCATGGGTATAGACAAGATCCTCGAAGGTGGTTGATGATTGGTCATTGGTTAAATCTACAACCTGGCCACCAACCATCCCAGAAGCCCCAGCGTAATCTGCAAACTCTTCAATGATTTGCAATACCCTATCTTTTGATACTTGGGAAAGATTCCTTAACTCTTTAGCCATATTACCAAATGCATGAGTAAGTAAGGCATCCCCAGCTAATATCGCAATTGCTTCACCAAAGACCTTATGATTGGTAAGTTTTCCTCGTCGATAATCATCATCATCCATAGCCGGTAAATCGTCATGAATTAGTGAATAAGTATGAAGTAATTCAATATTAATCACTACTGGTATAATCTCCATAATATCTTTATCGAAGGATTCATAAGTAGCTAAAGCTAAAATAGGTCTAATTCTCTTCCCACCAGCCATTAATGAATATTCCATGGATTTCTTTAAAATATCTGGAACATTATTTTTGGGAAGGTATTGAATAATAGCTTGATTGATCAATCCTGCTTTATCAGTCAAATATTCCTTAATCGAATTATTGGTATCGTTCATAACTTTCATTACTACTCCTTATGCAATTCCTCATATTCAAAAGGTTTTTTGATTATTTCTCCATCTTCTTCTAATAGTGTTTCAATTTTTAACTCAATATTTTCTAATTTTTTATGACAACGTTTTGCTAATTTCATTCCCTCTTGAAATAGATCTATTGCTATTTCTAAAGGAACATTTCCAGATTCCAATCTATCTACGATATTTTCTAGCCTCTCAATCGCTTGTTCAAAGGCTAATGCATTGATTTGGTCATCAGTTAATAATTCAATTTTATCCATTCTTTTTATCCTCCAGTCCCCACACTTGACAATCTAATTTCCCATCGTATAAATGAACTTTTATTAGATCTCCCGGTTGAACATCCTTAATTGATTTCAGCAATTTTTTCTCACTTTCATCATAGGCTATCGCGTAACCTCTTTGCATTACTTTTAAAGGACTTAGGGCATCAAGTTGTCCTAATTTAATATCCAAATTTTTTTGATAAATTTCCTTGATAACGCCTATTTCACGAATCAATTGTTTTGTTAAATGATTTAATCTTTCCTTTTGGTTAGCTAATTTTTGTTCAGGTTTTTCTTGTAATAACTTATGATATACGATTAGCAATTTCTCACGATGAATTGAGGTATTATTTGCTAAAGAATGGTGCAACCGGGTTTCTAGATGGTCAAGTCGTTGGGAATTTTCTAATAGATATTGCTTTGGGCGGCGAAAGACAATAGAATTAAGAAGCTTCATTAGTGAACTTTTAGCTTCTTCAAGCGTCTTATAAAATTGTCCTTCTAATCTATTTTCAAAATAGGTGATCCTATTTTTTAATTCCTCAATATTGGGAACGGCTAACTCAGCAGCGGCAGTTGGAGTGGCCGCTCTAACGTCTGCCACAAAATCGGCGATAGTAAAATCTGTTTCATGTCCAACTGCACTGATTACTGGTATTTGTGATTGATATATACTTCTAGCAACAATTTCTTCATTAAATGCCCATAGTTCTTCAATCGAACCACCACCGCGACCAACTATTAATAAATCAACCCCTTCATAGTTATTCATCTGTTCAATCGCATCGGCAATTGATTTAGCAGCATCCTTCCCTTGAACTAATACTGGGAAAATCAGTAGATTAATCAAGGGATACCTTCTTTTTATCGTAGTAATCATATCCCGAATAGCTGCTCCAGTTGAAGAAGTAATTATTCCTATAGTTTGTGGAAAGGAGGGGAGCGCTTTTTTCTTTTCTTGAGCAAACAGTCCTTCAGCTTCTAATTTTTGTTTTAGCTGTTCAAAGGCTAAGTATAGTTGCCCTATCCCGTCGGGTTGCATTTCCTGAACATAAAATTGATATTGGCCATCTCGTTCATAAATGGATATATATCCCCTAGCTAAAACTTTTGTTCCATTTTTGGGGATGAATTTAAGAAAACGATTATTACCCGCAAACATGATAGCTCGTAATCTACTTGATTCATCTTTTAAAGTAAAATACATATGACCGCTAGAATGATGAGTGAAATTAGAAATTTCTCCACGAACCCAAATATTTGCGAGGACAGAATCATCATCTAAAACTGATTTTATATAGCTAGTAAGCTCAATTATTGAAAAAATTTTGCCCCGTTCACCCAAGAATAAACCCTCCAATTTACTTTAATCCATTGATCCTTTTTGCAGCTTCAACCGTATTTTTCATTAACATTGTAATTGTCATTGGACCAACTCCACCTGGAACAGGAGTTATATAACCAGCAACTTCAGAAACACCTTCAAAATCACAATCTCCCACTAACTTACCACTTTCAAGACGATTTACTCCAACATCAATTACAACAGCACCTGATGCTACATACTCCTTAGTTATCATTTGAGCTCTTCCGACCGCGGCAATAAGAATATCTGCTTGTTTTGTTATCTCTTGGAGGTTTTTAGTTTTTGAATGACAAATTGTAACCGTAGCATCTTCACGTAATAGTAGCATAGCAACTGGTTTACCAACAATATTGCTTCTACCGACTACCACTGCATGTTTACCCCGTATTTCCGTGCCTGTTCTTTTAATAAGTTCGATGATTCCATGGGGAGTACAAGGTAGATATGATTCTTCTCCAATCATCATTTTTCCAACAGTTACTGGATGAAAACCATCAACATCTTTTGATGGATCAATCGCATTTATAACTGCATTTTCATCAATATGTTTAGGTAATGGTAATTGCACTAAGATTCCATGAACATTATCATCTTCATTTAATCTTTTTATTTCGGCTAATAATTCCTCTTGGGTGATAGATTCTTCTTTCAAAATAACTTCTGACCTAATTCCAACTTCCTTTGAGGCCTTCTCTTTACCCTTGACATATGAATGTGATGCAGGATCATTTCCAACGAGAATAACTGATAATCCAGGAACAATACCTTTTTCTTTTAAGACTTCAATCTCCTTTTTTAGTTCTTCCTTGATTGATTTTGCAACCTCTTTACCACTAACTATTTGAGCAGACATTTCTCATTACCCCTTTACAATTTATTTATAAATAGTGTATATATTAAACCTTTTAATTGTAAAGTCATATAACAATATTCTAAAAATTCACTTTCCTTTTGTTAAATAATAATTTAAAGCGATATTAGCTACTCCATAGGCGTTATCCCCAGAATAATTCTTGTCAGCAAAATGTAAAGTCCCCCCAATGCTAGGGTGTTCTAACCGTCTAATCAAATAATCCCTAATATATTGATTTTGGGCCACGCCTCCTACTAGTAAAATCTCTTTTGGATGACCTGACTCCATCGCCTTTCGCAATACTTTTTCTATTGAAACTGCTATTACATGCTCGATACTTCTTGCAATCTCTTCTGCTGCTTCACCAAGCTGAATCCTTTTTTTTGCTTCCGTTTCTGCGCCAGAAAAATGGAACGAAAATCCCCTTATCGCTGATGGAATCCTATTAAAATCACTGGAACTTCTCCTAGCAATATCTTCTAAAAAACGACCTGCTGGAAAAGGAAGTCCTAAAGCCACACCTATGCGGTCAATTAATTGTCCCGCATGCAGATCAAGGGTACCACCTATTTTTTCAATCTGAAAATTAGTTCCATTATTCTCAATCAGTAAAATTTCACTCGTTCCACCGGATAAATGGACTGCCATAAAGCGATCATTTTGCAGTATGTTTTGAGAACTATAAAGCCCCGCTGAAATATGTCCTTCTTGGTGAGTGGTATAAATTAAAGGGAGCTTAAAAGTAGCAGCCATACTTTCGGCAACTGCTAGACCAGCCATAAAAACGGGCATGTATGACCCCTCTACAGGTCTAGGTGCCTTGCTAACCGCAATAGCACTCAACTTATATTCCGTTAGGCCCTTTGCTTCTTTAAAAAGTTGAGGTAAGTTTTTAACATGTTGGAATAATGCATCTGACTGTTTTAAACCCTTTTCCCCATCTTTTACAAGCAAAAGTTGTCTATTCTCGAATATTACTTTACGATTTTCATCGATAAAGCAGATTGATGTCATGTAGTTACTGGTATCAATACCTAAAAAGATTTTATCCATATTTAACACCTAACTAATCTATTACATAAATCACTATTTAGATTCTTTATTTTTTGATTCAAAATTTTCTCTAACAATTGAGCCTAATACACCATTTATAAATTTCGCAGATTCCGCCGTACCGTATAGTTTTGCCAACTCCACTGCTTCATTTAGGGTTACACTTACTGAAATATCTGGCTCATATAAAAGTTCATATACCGACATCCTAAGGATTGCCCGATCTATATTGGGAAGTCTTGGTATAGTCCATCCTTTTAAATACTTAGAAATTAATTCATCAATCTCTTTTAAATTTTGATATGTACCCCTAACTCTATCTTCAATAAAAGAAAAATCCTTTTCCTCTATAATTTGTTCTCTTTTTAAAGAATGAATCACTTCATCAACATCATTTTTAGCTACATCCACTTGAAATAATATTTGTAAAACTCTTTCTCTTGCCTCTCTACGTTTCACGTTCATTCTCCTTACCTTTAATTAAATTAAATAAAATTCCTATATTATATTATCATACCAAAAAGCAAAAACCACCATACAAGGTGGCCATCATTTAAAAAATTTGTCGGGAAGAATTTCTTCTAAAACATCTCTTAAATCCTCATTATTATCATATTTTTTCCCAAAATAAAAACCTAAAGCAATAAAACCACTAAAAATGATTGTTTTCCAAAATCCTACTAATAAAAAGATTAGTCCCACAAATGCACCGACACCAATCCCGACCATTGTACCCGGATGTTCTTCCCACAACTTCATAAACATCTTCTGAACACCCCTATTCTACTCGAGCTTTTCTAATACTAGATTGACTAATATTAGCTACAAGTACATGAACTTGATTTACTGAAATACCTGTAACTTGTTCAAGATTATGTTTAACATTAAGTTGAAGTTCATTAGTGATTTGTGGAATCGGAGTCTCACCATCAACTAGTATTTTAACGATAATAGAAACAGAACCATCATCTTCTATTTTAACTTTAGGTTTTTGTTCTTTAACGCCCTTAACTTTAGAAGATACCTTTGATGTTAAGGTTTCTAAAGTATCTAATGAAATCTTAATATCTCCAATTTCAGTTCTTTTACTGGAAAAGGAAATTGCTCGTTTAGTACGTAATCCTCTGGAAATCAAGTATATACTGAACAGGATAATTAGTATGCTGACGATCATTGCAATTAGTTTCCCATTACTCTGATAGTATAAAAGATCAATAACACCTAGTATTAAATCATATTTAATTAATCTAAAGATAAATAGTAATGTAAATAACGCTAATAGCATAAAAAGAAGACTATATAATAATAAAAACACACGCTCTAATATCCTCATATCCTAGGCCGCCGACTTAGGTATAGTAAAACCTATCAAAAAAGCTTACAGTTTGTATAGATACTCATTATTTTGATAGGATGCAAAGCTTCTATTAAGCCGACGGTTCTCACCTCTGTTAAATTATTTTGCTTTGCATTTTTTAACTATTGCCTTACAAAAATAAGGTGATGATTTGAATAAAAGAGGATCGATTTTTTAGCCTAATTCCTTATAAATTGGATACTTTTCTAAAAATTTTGTATCAAACTCACCCTTTTTATATAATTCATGACTTAATAATTTTAAATGAAAGGGAATTGTAGTATATATCCCTTCAATTGCAAACTCTTCTAAAGCCCGTTTCATCCGTTCAATAGCTTCTTCCCTGTTTTTCCCCCATACTATCAACTTTGCTATCATTGAGTCATAATATGGTGTGATAGAATACCCTGGATATACAGAACTATCTATCCTAACTCCATTGCCACCCGGAGGTAAGTAAAAATCTATCTTACCCGGAGAAGGCATAAAATTCTTTGCTGGATTCTCGGCATTAATCCTACACTCTATCGACCAACCGTTGATTTCTATATCTTCTTGAGTAAAGGATAAGGGTTCTCCAGCAGCTATCTTAATCTGTTCCCTAATCAGATCTATTCCAGTAATTTGTTCTGTAACGGGATGTTCAACTTGAATTCGAGTATTCATCTCCATAAAATAAAATTTATCTTTTTCAAGCAAAAATTCAACCGTTCCAGCCCCACGATAATTTACAGCTTTTGCGGCTTTAACAGCAGCATCTCCCATTTTCGCCCGTAAATCTTCTGTTAGGGCTGGAGATGGTGCTTCTTCAATTAATTTTTGGTGCCTTCTTTGGATAGAACAATCCCTTTCACCTAAATGGACAACATTCCCGTACTTATCGGCTAAGATTTGAATTTCAATATGTCTTGGTTCTTCCAAGTATTTTTCAAGGTAAACACCAGGGTTACCAAAGGCTGTCTCTGCCTCTTGTCTCGCCATCTTTAAGGACTTGATTAACTCCTCTTTGTTATATGCAACCCGCATTCCTTTGCCGCCACCACCAGCTGTAGCTTTAATTATAACCGGAAAACCTATTTCCTCAGCTAGTTGTATTGCTTCTTCTTCATCTTCAATTATTCCATCAGATCCAGGAACAACAGGAACCCCAGCATTCTTCATAGTTTCTTTAGCAACTGCCTTCTCACCCATTTTTTGAATCGCCTCAGGACTTGGTCCTATAAACTCAATCTGAAAGGACTCACAGACCTCAGCAAAATCGGGATTTTCAGCTAAAAAACCATAACCAGGGTGGATAGCATCAGCCTCAGTCAACTTAGCAACACTGATAATGTTAGCAAAATTCAAATATGATTCTTTAGATTCTTTTGGGCCTATACAATATGCTTCATCAGCTAATTTTACGTGTAAAGAGTCATGATCAGCCTCGGAATATACAGCTACGGTATATATCCCAAGTTCTTTACATGCTCGAATAATACGAACAGCAATCTCGCCACGATTTGCAATCAATACTTTATGGAACATGTTAATCCCCTTCCTAATCAACCTTCACCAAAAATAACGGCTGACCATATTCCACTAATTGTCCATCTTCTACAAGAACTTCCATGATTTCCCCTTTAACTTCTGCTTCAATTTCATTAAATAACTTCATGGCTTCAACGATACAAACAACCGTATTTTCATTAATTTTATCCCCAACCCTTACAAATGGGTCTGAATCTGGCGAAGGAGCCTTGTAAAATGTACCAACCATTGGAGATTTTATTTGATGAAAATTTTTATTTTCTACTTCAGATTTATTAGGTTTTGAATTTTGTTCATGTTGTTGCTGTATGTCAGCTTCTGTTTGTGCGATAGCTGTAGCATGCTCCTGTGAGAAAGTTGGTTGAACTGGTTGCGGAGATACTGTAGTCAATATCTTCTCGGGAGATTGTTTTTTTAGTGTTATCTTTGAACCTTCATGTTCTAGCTCAAACGTATGTATGTTTGATTTGTCAATCAATCTAATGATTTCTCTTAACTCATGAATCTTAAACACCTTATCCTTCCTCCATTCTATAAAGAATTACATCTTAATCTATTATTTCCCTTACTTCTCTACATAGATAGCCAACTACAATGTAAAATCAATAATGATTATACATTATATTGAATAAAATTTAAAGTTGTCAGACTCTTGATAATTCCATAATTTATCATAAATTAACAAAAATGCTAACTAGTCTTTTCAAAAAAGTATTTTGCATAAGTTGTATTTTGTATAAGTGCGGCTTTTGGGAGTAAACGGACAAGGTGAGCACGTTATAAAATATAACTTTTGATATATCAACAAAAATAAAAACGTTTTTTTTCAAAATGGTGAAAAAATTTTATTTAAAAGCAAAAAATAAAACCCGATTTCTAATCAAACGGGTCTTGTAAATAATCAATAATCTCTTATTAACCTATTTTACAGTTTTAATGTGAACATTGACTGCAGGTACTTTCAGACGATCACTTACCATTTTAATAATTTTAACTGCTTCAGTCTTTGATAGAGAATCAGTTTGAATTATTACGTCTACTGATGTATCATTGCTAAAGACCACGACGTCTTTATAGCCATCAGCCATAATTAATTTTTCTAATACAAATTCAGATTCCTCAACCGTCTGTAAATACTCGATTTTATCTTGGATTCCAGTAATCGCTTCTTCCGATAGACTATTATTTAACAAAGCATAGAGGTTATCGAACTGTTTGCTTCTACTTCTGTCCCTTTCCATTTTTAGTCCAATTAATAAATCACTACTATCTATTTCAATAGCCTCAACATCATCAACTACCCCTAAATCACCAGTGCTTTCATCTATTATCATTTCTGTAATAGCTGGATCAGTATTTTCTAAATTATTATCAACTACTTCTGTTGGGATCAGTGGTTCACTAACTAAGTAATACGCTGATAATACAACCATTACAGTTAACATTGTTAATACCCACACTGTCTGCTTAGAGTTTTCGACCGCCTTTTTCATTTACTCTCCTCCTCACTTAATTCCGTATTAAATCATTGATTACATACAGTTAACTCTTTCTTGGCAAAATTGCAATTTTATATGGGGGAACATCTAATAACCTTTGAACTGCCTCGGTTATCATAGCTTTAATTTTTATATTTTCCGCCCCTTTTGCAACTATCACTACCCCCCTTACCTTTGGCTTTACTGTTTTTATCACCAGTGGCTGTTCTCCATCATCTGTACGATATAATACTACCTGCTCTCCACGATTAATATCAGATATTTCCCGAATACCTCCTTGGCTATCCTTCTCTTTAGTTATCTGTTCTGAGTAATCAATATCCTTCTCATAAATAATTTCTTCAGTTGAATCTAAATTTACTTTTACTGTAACCTCTTTCACTCCTATCATGTCTGTCAGAATTTCAGTTAATTGATTCTCAAACAATTTTTCATATTCTTGCATAGTTTTAGGTTTAGAATCTCTATCGATCAATCCTGATGTTTCTTTTACCTGATTATCTAAGTTAGATTCATATGGAGCAACTTGTTCCGTTATTCCTATAAAAGAAGAGAAAATCATGATTGCTATACCAATCAAAATAAATAGTAGTAACCTATAAATTTTCATTCTTTTATTATCATTTTCACCCCCTATCAACCAGGTAAACCAGTTATCAGAATTTTTATCCTTATCCATTAGTCTAGTTCCTCCCCCTAACTATGTATCCGATTCTAAATGAATATAAATATATTCCTTAGGTATTCCCCACTCCTGTTGGATTAGGTTGTTCACCTCTTCAATTATCTTTTGTTCTGCTTCACTAGTTGTTTTTTGATTATAAGAAGATTCTCCTTGACCTAATTTAATGTTAACAATCTTAACACTTTCAACTTCTTTTATGGTTTCGTCTTCATTATCGACAAGCTCTTTTTTACTATCTGATAAATAGAGATCAATTCTCTGAATTTTCCACTTATCATCTTTTACTATGGCATCTAATTTAAGATCTTGTACTTTTATCCCCAATTTATTTTCTAAAATAGTTTTCAGATCTTTTTCCATTGTCTGTTCAACTTGATCTAGCATCTTCTTTTCATATAAACCTTTACCTTTGTCCTGGATACTCCTAAGTTGTTCTATCGTATTAACCTTTTTTCCAGAATATGATTGACTATTTAACTGCTGCGTCAATTTAGATAATAGAACATTGTCTGAAAAAATACTCATGATTGGAGAAAGTATTGCTAATATGATTAATAACCCCATCACCATTCGTGCATATTTTTGGATTTTCGAATTAGGTAATAAAATATCAACAAACGATGCTAGCAAAACGAGTATTATGATATCTTTAATCCAATTATTCAACCATTCAATCATTTACTCACATCCTATCGAATCATAACAGAAATATTACTTGCAGTGATTATGATTGAAAGTGCTAAGAAGAACATCAGACTTACCGTTGCTAATGCAGCAAATATAAAAATCAAATTTTTTCCTATCGTATTTAAAGTTTCAATAATTGGATTGTCACCTAATGGTTGTAAAATTGCAGCAGAAAAATTGTAAATTAAAGCTAATGTCAAGATCTTAATTGCCGGAAAAATAACGATTAATAATAAAATGAATATCCCTGCAATTCCAATAGCATTTTTAACTAATAGAGACACCCCAATCACCGTATCAGCAGCATCAGAAAACATTTTTCCGACGACTGGTATAAAGTTTCCAGTTATATATTTTGCAGTTCGCAGGGTCACCCCGTCTGCCACTGATGCTGTCACTCCTTGAACAGAGATAACACCTAAAAATATCGTAAGAAATATTCCTAGTAAACCAACACTAATATTTCTAATGAGCTTAGCCATTTGGGTTACTTGATATTTTTCAGAAATTGAACTAACAATATATAGTACACTTGAAAAAAATATTAATGGAAAGATGATTGTATAGATTGCAGTTCCAATAACATTAATCAAAAAAATTATTAAAGGATGGAACATAGCTGCAGATATAAAATTACCCATAGAAGATAAAAGCATAAGGACGATCGGAATTAAAGCAATCATAAAATTAATCATTTGTTGGATAGCATCTCTTGCTGAGCTGATTGCTACACTAAAGCTATTAATTGCAATTATGATCAACACCATGTAAGAAATATAAAAAGCTACTTTGCTTACGGCATTTTCTTCAAAAGTACTTTGAATATGTTGAAGAATCGTACTAAAAACGGTTAATAAAATTATCGTTCCAATCAATTTAGTGTTATAAAGTATCTCATAAAAAAAGTATTTTAAAATACCAGAAAAAAAAGTTTGAATATCAAAACTACGACTAGGTAGAATAAGTTCAAAAAGATTTCTTTGGTTTTCTGGAAAGAAGCCACCATATTTATTCATTAAATCATTCCAATATTGCTCTATTTTCTGGGTATCAAGATTATTAAGTTGTTCTTTGACTAATTCGTCAGTCGGATTTGCTTGGACAAAGTGTGAACTAATAATTAATAAAATCACTACTAGAAAAATTGTCGTCCGTATAAATCTATTCATTTTCACCATCCTTTAGTTAGGAATTAAATTGATTACTGTTTCAATAATTACACTAATGATCGGAACAGCCATAACCATTATCAATATTTTTCCAGCTAACTCTATTTTTGAAGCTATCGCCCCTTGTCCAGCATCCCTAGTAATTTGAGCACCAAATTCTGCAATATATGCTATACCAATAATCTTAAGAATCGTTTCAAGGTAGACCATATTTATATTTGCTCGTACGGCTAATCTTTCTAAAACCAAGATAATATCGGAAATTTTCTCTATTAAGAAAAAGAAAATAATTACTTCTGCAAAAATAATAATGAGGAAAGAAAACTGCGGGCTCTTATCTGTCAGTAAAGCTGTAAGTAAAGTAACGATGAGTCCTAAACCTACGATTTGAACTATTTCCATGTTTTCACCCTCTAAAATTATTGAAATAAAAATACCCGCTGAATCTCCTGGAACAGATCATTTACAAAAAAAGCAACCATATAAAGGATTACAACAAAACCGATAACTATTACCCAGTGTGCAACATCTTCTTTTCCCATCTGCTTTAGGATAGTATGGATCATTGCCAAAATAATTCCTATTCCAGCAATTTGAAAAATAGTTTCTATCTCAAATTGCATATATTCCACCACCTAATAAATCAAAATAACAATCAGCATTCCTAATAAAACTCCTAAATTTTTGCTTAGTTTTTCATAAGTTTTCTGTTCTTCTCTAGCCAAACTCTCTTCAGCGGCCAGATTTTGTATCGTCATACGGATATGTTTCATTTGGTCTTCTTTATCAGAAATCCCTAGAGTTTGACCAAAATTAATTAATATTTCTCGATCTTGCTTTTTTAATGATGTTTGATGAAAATGTTGATTTATCGCATCCTCCCAACATTCAAATGTGGAGGCCCCATCGAACTTTAGTAAATTTTCACTCATTGTTAAAAATATCAAACCTAAAGCCCCAGTTACCCTTTGACCTATATGCTCCATCGCTTGATAAAGTGGATTTGAACCATAAATGATTTCCGTTTCTAATATCCGTAAAGCTTGCCCTAACATTCTAAGTTGAATTGGTCGTTCTCGATAGAGTCGAGCTATATAAAACCCTCCAAAGGATGAAGCCGCAATTATCAAGGTTGCACCCAGTAATTTAAGCATAAATCCGTTCCTTACTTGTTACAGGCTTTAATTGTTCATCTAAAACGGTTTCTATCGTTCCGACCCCTCTTTTCCTACTCAATATGATATACCTTGAAAAAATTTCCTGTTGAATAAGAGAGGATAATGAAGGCCTTTTAGCGACTTCACCGACATTACTTCCATGTGCTGTAGCAATAACCTTGACTCCAGCATTCCTAGCTTCAAAGATTGCTAGAGCATCTTCTTTACGACCAATTTCATCAACAATTAAAACATCTGGGGACATTGACCGTATAAACATCATCATTCCTTCAGCCTTTGGACAAGCATCTAAGACATCCGTTCGCAAACCAACTTGATTTTGAGGTACTCCACGTACACATCCAGCGATTTCCGATCTTTCGTCAACGATTCCCACCTTTATTCCTGAAAAGTGATACTTAGAAATCCCCGAACTAATTTGTCTAGCAACATCTCGTAGTAATGTTGTTTTTCCACATTGGGGTGGAGAAATTATTAATGTATTACGAATACTCTTCTCTTTCCGGTCTATGATATAGGGCATTATAATATCTGCAGAACCGATTACTTGTTTAGCAATCCTAATATTAAAACTGGATATATCCCTAATGGTTTTTACTTCACCCTTTTCTAAAATAACTTTACCAGCAATTCCTACCCTATGACCTCCCTTTACAGTAATATATCCTCGTTTCAATTCCTCTTCTAAGCGATAAATGGAATGATTACTAATTAAATTCATTAATTTAAATGTATCTTCTCTAGTCGGATAATAAGCTTGCTCAATATTATTAGTTAATTGTCCCCTTGGAGTTAAAAAAGCCTGTTGATCTTCATAAATTATTTCTAATGGTAATTTTTCTCTAATTCTTATCTCCTCAATCTTTTCTTGAATTTCTTGGTTTAACTGTTCAATAATCCACCTAATATTTAAAGGTAAGATTGCGCTTATTTCCCCCAACATTCTTATATCCTCCTACTCCGTTTTAGGACGAACTTATTTCTTCACTAATACATATGCTGGCTTGACCAAATTATGCAAAAAAGAAAAGAGACCCTATAAAAAAGGTCTCTTAACCCTCAACGTCATCTTCAGCATCATTTATGTCATCTGAATCTATAATTATTGACTCATGACAGTTTGGACAGACAACTTCTGTAGGTTCATCATATTCAAATAATTCATGATCAACCATTATCGTATCGTGACAATTGGGACATTCTACTCGATAATACCCAATACCCACATCATCTTCATCTATTTCTACATCATCGTCATAGTCCTCTTCAAAATCATCATATTCATAATAGTCGTTTTCTAGCTCATTTAAATCCTCATCCATAATATTAATATAATCTTCTAAGTCGATAATACGATCTTTTGTTATTTTTAAAGAATTATTTAGATCAGATAATATCCCAATTATTTCTTCGAATACCTTACCTTCCTTCCTATCATATATGTCTAAGCCATCCGCCAAACCTTCTAGATAGGAAATTCTTTCCGATATTCTGTCCATTAAAATTCCTCCCATTATTCTTGCTAATTATCAACTTTTTTACATCCCTAGTATGTACTTTTTATGAGGAATTATCCTATTTTCTAATCCCAATTAAAATAAATAATACACCTGTTAAGATCCAGAGTAATTTTGAAAAAGAAAGTTTATCACTAAGGCCAATAAGTCCAATGGAAGTTGTAACAATGAAAACAATTGGTCCAACTACTATTAATGAAGAATTAACAATTAATGATTTATTGAGGTCATTTAATTTGAGCATTATGATCCCTGCTAGGATCTCTATACTTCCAGATAGAAATCGTAACATCGCCATACTGAGCACAAATTTGTTTATCATATCCATCTTTATCCCCCATTATCACACTAAAAACTTGACCATTATATAAACAACATATGCTAACAACTAACCAATTAATACCTACTAAAGAACAGTTGTACATCTTTAAACTTTTCAGTAAAAATAAAAAACCTATCCTCAAAAAAGGATAGGCTAGTGTATTTAGATATTTAATTAGGCCCGAGAAACATATTCGCCGGATCGGGTATCAATAATTAACTGATCTCCAACATTAACAAATAGTGGCACTTGAACAGTTAACCCAGTTTCTAGAGTTGCAGATTTAGTAGCACCTGTTGCTGTATCACCCTTAATTCCAGGTTCAGTATCAAGAACTTCTAAAATTACTGTATTAGGTAATTGGATACCGATTATTTCATCCTTGTAGTTCACAATATGAACATTCATATTTTCTTTAAGGAACTTAATTTCTCTTTCTAAACGACTTACTGGCAAGTTGATTTGATCATATGTTTCAGTATCCATGAACGTATACTCATCACCACTATTATATAGATACTGCATTTCTCTAGTCTCTATATGTGCTCTTGGAATTTTTTCTCCTGCACGGAATGTCTTTTCTTGAACGGAACCATTTCTCATATTTTTAAGTTTTGAGCGAACAAACGCTGCCCCTTTACCTGGCTTTACGTGTTGGAAGTCAATGACTTGCCAAATATCACCATCAACCTCTATTGTTAAACCTGTGCGAAAATCGTTAGTTGAAATCAAAGTAAACCCTCCTAGTATTTAATTTTATATATAAATTTATGGACAACAAAGTTAATCAATAATGATCAAATCTTTTGTAGATTTGGTCAGAATCTCATTCCCTGTTTCGGTGATTAATAAGTCATCTTCAATCCTTACTCCACCAAATTCAGGAATATAAATCCCTGGCTCGACGGTTACGAGCATACCTGGTTTTAAAACAGTTTCACCCTTGTGAGAAACGGTGGGAGCTTCATGGACATCAAGCCCGATTCCATGACCAGTACCGTGGCCAAAATATTCAGCATATCCATATCTCGCAATAATATCTCTAGTTAAAGCATCTGCTTCTTTACCAGTCATACCCGCTCGAATCTTATTTACACCATTTAACTGTGCCTCAAGGACAATATTATAAATTTCCTTTTGTTTTTCACTGGCCTTCCCAACTACAACGGTTCTAGTGATGTCGGAAACATATCCATTATATATTGCACCAAAGTCAATGGTTACAAAATCTCCTGTTTCGATCACTTTCTCACTTGCAATACCATGTGGTAATGCAGAGCGAAAGCCAGAAGCAACAATTATTTCAAATGAAGCCCCTTGCGCTCCTAATTCCCTCATCTTAAATTCCAATTCTAAACTAACATCAACTTCTTTTATTCCCGGTTTAATCACATTTAGAATATGAGAAAAAGCTTGATCAGCAATTTCTGTCGCCTTTTTAATCAACTTTATTTCTTCTTCATCTTTAACTATTCTTAAAGACTCAATAACTTGTGAGAGAGGAACTAATTTAACTCCAGAAAAACTCTCCTCAAACTTTTTAAAGAGAGAATAAGTAACGTCATCTTTTTCAAAACCTAAATTATGTACTTCAAAGTTAATTAATTGTTCCTTGACAGCATCAACAATTGACCCTGAGTGTTGTACAATTTCAAAAGAAGGAGCTTGTGTTTTTGCTTGTTGAATGTAACGAAAATCAGTAATAAAAATCGCTTTATTCTGGGTAATTAAAGCATAACCTGCACTGCCAGTAAACCCGGTAATATATCTACGATTACTAGGATTTGTGATCAGCATTCCATCAATCTGCTTTTCTTTTAAAAGCTCTCTTAATTTCCCTAACCGTTTCTCCACAATATCACTCCCTAATATAAATTAAAAATTGATCATTTATAAAAATCTGCAAAAAAATAAATGGCAGCAATATAGCCAAATACACCTAAACCTGATATTTGACCAATTGACACTGGAGCAATAACAGAATGCTGGCGAAAAGTTTCACGTTGATAAATATTTGAAATATGTACCTCTATCAATGGTATTTGAACAGCAGCGATGGCATCAGAAATAGCGTAACTATAATGGGTAAATGCTCCAGGATTCATAATAATCCCATCAAAATTACCCATGGCATCATGGATATGATCAATCAATTCACCTTCATGGTTAGACTGAAAAAAAGTCAATTCTAAATTTTTTTCCTCAGCAATTTGTAACATTTGTTTATTAACTTCTTCTAAAGTTGTAGTGCCATAAATTTTTGGTTCCCTCTTACCTAAGAGATTTAAATTAGGACCATTAAGAACTAATATTCTTTTTTTCATTGAAACTCTCCTAATGGGCTTTTTTCTCAAATATTTTATCATATAAAATTTTGTTTGAATAGTTTATTTCGTCATTCTCCTATTGATTTCAACTATCATCTTCAGTATTAAATTCTACGGATATCGAGTATCCAATAAAAAGACCTGTTAAAATATAAAGGCTTATCATAACTGAATTAGTGTTCAATCCTAGTTCTTTAACAGGTTTTGTCAGCTTTAATAATGGGTTCAGTAAGAAAAAAACTATCCCCCACAAAATAATCCCATAAATTATCCCTGCCCATGGTCCTTTGAATTTCACTAAGAATTTAGTGTAAATAAAGGTTGCTATTACACTATAAACAATAAAAAAAACTACCCCAATAAAATGACCCTGCCATTTTAGGACATAATCTGGATTTAAAAAAGGTTTAGCATAGATTGATGGACCTATATCAGTAAATTGTAAGTAATATGCTAGTAAAGATAATAGCCCCCATATTACCCCAGCTGATAGACCAATTGATAAAGTAAAGCCCCAAATTTTTGATTTCGCTTCCTTTTGCTGATTCTTACCTTCTTTTTCCACCATATTATTCCTCGTTCCCTACCTCGTAACCACTAATTAATAAGCGTTCTTTGATTTTGGAAATGAGCTTTTTAAGTAATTGATCTTTTTCCCCATTATTTTCTGGCACATTAATTTGCTCTTCATAATAAACTCTATAGTAGAAGTTATCTTCTTCAGCTATAGATATAACTTTTTCAACTTGAATTTCGTGCTCTTGTTTAATTTTTTCTATAAATTCTGTTTCATTAATAATTCCTGCTTTCGGGTAAGTAATTCCAAACAAAGCATGAATATACCTAGACTCGTAAGGATATATCTCAATTTCTACATAAGGACTTTCATCATTAGCCAAATCTAATCTTCCATGAATTTTAATATAATGATCATGAATAACTGCTCCTAATGGTTGTTCAATTAAAGTATGTACTAAGGTAACAGGTACCGTCTCATCTAATATGTCAATAAAACGTTTGATAAAGAGTTCCATCGTAAATCCCCCTATCTGAAAGCATAATGTTTTATAGAATTTCTATCTACTAGTATCTAAATAAGTGTTAAAAGATATACAAAACAAGGAAAAATATTTTAATTAATAGCCGAAAAAGAAAATTCATGATAAAATTACTTTTATAAATCTTCTGCTTGGGGTGATTTTTTTGTCTAACAAAAATACTCAATGTTACGGCGGGCAAGCTGTTGTCGAAGGGGTTATGTTTGGTGGAAAAAAATATAGTGTAACAGCCATTCGCCGCAAAAATAAACGCATCGATTACTTTGAAATACAAAATAAGGAGAAAAAGTCAGTTTCCTATTTAAAAAAAATCCCCTTTTTAAGAGGTATTGTTGCATTAATCCAAGCTTCTGCTAACGGCTCTAAGCATTTGAATTTTTCAACTGAACATTTTGATTTAGACCCTGATGAGGAAAAAAATATAAAAGATGAAAATATTTCGAATTTGACAATGATCTTAGGTGTAGCAGTGGTAGGAGTGTTATCTTTTATATTTGGTAAAGTTATTTTTACTGCACTACCAGCGTTTTTAGCAGAATTGTTTTTCGGTAAACTTGTTCCTAACCAGTTTTACAATAATCTGATTGAGGGTGGTATTAAGATAATTATCCTATTCATTTACATCATCGCCATCTCTCAAGCTGCTTTAATTAAACGCCTTTTTCAATATCATGGTGCGGAACACAAAGTCATTAATGCATTTGAAGCTGGTGAGGAATTAACAGTTGAAAATGTTAAAAAATATTCTCGTTTTCATTATCGTTGTGGAAGTAGTTTCATAATTTTCTCTGTTGTCATAGGAGTTTTAATATATTCATTTTATAACGGATTTATCAGTGAATATAATTCGATCTGGGATAGGATTATTCAACGTATAGCTTTAATCCCAGTTGTTATCGGTGTATCTTATGAGGTTTTACGTTTTACTAATTTATTGCGTGATATGCCAATACTTAAGTGGTTAGGTTTGCCAGGAATTTGGTTACAATACTTAACAACTAAAGAACCTGATGAATCTCAAATTGAGGTTTCAATTGCCGCTTTTCAGCGATTGAGAGAATTGGATAACCAGTGCGAACTATCTTAGATTATTTCTTCAACGAAGGAGTGTCATAAATGAAGAGATATAACGCATTTACTTGGATAATTATTTTCCTAATATTGATTGGCTTTTTTACCACATTAATAAATAACTTTTTTGATTTCATAATTCCAATTCTAGTATTCGGTTCAATCTACTATTTTTTAAAACACCCAGAAAAACTTAATGCCATTTTTTATCGGAAGTATAGACATAATAATCCATTTAATTTTAGCCGAAAACATTATAAACCAAGAAAAAACAATATAAAATTTAAAGTAATTGATGGTAAATTTAGAGATATTAATGATGATTAAAATAACAGAAAAGCCGTAGATACGGCTTTTCAGACTGAAGACTAACCTCGTGCTAAATTACCTAGCATGAGGTTATTTTTGTCAAAAATGCTTAAAATCCTGGATGAAATAAAAAATTGAGAGCGATTCGGACGTCTCTTCCACGTCCAATTCGCTAGCTTTTTCAAATTCATGGCAGCAAAAACTAACATCGCCTGCATCGAGACTTTTTTCAAACCTCTTAACGTAGTCCAACGCAAACCATGTTTCTCTTTCATATCTGCAAATACTCTTTCTATTGTTTCTTTTCGCTTTGCATATAATCTCTTGTTTTCTTCTGTGTGTCTTAAGTGATCCACTTCTTCGATATAATCTTCCCATATATGTCTATGTATCATCTTCGTATAATTTTTACTCTGTGTACATGATGATAACAATGAACAGTTTTTACAAATCTTTGGATTAGATGCATACTGTTTATAACCTTCTCTTGTTGTGGTTTGATATGATAGTATTTCTCCCACTGGGCAGATGTAACAGTCATAATATTCATCATATACATACTCATGTTTTCTCATATATCCGCTTTTTGTTCTGGGACGTGTATAAGGCATTACTGGTCGAATATCTTGATCTGATAAGTATTTTGCGATATAAGGTGTTTTATATCCAGCATCTACTACGACTGCACTTGGCTTTTCCACTTTCTCGATTACTTGATTAACTATCTTATCTAACACTTTACTATCATGTACATTGGCTCCTGTAACAAGTGTACCAAGAACAAAT
>NZ_MIJF01000099.1 GCF_001730235.1 Vulcanibacillus modesticaldus | reverse complement strand
TAATCCCTATGATAATGCTTGTATTGAATCATTTCATGCTATATTGAAAAAAGAAGAAGTAAATCACGTGCAATATCTAGATTACTATTCTGCTAAGATAGCAATTTTTCAATATATTGAGGGCTGGTACAACCGAAGAAGAATACATAGTGCTTTAGGTTATTTGACTCCTCAAGCCATCGAAGATCAATTGAAACATTCAGCATAAGAGTTAACTTTTTTGTGTCCAATATATTGACTCAAATCCAATCTTTGTCGAAAGTATACTATTTAGTGATTGTTTGAATATTCAATAGCGTTGCATAAAAGTTATAGTGGTTAGTTCACACAATATTCTGAACAATATTTTCCTAAACTTCGACCAAAGAACCAGTAACCAACTAAAGGTGATCACTGTCCATTTGGCAATTATTACTATTTGATTTAATTATTCACAAAAAAACAAAACAACTTACAATAACTATTTTTATCCTGGTGCTTTAACCATTAACTTTATCCAATTATCGTATGGCTTCCAAAGTAAAATTCGTAACCA
>NZ_MIJF01000098.1 GCF_001730235.1 Vulcanibacillus modesticaldus | reverse complement strand
TCATAATATTCATCATATACATACTCATGTTTTCTCATATATCCGCTTTTTGTTCTGGGACGTGTATAAGGCATTACTGGTCGAATATCTTGATCTGATAAGTATTTTGCGATATAAGGTGTTTTATATCCAGCATCTACTACGACTGCACTTGGCTTTTCCACTTTCTCGATTACTTGATTAACTATCTTATCTAACACTTTACTATCATGTACATTGGCTCCTGTAACAAGTGTACCAAGAACAAATCCGTTTAGATCGCAAGCTGTATGAAATGAGTATGCAAAGAGTTTTTCTCTCTCGTCCTTAACAAAATACCCACTCTCTGATATGATCCCCTTATAGTAGACAGAAAAAAGAAAAACCATTAGTCTGTCTATTATGGAGGGGATTTTTCTATGGGTAAAATTCGAAACACATATGATGTAGCATTCAAAAAGAAAGCAGTGGATATGTATAAGAATGAAGGAATGGGATACAAAACTGTGGCTAAAAAGTTGGGTATTGATCATTCTATGGTTCGTCGATGGGTTCATCATTATGAAAACGAAGGAATGAAGGGACTTGAAGAAAA
>NZ_MIJF01000097.1 GCF_001730235.1 Vulcanibacillus modesticaldus | reverse complement strand
AAATGAGTATGCAAAGAGTTTTTCTCTCTCGTCCTTAACAAAATACCCACTCTCTGGGTCTGTCTTACTTTCCTTTATTTCTTTCTCTTCTTCTTTATCTTGTGGGGGAAGTTGCTTTTTTCCATGTGCTTCTCGGTCAATGTTTATTTCTTTCTCTAATTGTTCTTGGTAACTTCTTGTTTCTACACGAGCCGTTTTCTTTATATACTTCTTTTTATTAGCATTTGCTTTAACGTGTGTTGAATCTATAAATGCAACTGATGGATCTACAAATCCTTTTTTCATAGCTTCTTTTAGTATTCGATAAAAGATTTGTTCAAAAATATCCGTATCTTTAAAACGCCTTACGTAATTCTTCCCGAAGGTGGTGAAATGTGGTATCTTATCTTGAAAGTTGTATCCTAAAAACCAACGATATGCGACGTTAGTTTCAATCTCCTTTATTGTTTGACGCATTGATCGAATGCCAAATATGTATTGAATGAATACCATTTTTATTAAAACAACAGGATCTATGCTTGGTCTGCCGTTATCTAAAGAATAGGTATCTTTAACCAAATCGTATATAAAGCTAAAGTCAATTGCTTGATCT
>NZ_MIJF01000096.1 GCF_001730235.1 Vulcanibacillus modesticaldus | reverse complement strand
GCCGCTAAGTTTATTAGGAGCAAGCTCCCATAAACTTCGCTCGACTTGCATGTATTAGGCACGCCGCCAGCGTTCGTCCTGAGCCAGGATCAAACTCTCCATAAAAAGTTTGAGTTAGCTCTCTTTGACTTTGGTCCCACAATTCCTTGTGGCACGCTTGGCTTGTTACACTGTTCAGTTTTCAAAGAGCAATTTCAGCGACATTTAACATTTTATCATATCTCACTGTGTTATGTCAACTACTTTTTTCTCATAATATCTTGTCTGCTTCGTAGTCTGTTACGAGACGACAAAATATATACTAACATGCTTTATTATGTTTAGTCAACATATTTTTTTAATGCTGTTTTTGGAATCCTAATTATCTACAGTGCGATGAAGATTGTACCAATTTGATTCTTTTACTTTTGGGATGTTAGCAAAAAAGCAGCCTAAATAGGCTGCAATAAGTACGGTTGGTAATATATAAAAATATGTATGCAATATATAAAAAAAGAAGCCTGGCAACGTCCTACTCTCCCAGGACCCTGCGGTCCAAGTACCATCGGCGCTGGAGGGCTTAACGGTCGTGTTCGGGATGGGTACGCGTGTGTCCCCTCCGCTATCGTCACCAGACTTCTTC
>NZ_MIJF01000095.1 GCF_001730235.1 Vulcanibacillus modesticaldus | reverse complement strand
TTCATAGTTTCTCTATCAAGACTCAACCCGTCAAGGAGAGCGCTTGACTGCCTGAGCCTTGATAGAGGATGTTCAATTAGGCTGTAAAGGAAATAAAATAACCTAATGAGGTTTAACATTAATATCTAACTTATTAGCAGTAGCATAAATCATGTAAATAAGATTGTTAATTGAGCGATATCCCCTAGCTTTACGTTTAGCAGCCTGTATTAAGCTATTAATACCTTCAAGAAGTCCATTTGTCATTTTGCTGATGAACCATCTCAATAAACCATTTTCGTGTCTTTTTAATGATTTAGCTACTTCAACCATTGGAGTAAGCCTCGAACGTATTGACCAATTGTACCATTTATTAAAATAAATATCAGCATATATACCTGGAATACTCCATAGCTCTTGAATTGTGTGACATATCACTACAAAATTCTTTGATTTGGGATACAGGAATATTTTTCTCATCGAGAAATTGTTTAAAGATATCAAGAACATCAGAACCTTTTCCTTCTACAGCTAATACGACTTTTTTCGTATCCATATCAACAAATAAAGTTACATATCGATGACCACGTTTGCTTGATGTTTCGTCAAGTGCAACACGTTTAAGTTGAGATAGATCCATTTCCTGCATCGCTTGTTTTACGTAATATTTGAATACACGCCATAATCGTGTGTCATGTTCACCTACTTCACGTGCTACAGCTGCAACAGGCATTTCTTTCATAAGTGACATAACATAGGATTCAAAATGCCAGGTAAGACCAGCTGATGGTCTTGCCCAAGGAACATGAACACTGCGTATTTTATGACAAGAATTGCAGATAATACGTGGTAAACGAGCATGTATAATGGTTTCATACTGAAAGAAATTAAGATGACGCCATGTTCGATCCTTATCAACAATATCATGAACTGGATTATGAGCAGCCCCACAATGAGGGCAAGTAAACTTAGCTCCTCGTTTAAAATTTAAATAAATATGAAGTTGTTCTTGTTCTTTATTAAATTCTTTATAACTAACAAACCATGGATC
>NZ_MIJF01000094.1 GCF_001730235.1 Vulcanibacillus modesticaldus | reverse complement strand
TGGAGGACGAAAAGCTAAAAAATAAGATTTTAGAATGTCATCAGAAAGTAAAAGGAATTTACGGATATAGAAGAATAAAGGGTTGGCTTAAGCGTAGGTATAACTTAAAAGTTAACCATAAACGAGTACAAAGACTGATGAAAGAGATGGGAATCTGTGCGGTTATTCGCAAAAAAAGGCCGTATTATGGGAAGAAAGAGCCTTACGTCATCTCAAATAACAATCTAAACAGGGATTTTCATGCCACAAAACCGAATGAAAAATGGGTAACAGATATCACCTATTTAATTTTTAATAAGAAAAGGCTCTATTTATCAGCTATTAAAGACCTTTACAACAATGAAATTGTGGCTTATCACGTAAGTTCAAGAAATGATCTTCAACTGGTAATAGATACGGTTAAAAAAGCTATTAAGAAACGAAAAAAGCGGAATGTAAACGGAGTCTTCCTACACAGTGATCAAGGATTCCAGTATACATCCCGTCAATACAACCAACTACTTAAAAGATACAATATAAAAGCAAGTATGTCCAGAAAAGGAAATTGTTTAGATAATGCCAGCATGGAGAATTTCTTCAGCCACTTTAAGGCAGAGTGTTTTCATCTATACTCTTTTCGCACAACTGAAGAAGTAAAAAATGCCGTTAAAAGGTACATACGTTTTTATAATCATCACCGATTCCAAGAGAAATTAA
>NZ_MIJF01000093.1 GCF_001730235.1 Vulcanibacillus modesticaldus | reverse complement strand
CTGGTTGCCTCCTCATCTCCTATGTGTTCAGAGATGGGTATGCTTCCATTACGAAGCATGGGTTCCCCCATTCGGAAATCCCCGGATCAATGCTCACTTACAGCTCCCCGAGGCATATCGGTGTTCGTCCCGTCCTTCTTCGGCTCCTAGCACCAAGGCATCCACCGTGCGCCCTTTGTAGCTTAACCTATTCTTTACGCTCTTCTCGGTGAATTTCTTTTTCTCGCTATCTAGTTTTCAAGGTGCATTTTCCTTTAACTCTAAAAATCAAATATTATGGTGGAGCTAAGCGGGATCGAACCGCTGACCTCCTGCTTGCAAGGCAGGCGCTCTCCCAGCTGAGCTATAGCCCCATGTTATATTATATTTGGTGGGCCTAACAAGACTTGAACTTGTGACCTCACGCTTATCAGGCGTGCGCTCTAACCAGCTGAGCTATAGGCCCACATCTTTAATTTAGAGCTCCATCGCTCTTTCAAAACTAAACAGTGTATCCAAGCCCTTTTTTTCTCATCTCTTAAGATGAGTCGACTCCATAGAAAGGAGGTGATCCAGCCGCACCTTCCGATACGGCTACCTTGTTACGACTTCACCCCAATCATCTGCCCCACCTTAGGCGGCTGGCTCCATATTGGTTACCTCACCGACTTTGGGTGTTGCAAACTCTCGTGGTGTGACGGGCGGTGTGTACAAGGCCCGGGAACGTATTCACCGCGGCA
>NZ_MIJF01000092.1 GCF_001730235.1 Vulcanibacillus modesticaldus | reverse complement strand
CCGTTATCTAAAGAATAGGTATCTTTAACCAAATCGTATATAAAGCTAAAGTCAATTGCTTGATCTATTTTCCTCACTAGATGATCCTCTGGTACTAAATCTTCTATTGATACTAATTCAACTTGAGTTCTTACATCTTCCTTACGTTTTGTTAACATGTTTCTCCCCTCACAAGATATTTATTACATACTTATTATACAAAAAAAGCTTGTAGATTTGTCTAAATAAAGACTTTGTCTACAAGCTGAGCACTCTTTTTCTAAATAAAAGAGTGCTAATTAATCTACTTGATTATTCTACGTATCCTTTTTCTTTTAAAACATTTAACGCTTCTTCTAGTTTCTCTTCTTTTATTTGGTATTCCAATTTACCATCTACTATCTTGGCACAACGTCCTCCAAACGGCTTTAAAGTTTCTTTAATTTCTTTGATTTCTGCAGGCATTTTTAACGTGTAGGATACCTTCATATCTTCCTCTCCTTTTCAATTCCCGTATTGTCAAAAGTTTTATAGATTATTGTGTCAAAAACCTTGTTGTTATTGAAAAATTTATATTAAGGTATTGCCACCCCCTCAATTTAAGGGTAATTTTTAGTTGACCATTCAAAAAATTACTCAAACAAAGGAGGCGGCAAACTTGATGTCTAAAGTTATTTCTTTGTTGCTACTATACATTGAGGTTCAAAATAAAATCATTGTTTATTTGATGGGGGCATTGCTTGGTAAGAATTCTCTTCGT
>NZ_MIJF01000091.1 GCF_001730235.1 Vulcanibacillus modesticaldus | reverse complement strand
CATGGCAGCAAAAACTAACATCGCCTGCATCGAGACTTTTTTCAAACCTCTTAACGTAGTCCAACGCAAACCATGTTTCTCTTTCATATCTGCAAATACTCTTTCTATTGTTTCTTTTCGCTTTGCATATAATCTCTTGTTTTCTTCTGTGTGTCTTAAGTGATCCGCTTCTTCGATATAATCTTCCCATATATGTCTATGTATCATCTTCGTATAATTTTTACTCTGTGTACATGATGATAACAATGAACAGTTTTTACAAATCTTTGGATTAGATGCATACTGTTTATAACCTTCTCTTGTTGTGGTTTGATATGATAGTATTTCTCCCACTGGGCAGATGTAACAATCATAATATTCATCATATACATACTCATGTTTTCTCATATATCCGCTTTTTGTTCTGGGACGTGTATAAGGCATTACTGGTCGAATATCTTGATCTGATAAGTATTTTGCGATATAAGGTGTTTTATATCCAGCATCTACTACGACTGCACTTGGCTTTTCCACTTTTTCGATTACTTGATTAACTATCTTATCTAACACTTTACTATCATGTACATTGGCTCCTGTAACAAGTGTACCAAGAACAAATCCGTTTAGATCGCAAGCTGTATGAAATGAGTATGCAAAGAGTTTTTCTCTCTCGTCCTTAACAAAATACCCACTCTCTGGGTCTGTCTTACTTTCCTTTATTTCTTTCTCTTCTTCTTTATCTTGTGGGGGAAGTTGCTTTTTTCCATGTGCTT
>NZ_MIJF01000090.1 GCF_001730235.1 Vulcanibacillus modesticaldus | reverse complement strand
TCTTTCTATTGTTTCTTTTCGCTTTGCATATAATCTCTTGTTTTCTTCTGTGTGTCTTAAGTGATCCGCTTCTTCGATATAATCTTCCCATATATGTCTATGTATCATCTTCGTATAATTTTTACTCTGTGTACATGATGATAACAATGAGCAGTTTTTACAAATTTTCGGATCAGATGCGTATTGTTTATAACCTTCTCTTGTTGTGGTTCGATATGATAGTATTTCTCCCACTGGGCAGATGTAACAGTCATAATATTCATCATATACATACTCATGTTTTCTCATATATCCACTTTTTGTTCTGGGACGTGTATAAGGCATCACTGGTCGAATATCTTGGTCTGATAAGTATTTCGCGATATAAGGTGTTTTATATCCAGCATCTACTACGACTGCACTTGGCTTTTCTACTTTCTCGATTACTTGATTAACTATCTTATCTAATACTTTGCTATCATGTACGTTGGCTCCTGTAACAAATGTACCAAGAACAAATCCGTTTAGATCGCAAGCTGTATGAAATGAGTATGCAAAGAGTTTTTCTCTCTCGTCCTAACAAAATACCCACTCTCTGGGTCTGTCTTACTTTCCTTTATTTCTTTCTCTTCTTCTTTATCTTGTGGGGGAAGTTGCTTTTTTCCATGTGCTTCTCGGTCAACATTTATTTCTTTCTCTAATTGTTCTTGGTAACTTCTTGTTTCTACACGAGCCGTTTTCTTTATATACTTCTTTTTATTAGCATTTGCTTTAACATGTGTTGAATCTATAAATGCAACTGATGGATCTACAAATCCTTTTTTCATTGCTTCTTTTAGTATTCGATAAAAGATTTGTTCAAAAATATCCGTATCTTTAAAACG
>NZ_MIJF01000089.1 GCF_001730235.1 Vulcanibacillus modesticaldus | reverse complement strand
CTTCATCACTCACGCGGCGTTGCTCCGTCAGACTTTCGTCCATTGCGGAAGATTCCCTACTGCTGCCTCCCGTAGGAGTCTGGGCCGTGTCTCAGTCCCAGTGTGGCCGATCACCCTCTCAGGTCGGCTACGCATCGTCGCCTTGGTAGGCCGTTACCCTACCAACTAGCTAATGCGCCGCGGGCCCATCTGTAAGTGATAGCTTGCGCCATCTTTCCCTGTTATCTACATGCGTACTAACAGCTTATCTGGTATTAGCTCCGGTTTCCCGGGGTTATCCCAGTCTTACAGGCAGGTTGCCCACGTGTTACTCACCCGTCCGCCGCTAAGTTTATTAGGAGCAAGCTCCCATAAACTTCGCTCGACTTGCATGTATTAGGCACGCCGCCAGCGTTCGTCCTGAGCCAGGATCAAACTCTCCATAAAAAGTTTGAGTTAGCTCTTTTTTTGACTTTGGTCCCACAATTCCTTGTGGCACGCTTGGCTTGTTACACTGTTCAGTTTTCAAAGAGCAATTTCAGCGACATTTGTTATCTTATCATATCTCACTACTTGTTGTCAATGCTTTTTTTTGATTTTTTTTAGTTTGTTTTATTGCACTATATTCATCTCAGCACTCCATCAAGAAGTGACGATAGATATATTAACACGTTCTATTACATAGTGTCAATATTTTTTTTGTCATAAAGTAATGTTATCCAACGACGTTTTATAATTTAACATATTTTAATTTGCCATGTCAATATAAAAATGTATATTTTAATTTAATTTTTAATGCGTCTGGCGACTCCTAGCGTACTTTGATAATTCTTTCGTATTTCCAAATCGGGAATACATTTTAAATATAATATGGTATCTATCTTCAATAGCCTTTTTTAGCGATCCGTCTATTCTATAATCACTTAAGTCCAATAACATTTCGTCTAACTCTCTACGTAAAATATATTCTAATTCTTTGCATTCTCTATCATTAAATAAAAAGCCTAGCACACCATATCGCTCCCTTTAAAGCAAATCAAAAATTTGGTTGTATAATTAATTTCCCTTTTTTTAAAAAAAATACTCCATTTTATAGAGTATTTTTTAAAAAATTTGGCTACTGATTATTCAAATTTTTCACCATTAATTTCGTAGCTGTATGTAATTTTTGCATTTAGGGACTTAGATACAGAACAATATTTCTCTTGAGTTAAATTGATAGCCTTCTCAACCTTGCTCTTTTCTAAATTTGGACCTGTTAAAACATAATGAACATTAATTTCTGTGAATCTTTTAGGATGCTCTTCTGCTCTTTTAGCATCGATTTCTATCTTAAATGTTTCAATAGTATTTCTCATTTTTTTAAGGATTGATACTACATCCATTCCCGTGCATCCACCAAGACCACTGAGCACCATTTCCATTGGTCTTGGTCCCTTGTTTTCACCGCCCACTTTTTCAGCGGCATCCATGACGATACTATGTCCAGATCCACCTTCCCCTTCAAACATCATATTGCCTTTCCATTCTACATTCATCTTCATATTCTAAATCACCTCATCAAATTATTTTATCTTATTGATAATAAATTAAATTCAATAAATAAATAGTTAATGTACTTTCAATTATGGCTGCTAATAGCAGTAATATCGTTATACCCATCAATATAATGGGAATCTGTTTTATTATGTGCCAAAAGAATAATTTATTATACTTTGAAGCATTTTCTTTGAACATATTAAAAATCCATTGAAATAAAGCGAATCCCAATCTCATTCCGTATGCTGCAGAAATAATTATCGCTGGAACTTCCAAAATACCATGGGGTAAGACACCTACTAGAAAGAAATCAATTGTTTGTCCAGAATTAATAATTAATTTCATTAATGCCCCAATAATTATGCCATTAATTACTAAGTATACTATAGGAATGATACCAAATAAAAGACCTGAGAAAATCATCGTTAGGGCTACTAATAAATTATTTTTAAAAATAACTAAAATCGTAAACATCATATTGTTTTGTTCACTTATTTGATTGGCAATCTCCTCAATCTGCTCTAGAAAGGTTTTAATAAGTCCATTAGAATCCATCAAAAAGTATCCGATTGCTATGCTAAGAGAAAATAAAATAATGCCCCTATAGATATTTTTTTTATTTTCTAAAACGACGTCCCAAAACAATTTGACCATAATAACACCCCTTATAATCTATTCAATATAATATCACATTTTTGTACCATTTTCTGCTATTAATTAAATTGCATATCCTCAACTGTCCAGCATAGATATTTAAGTGATACAACCTTTACTTAGGAGTTGAATATCTATGAAATATATTTGGGTTTTAAGTGCTAAAAAAATCAAACAAACTATTATCGTTCTCACTGCCTTGATTTTTACTATTGGTATTGTATATACAGAAAAAGAAAATATTCCAGTTTTCATTTCTTCTGATGGTGCAAAGGCTATTTATAGTGTTAATACTGATAAAAAACAGATCGCTCTAACCTTCGACATCAGCTGGGGGAACAAACGCCCTGATCTGATCTTAGATATTTTAGAAGAAAATGGTATGCAAGGTAAAGTTACTTTCTTCTTGTCTTCGCCATGGAGTAAAGACCATCCTGAAATAGTTAAAAGGATTGTCGACGGTGGTTATGAAATCGGTAGTCATGGACATAAATATGTGGATTATAGCAAATTAACCGATCAAGAAATTGAAAATCAAATTTTAAAAGCCCATAAAATCTTAACCGAGCTTATTGGAAAAGAACCAAACCTTATTCGTACGCCAAATGGAGATTTTGATAATCGGGTATTAAACATTGCTAATAGACTTGGTTATACAGTCATTCAGTGGGACACTGACTCAAGAGATTGGGTGAATCCAGGTGTAAATGAAATAATAAATAGGGTTCTCAAAGGAGTCCATCCTGGGGATATTATCTTAATGCATGCTAGTGACTCTTCAAAACAAACTCAAGAGGCATTACCAATAATTATTAAAAAACTAAAACAAGAAGGTTACGAGTTTTTAACGGTATCCCAACTTATTTCAAACGCAAAAATTGAATCATCTGAAGTCGAATAAAAAGCTAGACAATCTGTTCTTTATTGTCTAGCTTTTTTTTTACATCGACACTAATTCTACAGCTTCGAAATTCCTTCTTTATTATTAGATCTATTACGCAATATTACTTGGATAAAATACCTCATTTCATGACATATTACTGATAAACATAAAAAAAGGAGGGATTAGTATTGTTTAAATATAATTCTTATAAATTTTTTTTGAAATTCTTTATTATAATTTTAATCATTATTCTTCTAAGCAGTTGTAACGTCTTCAAGAAGACCCAAAACACCTCCGAACCAAGTTATAAAGAATTAAAACAAATGGTTCTTGATATTTTACAAACTGAAGATGGGAAAAAGGCGATTCAAGAATCGCTTCAAGATCCAAAAATCCAGAAAAAAATGATCTTAGAAGATAAGGAAGTTAAAAAAATTGTTAAAGAAGAATTTTTATCGCCAGAAAATAAAGAAAAACTAAAATCTATGTTTGAAGATCCTAAATTTGCATCTGAACTAGGTAAAACATTGAAAAAAGAAAATGAAAAACTTTTAAAGGATTTGATGAAGGATCCGGAATATCGAAAAATGCTGATTGAAGTTATGAAAGACCCAGAATTTGAAAAGATATTATTCGATGCTATGAAGACCAATGCCTACCGTACGCAAATGATGTTAGTTATTAAAGAATCTCTGCAAAGTCCAATGTTTAAATATGATCTCCTGAAATTAATGGAAGAAGCCAGTAAGGAAGCTTTAAAGCCTGAAAAAGAAAAGGATAAAGAAAAAAAGAAAGATGAGGGTGGAGAATAAATATATAAGCTATTCCCTTTTAATTGTGGGAATAGCTTATAATCTATGAAATTTTGTAAATTTAGAATTAAGCTTTCTCGATCACCTTTCGGGCCAATTGTTGGTAAATTTCGCCTATTTTACTTCCTTGTGGGTAGATCGAAGGAGCAAATTCATCTGTTTCTTGGTAATCTGGTGCACCGATTGGAATTTGTGTTAATAGTTCTGTTTTTAATTCCTCTGATAGTTTTTTACCTCCATCTTTACCAAAGATATAAGCCTTTTCTCCAGATTCACACTCATAAAATGACATGTTCTCTACAACACCAATGATTTCATGGTTGGTCTTTATCGCCAATGTTCCGGCTCTAGCAGCAACAAAAGCAGCTGTTGCATGTGGTGTTGTAACAATGATTTCTTTACTTTGAGGAATAGTGTTATGAACATCTAATGCCATATCCCCTGTTCCGGGAGGTAAATCTAATATCATAAAATCTAGATCTCCCCAATAAACTTCTTCAAAAAAAGTTTTTAACATTCTACCTAACAAAGGTCCTCTCCAGACAACTGGTGAATTATCAGGGACAAAAAATCCCATAGATATTACTTTAACCCCAAAGCGTTCAACTGGTAAAATCAATTTATCTATTACTTTAGGTTGTTCTTCAATCCCCATCATATCCGGAACACTAAAGCCATATATATCAGCATCAATTAGACCTACTTTATTCCCCATTCGTGCCAAAGCAACCGCTAGATTTACAGATACAGTTGACTTACCTACTCCACCTTTACCACTGGTGACAGCGATGAATTTAGTTTTAGAATCAGCTGCTAATAAAGGTGAACCTTTTTGAGGGTTCAAAGAAACTTGACTTTTACCCCCTTGAAGCTTAGTTGCTAATGCTGAACGCTCTTCATCAGTCATAGAGCCGAATGTTACATCCACTTCCTTTACACCTAATGCTTTTAGTGCATTTTCTACATCCTGACCAATCGTTGATTTTAATGGACAGCCTTGAATGGTTAAAACAACTTCTAAACTCACTTTATCTCCATCGATTACAATATTTCGAATCATATCAAGATCAACTAAACTACGATGGATTTCTGGATCTTCAACCCCTTTAAGTGCTTCGAGCACTTGTTCTTCAGTTATCATTTTGACACCCCTTCACTTTCTTTGTTCAATGTTAATTATTTACTATTTATACTGTAATAATTATAACATAAAAAAATACTAGCGCACCTTTGATTAAGTATTGTATTTTGAATAAGTGCAGCATTTAGAAGTTGTTTTTTTTATACTATTTATGGAGTTTGTTTTGAATAGTAAGTTAACATCCCCTGATAAATTGCAAATGCTATTTTTCTCTGATATTCTTCATCTTTCAATAATTCAGCTTCCTGCGAATTTGATAAAAAACCTACCTCTACCATTACTGATGGTAACTCGACATACTTAAGTACTATAATGTCATTACGAGGCAACGGAACACGATCCGTATTTTGTAAATTTTTTATCAGTTCTTCTTGAATATAAATAGCCATTTTTTTATTTTCTTCTCTTATTGGATAATAAAAAGTTTGAGCACCACGCCATTTAGAAGATGAGATGCTATTTAGATGAATACTGACGAAAAAATCAGCTAAACTTCTATTCGCTAAATTAACCCTATTTTTCAAATCTTCCAGTTTTCTCCTCGATAACCCTTTTGTATTTAGTTCAGCCAAATCCTTGTCTGAATCTCTTGTCATTATTACAAGAGCTCCTGCTTCATTTAGATAATCTCTTAAATATTTAGAAATACTTAGTGTAATATCTTTTTCAACAATCCCACTTTTACTAACCGCCCCTCCATCTGGTCCCCCATGACCGGGATCGAGAATGAAAATGTATCCAGATAAAGGTAATGTCCAACTAGACCATGATTGATTTACCGGAACATCATAAAGCATAATAGTTATTATAATTAGCAATGCAAATACCGTACTTGCTATTTTGAATATATTTATTTTTTGAAGTATTTTTTTTAGATAATTAATCATCCTTCTCCCCCTTTTATTCACTATAAATGCCGCATTATCTCTTTTAATATGTATGGGACGAGTTTGGTATTTAGAACAAAATTCAAATGGACTTATTGGTCCGTATCATTCTATTTGTTCCGTTAAAGCAAAAAACACCCAAAATATTTGGGTGTTTTTTCCATAATAGATATATTAACGTTTTGAGAATTGAGGAGCACGACGAGCAGCTTTAAGTCCGTATTTCTTACGCTCTTTCATACGTGGATCGCGTGTTAAGAATCCTGCCTTTTTCAAGATAGGACGGAATTCTGGATCAACTTTTAGTAGAGCGCGAGCAATACCATGACGAATTGCCCCAGCTTGACCAGTAAATCCTCCACCTTTAACATTTACAAGAACATCATATGATTGAGCAGTTTCAGTTGCTACTAATGGCTGCTTAACGATAACTTTTAATGTTTCCAAACCAAAATAATCATCTAATTTGCGCTTATTTACAATAATTTGTCCGTCACCAGGAACCAAACGTACACGGGCAACAGAATGCTTACGACGACCTGTTCCGTAATATTGTACTTGTGCCAAAGCCATAACCCCCTTTATTAACCTTTAATTTCCCAAACTTCTGGTTTTTGAGCTGCATGTGGATGTTCAGAACCTGCATACACTTTCAATTTCATACCTTGCTTACGTCCAAGGGTATTTTTTGGTAACATACCTTTAACTGCAAGTTCGATCATACGCTCTGGCTTATTCTTAAGCATATCTCCAGCAGTTGTTACTTTTAATCCTCCAGGATATCCTGAATGACGATAATATTTCTTTTGTGCTAATTTCTTACCTGTTAAATGCACTTTATCTGCATTAATAATAATTACAAAATCTCCAGTATCTACATGAGGAGTATATTGTGGCTTATGCTTTCCACGAAGAATGCTTGCTGCTTCAGATGCTAAACGTCCAAGAGTTTTACCTTCAGCATCGATAATATACCATTTACGTTCAACCTCATTAGGCTTTGCCATGTATGTGGTACGCATCTTTTTCCCTCCTAATCTATGTCAAACTTTCTAACTTTCATATTTTACAAGAATGTTTTTTACATACTGTATTTAAATAACCCGGGGCTAGTGGGTTTTAAAATACCAAAGAATATAATACTACACATAACTGGTCGAGTCAAGAAATATTAATACGCATGGTACTGTTGTCTAATATTCTACGTCCCATAACGTTAATCCCTTTGCCGGAGCGGTAATACCGGCCATTGAACGATTCTTTTCCCTAAACAGACTACGAATATCTTCTAAACTCATTTTGCCACTACCTACTTCTACTAAAGTCCCCATTATTATTCGAACCATATTATAAAGAAAACCGTTGCCACTAATTTGGAAATATATCTCATTTCCTATCTTTCCAATTTCAGCTTCATATATCGTTCTAGTCCTATTTTCAATCTCACTTTTAGCAGAAGAAAACGAAGTAAAATCATGTTCTCCTATAAATAATTGGCTAGCCTTTTTCATAGTCTCTATATCCAGTGAATAGGGATAATGCCATGTATAATTTCGTCGGAAAACATCAACAACCCTATCGTTATAAATAGAATAACGATAAATTTTCTTTTTAACATCAAATCGAGAATGAAACTCAAAAGGCATTTCAGTTGCCGATTTAACAACTATATCTTCAGGTAAGAGAGAATTTAAGGCATCGACCCATTTTTCCACCGGAATTCTACTTTCTGTATGAAAATTGCAGACTTGTTTTCTTGCGTGAACACCTGTATCCGTTCTACCTGAAGCAGTAATTTTTATCTGTTGCTTGATAATCATACCGATTGCCTTTTGCAATTCTCCCTGAATGGTTCTTTGGTCAGGTTGGATTTGAAAACCATGAAAATTAGTACCATCATAACTTATTTCCAACTTAATATTTCTAACATTCATCTTACAAACCTCTAATACTTAATATTGTAATCAAAAGAACGCTGAAAATAAGGAGTAATAATAAATCCCTCCAAGTAAAAACAGATACTCTTAATCTCGTTCTACCCTCTCCACCACGATATCCCCGAGATTCCATGGCTATCGCTAATTCATCTGCCCTTTTAAATGCACTAATAAATAAGGGAATGATAATGGCGATCATATTTATAACTCTTTTATGGATTGGACCAGTTTCAAAATTAGCGCCTCTAGCTTTTTGAGCTTTCATAATTTTATCCGCTTCATCAACCAAAGTAGGTATAAATCTTAAAGAAATTGACATCATCAATGCCAATTCATGGATAGGTAAATTTACACGTTTTAATGGATTCAAAATTCGTTCCAAACCCATCGTTAAATCAATTGGTGAAGTTGTTAATGTTAACATTGAAGCGATTATAACTAATATTAGTAGTCTTAATGTAATAAATACAGCCTGTTCAATACCTTGACTATAAATTTCAATCCACTTCCACTGAAATACTAAATCGCCAGCCTTATTAGTTGTTAAATGGAGAATAATCGTAAACAAAATTATTAAAAAGATAGGCATGATACCTTTAACATAGTACGATATGGGGATTTTAGATATTAATATCCCAATGATGATAAAAGACAACAAAATTAAATACCCCAAAATACTATTAGTCAAAAATACCAAAAATATATATAAAAAAACAAAGATTAGTTTCGATCTAGCATCAAGCAGATGAATATATGAGTTACCAGGAATATAACGACCAATTACCATATATTGAGATAAATTCATTACTTCTTCTCCTTTAATCGAATGGATAGATAGTACTCTAATTCATCAATTGAAAAACAACTCAATGGTATTGGGGGAGTAATTTTTTGGTTTAATAATTTAATTAATTTGGTAATTTCCGGGATATCAAGGTTGTTTTCTTGTAACAAATCAACCCGATTAAAGACCTTTTGGGGAGTACCTTCAAGTAGTACCTTCCCTTGATTTAAAACAATAAGATTATCAGCGAAATTAGCTACTTCATCCATACTATGTGACACTATAATCGTAGTCATATTTTGCTTCTGATGAAGTTCGGTTATCATCTTAAATATGTCCTTTTTCCCAATCGGATCTAAACCCGCTGACGGTTCGTCCAGGATCAAAATTTTAGGACGAAAAGCTATAACACCAGCAATCGCTACCCTTCGCTTTTGCCCTCCACTTAACTCAAACGGTGAACGGTGAGCAAACTTCTCATATGGTAACTTTACTAGTTCCATTGCCTCTTTTACGGCTTCTAATCTTTCTACTTCTGTAAATCCATAATTGCTTGGTCCAAAAGCTATATCCTTTTCAACTGTTTCTTCAAATAGTTGATGTTCTGGATATTGAAAGACTATTCCCACTTGCTTTCTTAATTCAGCAAGAGCTTTTTTATTTTTCCAATCCATTTCACCTATTTTAACTGTTCCTGTACTTGGATGTATCAGTCCTGCAATTAGCTGAATTAAGGTTGACTTACCTGAACCAGTATGACCTATTATTCCAGTTATCGTTCCTTTTGGAATATGCAAATTAATATTATCTAACGCTTTTTTTTCAAAAGGAGTGTTCTTCATATAAGTTACAGAAACTTTTTTTAAATATATGTCCATAGTTCTTGTACAAACTCCTCTATACTTACTATATCTTCTTTAATCGGAACACCATTTTCCTTCAAACGGTACGCTAGTTCGGTAGCTAGAGGAACATCCAGCCCAATATGCTTTAAAAGTAAGCGTTCTTTAAACACCTTTTTTGGTGAACCATCTAATAAGATTTTCCCTTTATCCAATACAATAACCCGATCCGCCAGAATAGCTTCATGTAAATCGTGGGTAATGTGCAATATTGTAATTTTTTCAATACTTGATAGGTTTTTTACCGTCTGTAGTACTTCTTTTTTACCTTTAGGATCAAGCATTGATGTCGCCTCATCTAGAATAATAACTTTCGGTTTCATAGCAATAATCCCGGCAATCGCTACTTTTTGCTTTTGTCCACCAGATAAATAATGTGGTTCATATAACTTAGCAAATCCTAAACCTACTTTATCAAGTGCCTTATCCACTCTTTCACGGATCACTTCTGGCTCTATACCTTTGTTTTCTAAACCAAAAGCAACATCATCCTCAACTGTATTTGCAACGATCTGATTATCAGGATTTTGAAATACTATTCCAACTTGACTTCTTATGGTCCATACTTGTTCTTCATCACTATTGGTATCAATTTGATCAACTATCACCACACCCTCAGTTGGTAACAACAAACCATTAAGTAGTTTAGCCAAAGTAGATTTCCCAGAACCATTAGGTCCTAATATTGTGATAAACTGGTTTTCTTCTAGATATATTGAAATATTTTTAAGAACTTCTTGTTCCATCCCTGGATATTGATATGAAACATTCCTTAACTCAATTATAGGATTCACCATTTTCCCTCCAAATGAGAGCTTAATAAAAAATAAAAAAGGGTATCGAATCAGAAGCTGAAAATTCAGTTTCTGCCCTCACCCTTTTATAAAAACTATTCTACTAGTTCAAGGTATACCATTGGTGCTGCGTCTCCGCGGCGAGGCCCTAGTTTAAGAATACGTGTATAACCTCCCTGACGTTCAGAGAAACGTGGAGCTATTTCACTAAATAATTTTTGGATTGCGTCCTGTCCGGTTTCTGCATCAGCTACTTCTTTTCTCACATAAGCTGCTACTTGACGACGAGCATGAAGATCGCCACGTTTTGCTAATGTGATAAGCTTTTCAGCAATTTTACGTACTTCTTTTGCTTTAGATTCAGTAGTTTCAATACGCTCATTTATGAATAAATCTGTTACGAGGTCACGGAACAAAGCCTTCCGCGCTGCTGAGTTACGGCCTAATTTCCTGTATGCCATTCCTTGTCCCCTCCTTTAAACAAGATTCTTATCTATTCATCCTTACGAAGCGAAAGTCCTAAGTCATGGAGTTTATTTTGCACTTCTTCAAGTGACTTACGTCCAAGATTTCGCACTTTCATCATGTCTTCCTCAGTTTTGGTAGTTAATTCTTGAACAGTATTAATACCAGCACGTTTTAAACAATTGTAAGAACGAACAGATAGGTCTAATTCTTCTATAGTCATTTCTAGTACTTTTTCTTTTTGATCTTCTTCTTTTTCAACCATGATTTCTGCTTCTTTTGCTTCTTCTGTTAATCCGACAAATAGATTAAGATGCTCTGTTAAAATCTTCGCGCCTAAGCTTACCGCCTCTTCAGGACGAATACTTCCATCAGTCCATACTTCAAGAGTTAACTTGTCGTAGTTGGTTATTTGCCCAACGCGTGTATTTTCAACATTAAAGTTAACCCTAGTTATCGGAGTATAGATGGAATCGACAGGAAGAATTCCTATAGGTTGATCTTCTTTTTTATTCCGTTCAGCCGGTACATATCCTCTTCCACGATTAGCACGGATTTGCATATGAAATCTAGCATTATCTTCAACCGTTGCAATATGAAGATCTGGGTTAAGTATTTCTACGTCACTGTCGGCTCGAATATCCCCAGCTGTAACCTCGCCACCGCCATCAACATCAATCTCTAAAATCTTTTCCTCATCTGAGTGGATTTTAAGAGACAATTTCTTAAGATTTAAGATAATTTCTGTAGTATCTTCTACGACACCAGGAATAGTAGAAAATTCATGCAAAACACCATCGATTTGAATAGAGGTAACAGCAGCACCTGGTAATGAAGACAGAAGAATACGTCTTAATGAATTACCAAGTGTTGTGCCGTAACCCCGTTCTAGAGGCTCAACTACGATCTTACCGTAGGTAAAATCTTCACTTACCTCTACTACTTCAATTTTCGGCTTTTCTATTTCAATCATTATTAACCCTCCTTTAAAACGTCCCATTTCAGATGGCATATATAATTACGAGGGTAAATTACCATAAAGGAACAATCGGTGGTACCAACATTCATAACCTAACCATGTTCTTTAGTAGATCTAGTTGAGAGTACATATTTACCCTAACCTATCATTTTATTATTCACATGTTCAGGCATTCTATACGTCTATAAACAAAATAATTATACACGACGGCGTTTTGGTGGACGGCAGCCGTTATGTGGAATAGGAGTTACGTCTTTAATCAAACTAACTTCTAAACCTGCAGCTTGTAAGGAACGAATAGCTGCTTCACGACCTGCACCAGGTCCTTTAACTAGTACTTCTACTGTTTTCATGCCGTGTTCCATTGCTGCCTTTGCTGCAGCCTCCGCTGCCATTTGTGCAGCAAATGGAGTGCTTTTACGAGAACCTTTAAATCCAAGAGCACCAGCGCTACTCCAAGATATCGCATTACCATGTGGGTCGGTAATGGTTACAATTGTGTTGTTAAAAGTAGACTTAATATGTGCTACTCCATTCTGAATATTCTTACGCTCACGCCTTTTAGTTCTAGTAGTTCTTTTAGCCATTTCGTCATCCCTCCTTACTTCTTCTTATTAGCAACAGTACGGCGTGGACCTTTTCTAGTTCTAGCATTAGTTTTAGTTTTTTGTCCACGAACAGGTAGTCCTCGACGATGACGAATGCCTCTGTAAGAACCTATTTCAATTAGGCGCTTAATATTAAGAGCAATCTCACGTCGCAGATCTCCCTCAACCTTAATGTTTTTATCGATTACTTCACGAAGTTTAGATACTTCATCCTCTGTTAAGTCACGTACTCTTGTATCTGGATTAATCCCTGTTTCAGCTAAAATCTTTTTTGAAGTAGAACGTCCAATTCCGAAAATATAGGTTAATGCAACTTCTACTCGCTTATCGCGAGGTAAGTCTACACCTGCAATACGTGCCATTAGATTAACACCTCCTTGGATTAGCCTTGTTTTTGCTTATGCTTTGGATTTTCACAAATGACCATTACAGTTCCTTTTCGACGAATAACTTTGCACTTTTCACAAATTGGTTTGACGGATGGTCTTACCTTCATGTTTTTAACCTCCTTACGTGCAAACAAAAAAACTATTTATATCGATACGTAATCCGACCACGTGATAAATCATAAGGCGACAACTCGACTGTTACTTTATCACCAGGTAGAATTCTGATAAAATGCATTCTTATTTTTCCTGATACGTGAGCTAAAACTTTGTGACCATTCTCCAATTCGACTCTGAACATTGCATTAGGCAAAGGTTCAATTACAGTCCCTTCAACTTCAATAACGTCTTCTTTGGCCATGGTTCACTCCCCTTTCTTTTCGTCCTCATTAAAATTATTAGAGATATAATTCTGAAGAACATATCGCAATTTAGCATTCGATACTCTTTTGTCTTCCATTATACTTTTTACGACCTCTTCTGAAATATATCCCGTAGTCCTTAAATGGCGTACGTTTTTCTTTTTAGGATGATCAAACTTTCGTTTATCACCATCTGCAATGATAACGTAGCGATCATTTATTATTTCTAATACAACTGCATATTTTCCAGTGTCTCGGCCCATTAAAATTTCAACTATCTCACCAACTTGAAACAATGAACTATTATCACTCATATTTTCACCTATAATTTAGTCAATATTTCATGACCATTATCAGTTATTACAATGGTATGTTCGAAATGCGCACATAAAGAATTGTCTTCAGTAACAACTGTCCATTGATCAGTCAAGGTTTTTACAAACCTCTTACCTGCATTAACCATTGGTTCAATAGCTAAGGCCATTCCTGGTTTTAATCGAGGTCCGCGATTTGGAGGCCCGAAATTTGGGATTTGAGGATCTTCATGAAGATTCTCACCGATTCCGTGGCCAACGTATTCCCTAACTATCGAAAAACCATGGGACTCAACATGCTGTTGTATAGCATGAGAAATATCAGATAGCCGAAATTCAGGAGATGCTTTTTCTAACCCTTTATACAAGGATTCTTCAGTCACTTTGAGCAATTTCTTAGCTTGTTCTGAAATTTTCCCAATACCATATGTCCAAGCAGAATCTCCATGATAACCTTTATACTCCGCGCCAACATCTATACTGATGATGTCACCTTCTTTTAGCACACGGTTACTAGGAATACCATGGACTAGCTCATTATTCACTGAAGTACAAATACTTGCTGGAAAGCCTGCATAGCCTAAAAACGAAGGACTGGCACCTTTACTTCTTATAAAATTTTCAGCAATCTGGTCCAGCTCTTTTGTTGTAATACCAGGGCGAATTGCCTTAGCCAAAACTTGATGGGTTTCCGCCACGATTTGTCCAGCAATTCGCATCATTTTAATTTCATAATCGGACTTACGTATAATCATTAGTTAAGACCTCTCAGTATTTTAGCTATTGATTCAAATACCTCGTCGATCTTCTGATTGCCATCAATCGTTCTTAGTAAATCCTTTTCTTGATAAAATTTTAATAAAGGTTCGGTTTGTTTAATGTTTACTTCAAGCCTTGTAGCTACTGTTTCTTCTTTATCATCATCGCGTTGATAAAGTTCTCCACCACATTTATCACAGATACCATCTACTTTTGGAGGGTTATAGATTAAATGATAAGTGGCTCCACAATTACTACAAATACGGCGGCCTGTTAAACGTTCTAACAAACTCTCCTTATCTACTGCTATATTGATCACATGATCAATCTTTTTACTCATTTGTTCAAGCAATTCATCGAGTGCTTCAGCTTGAGCTACAGTTCGTGGAAAACCATCTAATAAGAAACCGTCCTTACAATCATCTTTTCCCAAACGTTCCCTTACAATACCAATAACGACTTCATCGGGTACTAGTAAGCCTTGATCCATATATGATTTTGCTTGCAATCCCATCTCTGTGCCCTCTTTAATCGCACTTCTGAACATATCTCCAGTTGATATGTGTGGGATTTTAAATTCTTCAACTATCTTTTCGGCTTGGGTTCCTTTACCAGCACCAGGCAAACCCATAAGCACAATATTCATTAATCATCCCTCCATCAAGCCGTTGCTTTCAACATGAAGACCAACTCTTAAGAAGTCAGGCGTTAATATTATTTCTTAATAAAACCGTCGTAATGTCTCTTAATAAGCTGGGATTCAATCTGTTTCATTGTATCTAGTGCTACCCCAATTACGATAAGTAATGAAGTACCACCGATTCTTACTGATTGAGGTAGATCAGTAAAAGATGTAAAGAGTATCGGTAAGATTGCAACTGCTGCTAGGAAAAGTGAACCAGCCAAAGTAATACGGCTTAACACTTTAGTAATATATGCAGAAGTTGCTTTACCTGGTCTTACACCTGGAATATACCCACCATTCTTCTTCATGTTATCAGCCATTTGCACTGGATTAATTTGAACAAATGTATAGAAGTATGTGAAACCTACGATTAGTAACACATAAAGAGCAATCCCAAATGCAGAGTTGGTACTAAAATTACGAATAAACCAATCAGCTATTCCATTCCCTGCCCAAAAACTTGCAATAGTTGATGGGAACATCAACAATGATAAGGCAAAAATTACTGGAATTACCCCAGCAGAATTAACTTTAAATGGAATATAAGTAGACTGGCCACCGTACATTTTTCTACCCACTACGCGCTTTGCATAGTTAACTGGTATCTTTCTAACGCCCTGTTGCACATAGATAACACCAACAACGATTAAAATAACAACAAGTGCAATTAGCAATGTTTTAACTATATTAATAAATAGTAGATCTCCTGCGTCTCCAATCTCAGTTGCAAAAATCGCTGCTAATGCGTCAGGAATTCGTGCGACAATACCAGCAAAAATGATAATTGAAATACCATTACCTATCCCATTCTCGGTGATTTGCTCACCTAACCACATTAGAAATGCTGTTCCTGCTGTTAATGTAATTGCAATCAATAGATAAGTAACAAATCCTGGATCTATAACAAGCCCTGGATATAATCTATTGAAACTGATTGAAAATCCAATAGCCTGAATAAATCCTAAGACAACTGTTCCGTAACGAGTAAACTGCGCTAGTTTTCTACGTCCTGCTTCTCCTTGTCGTGCCCATTCAGCAAACTTCGGAACTACATCCATAGTTAATAGCTGAACAATGATAGATGCCGTAATATAAGGCATTATTCCTAACGCAAAGATAGAAAATTGTTTTAAAGCCCCTCCAGAAAAGGTGTCCAATAATCCAAAAATATCTCTTTCTGTAAGTGGCATTAATGCCTCACTATTAATATTCGGCACTGGAATAAAACTACCAATTCGGAAAACAACAAGCATCAAAAGGGTAAAGATAATTCGCTTACGTAAATCCTCTACCCTAAAAATATTGGAGACCGTTGCAAACATTAGATCACCTCAGTTTGGCCGCCGGCAGCAGCAATTTTCTTAACAGCAGATTCGGAGAACTTGTGAGCTTTTACAGTTAGTCCTACATTTAATTCTCCATTTCCTAAAACCTTCACACCATCTTTCACTTGCTTCACATAGCCTTTTTCTTCAAGTAATTCTGGTGTAACAACCGTACCTGCCTCAAAACGATTTAATACGTCTAAATTAATTATAGCGTATTCTTTGCGAGTTGGGTTTTTAAATCCACGTTTTGGCAATCTGCGCGCTAATGGAGTTTGACCACCTTCAAAACCAAGGCGAACGCCCCCACCAGAACGAGCTTTTTGACCTTTTTGTCCACGTCCAGCTGTTTTACCATTTCCAGTTGCAATACCACGACCTACACGCTTTCTAGTATGACGTGAACCTTCTGCTGGTTTGAGTTCATGTAACTTCACAATTACACCTCCCCTATACAAAGCTATTTATTATTCATCAACTTCTGTTACTTCAACTAAATGACTCACTTTATTAATCATCCCGCGAATAGCAGGGTTATCATTGTGAACGACAGTTTGATTTAACTTTCTAAGTCCTAAAGTTTTAACAGTAACTCTTTGAGTTTCTGGACGACCAATTAAACTGCGTTTGAGGGTGATTTGTAATTTTTTTGCCATGATACTCCCTCCTATCCTAAAAGTTCTTCAACTGTTTTTCCACGTAATTTAGCAACTTCTTCAACACTTTTTAAACTATTTAGTCCTTCTAAAGTTGCCTTAACCATGTTAATTGAATTTGAAGAACCTAAAGATTTAGTTAAAATATCCCCGATTCCTGCTAATTCAAGTACTGCACGAACTGGTCCACCAGCTATAACTCCAGTACCTTCTGAAGCAGGTTTTAAGAATACTTTTCCTGCACCAAACTCTCCAGTAATTGGATGAGGTATAGTTGAACCAACCAGTGGTACATGGATTAAGTTTTTCTTAGCATCTTCAATACCCTTACGGATAGCATCAGGTACTTCAGATGCTTTACCTATACCAGCACCAACCCAGCCATTTTTGTCCCCAACAACAACCAAAGCACTAAAACTAAAGCGACGTCCACCTTTAACAACTTTAGCTACTCGGTTGATGTTAACCACTTTTTCTTGCAAATCAAGTGTATTTGGGTCAATACGCATGTTTTTCCCTCCTTCATGTCTTGTTAAAACTGAAGTCCTGCTTCTCGAGCAGCTTCAGCTAAGGCTTTGATTCTTCCGTGGTACAGATATCCACCTCTATCAAAAACTACGCTCGCATAACCTTTTTCAACAGCTCTTTTAGCAACAAGTTCTCCAACTAATTTAGCTGCTTCAACATTACCACCGTTACTAATCTTATCTTTAAGTTCGCTATCTAATGTTGATGCAGAAACTAAAGTAGTTCCTGTAACATCATCGATTAATTGAGCATAAATGTGTTTTGAAGAACGGAATACGTTTAAACGAGGTCTTTGTGCTGTACCAACAATATTTTTTCTCATACGTAAGTGTCTTTTCTTACGGATTTTATTTTTATTTGTTTTATTAATCAACCGGATTCACTCCCTTCGTTAAGCGAAAGCATTACTTACCAGTTTTACCAACCTTACGACGAATACGTTCATCAGCGTATTTAATACCTTTACCTTTATAAGGTTCTGGTTTACGGATTGATCTAATTTTCGCTGCAGTAGCACCAACACGCTCTTTATCGATTCCTTTAACGATAATCTTAGTTGGTTCTGGTACCTCAAGGTCAATACCTTCTTCAGGTAGGAATTCAACTGGATGAGAGTAACCAACACTTAATGTTACTTTTTTACCAGATTTAGCAGCACGGTATCCAACACCAACTAATTCTAATGTCTTCTCAAACCCCTTAGTTACGCCTTCTACCATGTTGCTGATTATACTACGGGTAGTACCGTGTAATGCACGATGTAATTTATTATCAGAAGGACGTTCTACAATTACTTCATTTCCTTCTTTGATAATTTTGATATCATTATGGAATGTCCTAGTTAAAGTTCCTTTCGGTCCTTTAACACTAACTACAGTACCATCGATCGTTACTTCTACACCAGCTGGTATTTCAACTGGTTTCTTTCCAATACGAGACATTCTTACACCTCCAATCGGATTTAAGTTCTATTACCAGATGTAAGCAAGAACTTCTCCGCCCACTTTTGCTTTACGAGCTTCTTTATCAGTCATCACACCTTGAGAGGTAGAGATGATTGCGATTCCTAATCCTCCAAGTACTCTTGGAATTTCGTTATACTTTGCATAAACACGTAAACCTGGTTTACTAATTCGCTTTAATCCAGTAATTACACGTTCATTATTTGGTCCGTATTTTAAGAATAAACGGATTATACCTTGTTTGTCATCTTCAATATATTCTGCGTCACGAATGAAACCTTCACGCTTTAAAATTTCAGCAATTTCTTTCTTGATGTTTGAAGCTGGTACTTCAACAATCTCGTGACGAACAATATTTGCATTTCTGATACGAGTAAGCATATCAGCAATTGGATCTGTCATCGCCATATTGATAGCCTCCTTCCCTAACTGGGTTTACCAACTAGCCTTCTTAACTCCAGGAATTTGTCCTTTATACGCAAGTTCCCTAAAACAAATACGACATAACTTGAATTTACGAATTACAGCATGTGGACGACCACAACGTTCACAACGAGTATATTCTCTTACTTTGAACTTTTGAGGTCGTCTTTGCTTAGCAATCATTGATTTCTTTGCCACGCTATTTCCTCCTCAAATTAGAGTTATTTTGCAAACGGCATTCCTAATAGACTTAATAACTCATGTGCCTCTTCATCAGTATTTGCAGTTGTTACGAAAACAATGTCCATACCACGAAGTTTATCGATTTTATCATAATCAATTTCTGGGAACACTAATTGTTCTTTTAGTCCTAAGGTATAGTTACCGCGTCCATCAAAAGCTTTATTTGAAACACCACGGAAGTCACGAACACGTGGAAGTGCAATATTAAATAATTTATCGATGAAGTGATACATACGCTCACCACGAAGTGTTACCTTTGCACCGATTGGCATTCCCTCACGTAATTTAAAACCAGCGATGGATTTCTTTGCACGAGTAATTACTGGTTTTTGTCCAGCTATTTGTTCTAAATCAGCTACTGCACTATCCAAAATTTTTGGATTTTGTACAGCTTCTCCTAGTCCCATATTGATTACAACCTTTTCAATACGAGGCACTTCCATTACTGATTTATAATTAAATTTTTTCATCAATGCTGGAGTAATTTCATTAAGATATTTTTCTTTTAACCTTGCTGTCATAATTTAGACCTCCTTCCTTCACCTGACTACTTGTCAATTACTTCGCCAGATTTTTTAGCAACCCGCACTTTTTTCCCATTTTCTAAAACTTTATATCCAACTCTTGTCACTCCACCAGTTTTTGGATCTACTAACATAACATTAGATGCGTGTATTGGAGCTTCTTGAGTTATAATACCACCTTGTGGATTTGCTTGAGAAGGACGAGTATGTTTTTTAACAAGATTTACTCCTTCAACTAGTACACGGTTTTCCTGTGGATAAGCTTGCAATACACGTCCCTTTTTACCTTTATCCTTACCACTGATTACAATTACAGTGTCACCTTTTTTAACATGTAGTTTGTTTTTTGAGGATTTCATTAAATGCACCTCCTTACAGTATAGATTAAATGACTTCAGGAGCTAAAGAAACGATTTTCATAAAGTCTTTTTCACGTAATTCACGTGCTACAGGTCCAAAAATACGTGTCCCACGAGGACTCTTATCATCTTTAACGATAACTGCTGCATTTTCGTCAAATTTAATGTAAGATCCATCACTACGTCTAGTTCCTCGCTTAGAACGTACAATAACAGCTTTAACTACGTCACCTTTCTTAACAACGCCACCTGGTGTTGCTTCCTTAACGGAACAAACAATGATATCTCCAATGTTAGCGAATTTTCTCTTTGAACCACCTAAAACCTTAATAGCCATTAATTTTTTAGCTCCAGAATTATCAGCTACATTTAAAATTGTTTGTGGCTGAATCATTCAAAAGTCCCTCCCTTCGGAACATCAGTCTAGATTAACTGTCATATTATATGATGATTGCTTCTTCAACAATCTCAACTAATCTCCAACGCTTATCCTTAGATAATGGTCTTGTTTCCATAATCTTCACGATATCGCCAATCTTTGCTTGATTGTTCTCATCGTGAGCTTTGAATTTCTTTGTATATTTAATGCGCTTGCCGTATAACGGATGCTTTTTGTAAGTCTCAACAGCAACTACAATAGTCTTATCCATCTTGTCGCTAACTACTTTACCAACTTGAACTTTACGTTGATTACGTTCAGACATTATTTAACCTCCTTTCAGGGTTTACTTATTAATCCCTAATTCTCTTTCACGCAATACAGTCTTAGCACGTGCGATTCCCTTACGCACTTCTTTAATACGAGCTGTATTCTCTAATTGACCCGTCGCTAATTGAAAACGGAGGTTGAAAAGCTCTTCTTTAAGAGAATTAATTTTTTGCTCAATTTCAGCAGTGGTCATATTTCTTAGTTCATTAGCTTTCATTTGCGTCACCACCCACTTCTTCACGCTTTACAAACTTAGTTTTAATTGGCAGCTTATGGGATGCCAGACGCATAGCTTCACGCGCTACCTCTTCAGATACACCAGCTAATTCAAATAATACTTTACCTGGCTTTACAACCGCAACCCATTTCTCAGGTGAACCTTTACCACTACCCATTCGAACCTCTAGTGGCTTTTGTGTAATAGGTTTTGAAGGGAAAATTTTAATCCAAACCTTACCACCACGTTTAATATAACGTGTCATCGCAATACGAGCTGCTTCAATTTGTCTGTTAGTAATCCAAGCCGGCTCTAATGCTTGTAACCCAAATTCACCAAATGCTACTTCAGTACCACCTTTTGCACGCCCGCGCATTTTACCACGGTGTTCTTTGCGGTGTTTAACACGTTTTGGCATCAACATAATTATCTGCCTCCTTCCTTAGCTTTTTTGTTCTTCGCTACAGGAAGAACTTCTCCACGATATATCCAAACTTTAACCCCTAAACGTCCATAGGTTGTATGCGCTTCTGCTGTTCCATAGTCAATATCCGCACGAAGAGTATGAAGTGGAACAGTTCCCTCGCTATAGCCTTCACTACGAGCAATCTCCGCTCCGCCAAGACGTCCACTAACTAAAGTTTTGATCCCTTTAGCACCGGCACGCATTGTGCGTTGAATCGCTTGTTTCATTGCACGACGGAAAGAGATACGACGCTCTAATTGTTGTGCTATATTCTCAGCAACTAATTGAGCATCAAGTTCAGGGTTCTTAATTTCAGAAATATTTATGTGAACTTTTTTATCAGTCATCTTAGTTACTAATTGACGAAGATTTTCAACTTCAGCTCCACCTTTACCGATTACCATTCCAGGTTTTGCTGTGTGAATTGTTACATTAATACGGTTTGCTGCCCTTTCAATCTCGATATGGGAAACAGCCGCATCATATAATCGCTTCTTTAGCACTTCACGGATTTTGATGTCTTCATGTAGTAAATCAGCATAATCTTTCTCAGCGAACCATTTAGACTCCCAATCACGAATAATTCCTACGCGAAGTCCTATCGGATTAACTTTTTGTCCCACGATTTATCCCTCCTTTTTTTCAGTTAATACTACAGTAATGTGGCTGGTACGCTTGTTGATTCGACTTGCACGTCCCATTGCTCTTGGACGGAAACGTTTCAAAGTTGGACCTTGGTTTGCGTAAGCCTCACTTACAACTAGTTTTTCTACATCCATGTTATAGTTATGCTCTGCATTCGCAATTGCAGAATTGATTAACTTTTCAATAACTGGGGAAGCCGCCTTTGGAGTATGACGAAGGATTGCAATAGCTTCTCCAACTTCTTTGCCCCGAATTAGGTCTAATACAAGACTCACTTTACGAGGAGCAATCCGTACATATTTAGCTACAGCTTTAGCTTGCATTCACTGTACCTCCTCTCAATTCGATTAGCGCTTAGTTTTCTTATCGTCGTCCGCGTGTCCTTTGTAAGTACGAGTAGGAGCAAACTCACCTAATTTATGCCCTACCATATCTTCAGTTATATATACAGGCACGTGTTTACGACCATCATGTACTGCTATAGTATGTCCAACAAATTCAGGGAAAATCGTAGAACGACGAGACCATGTTTTAATGACTTTCTTTTCGTTCTTTTCGTTTAATTCTATTACTTTTTTCATTAAATGATCATCTACAAAAGGTCCCTTTTTTAAGCTACGTCCCATTAATAAACCTCCCTTCAAGATGGCAGAATAGATTATAATCTTATATTTAAACCATCAACATCTTATATTTACTTCTTACGACGGCGAATAATGTACTTATCAGAAGTGTTATTTTTCTTACGAGTTTTGTATCCCAATGTTGGTTTACCCCAAGGTGTAACAGGTGATTTACGTCCGATTGGAGCTTTACCTTCTCCTCCACCGTGTGGATGGTCATTAGGGTTCATAACAACTCCACGAACGGTAGGTCTCTTTCCTAACCAACGGGAACGTCCTGCTTTACCAATACTAATATTTTCGTGATCTAGGTTACCAACTTGACCGATTGTCGCTTTACACTCTTTACGAATCATTCGTACTTCACCAGAGCTTAGACGAATAATCGCATAATCGCCATCTTTACCAAGAAGTTGAGCCTCTGCTCCAGCAGCACGAACCAATTGTCCACCCTTACCAGGTTTCATTTCGATATTGTGGATGATAGTACCAACAGGAATATTTTCAAGTGGAAGTGCATTTCCCACCTTAATATCAGCTTGCGGTCCTGATTCGATCATGTCACCAACTTTTAATCCGTTAGGTGCAATGATATATCTCTTCTCACCATCAACATAGTTGATTAATGCAATGTTTGCAGAACGGTTTGGATCGTATTCAATTGTAGCAACGCGTCCTGGTATGCCATCTTTATTTCGCTTGAAGTCAATGATACGGTATTGTCGCTTATGACCGCCACCCTTATGGCGAACTGTTAATTTTCCTTGATTGTTACGGCCAGCCTTTTTGTTTAGTGGCGCCAAAAGTGATTTTTCTGGTTTATCCGTAGTAATTTCGTCGAAAGTAGAAACAGACATTCCACGTCTACCAGCAGAGGTTGGTTTGTATTTCTTAATTCCCATTGTTATTTCCCTCCTTTTCTTCTATATATTAAACTTCAAATAATTCCAAAGCTTTGCTATCCTCGGTTAAGGTTACGATAGCCTTTTTCCACTCAGAAGTATATCCACTATAACGTCCATATCGTTTTGGTTTTGCAGGCATTTTAACTAGGTTAACCTTTTTAACTTTTACCCCGAAGATACTTTCGATAGCAGCTTTAATCTCAGTTTTGTTTGATTTCATGTCAACTTCAAACACATATTTGTTTTCAGCCATAAGATCGCTAGTTTTTTCTGTTAACACAGGGCGCTTTATAATATCGCGAGGATTTTTCATTATACAAGCACCTCCTCTATCTTCGCCACTGCCTCTTTAGTGATGATCAATTTGTCATGATTTAAGATATCAAGAACGTTGATTCCATCAGCAGATACAAATTTAACTCCTGGAATGTTGCGAGAAGATAATGCAATATTATCATTATAATCTCTATCAACAATTAAAGCCTTACGATCTGCATTTAAATTACTTAAAATGTTTGCCATTTCTTTAGTCTTTGGCGCAGATAAAACTAACTCATCTAATACAATAAGTTCTTTATCTAATACCTTTGTAGAAAGGGCTGATTTTAAAGCTAAACGGCGAACTTTCTTTGGAAGTTTATATGCATAGCTTCGTGGAGTAGGTCCAAATACAGTTCCACCACCAACCCATTGAGGAGCACGAATACTACCTTGACGGGCACGACCTGTTCCCTTTTGACGCCACGGCTTTCTTCCTCCTCCTCTTACTTCAGAACGACCTTTAACCTTATGAGTTCCTTGACGCTCTGAAGCACGTTGCATAATAACTGCATCATAAAGTACTGACTCATTTGGTTCGATTCCAAAGATTGCATCAGATAATTCGATTTCTCCAACTTGAGTCCCACTTATATTATATAAAGCTACTTTAGGCATAGCGAATCCTCCTTTCTTTAGAAAGCTTATTTATTAGCCTTTTTTACTGCTTCTTTAATAACTACATAACTGTTTTTAGGACCTGGGATAGAACCTTTAACTAAAATAAGGTTTCTCTCAGTATCTACCTTAACGATTTCTAGGTTTTGAATAGTTACCTTATCAGTACCCATACGTCCTGGTAATGGTTTACCTTTAACAACTCTGTTAGGAGCGATTGGCCCCATTGAACCCGGTCTTCTATGATAACGGGAACCGTGAGCCATTGGTCCACGTGATTGATTGTGTCTTTTGATTACACCAGCAAAACCTTTACCTTTAGTAACGCCAGTTACATCAACAAATTCACCTTCAGCAAAAATGTCAGCTTTAACTTCTTGACCAACTTCATAATCCATAGACATGCCACGGATTTCTTTGATGAAGCGCTTAGGTGCTGTATTAGCTTTCTTCACATGACCAAGCTCTGGCTTGTTTACACGATGCTCTTTTTGATCATCAAAACCTAATTGAATAGCCTCGTATCCATCATTTTCGTTGTCTTTCTTTTGTAGAACAACACAAGGCCCTGCTTCAACTACTGTAACAGGTACTACATCACCATTATCAGTGAAAATTTGCGTCATCCCAAGTTTTTTACCTAAGATTCCTTTGGTCATTTTTGCCACCTCCTATATCAAATAAGTTACATCATTTCATTATAGTTTTATTTCAATATCTACACCAGATGGTAAATCTAATCTCATAAGTGAATCAACAGTTTGAGGTGTAGGATTGATGATGTCAATTAGACGTTTATGTGTACGCATTTCAAACTGTTCACGAGAATCCTTATACTTATGAACCGCACGAAGGATTGTGTAAACAGATTTTTCTGTTGGCAATGGAATCGGTCCGGAAACTGATGCTCCAGAACGTTTTGCTGTTTCAACAATCTTTTCAGCGGATTGGTCTAGGATTCTGTGGTCGTACGCTTTTAATCTGATTCTAATTTTTTGCTTCGCCATCTTATATTCCCTCCTTCTCGCCCATTTTTATAACGGACATTTCTCAGTAGAAATTTCCCGCTCACACCCCATGGCAAAGGGGCCGGGTGTGTCGGCAACCTTCTACCTCATCGCAAGTCCACAGACCAACGTTTTATATTATATTAAAATTCGAGGCTGAATGCAAGTGTTTTGTGTAAAATTACTTATATTTTAAATAGATAAAAATGCCTCCTATAATTATTAACCCGCCGATCATTTGTAATAATTCGACTGTTTCATTTAGGATTAAAAAAGCTAATATTATTGAACCTATTGGTTCAACTAAAATACTCATTGTTACTGTGGTTGCATTGATATAACGTATTGTCCAATTTAAAATTGTATGTCCCATGATATTTGGAATTACTGCTAAAGCAATAAACAACTTCCAGTCCCTAAGCTCATAATCTAATAAGTCGATCCCCAGCAATATATTATAAATGAGTAAAAGGATTGTGCTTGTACTATAAACAACTGTAGTATATGGTAATAATGATAATTTTTTTCGTAATGTTTGTCCAAAAAGCCAATAACCAGTTGCCGTTATCGCTCCAATAAACGCTAAAAAATCACCAATCAATGCTTGTCCAGCAATATTAAAGTCTCCCCAACCAACAATAAAGGCACCTGCTAATGCAAAAAATGCTCCGATTACCCCCAATATCGAGACCTTTTCTTTAAAAAGAAAATAACCTCCAATCATTGCAAGTATCGGTTGTAAGGTTACAATTACTACCGAACTTGCTACTGATGTGTACTTCAGTGATTCAAACCATGTAATAAAATGAATCGCTAAAAAAACTCCAGATAGCATTGAATACAACCATTCTTTATTTTTCAACAACCTCAATTCTTCACGATAATATATAATAGTAGGAATTCCGAGTATTAATGTAGAGAATAGCAATCGATATAATGCAATTATTGAAGCTGGAGCAGCCGATAATTTGACAAAGATCGCTGCCGTTGAAACTGACAATACCCCAATCCCTAAAGCTATATAAGCTCTATTTTTATTTGCCATGAATATCCCTACTTTAAAAAAGTTTTTAGACACAATGCACTTATTTCCCAGAAAATTTCCCTTCATTTATTTTACTATAAGATTAAACACAAAAATGCACCATTCCCTTGAAACAAGTACTTTATTTTGTAAAAGTGCAGCTTTTAGAAGTGTAATGAACAAGGTGAGCAGGTTATAAAATACAATTTTCTAAAAAGAAAAGCCAGCGCATAAACGCTGGCTTAACTATTTTTTAGTACTTATGTAAGTACTATTCTCTATATTATTCAATGATAGTAGATACTACACCTGCTCCTACAGTACGTCCACCTTCACGAATAGCGAAACGAGTACCATCTTCGATAGCGATTGGTGCGATAAGTTCAACTTCCATAGTAATATTGTCTCCAGGCATAACCATTTCAGTACCTTCAGGTAAGTTGATTACACCAGTTACGTCAGTTGTACGGAAATAGAATTGTGGACGATAACCGTTGAAGAATGGAGTATGACGTCCACCTTCTTCTTTTGTTAATACGTAAACTTCTGCTTTAAACTTAGTGTGTGGGTTAACACTACCAGGTTTAGCTAAAACTTGTCCGCGCTCAATCTCTTTACGATCTACACCACGAAGAAGCGCACCAATGTTATCTCCAGCTTCAGCTTGATCAAGAAGCTTACGGAACATTTCTACACCAGTAACTACAGTCTTCTTAGTTTCATCGGAAAGACCAACGATTTCAATTTCGTCTCCAACTTTGATTACTCCACGTTCAACACGTCCAGTAGCAACTGTACCACGACCAGTGATTGAGAATACGTCCTCAACTGGCATTAAGAATGGCTTATCAGTATCACGCTCTGGAGTTGGAACGTACTCATCGACTGCAGCCATTAACTCATGAATTGCATTTGCCCATTCACTTGATGGATCCTCAAGAGCCTTAAGAGCTGAACCTTTGATTACAGGAATATCGTCTCCAGGGAAATCGTACTCGGACAATAGATCACGAATTTCCATTTCAACTAGCTCTAGTAACTCTTCATCGTCTACCATGTCAACTTTGTTCATGAATACAACGATGTAAGGAACCCCTACTTGGCGAGAAAGAAGGATATGCTCACGAGTTTGTGGCATAGGACCGTCTGCTGCAGATACAACTAGGATAGCGCCGTCCATTTGAGCAGCACCAGTGATCATGTTCTTAACGTAGTCAGCGTGTCCTGGGCAGTCAACGTGTGCATAGTGACGAGTTTCAGTTTCGTATTCTACGTGTGCAGTAGAAATTGTGATACCACGTTCACGCTCTTCTGGAGCCTTATCAATTTGATCGTATGCGGTAGCTTCAGCTCCACCAGCTTTAGCTAATACAGTAGTAATAGCTGCTGTTAAAGTTGTTTTACCATGGTCAACGTGTCCAATGGTACCAATATTAACGTGTGGTTTAGTACGTTCGAATTTTTCTTTAGCCATTTTATTTCTTCCTCCTTAATTAACTAATTCTTATATGTTGAAGAAATTCACCTACAGGAACTGCAGGTAAATTTCTATATTAATAAATTAACTGGAGTTTTTATTCTCCTTTTTGTTTAGCTATAATTTCATCAGCAATGTTCTTTGGTACTTCTTCATAATGGTCAAAGTGCATTGAGTAGTTTCCACGTCCTTGAGTACGTGAACGAAGTGATGTTGCATAACCAAACATCTCAGCAAGTGGAACAAAAGCACGAATATGTTGAGCTCCGGCTTGAGCTTCCATTCCTTCGATACGTCCACGACGGGAGTTTAGGTCACCCATAACATCTCCCATGTACTCTTCCGGTACGACTACTTCCACTTTCATAATTGGCTCTAATAGAACTGGGTTACATTTGCTCTTCGCAGCCTTAAACGCCATGGAACCAGCGATCTTAAATGCCATTTCTGAAGAGTCAACATCATGGTAAGAACCGTCAAAGATTGTAGCTTTGATATCGATAGCAGGATAACCAGCAATTAAGCCATTTTTCATCGCTTCTTCAATACCCGCTTGAACTGCTGGGATGTATTCTCTTGGAACTACACCACCGACAATTTTATTTTCGAACTCAAAGCCCTTTCCTGGCTCAAGTGGTTCAAATTCAATCCATACGTGTCCATATTGACCACGTCCACCGGACTGACGTACGAACTTACCTTCAACCTTAGCAGCCGTACGAATAGTTTCTTTATATGCAACCTGAGGAGCACCAACATTAGCTTCCACCTTAAATTCACGCTTTAAGCGGTCAACAATAATATCTAAGTGAAGCTCACCCATACCTGCAATTATTGTTTGTCCAGTCTCCTCATCTGTATGAGTCTTGAATGTTGGATCTTCTTCTGCAAGTTTAGCCAAAGCCATTGCCATCTTATCTTGGTCAGCTTTAGTTTTTGGTTCAACAGAAAGACGGATAACTGGCTCTGGAAACTCCATGGACTCAAGAACAATAACTTCTTTTTCATCACAAAGCGTATCTCCAGTTGTTGTATCCTTTAACCCAACCGCTGCTGCAATATCTCCGGAATATACAGTGCTAATTTCTTCCCTATGGTTAGCATGCATTTGTAGAATACGCCCGATTCTCTCACGCTTACCTTTTGTTGAGTTTAGTACATAAGAACCAGAATTTAATATACCAGAATATACACGGAAGAATGTTAACTTACCAACATAAGGGTCAGTCATAATCTTAAATGCTAAAGCTGAGAAAGGTGCATTATCATCAGCTGGTCTTTCTGCCTCAGAACCATCTTCAAGTGTTCCCTTAATTGCTGGGATATCAATCGGAGATGGTAGATAATCGATTACAGCATCTAACATTAACTGAACACCTTTGTTTTTGTAAGAAGAACCACAAAGTACTGGGAAAACTTCTACATTAATAGTTCCCTGACGAAGAGCAGTTTTAATCTCTTCATTTGTGATTTCTTCTCCCTCTAAGTACTTCATCATTAGTTCTTCGTCCAGTTCTGCAACTGACTCTACTAGCTTAGTTCTCCATTCTTCAGCTAATTCCTTATATTCATCTGGGATTTCACGAGCTTCTGCACGTGTTCCAAGATCATCAAGGTAGTAATAAGCTTCCATAGTTATTAGGTCAATAATACCCTCAAATTGATCTTCTGCACCAATAGGAAGTTGAATTGGCACAGGTTTAGCTTGTAAACGATCTTCAATAGTTTTAACAGATTTTAAGAAATCAGCACCAATGATGTCCATTTTGTTTACATATACAATACGTGGTACACCATAGGTTGTTGCTTGACGCCAAACAGTTTCTGTTTGAGGTTCAACGCCACTTTTAGCATCTAAAACAGTAACAGCTCCATCTAATACACGTAAGGAACGTTCAACTTCTACCGTAAAATCTACGTGTCCTGGAGTATCAATGATGTTAATACGGTGACCTTTCCATTGAGCAGTTGTAGCAGCAGAGGTAATAGTAATACCTCTTTCTTGCTCCTGCTCCATCCAGTCCATTGTTGCAGCACCTTCATGAACCTCACCGATTTTATGAGTACGACCAGTGTAGTAAAGAATTCGTTCAGTAGTAGTTGTCTTGCCGGCATCAATGTGTGCCATGATACCGATATTACGTGTATTTTTTAAGGAGAATTCTCTTGGCATGACTATTTCTCCTTTCTAAAAGTTTATGATTTAAAGATTACCAACGATAATGAGCAAAAGCCTTATTCGCTTCGGCCATCTTATGAGTATCTTCTTTCTTCTTTACAGATGCACCAGTATTATTTGCAGCATCAATAATTTCAGCAGCTAAACGCTCTTCCATTGTTTTTTCTCCACGAAGGCGTGAATAGTTAACCAACCAACGTAACCCTAATGTAGTTCTACGTTCAGGCTTTACCTCTACAGGTACTTGGTAGTTAGCTCCACCAACACGACGAGCTTTAACTTCTAAAACAGGCATTATATTTTTAAGTGCTTGTTCAAATACCTCCATCGGATCCTTACCAGTACGCTCTCTGATAATGTCGAAAGCACTGTAAAGAATCTTTTGGGAAACACTCTTCTTACCATCAACCATCATCCGATTGATTAAACGTGTTACTAATTTGCTGTTGTATATTGGATCAGGTAACACATCTCTACGAGAAACAGGTCCTTTACGTGGCATTATTTCCCCTCCTTTGCTACATAACCTATTTTGGATAGTACTACAGTACTAAAGATTATTTTTTCTCCTTTGGTCGTTTAGTACCATACTTAGAACGACCTTGCATACGGTTCTGAACTCCCGCAGTATCTAAAGCACCGCGAACGATATGATAACGAACCCCTGGCAGGTCCTTAACACGTCCTCCACGCACTAATACAACACTATGCTCTTGAAGGTTGTGCCCAATTCCAGGAATATATGCTGTAACCTCGATACCATTGGTTAAGCGTACACGCGCATACTTACGAAGCGCAGAGTTAGGCTTTTTAGGAGTCATTGTTCCTACACGAGTACATACACCACGTTTTTGAGGTGAGCTTTGGTTTGTTTGTTCCTTTTTAAAACTGTTATAACCTTTTTGTAAAGCAGGTGCCGTAGATTTTACTACTTTACGTTTGCGTCCTTTACGAACTAATTGATTAATTGTTGGCATATCGCCACCTCCTTCCTTAAGTTAAGCCCACAGATCCAGGCGGTTCATAATTTTTCAAAATAAATTGCAAGACAATACATCACGCTGTATTACAGCCTGATGCTTGTCATGCAATAGTTAGTCTTTCAATACAGCAACAGCTGCTGCACCGACATCAATACCACTTGCTTTACCAAGTTGTTTCATTGAGTCGACATACGAAATAGCAATTTTTCTCTCTTCGCTGTACTGAATTATTCTTGAAGTAAGTCTTTGATCAGCGTCTTTTGCTACGATTACCTCTTGAGCTTTCCCTTGTTCAATCGCTTTTAAGGTTTGCTTCAAGCCTACAGATAAGCGTTTAGCCTGTTTTACTTTTTCATAAGACATAATCCTACATCCTCCAAAGAACAGGATTTACGCACACTTAAACATGATAACATTCCTGAACTCTATTGTCAATCATTATTAGGAATTAACTTCTAAAGTTTCAGCTAATTCCGCAGAATTCGAATCAGTCGGCTTCTTAATTTGAATATTTCGGTACTTAGCTAACCCAGTTCCCGCTGGTATCAACTTACCAATGATTACATTCTCTTTCAATCCTACCAACTTATCCACTTTCCCTTTTATTGCAGCTTCTGTTAATACACGAGTTGTTTCTTGGAATGAAGCAGCTGATAAGAAGGAATCAATTTCAAGAGATGCTTTTGTGATACCAAGGATTACCGGTCTTGCTGTCGCCGGTCTTTTACCATTTATAAATGTTTCTTGGTTGGCAGATTCAAAATCACGTAAATCTATTATGGAACCAGGTAATAAATCAGTTTCACCACTATCGATCACCCGAACCTTACGAAGCATTTGACGAATCATAATCTCAATATGCTTATCGTTGATTTCAACACCTTGAAGACGGTATACCCTCTGAACTTCTTGAAGTATATAATTTTGTACACCTTGAATCCCCTTAACTCTTAATAACTCTTTAGGATCGATAGAACCTTCTGTAAGCTCATCTCCAGCCTTCACCTGTTGGTTAAGAGATACTTTGATTCTAGCACCAAACGGTACAGAGTAAGACCTGACTTCTACTTCTCCTGTTATTTCAATTTCACGCTTTTCTTTACTATCTCTAATATCAGTTACTTCACCATCTATTTCTGAAATCACAGCTTGACCTTTTGGATTCCTAGCTTCAAACAATTCTTGAATACGTGGTAAACCTTGAGTGATATCATCTCCGGCAACCCCACCAGTGTGGAATGTTCTCATTGTCAATTGAGTTCCAGGTTCTCCAATGGATTGTGCAGCAATCGTTCCAACAGCTTCACCAATTTCTACACCTTTACCAGTAGCAAGATTTCGTCCATAACACTTCTTACAAACTCCATGACGTGTTCGACATGTTAATACTGAACGTATTGCCACTTCTTTAATGCCAGCATTAATAATCTCCTCAGCTTTTTCCTCGTCGATCAATTGATTACGCTGTACTATTATTTCATCGGTTTCAGGATGACGCACCGTTTCAAATGCATATCTGCCTAGGATACGATCATACAATTTCTCTATAATCTCATTGCCATCTTCAATATTAGTTACTCTAAAGCCTTTATCAGTATTGCAATCTTCCTCACGAACTATCACATCTTGGGCCACGTCAACCAAACGACGTGTTAAATATCCTGAGTCAGCAGTACGTAATGCTGTATCAGCTAATCCTTTACGAGCACCGTGGGTCGAAATGAAATATTCTAATACTGTCAGACCTTCACGGAAATTGGACTTAATAGGCAACTCAATAATTCGTCCGGAAGGCGCAGCCATCAAACCGCGCATACCAGCTAACTGAGTAATCTGCGAAACGTTACCTCGAGCACCTGAGTTAGCCATCATGTAAATAGAGTTGAAACGGTCTAATGAATTCATTAGTACCTCTGTAATCTGATCCTTCGCTTTACTCCAAATCGAAATAACTCTATCATATCGTTCATCATCGGTTATTAAACCTCTACGATATTGTTTTAGAACTTCTTGGACTTTTTCTTCAGCTTCTTTAAGAATTTCATCCTTTTCTGCTGGGACGGTTACATCAGAAACAGCAATTGTAATTCCAGCTTTTGTGGAGTAAGTAAAACCTAACTCCTTAATTTTGTCTAAGATCACCGCAGTTTGTGTCGTATGGAAACGTCTAAATATTTCCGAAATAATCGAACCTAGATAACTCTTCTTCACAGCGCCTCTATTTGGGACGTTTTTAATAAACTCTTGTATGTCAACTCCCTTATCATAGATAAAATAATCATCTGGAGTTCCGTTTATTAAATTATTCTTAGTTGGTGCATTAATATACGGAAAATCATGCGGAAAGATCTCATTAAAGATGATCTTACCGATCGTTGTAACTATTAATGCGTTTTGCTGTTTTTCTGTGAAAGATGTTTTCCTTAGAGCTTTTACAGGAATAACTACCCTAGCCTGTAATGATGCATAGCCATTTTGATAGGCAGCTATGGCTTCCTCAGGACTATGGAAAATCATCCCTTCACCCTTATCTCCCTCTTTTTCTATCGTTAGATAGTAACACCCTAAAACCATATCCTGAGAAGGAGTTACTACGGGACTTCCGTCTTTCGGATTTAAAATGTTATGTGCAGCAAGCATTAATAATCTAGCTTCTGCTTGTGCCTCAGCAGATAATGGTACATGGACAGCCATTTGGTCACCATCAAAGTCAGCATTATATGCCGTACATACGAGTGGATGAAGCCTTATAGCACGCCCTTCTACAAGTATTGGTTCAAAAGCCTGAATTCCTAATCTGTGCAACGTTGGAGCACGATTAAGCAATACTGGGTGTTCTTTAATAACTTCTTCAAGTACATCCCATACTTCAGGGCTTAACCTTTCAACTTTACGTTTCGCACTCTTAATATTATGTGCAATCTCTTTATTCACTAATTCTTTCATTACGAATGGCTTAAATAATTCTAGAGCCATTTCTTTAGGTAATCCGCATTGATACATCTTAAGGTTTGGACCAACGACTATAACAGAACGACCAGAATAGTCAACCCTCTTGCCCAGTAAGTTTTGACGGAAACGTCCTTGTTTACCTTTTAACATATGACTTAATGATTTTAAAGGACGATTTCCAGGACCCGTTACTGGTCTACCCCTACGGCCATTATCAATCAAAGCATCAACTGCTTCCTGTAACATTCTTTTTTCATTTTGAACAATGATATCTGGAGCACCTAGGTCTAACAATCTTTTTAAGCGATTATTTCTGTTGATAACCCTTCTATATAAATCATTCAAATCTGAAGTTGCGAATCTTCCACCATCAAGCTGAACCATCGGACGTAATTCAGGCGGTATAACTGGTAGTACATCCAATATCATCCATGATGGTTTGTTTCCTGATGATCTAAATGCTTCAAGAATTTCTAAACGTTTAATGATTCGATTACGCCTTTGTCCTTGAGCTTCTTTAAGTTCTTCTTTTAAAGTTTTCACTTCTTTATCTAGATCAATCTCTTCTAGAAGTTTTTTAATCGCTTCTGCTCCCATTCCTGCTGAGAAGCTATTTCCATACTTCTCTTTATAATTACGATACTCTTTTTCTGTTAGCAGTTGCTTTTTTTCTAAAGGAGTATCACCAGGATCGGTTACCACATATGAAGCGAAATAAATAACTTCCTCTAGTGATCTAGGGGACATATCTAGAACTAGCCCCATTCTACTTGGAATACCTTTGAAGTACCAAATGTGAGATACCGGCGCAGCTAGTTCAACATGCCCCATTCTCTCTCGTCTAACCTTAGATCTTGTAACCTCAACACCACAACGGTCACAAACAACGCCTTTATATCTTACACGCTTGTATTTTCCACAATGACATTCCCAGTCTTTTGTAGGTCCAAATATCTTTTCGCAAAATAGCCCTTCTTTTTCTGGTTTTAACGTACGATAATTAATTGTTTCTGGTTTTTTAACCTCTCCATATGACCAAGATCTGATCTTTTCTGGAGAAGCCAATCCTATTTTCATAAACTCAAAATTATTAACATCCATCAAAGGGCACACCTCCCTTATTCATAAAGCGGAACTTATAATTTTGCTTACTCTTCATTACCTTCAAGATTCAATGTTAACTTCTCTGAGTGATCATCCTCATCATCAAACTCTTTAATCTCAATTTCTTCTTCGTTTTCTGAAAGAATTTTAACATCCATCCCTAAACTTTGAAGTTCTTTGATAAGAACTTTAAATGACTCAGGGATTCCTGGTTCAGGAACATTTTCTCCTTTTACGATCGCCTCATAAGTTTTAACACGCCCTACAACATCATCTGATTTAACAGTAAGTATTTCTTGCAATGTATAAGCAGCACCATATGCCTCTAAGGCCCATACTTCCATTTCTCCAAAACGTTGTCCACCAAACTGCGCCTTACCACCCAGTGGTTGCTGAGTTACAAGGGAGTATGGCCCGGTTGAACGAGCATGAATCTTATCATCAACCATGTGGGCTAATTTAATCATATACATAACTCCAACAGTAACCCTTCTTTCAAAAGGCTCGCCTGTTCTACCATCATACAAAATTGTCTTACCATCTCTAGCAAATCCTGCTTCTTCTAACGCATTAAACACATCATTCTCTCTCGCACCATCAAATACTGGTGTAGCAACATGGATACCTAACGCTTTAGCAGCCCACCCTAGGTGAACTTCTAATACCTGACCGATGTTCATGCGTGATGGAACTCCTAAAGGGTTTAAAACAACATCAACAGGTGTACCATCAGGTAAGAACGGCATATCTTCTTCAGGTAATATTCTCGCTATAACACCTTTATTACCATGGCGTCCGGCCATCTTATCTCCTTGGGAAATCTTACGCTTTTGGGCAATATATACTCGTACTAATTGGTTAACACCTGGTGGTAATTCGTCTCCATTTTCCCTCGTGAAGACTTTTACATCGACAATAATTCCATCTTGTCCATGTGGCACTCTTAATGATGTATCTCGTACTTCTCTCGCCTTTTCACCAAATATCGCATGTAATAGACGTTCTTCAGCTGTTAACTCGGTAACACCCTTAGGCGTTACTTTTCCTACTAAGATATCTCCCGGACGAACTTCTGCACCAATTCGGATTATTCCACGTTCATCCAGATTTTTTAATGCTTCCTCACCTACATTAGGAATATCACGTGTAATTTCTTCAGGTCCAAGTTTAGTATCTCGTGCTTCAGACTCATACTCCTCTATATGAATAGAAGTATAAACATCTTCTTTCACAAGTCGTTCACTTAACAATATAGCATCCTCATAGTTATAACCTTCCCATGTCATAAACGCAACGACTACGTTTCTACCAAGAGCTATTTCTCCCATTTCTGTAGAAGGCCCATCTGCTATAATATCTCCTACTTTTACTCTATCTCCTTTTCGGACTAAAGGTCTTTGATTTATACATGTTCCTTGGTTTGACCGCATAAACTTATGTAGTTTATATCGAACCAAATCCCCGTTTACTAACTTACCATCAATTTCTTTTTGAACACGGACTTGAATTTCTCGTGCATCAACACGTTCAACAATTCCATCATGTTTAGAAACGATACAAACCCCAGAGTCCTTTGCAGCTTTATACTCCATTCCTGTACCAACAAAAGGCGCTTCAGGAACTATCAATGGTACAGCCTGTCGTTGCATGTTTGAACCCATCAACGCACGGTTAGAGTCATCATTCTCAAGGAAAGGAATCATTGCTGTCGCAACTGAAACAACTTGTTTAGGTGACACGTCGATGAAGTCAACTCTTTCTTTAGGAACAATCAAGTTCTCATCTTTATATCTGGCGATAACTTCGTCGTCTAAGAAGTTTCCATCCTCATCTAGTTTCGCATTCGCTTGAGCAATAACATAGTTATCCTCTTCATCAGCTGTTAAATACACTATTTCATCAGTAACCCGATTAGTTTCTGGATCCACTTTTCGATAAGGTGTCTCTATAAAACCATATTCATTTACACGAGCATAAGATGATAAAGAGTTAATCAATCCAATGTTTGGACCTTCAGGAGTCTCAATTGGACACATTCTTCCATAATGCGAATGATGTACGTCACGCACCTCAAATCCTGCTCTTTCTCTAGTTAATCCACCAGGACCTAAAGCACTTAAACGTCTTTTGTGTGTTAGTTCAGCCAGTGGGTTAGTTTGATCCATAAATTGTGAAAGCTGACTGCTCCCAAAAAATTCCTTGATAGATGCAATTACAGGACGTATGTTAATCAAAGCCTGCGGTGTAACCATGTTTGCATCCTGAATGGACATTCTCTCACGAACGACCCTCTCCATTCGTGATAATCCAATTCTAAATTGGTTTTGTAATAGCTCCCCAACTGAACGAAGACGACGATTACCTAGGTGGTCAATATCATCAGTGTCTCCTACTCCGTATAAAAGATTAATGAAATAACTTATAGTAGAAATAATATCAGCAGGTGTAATATGTTTAACAGATTTATCAATCACCTGATTGGAAATAACTTTGATTATCAAACCATCCTCAATAGGTGAAAAGATATTAATAGATTGAAGCGGGATTGTTTCTTCTAAAACTCCACCCCGTGGTTCATAATCAACAAAATTTACCCCATTTTCTAAATAAGGAAGCAACTTATCTAACAAGCGACGGTCTATTACTTGTCCTGCTTCTGCTAAAATCTCCCCTGTTTGAGGATCAATTAATGTTTCTGCTAAACGTTGATTAAACAGTCTATTTTTGATATGAAGCTTTTTATTAATTTTGTATCTTCCCACATCCGCTAAGTCATATCTCTTAGGATCAAAAAATCTTGAGATCAATAAATTCTTAGCATTCTCAACTGTAGGAGGTTCACCCGGACGTAATCTTTCATATATCTCCAATAATGCTTTCTCAGTAGAATCAGTATTGTCTTTTTCAAGTGTATTACGAATAAACTCATTATCACCTAATAAGTCAATTATTTCTTCGTCGGTCCCAAATCCTAACGCCCTTAGAAGTACCGTTGCCGGTAACTTCCTAGTACGATCAATCCGCACATAGATAATATCCTTGGCATCTGTTTCTAATTCCAACCAAGCACCTCGATTTGGTATAACCGTAGATGTATAGGTTTTTTTACCGTTTTTATCTACTTTAGTACTGAAGTAGACACTCGGAGACCTCACTAATTGACTTACAATAACCCTTTCTGCTCCATTGATAATGAAGGTTCCTGTTTCTGTCATTAGCGGGAAGTCACCCATGAATACGTCCTGCTCTTTTACTTCACCTGTTTCCTTATTGATCAAGCGGACCTTCGCTCTAAGTGGAGCCGCATAGGTAACATCGCGCTCCTTGGCCTCATCAACGGTGTACTTAGGTTCACCTAAACTATAATCGAAAAATTCTAGATTCAAGTTCCCTGTGAAATCTTGAATAGGTGAAATATCCTTAAACATTTCTCTTAAGCCAACATCCAAAAACCACTGATAAGATTTAAGTTGAATCTCGATAAGATTAGGTACTTCTAGCACCTCTTTGATTCTAGCGTAGCTTCTACGTTGCCTTCTACCTAACTGTACAAGATGTCCCGCCAAATCTTTTCACCCCTTAAGACCAGAGTAATTACTACAAAAAAGAAAAATGGGTATAAAACCTCATTTTTTATAAACTTTTATATTATTGATTTCTTTCCAAAATTATCTATTTCCATTCTTTTTTTTAAAAAAATCTTGACAAATCGCAATGATTATATATAATTACAACTTTCGCATTTTATAACATTACCATAAATAAAAATGATAGTCAAGAATTAATTTTAAATTATTTGGTACTTTTTATTATAAAATATCCTTTTTTCTTCTCGACGATATCAACTTGCGAAAAAGTAGCTTCTAATTTTTTAATTGCTGAAGGAGCACCTTGTTTTTTCTGAATAACAATCCATAATTCACCTTTATCACTTAAATGATGGTAAGATTGTTCAAATAACTCATGAATTAGTTTTTTTCCGGCTCTAATTGGAGGATTTAACAAAATATAATTAAAATCCCGTTCTTCTATTTTGGTAAAACCATCGCTTTGTTTTACATAAACTTCTATATTATTTCCGATATGATGCTGATTGGTAATCAGATTATGCTTAGCAAGTTCAATTGCTCTCTCATTAATATCTACTAGATGTACTTCTCCCTTTGATAACTGAGAAGAAATGATAATGCCAATCGGACCGTACCCACAACCCAAATCTAATATTTTCGCTTCATTTGGAACTGGAAATGTTTCTATAAGTAACGATGAGCCAAAATCAACCCTGTTTTTCGAAAAAACACCCGCGTCTGTTTTAAAAATAAATTCCCTATTGTGAAAGATTGATTTAATAATTTTCTCATCATGTCCTACGTTTGGTTTTTCACTATAGTAATGATTCACCATTTAAGTTCCTCCAGAAATATTCACCCTAATACTTATACTAGCCAAAAAACCCGCTGTTCTATACAGCGGGTTTTGTATCAAGATAACTACTTAAGCTCGATAGTCGCTCCAGCTTCTTCTAACTTAGCTTTAATAGACTCAGCTTCATCCTTGGAAACTTTCTCTTTAATTGCTTTTGGAGCATTGTCAACTAATTCTTTTGCTTCTTTTAATCCTAAACCAGTTACTTCACGAACAGCTTTGATAACGTTGATCTTAGAAGATCCTGGGCTAGATAGGATTACATCAAACTCAGTTTGTTCTTGTGCCGCTTCAGCAGCTGCACCTGCTCCCATAACAGCAACTGGAGCTGCAGCAGTAACACCAAATTCTTCTTCAATTGCTTTAACTAAATCATTTAATTCTAAAACAGTCATATTTTTTATAGCTTCAATGATTTGCTCTTTAGTCATTATATATTCCCTCCTATTTTTTTGAATTATACTTAATATTAGGCTTCTTGACCTTCTTCTTTCTCAGCAACAGCTTTAACAGCTAGTGCCATATTACGCATTGGCGCTTGTAATACGCTAAGCAACATAGAAAGTAATCCATCTCTTGAAGGTAACGCTGCAAGTGCTTTAACTTCATCAACACTTAATAATTTACCTTCTAAAAGTCCTGCTTTAATTTCTAAAGCCTCATGTTCCTTAGCAAAATCAACTAGAATCTTAGCTGGTGACACTAGGTCTTCGTAACTGAATGCAATAGCTGTAGGTCCAGTTAAAAACTCATTAACATCTGAAAGTTCAGCTTGTTCTGCAGCACGTCGAACCATAGTATTCTTTAATACTTTATACTCAACACCAGCTTCACGAAGACTTTTTCTAAGTTCTGTTACTTCAGCAACATCAAGTCCACGATAGTCAGTAAAGATTGTTGACTTACTATCTTTAAGTTTTTGTGCAATATCTGCAACTAACTTCTGTTTCTCTTCGCGAACGCCCATTACATGCACCTCCTATTTGTTTTATCATTACCGCAAACAAAAATGCCTTCGCACACAGCAAAGGCATAATAATCTCCGAAGAATTTATTATTACCTCGGTAGGAAATTAAGCCATCCGGCACCTACTGTCTACGGTATCTAAATTATATTAACTTATCAAACGATAATCATGATAACACATATGCAAACTAATGTCAAAATTATTTAGTCACTTTAGACAGGTTAATTTTAACACCAGGACCCATTGTTGAGCTCACAGATACATTACGAATGTATTGTCCCTTTGCTGCGGCTGGTTTAACCTTAATTAAAGTATCAATAATAGTTTGTAGATTTTCAACTAGTTTAGAATCATCAAAGGAAACTTTACCTATTGGTGCATGAATGTTACCAGCTTTATCTACACGATACTCAATCTTACCAGCTTTAATTTCGTTCACAGCTTTTGCTACATCAAATGTAACAGTACCAGTTTTAGGGTTTGGCATCAAACCTTTTGGTCCTAAGATACGTCCCAATTTACCAACTGCACCCATCATATCTGGAGTAGCAACAACTACATCAAAGTCAAACCAACCTTGTTGAATTTTATTAATGTAGTCATCGTCACCTACATAATCAGCGCCAGCTGCTTCTGCTTCTTTAGCTTTTTCACCTTTAGCAAAAACAAGTACACGCTGAGTTTTACCAGTACCATGTGGTAACACAACTGCTCCACGTATTTGTTGATCAGCTTTCTTTGGATCAACTCCTAGGCGAACAGCTACTTCAACAGTCTCATCGAAATTTGCTGAAGCTATCTTCTTAACAATAGCGATCGCTTCAGATGGGTCATAAACTTGATTTTGGTCATATTGCTTAACAGCTTCCATATACTTTTTGCTAAGTTTAGCCATTTCACTTTCCTCCTTCGTGGTTATTGCGGCTTTACCTCCCACTATTATAGGGTTGGTATTTAAACCAACCCTTTATAACTATTCTTAGTCTTCAATAACTATTCCCATGCTACGTGCAGTACCTTCAACCATACGCATAGCCGCTTCGATATCAGCTGCATTCAAATCAGGCATTTTTTGTTCAGCAATCTCACGTACTTTATCACGCTTAATTGTAGCAACTTTATTTCTATTAGGTTCTCCAGAACCTCTTTCAATTCCAGCAGCTTTCTTAAGCAATACTGCAGCAGGCGGGGTCTTAGTAATGAATGTAAAAGAACGATCCTCGAAAACAGAGATTTCAACAGGAATTATTAATCCTGCTTGGTCTGCTGTACGAGCATTAAATTCTTTACAAAATCCCATAATATTTACACCTGCTTGACCAAGCGCAGGACCAACTGGTGGTGCTGGGTTCGCTTTTCCAGCAGGAATTTGTAGCTTCACTACTTTGATCACTTTCTTTGCCATGCGAAACACCTCCTTAGTCCAAAATGTGGTTAGCGGGGTATTCCCTCCCACTCAAACAAACCAATTAAATAAAAAAACTTTGAAAAACCGCATAACAAATTAAATTTAACATAAATACAAATGCAATTCAATTATTATTACATTAACTTTAAAAATTCAACAATGAAACTAAATTTTTTCAACCTGGTTGAAATCTAACTCAACCGGAGTTTCTCTACCAAACATATTGACTAAAACTTTTAGTTTTTGTTTTTCTACGTTGATTTCCTCAATATAGCCAACAAAATTTTCAAAAGGCCCATCAATAACTTTAACAGTTTCCTTGATTTGGAAATCAACTTTCGGACGAGCCTCTTCAATTCCCATCTGCTTAAGAATTGCTTTTGCCTCATCTTCTAAAAGGGGAGTCGGTTTGGAACCAGCACCAGTCGAACCCACAAATCCAGTAACACCGGGTGTATTGCGAACAACGTACCAAGAATCATCAGTCATAATCATTTCTATCAATACATATCCCGGAAAAACTTTTTTCATTGTGGATTTTTTCTTACCGTCTTTATGCTCGATTTCTTCTTCCATAGGAACAAGAACTCTGAAAATCTGGTCTTCCATACCCATGGATTCCACGCGCTTTTCTAGGTTAGTCTTAACCTTATTTTCATACCCTGAATAAGTATGAACGACATACCATTTCCTTTCCATGATGTTTTAGGACTACGTCCTTCCCCCCTTTTTTCATAGATGATTACTTTCCAAACCCAAATAATTGTAATATTAACGAAATTCCTAAATCAATAACAAAAAAGAAAATCGTTATGAATACGACTGTCCATATAACGATATTAGAATAAGCAACCAATTCTTTGCGATTTGGCCAACGAACTTTTTTAAGTTCCTTAACCCCTTCGCGAATAAAGTTAACTACAGAATTGAAACCATTCTTGATACCGGCTCCTAATCGCATAACAAATCCCATCATTACACCCCCATTAGCGTGTTTCACGATGTAATGTGTGATCATTACAGAATTTACAATATTTCTTCATTTCAATGCGGTCAGGATTATTGCGCTTGTTTTTACTTGTGGTATAATTGCGTTGTTTGCATTCGGTGCAAGCTAATGTTACAGTAACCCGCATGTAATACACCTCCCACGATCAATCTAACCTTTATATTAAGTAGTTTATCCATCTTGACATTCTCACTAAAAAATATGAGCCTGTGCATGGTTACTAAAACACTTTAACATAATAGGATTTTAATGTCAATAAATATCGCTTTTTTATTGATAAAAAAGACTTCATCCGAAGTCTTTTAGTAACGTTATTGTTTTTTATCCTCTAAATAACGCTCTAGTTTTCGCTTAACCCTCTGAAGAGCGTTATCAATCGATTTCACATGTCGGTCTAAATCCTTTGCAATTTCTTGATATGAACGACCGTCTAAATATAGTTTGAGCACTTGGCGCTCTAATTCACTTAAAATCTCACCCATTTTTTCTTCGATATCATCATATTCCTCTTGATTTATTATCAATTCTTCAGGATCAGCAGCCTTATTTCCACATATTATGTCAAGAAGAGTACGATCCGAATCTTCTTCGTATATTGGCTTATCTAGTGAAACATAAGAATTTAAAGGAATATGTTTTTGGCGAGTAGCAGTTTTTATAGCAGTTATAATTTGTCTTGTAACACACAACTCGGCAAAGGCCTTGAAAGATGTAAGCTTGTCCCCACGAAAATCACGTATTGATTTATACAAACCGATCATACCTTCTTGTACAATATCTTCTCGGTCAGCACCAATCAAGAAATAAGAGCGAGCTTTTGATCTTACAAAATGTTTATACTTATGGATGAGATACTCAAGAGCCTCATCATCTCCCGCATGAATATGGTCTATCAAATCTTCATCAGTTAATTGCTCATAATCAATTACGTCACTTTCTTTGAGGTTAACACTCACAACGACCCCTCCGATATCTGACCGGTTAAACAAGTTAAAATAATTATACATTATGTAATCTACTAGAGTCAATAAATCCTATCTTTCTCTTCGCCAATCTTCTAATAATTTCAACATTTCTTCATCCAATGAAGAGAAAATATTGCTTTTGATTTTTTTATTTTTTTTTATGACACTTCTCTTTATAGATTTTTCCATAACTTCCTTTTCTACTGCTAATTCTCTTGCAGAAATTCTCAAGGCACCTTGTCCAAATATAACTCGCTGTTCGGTGTAATCAGAAGTGGCAACATAAATTTGCCTTTTACGATGATGCAAATCTTTGACTAACCTTTCAATTAATTCATCAGCTGTCTCATTTTCCTTTGTAAAATAAACTATTATTCGTTTGTCGTCATATCTTCTCCCAATCCCGGGAACCTGATGTGCATCAAAGACCACGATTACTTTTCGTCCCGAATATGTTTGATATTCGGTTAACCAGTCTAACAATTCATCCCGCGCCTCTTCTAAATGACCTTTTTTCTTCAATTTTCTTAGTTCAGGCCATGCTCCAATTATGTTATAGCCATCCACTACTAAAATTTCTTCCATGGCTCTCCCCCGGAATTTCTAAAAACCTCTTTGACGAAAAACTTCAAACATTATTATAGCTGCTGCAACAGACGCATTCAATGAATTAACATGACCTTTCATCGGCAATTTGGCGATAATGTCACATTTGTTTTTAATTAATCTAGACATTCCCTTTCCTTCGCTACCGATGACTAAACAGATTGGGGTTTGAAAATCAGCTTCGGTAAATAAACGATCTCCTGAAGCATCAGTACCTATTATCCAATAACCTTCGTCCTTAAGTTTATCTAGAGTTTGTGCTAAATTTGTAACTCTGGCAACTGGCACATATTCTATTGCTCCTGCAGATGTTTTAGCCACTGTTGAAGTAAGACCAACCGATCTCCTTTTAGGAATAATAATCCCATCCGCGCCAACAACATCCGCTGTTCTTAATATTGAGCCCAAATTATGAGGGTCTTCAATCTCATCTAACATTACCAAAAAAGGTGAAGTTTTTTTCCCTCTTAAATTTTGCAACAACTCGTGCAGATCATAATATTCGTAAGCAGCTACCGACGCAACAACTCCTTGATGATTTTTAGATTGAACCATTTGATCAATTTTTTTTCTGGGCACAAATTGAGTAATGATCTTTTTCTCTTTGGTTAGGGAAAGCAGTTCATGAACTTTTGATTTTTGCATACCTTCAGCAATATATATCTTGTTAATTGAGCGATTGGATTGTATCGCTTCAAAAACCGGATTTCTTCCGATAATGTATTGTTTATCAAAGCTCTTCTTATCCATAACTAATCACCATTTTGATTCCCTTCAATGTAGTTTATCGCTGATTCAATAATCTGTTCAAGCCTTTCTTGTTCATTAGTTAAGAACAAAAAACCAAGTAAAGTCTCAAATCCAGTACTATAACGATAATCTATTATACTAGTGTTTTTGGGGCTGGAATATGACTTAGCATTTCTACCTCGCTTTACGATATCCTTTTCTTTTTCGGTTAACATAGGTAGAATATTTTGTAAAATTTTTGCCTGTGCCACCGCTGAAACATATTTTTTTGTATTTTGATGAAGAATGTTTGGCTTATTACTGCCCTTAGAAAGTACGTATTCTCTAATATAAACCTCATATATAGCATCGCCCATATAAGCCAAAGCCAAAGCATTCATTTCTTCTGGTTTCTTTTTACTCTCACGTTGATTAACCTTTATCATCTTCTTCTCCATCTAACCCCTTGTGGTGTGTCTTCTAATATTATTCCATGCTCCTTTAAATAATCTCTAATTTCATCCGCCCTCGCCCAATTTTTATTCTTTTTGGCCATGTTTCTCTCTTCAATTAACTCCTCAACCCAGGCGTCTTCTGTATTTGTTCTTTCTTTCCTTAAGATCTTATCTAGTCCTAGGATATTCAAAAATGTTCTCAATAAATCAATCATAGCAGATATTGTTTGACTACTTACTCGTTCTTTCTGTAAGTAAATATTACTCTGCTTAATCAAATCAAAAATTACTGTAATAGCATTTGCTGTATTAAAATCATCATCCATTTCTTGTTCAAAGCGTTCAGACAATTTATTTAACACTTGGGACATTTCTGTTTCCATTTTCAATTCATAGTCCAGGTTTTCAAGACGATAGAGCATATTTGCATGTGCCTTTTTTATTCTTTCTAAACTATTACTAGATTGTTCTAATAATTCCTCAGAAAAGTTAATCGGATTACGATAATGTACGCTTAGAATCAAAAATCTTAGAATATTAGGATCATATTTACTAATCAATTCCCTAACCATCAAAACATTTCCGAGAGATTTTGACATTTTCTCATTATTAATATTTATATACCCATTGTGCATCCAATATTTTGCAAACGGTTTATTTGTCAAGCTTTCAGATTGCGCAATTTCATTTTCATGGTGAGGAAAAATCAAATCAGCACCACCAGCATGAATATCAATTGTTTCTCCAAGATATTTTTTTGACATAGTTGAGCATTCAATATGCCAACCTGGTCTCCCTTGTCCGAAAGGACTATTCCAATTAACCTCACCCATTTTAGCATTTTTCCATAGTGCAAAATCTAAAGGATTTTTTTTCTTTTCATCAACTTCGATTCGTACACCAACCTTCAAATCTTCGATAGATTGGTTGGATAGCTTTCCATAATCAGAAAACTTCTCTGTTTTAAAGTAAACATCCCCATCTACCACATAAGCCATGTCTTTATCGATTAATCGTTTGATAAAATCAATTATATCATCCATATTTTCAGTAACTTTAGGGTGAAAATCTGCTTTTTTCACCCCTAACGCTTCTGCATCACGGAAAAATTCTTCGATAAATTTTTCCGAAATTTCCTTTGCTTCTTTACCTGATTCTTTGGCCTTATTGATAATCTTATCGTCTACGTCTGTAAAATTCTGAACGTAGGTAACTTCGTATCCCTTATATTCTAAATAACGACGTACTGTATCAAAGACCACTAATGGTCTAGCATTACCAAGATGAATAAAGTTATATACGGTAGGGCCACAAACATACATTTTAACTTTTCCTTCTAAGATAGGCTTAAATTCTTCTTTTTTCCGAGTCAATGTATTATAGATTCGAATCATTTATAAACCCCTTTCCTGCTCAAAATCTGAATTTCCTCTTTAAGTTGCTCAATTTGTTCTTCCAGTAAATTAATCTTATCAGAGATAATGTTAATCATTTCTTCATTTTTGTCGTTAATTCGAATACCATCTTGAATAACTACCCGTCCCGGCACCCCAACGACGGTTGCATTGGGCGGTACTTCTTGTATAACAACCGCTCCAGCACCTATCTTGGAGTAATCACCTATTTTCATTGAACCTAGTACTTTAGCACCTGCCGATAACATAACATGATTTCCCACTGTGGGGTGTCTCTTACCCCGTTCTTTTCCTGTTCCTCCAAGCGTAACTCCTTGAAAGATCAATACATCATCACCGATTTCACAAGTCTCACCGATCACAATTCCAGAACCATGGTCTATGAATAACCTTCTACCAATTTTTGCTGCTGGATGAATTTCGATTCCAGTCAAAAATCTCGCAAAATTAGAGATAATTCTTGCTAATAAACGTAAATTTCTATTCCATAGGATGTGCGACAAGCGGTAAAACCAGATGGCATACAATCCTGGATAAGTCAAAATTATTTCTAAAGCATTCCTTGCAGCTGGATCATTTTCGAGAAATACCTCGATATCCTCCTTTATTCGTTTGAACATATCTTAACCCCCATTTTTTGTAAATCATAGTTGTAAAATTACCAATATATAATTTGAAAAATTTTTTTAGATGATAATTAAAAAACCGCCTCTGCACAATACAGAGACGGTTAATCCGCGGTTCCACCCTGTTTAGAATGTTTTTATATCCAAACATTCTCACTCGAACTTGATAACGGAAAGATCCGTTGAAACCTAATCGTAACCACTTTCAGTTTCAATGCTCAGAAGTGCACTTCGATTATCAGCAGCCAAACTTCTTTCAGCCGAGGAAGTTCTCTCTGAAGACTACAAAATAATCTACTCTCTTCGTCATCGCTTTGATATTTTATTTTATTTAAAATAATAATCCTTAATCTTTATTTGTCAATAAATTATTAAGCCTATTCAACACTTTATCCTTACCTAATAGGTATAAAGTTTCAGGCAAATCACGTCCATGCGTAGCACCTGTAGTAGCTACCCGAACGGGCATAAATAATTTTTTTCCTTTAAATCCTGTTACTTTTTGAACGGCCTTTAATGCAGCACTTATTGTTTGAGAATTATATTCTGTTAATTCTTGTAACTGCTTATAAAACTCACTTAAAACCACTGGAATATGTTCTTCAGACAAAATCTTATTTTCTTCCTCTCCATATTCAAGCTCTTCTTCAAAGAACATCTTAGAGAGTTCCACTATTTCTTGGGCATAATTCATTTGTTCTTTATAAAGATTAACTAAAACCTCTACCCATTCCTTCTTTTGTTCCGAAAGTTGTTCAGGAATCAGACCTGCTTTTTGGAGATGCGGAATACATAAATCAACGATTTTACTTAATGGCGCCTCCTTAATATAATGGTTATTCATCCAAAATAATTTCTGTACATCAAAAATTGCTGGACTTTTAGAAACCCTGTCCAAAGAGAACTGTGAGATCAACTCTTCTTTGGTGAGTATCTCTTCTTCTCCCTCAGGACTCCATCCAAGTAACGCAACAAAATTTAGTAAAGCTTCAGGTAAAAAGCCTAGTTTCTTATATTGTTCAACAAATTGAATAATCGATTCATCCCGTTTACTCATTTTTTGTCTATCTTGATTTAATATCAAAGAAACATGAGCAAATTTAGGTGGCTCCCAAGAGAATGCCTCATAGATCATCAATTGTTTAGGTGTGTTTGTTAAATGTTCTTCACCACGAATAACGTGACTGATCTTCATTAGATGATCATCCACTGTTACCGCAAAATTGTAGGTTGGGATCCCGTTTGGTCTAACTATAACAAAATCTCCAATTCCATCAGATTCAAACTCTACAACCCCACGAACTATATCATTAACTTTTATAACTTTTCCCTCTGGCACTCTAAAACGCACACTAGGATTACGCCCTTCTTTCTCATACTGCGCCTTCTGTTCTTCAGTTAAATGCCTACACTTCCCTGAATATTTCGGTGTTTCACCACGATCTAATTGCTCTTGTCGTTCCTTTTCTAATTCCTCCGGAGTACAATAGCAATAATATGCATCGCCATTTTCCAATAACTTATCTAGATGTTCTTTATAAATATCTAATCTATCCATGCATCTGTATGGACCGTAATCTCCACCAATATCTACCGACTCATCCCAGTCTAGACCTAACCATTTAAGACTAGCTAATAACTTTTCTTCTGCATTTTCAACGTTTCTAGATTGATCTGTATCCTCTATCCGAATGATGAATGAACCATTATAATGTTTTGCAACTAAATAACTAAATAAAGCTGAACGCGCACTACCAATATGTAAATGTCCTGTTGGACTTGGAGCAAATCTTACTCTAACTTGATCTACCATTTTAATCCCTTCCTTATGTCCCAATTATACATGATCTTTATTTTATCATAGTCTATATCTTAACATAGCCTGAATAATCTTACACTATTATAATCATATAACTCTATTTAGACAATAATACAACAGCTTGTGCCGCAATCCCTTCTCCTCTACCAGTAAAACCTAATTTTTCAGTTGTAGTTGCCTTAATATTCACCTGTTCCAAATTGCATTCTAAGATAGAGGAAATTACCTTTTGCATTTCAGGAATATGATCAGCCATTTTCGGTCTTTGAGCAATGATTATCATATCCGCATTTTCAATTCTAAAACCATCATTTTTAGCTTCTTTCCAAACACTTTTTAGGATTTCTTTACTATCAATTCCTTTTATTGAAGGATCATTGTCAGGAAACCACTTACCGATATCCCCTTTAGATAGAGCACCTAATACGGCATCAGCCAATGCGTGTAACAAAACATCCGCATCAGAATGTCCCAACAGCCCCTTTTCGTAAGGTATTTCTACCCCACCAATTATTAACTTTCTATTTTTAACAAGTTGATGAACATCAAAACCTTGTCCAATCCTGATCATTTGAATTCACTCCATTCATCCAATATTGACTTTGCCCATATTAAATCCTCAGGAGTTGTAATTTTAATATTGCGATAATCGCCTTCTAATATATGAACTTTCATACCTATCCGTTCTACCAAAGAAGAGTCATCAGTACCCAAGAAACCATCTTCTTTCGCCTTCTGATAGGCTTCTTTTAATATCGACAGACGAAAAGCTTGTGGAGTCTGTATCGCCCACAAGCTCTTACGATCAGGTGTATGTTTAATATACAAAGTTTCGTCAACAATTTTAATCGTATCTTTTGTAGGAACCCCCAAAACAACAGCTTCTTTCGTTTGCAGCTGTATGTATAATTTATCAAGTAGTTTGGGATCTATGAACGGACGAGCACCATCATGAACCATAACCCAATCAGAACGAATATAGGATAACCCATTTTGAATACTTTCTTGTCTTTCATTTCCACCAGGCACTATTTTGTCAACACTTAATCCAAATTTTTGTATGAGACGACGTACCTCATTAAGCTCCTTTGGATGAGCAACTATTATTATCTCATTGATCCAATCCTTATTTTGAAACTTTTCTAAGGTATGAACTAGAATAGGTTTTCCATTTATATTTAAGAACTGTTTATTGATCCCAGCACCCATTCTTTTTCCCTGTCCTGCAGCTGCAATTAAAATACCACAACTCATATCATTTACCACCTATAATGCTTTTTCTAGTAATTTAGGTTTTGCAAAAATCATTCTACCAGCTGAAGTCTGTAATACGCTAGTTACTAATACATCTATGTGATGCCCTATAAAATCCCTTCCACCTTCAACTACTATCATTGTTCCATCATCCAAATAAGCGATTCCTTGATTATGTTCTTTACCATCTTTAATTACTTGTACATTTAATTCCTCACCAGGTAACACAACAGGTTTTACAGCATTTGATAAATCATTGATATTTAATACTGGCACCCCTTGAAGTTCGCACACTTTATTTAAATTATAATCATTCGTAACCACTTTACCTTCAAGGACTTTAGCCAATTTAACTAGCTTACTATCGACTTCTTGTATTTCATCAAAATCTCCTTCGTAAATAATTACGTTTATATCTAAATCTTTTTGGATTTTATTGAGAATGTCAAGACCTCTTCTTCCCCTATTCCGTTTTAATGTATCCGATGAGTCCGCGATATGCTGTAGCTCTTCCAATACAAAACTAGGGATTACTATTATACCATCGATGAATCCAGTCTTACAGATATCTGCTATCCTACCATCAATTATCACACTTGTATCCAAAATTTTGTGTTCATACTTGGGTAAATTATCTTTTTTCGTCACCCTATCTTTATTAAACTTGCTTAATGAAAAAATTGATATCAATTCATCACGTTTTTTAAAACCAAGCCTAAAACCAAAATACCCAAGAAAAATTGATAATGAGATCGGGCCAATAAATTTGACAACAGGGATGTTTTCAATTGAGTTAGAAAGTAGATTAGCGATAATAAGACCCAAAATCATCCCCATCAATCCGAAAAAGAAATCAGTCACAGGTAGTTTTAGGATAAATTCTTCACCTAACCTTAACCAGGAAATGATCGTGTCCAAAAACCACGCTATTAAAAAAAATAAAATGAGTGCTCCAACAACAAATCCTAATATACGAGTTTTAATTTCATTAAAAGGCACATTAATCTCAAATAGTTTGATTATATCAGGAATATATAAAAAACCTAAGGTTCCACCCAAAAGGACAAAAAAGATTTGAAATGCTCTTTTTAACATTTCTTCACCCCCCTTTTACCATTATTAACATTTATTTATAAATCAAACCTATTATTTATTTCATTTGTATACAAATTAATATTTAGAAAGTTCGGTAAAAGTGTCAGTAGAAAAAAGCGTCAAAATGACGCATTTTTCTCTGAGATAATACTATCTAATAATGCAAATGCTTCTTCCTGTTTTAAATTTTTTGCTAGAACTAATTCACTTATAAAAATTTGCTTTGCATTATCCAACATTTTTCTTTCTCCAGTGGACAAACCTTTTTCTTGATTTCTTATCATCAAATTTTTTACAACATCTGCTATTTCATATATATCTCCGCTTTTCATTTTATCTAAATTTGCCCGGTAACGACGATTCCAATTTGCTGACATATCCGTTTGGCTATTCTGCAATGTTCCAATTACCTTATCTATTGTTTCTTCATCGACAACTTCTCTTAAACCAATCCCAGCGACGTTATTCATCGGAATCATTACTCGCATATCACCTATTGGTATGCGCATAATATAATACTTTTTAGTTTCACCTAAAAACTCTTTTTCCTCAATGGATTCAATTATACCAGCGCCATGCATCGGATATACCACTTTATCTCCAACATTAAACAAACCCGTCACCCCCGGCTTAAAATACATTTCCATTTTATCACATTTGCTTTTTGATGTCAAAATTAAAATTATTATCTTAGCATACTAAAATACGCAAAGTCAATAATATCTTTAAAATTTATTATTTTTTTTATGAAAAACTTTTTAGGTAATGCAATTATCTGTTAATACGATCAAAAAAAATAAAAAGTTTCAAGAAAAATAAAAAAAGACTTATTTTTAATAAGCCTTTTTTATTATTTGTCATCAATATTCTTTTTACCTTGATTACCTTTTTTCCAATTCCGAGCGAAATTCATCATCTGCAAGATGCTTATTCATTTTGTTTCTCCTAAAACTCTTTTTAATTCCATATAATGCATATAATCCTAAAGGTAAGAATACTACCCTAGGGAATCCCTTAGGAAAATAGATAGCCAAAACAATCACAAGAATCAACGTCAAAGGAACAACAAAATAAACAGTTTTAGGAAAACCTACTTTCTTAAAGTTTGGATATTTTATATTGCTGACCATTAAATAAGACAAGAAAGTCATAATTATGACTAATACAGGGACTTTAAAAACTTCGTAATACAAAGTAGTTGTTGCTAATACCCCACCAGCAGCAGTGATTGGCAAACCAATAAAATACCCTGGAATGCCGGGTTTCACATTAAATCTTGCTAATCTCAATGCACCGGCCATAGGAAATAAAGCTGTTACAATCCAACCTAGTGGACCTACATCTTTTAGCACAACCACATACATGATAAAAGCTGGAGCAACTCCAAATGATATCACATCAGATAATGAATCCAATTCCTTTCCGAAATCACTTTGGACATTTAACAGCCTAGCTATTCGACCATCAAAACCATCTAATAACATACTAATAATTACCATTATCGCAGCATACTCAACTGCGCCTTGAAAAGCTAAAATAATCGCAATAATACCTAAAAATAAATTCCCGAGTGTAAACATGCTGGGAAGAATACGAATAATCATTTTGGGTACCTCCCAATGACAGTTATTCCCGATATCACTTTATCTCCTTTTTTTACACTGATTTCAGTATCAACAGGTAAAAATACTTGAGTACCAGAACTAAATTTTATCATCCCTATTTTATCACCTTTTTTGACTACTTGATCAATTGACGACCAATTTACTATCCTACGTGCCATTATTCCAGCGATCTGTACCACTAAAATTTTGAAGTTATCGTTTTTTATCCCAATGTAATTTTTTTCATTTACATCGTGACTTTTAGGGTTTGTTGCAGACATAAATTTTCCCTTTTGATATTTGATAAAACTTACCTTTCCAGAAATAGGACTCCTATTAATATGAACATCCATTGGACTCATAAATATACTTATGCGTATAGCCTTTTGTTGCATGAATAAGTTTTCATCTACTTCATCAATATTTGTGATCAACCCATCCGCAGGAGCTAAAATTACTGATTCATCAGCCGGTATTTCGCGTTTGGGATCACGAAAAAAATAGATAACAAACATCATAAGTCCGATACCAAAGAAGGATAACCAAGGATTGAGTAGAAATAGAAGAATTGTTAGAGAAATTACTACAACTAGTGTTGGCAGTCCCTCCCTCAATAAAGCGTGTTGCTTCACATAATCACCCCAATGTTTCATTATATATGACGATCAATAAAAACGTGCTCTTGAATTCGCTTCAACCCTTCTTTAATTGCTCTAGCCCGCACTTCACCAATACCATCAACTTCATCTAACTCATCTATGGAAGCAATCATTACTTTGGGAAGAGTTGAAAATTGTTCAATTAAATTATCAATAATAGCGCTTGGTAATCTTGGTATCCGACTTAGTATTCTATAACCTCTTGGTGAAACTAACTCTTCTTGAAGATTAATTTTACCGGTATATCCTATAATCCGCGCCATATTTTGACTATCTAATAATTCATCAGGACTTAACTTTTTCAATTCCGTGATGATCCGTTTTATTTCTTCATCTGCATTATTTTTAGAGTAATCTTTAAATAAATAAAAGGCTTCTTTATCTATATTGGCAACTAATTCTTCAAGCTGCATGCTAATCAATCTACCTTCTGTTCCTAATTCATTGATAAATGTATCTATTTCAGTTTTAATCCTTTGTACCATTTCAATTTTTTGCATCACATATGCAACGTCATTTAATGTTACAACTTCCTCAAATTCCATTGCTGAAAGGTTAGTTAAAGCTTGGTCTAACACTGATTTATACTTTTCTAAAGTTTGAATAGCTTGATTTGCCTTAGTTAAAATTACTCCAATATCCTTTAGTGAATAGCGATAATTACCTTGATATAATGTGATAATATTTCTTCTTTGAGAGATAGATACAACTAAATGACCAGATTGCTTAGCAACCCTCTCTGCGGTTCTATGTCTAATTCCAGTTTCATTGGAGGATATCGATGTATCTGGAATTAATTGTGTATTAGCATATAGAATCTTTTTTATATCATCACTTAAGATAATTGCCCCATCCATTTTAGCTAATTCATATAAATTGGCAGGTGTAAAATCACAGTTAATAGAAAATCCACCATCTACTATATCCATAACTTGAGGACTATAACCAACTACTATCAATGCACCTGTTTTCGCTCTAAGGACATTATCTAATCCTTCTCTAAACGGAGTTCCTGGTGCAACTAACTTGAGTACATTTGACATAAATTTTTCTCTATCAATATCTTTATTCACATATTTCACCCCCCAAATGCTATATCTAGAGCATCTGCAACCGTTTGGACGCCTATTACTTTAATTCCATTTGGAATATTCCATCCCTTTAAATTTTTTTCCGGTATTATTACTCTTTTAAAACCTAATTTTTTAGCCTCTAATACCCTTTGTTCCACTCTTGAAATTCCGCGTACTTCTCCAGTTAATCCAATTTCACCGATAAAAACATCGAAGGGGCCTGTGGCTTTGTCACGAAAACTTGAAGCAATACTCACAGCAATTGAAAGATCAATTCCAGTTTCAGCTAATTTAACCCCACCGGCTACGTTGACATATGCATCTTGGTTCTGCAAAAACATTCCCAAACGTTTTTCTAAAACAGCCATAATCAATGCTACCCTTTGCTGATCCAAACCAGTCGCCATTCTTCTGGGAGTTACAAAACTAGTTGGGGATAGTAATGCCTGGATTTCTACTAATACTGGTCGTGTTCCCTCCATGCTAGCAACTACTGAAGAACCAGCAACGCCAATTGGTCGTTGGGAGAGAAATAACTCTGAAGGATTGCTTACCTCGACTAAACCTACTTCTTTCATTTCAAATATTCCAATTTCATTTGTTGACCCAAATCTATTTTTAACTGATCTTAAGATCCGATAGGTATGATGTCTTTCCCCTTCAAAATAAAGAACTGTATCAACCATATGCTCTAATAATCTCGGACCAGCAAGTTCTCCTTGTTTGGTAACATGACCTACAATAATGATGGCTATCCCACTTGATTTGGCAATTCTCATAAGGCGAGCAGTACATTCCCTTACTTGTGCAACACTTCCAGGACCCGAAGAAATCTCGGAATTATACATTGTTTGGATCGAGTCAATGATTGCTACTTGAGGATTAACTTGTTGTATTTGTTTTTCAATATGATTTAATTGGTTTTCCGTTAGGATATACAGATGTTCTGAGTTAATGCTAAGCCTCTCAGCTCTTCTCTTGATCTGTTTTACTGACTCTTCACCAGATACATATAAAACCTTATAACCTTGGTTGGCAATACTCTGTGACGATTGGAGTAACAAAGTCGACTTACCTATTCCCGGATCACCACCAACCAAAATGAGGGAGCCAGGAACAATGCCTCCTCCTAATACCCGATTCAATTCCCCAATATTAGTATTAATTCTTGGTTCATCCTCTACTTTTATATCAACTATTAATTGTGGAATAGACGAATGTGACAATTGTAAACTTTGAACATTAGGATTTGGTGAGGTGACTTCTTCAACCATTGTATTCCATTTTAAACAACTAGGACATTTTCCCATCCACTTTGGGCTTACATATCCACATTCTTGACACGAGTATTGCGATTTAACCTTAGCCATATTTTTATTTCCTCATCTGTATATTTATATTCATTATTCCTTAATCTTAATTATACATTAAAAATAACCGTATTAGCCGCATCTGTTCATTATAATATAACAATGCTACGTGAAAAAAAAGGGTAAATCAGTCAAGACTTATCACACAGATAAAATAATTTGAAGAAATTTATTAATTATTTATTTCTAATTTTTCAACTTTTAAAGCAGGAATATTTGTATTAATGGCAAATTATTGTACTTAGAGGTCAATAAACATCAAATGGAGGTTTTAAAAATGAAAAAAACTATTAGTATCACGCTAGCATTATTGCTTGTTGTTTCCTTTGTAGTTACAACTCAGGCTTCCGCTGAAAGCGGTTACATTGTTAAGCCGGGAGACACGTTGGGTAAAATTGCTAAAGAATATGGTCTTGATTGGAAAAAACTCGCTGAAATAAATAAATTGGAAAATCCACACTTAATTTTCCCGGGACAAAAAATCGTTTTATCTGACTATAATACTGAAGATTTGAATGAACAACTCGTAATGGCAACAGCATGGGTACAAAATTCAGCCGAGTACCGTGCCCTTGCATACCAAGCATTTAATGTTGCAAAAATGATATTAGACAAAGACTTGGCTGAAAATACTTCTACAGAAAAAAGAGCGATCATTGTTGATGTCGATGAAACGATTTTAGACAATAGTGCTTATGAAGCATTTTTAATTGGTAACGATTTCGGTTACTCTTCAAAAACTTGGAATCCTTGGATGGATGCTGCTGAAGCAACAGCAATTCCTGGCGCGGTTGAATTTCTAAATTATGCTGCTGGTAAAGGCGTCGATATATATTACATCACAAATCGAAAAGTAGTTGGCAAAGAGGGAACATTAAAGAACTTAAAAGATTTAGGTTTCCCACAAGTTGATGAAGAACATTTAATGCTTAGAACCGATACCTCAAGCAAAACAGCAAGAAGAGATGCTGTTGATGCTGATCATCGCATTGTTTTATTAATGGGAGATAACTTAAATGACTTTTCCGATGTATTTAAAGGAAAAACTATTGAGGAAAGATTTGCAGCAACTGATGCAAATAAAGATCTTTTTGGTAGTAAATTTATAGTTTTACCAAATCCTCAATACGGTGAATGGGAAGGAGCTATTTATAACTATAATTGGGGTGCATCAGCAAAAGAAAAGAATCAAATGCGCAAAGATTCTCTTAAACGTTGGTCATTTAATCAATAAAAATAATTACACATAAAACAAAATCACCCCTGTGGGTGATTTTGTTTTATTAAACAGTTTTATTTACCACTAATGTATTGTCTTTTACATCTATTTTTACAGTGTCACCTTTCTTGATATTTCCTTTTAATAATTCTTCAGAAAGCTTATCTTCAATATGTTTTTGGATTGAACGACGTAAAGGTCTTGCACCAAAGTTTGGATCATAACCTTCTTTAGCCAAAAAGTCTTTCGCTTCTTCTGTTAAGATAAAATCAATTCCTTGTTCTTTTAATCTTTTCCTCAACTCATTTGCCATTAATGTCACTATCTTTTTAATGTTCTCTATTGATAAGGAATGGAATACAATTACTTCATCTAATCTGTTTAAAAACTCTGGACGAAAATTCCGCTTAAGTTCGCTCATGACACGATTTTTCATTTGATTATATTCATCTTCTGGGTTTGGAGTGGTAAATCCTAGTGTTGCGTCTCTCTTTATCAATTCTGCTCCAACATTTGAAGTCATGATTATAATGGAATTTCTAAAATCAACAGTTCTACCTTTTCCATCTGTTAATCTTCCATCTTCAAGAACTTGCAATAAAACGTTGAATACTTCTGGATGTGCCTTCTCTATCTCATCTAATAAAACAACCGAATAGGGCTTACGTCTTACCTTTTCTGTTAATTGTCCACCTTCCTCATAACCAACATATCCAGGAGGTGCTCCAATCAATCTTGAAGTTGCATGTTTCTCCATATATTCTGACATATCGATACGAATGATCGCATTTTCATCTCCAAACATAGCTTCAGCAAGGGCCCTCGCAAGTTCTGTTTTACCTACACCTGTTGGTCCCAAGAAAATGAACGACCCAATTGGACGTTTTGGATCTTTAAGTCCAGCACGCGCCCTTCTTATCGCCCTAGAAACTGCCTTAACAGCTTCTTCCTGACCAATAACACGCTTATGAAGTATTTCTTCCATGTTAATTAAACGTTCAGTCTCCTCCTCGGCTAACTTATTAACGGGAATGCCGGTCCAGTTAGCCACCACTAGAGCTATATCTTCAATTGATACTTCGGTGTCTGTTCTACCCTGTTTTTCCTTCCATTTGTTTTTTATTTCCTCTAATTCTTCTTTTATTTTTTGTTCTTTATCCCTTAATGAAGCAGCCTTTTCAAATTCTTGACTTTGTACCGCTGCATCTTTTTCCTTCTTAACTTCTTCCATTTTAGCTTCTAATTCTTTAATATTAGGTGGCACTGTATAGCTGTGAAGCCGTACTTTAGAAGCAGCTTCATCAATAAGGTCAATTGCCTTATCCGGAAGAAATCTATCGGTAATATATCGATCAGATAGCTTAACTGCCTGCTCAATAGCTTCATCAGTAATCTTTACACGATGATGTGCTTCATATTTATCTCGTAATCCTTTTAATATTTGAATCGTTTCTTCTACAGTGGGTTCATCAACCATAATAGGTTGGAAACGACGTTCTAATGCCGCATCCTTCTCAATATATTTACGATACTCATCTAAGGTTGTGGCACCGATTGCCTGTAATTCTCCTCTAGCTAGTGCTGGTTTTAAAATATTGGAAGCATCAATTGCCCCTTCAGCTCCTCCAGCACCAATCAATGTATGAAGCTCATCGATGAATAATATGATGTTACCTGCATTCCTTATTTCTTCCATCACTTTTTTCAATCTATCCTCAAATTCTCCACGGTATTTTGTTCCGGCAACTAAAGTTCCCATGTCAAGAGACATCACCCTCTTATCCCTTAAAATTTCAGGCGTCTCATTGTTTACAATCCGTTGTGCCAAACCTTCAGCAATTGCTGTTTTACCTACTCCAGGTTCACCTATTAGTACCGGATTGTTTTTGGTTCTACGACTTAAAACTTGAATTACTCTTTCAATTTCCTTGTCTCTACCTATTACCGGATCTAAACCCCCTCCTCTAGCAATAGCAGTTAAATCTCTAGCCAATCCATCTAACGTAGGGGTACTTTGATTCCTACTTTCATTTTGGCTAGTCGATACAACTTCAGTATTGCCAAGGAGTTGTAATACTTGTTGTCTAGCTTTATTTAAACTAACCCCTAGATTATTTAATACCCTAGCTGCTACACCTTCTCCTTCGCGTATTAATCCGAGCAAAATATGCTCTGTTCCTACATAACTATGGCCTAATTTTCGAGCTTCATCCATAGACAACTCGATAACTTTTTTTGCTCTTGGGGTATATGAGATATTTATTGGTTTATCGCTACCTTTGCCAATCAATGCTTCTACTTCTGATTGAACCTTTTCTAAACTTATGTTTAATGATTGCAACGCTTTTGCTGCAATTCCTCCACCCTCTTTCACAAGTCCAAGTAAAATATGCTCTGTTCCGATAACATTATGACCTAATCTGATAGCTTCTTCCTGTGCTAATGTCAATACTTTTTGAGATCTTTCAGTAAATCTTCCAAACATCATCCTATATTCCCTCCAATCTCCATTTTTTATTTTTCTAGTTCTTCTAATCTTATTTTATTTCAAGTAATTTTTTTCTAATTATAGTCGCTCTCCTAATATCCCTTTCTTCAGGGGTAAGGATTTCATTAGCAATATACTGTAGAAATCCTGGTTGGGTCATTACCATCAGTTCGTTTACGACTGAAGCTGAAATCCCTTTTATCATCTTTAAATCGATCCCTAACCGTAAATCAGATAATCTTTGGGCTGCTTCCTTAGAATCAATTATTTTGGCATTGGAAAGTATTCCATAAGCCCTGCCAACTTTATCTTCAATTTGGAATCTTTTTTCTTCTACAAGATTTCTTCGGGATTGTCTCTCAAGTTCAATAATCTGATTTACAACCCCATGTAGATTCCTTATTATGTCTTCTTCAGATTGTCCTAAAGTTATTTGGTTAGATATTTGAAATAAATTACCTAATGCTTCACTACCTTCACCATATATTCCTCGTACTGTTAATCCTACTTGAGTAATTGCTGGAACTAAACGATTCATCTGATTTGTTAAAACAAGAGCTGGTAAGTGTACCATCACAGATGCCCTTATCCCTGTTCCAACATTTGTAGGACAACTCGTTAAATAACCCCTTTTTTCATCAAATGCATAATCCAAATCCTTTTCTAAAATATCATCAATCTTATTTGCCATTTCCCATGCTTGATTGATCTGTAGGCCAGGATACAAACATTGTATCCGAATATGATCTTCTTCATTTATCATAATGCTGATTGCCTCATTTTCACTTAAAGTAACAGCACCTTTTCTGGATTCATTTGCTAGATTGAGACTTATTAAATGTTTCTCTACTAAGACCTTTTTTTGTAAATCATTTAGATCTTCTAGTAAGATAAGATCAAAATTACCGATTTGCTTCATTTTCCCATTTATAATCGTTTCGCTAACTTTATTTATAACCGCATTTGCCTGAGAGTCTGTAGCTAAAAGGGGAAAAGGATGGTCTTTTAAATTTCTAGCTATCCGAACACGACTGCTGATCACGATATCCGATTCTGGTCCATCATCACACATCCAATCGCTTATTGCATTTTGCAAATATCTTTCTACTGCCATCAAGCTCAACCCCGACTTTCTGAAATTTTATGCTCTAAAGCTCTAATTTTATCCCTAAGTTTAGCTGCTTCCTCAAACTCTTCAAGAGCAATTTTTTGTTGAAGTATGGCCTTTAGCTGACTTAATTCTTTTTTCAATTTAATACTCTTTCCCGATCGCAATGGGACTTTTCCAATATGTTGACTATTGCCATGAATCCTCCTGAAAATCGGCTCTAATTGGAGTTCAAAATATTTGTAGCAATCACTACACCCAAACTTACCCATCTTTTTGAACTGAGAAAAAGTCAATCCACAGGTTTCGCATCTTTGTGATTCAGGATTAGTATACAAAGGATGTTCTTCTACCATCTGATCAAAATTCAATAATCCAGATAATAAGTGATGAAATGGAAAACTTTCACTGCTACTAGAAAATATTTCTCCTTTTTCCTTTGCACACTGTTCGCATAAATGATATTCATTCTTTTGTCCATTGATTATTTTTGTAAAATGAAGAGTAGCTGGCCTTTTACCACAATTTTCGCAAAGCAATTGTCTTCCCTCCATTTATAAAACTATATTTTAATAATTGTCTCACTACTCTCTAATGATTTAATTTGAAATTACAAAATTATAAATAATAATATTTATTTCGAAAAGATAATTCTAATAACCGCCTTAAAGATATTGGCACGAATTTTATCTCTTATCGGTAATGGTAGATCTAAAACCTCTCTTGCGATAATAGCCTTTACCAGCCTATATTCTTTATTTGATAAATATTGCTCCTCTTTAAGTCTATCTAATAAATCTACAGCAGTGGCTTGAGTAATGTCTTCACCTATTGAATTAATCAAGGTTTCATAGAATTGATCATCAGAATTAATTTCTAATTTTTTTATCCTGATATAACCTCCACCACCTCGCTTACTTTCAACCAAAAATCCCTTTTCTAAAGAAAATCTAGTGCTTATAACATAGTTGATTTGGGAGGGAACACATTGGAATTTTTCCGCTAATGCACTCCTTTGAACTTCAATAACACCATCTTCACTTAATTCAATTATACTTTTTAGGAAATTCTCGATAATATCAGAAATATTCCTCATTGCATCCTCCAGTACATCTATTTTGACTTTGACTAACTTTGACTTTCAATTTTATTATATTATATTTTTTATTATTTGCCAATCACCACATAAAATTTTTATCATCAATTTTTTTAAAGAATTTAATATCTTTTTTGCTCAAGAAAAAACAGAGTAGCATAAAACCACTACTCTGTATTTTTTCCAAATTGGACTTCTTTTACTCCATCCACCTGCTTAATTTCATCAACTATTATAGGCGCATATTCTTTTTTTGATATTCTCAAGAGAAAAATTATACTCACATAATCATCTTCATAGTTTTCATTGTCTTCCTCTGTAATGCTGACACTTTTTATACTGATATTTCTTTCTCCTAATTTTGTTGCTATTTCTCCCAATTTTCCTGGACGATCAACAACATTTACTTTAAGGTGAACCAAACTCCGTTTATGGGCTATAAAGCGATCAATTTTATTTAAAACAGCTAAACTTATCAGTACAAACAAGGTAGCAACAAGAGCGCCTGAATAAAAACCCGCACCAATTGCTAATCCGATTCCAGCAACTACCCATAAGGATGCAGCAGTGGTTAACCCTGTCACGGTAAATCCATGTCGCAAAATTGTACCAGCTCCAAGAAAACCAATACCTGTCACTACTTGGGCAGCTATACGTGATGGATCAAATCTAACATTTTCTTCTAATAGAAAGTCGGTAAATCCATATATTGAGATTAACATTATTAATGCTGAGCCAATACTTACAAGGATGTGGGTTCTAAAACCCGCTGGATGATTATTTTGTTCCCTTTCAAAACCAATGATACCTCCAAGTATGGCTGCTAAAGATAATCTTAAGGTTATTTCTAAAAAATCAATAGACCAAACTCCCCAATTTCAATCACCTCAACCTTCACATTTAATCATTAATTATCAATGATACTCAATAAATCAACAAAATTTTTAATAGTAACATTTGCACCATCTAATTCATCAATTGAAGCAAATCCAAAGTCACAACCTACTGTTAAGCAATGATTATATTCACCTGCTTCAATATCTGAATGTCGATCACCAACCATTACGCATTTGTTAATAGAAAAATCAGCAATTAGCTGTTTTACTAAGAGCTTTTTTGTCGATGTATTATATTCTCCGGCAGTATAGATTGCATCAAAATAAGATTCAATCATAAATGCTTTGGATAAACCTTTAACGTATTCAGCTAATCCATTACTTGCGATAAATAATCTGTATCCTTGTCTTTTTAGTTCATCTAAAGTTTTGATAACTCCAGGATATAAAGCGCCATAACCCTCATTAACGAGGTCCAATTCATTTTTTAACATATACTCATTCGCTTTAATATGTGCCTCTTTTGGAAGCTCCGGTAAAAGTGAGTTCCAGATATCATCTAGGGTCATTCCTATAACGTTTAGCATTTGTTGTTCCGAAGGTATTTTGACTATTTTGATACCATCTTTTTTTAGTTGATCAAAGGTTCGTTCGAAAGAAGGAAGAGCTAATTTTTCAGTTTGAAATAATGTTCCGTCAAAATCAAAAATAATTGCATCATATTTATTTCCCATTTTATCCTCCTACTACTTCTATAATGTGTTCTTAAAATATCAAAGATAATATTATCAAGTATACCAAATTTATAGAATTTTAGCATTGAAGATAGTTAGGTTATAGATAATTTTTAATATTGTATTTAAGAATCCTCACTTTTATACTTTAATGTTTGAGAAACAAAAAAGCAGCCTAAATAGGCTGCAATAAGTACGGTTGGTAATATATAAAAATATGTATGCAATATATAAAAAAAGAAGCCTGGCAACGTCCTACTCTCCCAGGACCCTGCGGTCCAAGTACCATCGGCGCTGGAGGGCTTAACGGTCGTGTTCGGGATGGGTACGCGTGTGTCCCCTCCGCTATCGTCACCAGACTTCTTCTTATTTAATTTATGGTGTGGTTATACTTTTACAGTTGTAAAGTATAACTTTATACACCCTGAAAACTAGATGCGAGTTTCTTTCACCTTACTTGAGCTTTGGTTAAGCCCTCGACCTATTAGTA
>NZ_MIJF01000088.1 GCF_001730235.1 Vulcanibacillus modesticaldus | reverse complement strand
TAAGCTCTTGTTGTTAATTTTTTAACGTATTTGTCTTGCTTCATTTCTTCTACTTTTTGTTGTAATTTTACAGAATTGATAGGAGCTATCCATTTACCAAATGACGAAAATAGTGTATCCTTGTCCATAAGCATGGTCCTTTATATTGGATTTGGACAGGGAGCACCTGTACTTCCATTATAAAGGATTTTTTTATGAACTAGTGATTATTAGAAATATTCTGACTACATTAATGCAACGCTAGTGATTTTTTTTACATATTCAATTGAATATTTTACTATTTTTAAACCTAATCCCTTTCCTTGGAACTCCGGTAAAATTGCTATCCGATAAAGATATTTATTATCTGGTTCAGTATTTATAAAATTAAATTCACCAATGTCTTTAATAGAAAATGTTCCAACTGCCAAATCATCAATAATTAGTAAGTAAACGTAGTTATTTATTATATCTTCTATTAAGTCATCTGAATTCCACGGATAATTCCATTGCAAAATACCCTTTGTATGAAGATCAATAGTGACTTTATTTAATAAACTAACAATATTATTTAAATCTTCAATTCTAGCTAATCTAATTTCACTACTCAAATTAACCACTCTTTTCTATATCAAAACTGTATTATTTTGGATTTGAGTCAATATATTGGACACAAAAAAGTTAACTCTTATGCTGAATGTTTCAATTGATCTTCGATGGCTTGAGGAGTCAAATAACCTAAAGCACTATGTATTCTTCTTCGGTTGTACCAGCCCTCAATATATTGAAAAATTGCTATCTTAGCAGAATAGTAATCTAGATATTGCACGTGATTTACTTCTTCTTTTTTCAATATAGCATGAAATGATTCAATACAAGCATTATCATAGGGATT
>NZ_MIJF01000087.1 GCF_001730235.1 Vulcanibacillus modesticaldus | reverse complement strand
AACGGTCTCGTATTCACGACGTTCCCGAATGTTACAGGTATGTTCGAGTCTTAGATAGCTCTTATCTTAGACTCGGGCGTACCGACTCGGTTAATTCGGGAATGTGTCGCCTGATTTCACCTCTTCGATTTTTTTGAATCTACTTCTTATTGATTTTTCTTCTTATCGCTTCGGGCGACCAAGGGCGTTAGACCGCTGTGTGAATGCATTGTTATGAGACGTAACAAAAAATAAAGGACACCAATTAATCCAGCTGATGTCCAATGATCCAATCTTCTATTTCTTTTTCCTTATATTCGCCAGTTGCAACTTTTAATCCTAATTCCACCAATTCTTTTTGACTGTATTTTACATTGATAAAATTAATTTTAAGTAAAAATAGCATGACGGCTATTCCTATTCTTTTATTCCCATCAACAAAACCGTGATTATTAATTAATCCATAAGTTATTACAGAAATTTTTACTAAATCATCTTCGTAAAGCTCTTTCCCATCAAAGGTGGCAAAAGCTCGATTTAATGCACTTTCAATTAATGAAATATCTCTAATTCCATCGGATCCACCTGTTCTTGAAATTATTTTCTGATGAAATAAAATTACTTGTGATACATTGATACCCTTCATTACTTGGATAACTCCTCAAAAGCTTCACGATTTTCTTCAATAATATCATCCATTAAATTTACAACTTCGCGATTTCTTATCTTTAAAAATTCAACAAAATCTATTACTTCCCTCTTTTTATCATCAGATAAACTTTGAAAATCTTTTAGTAATTTTTCTTCTAAACTCATCTTATCCACCTCAACATTGGGATGTATTTAAATACATTATACAATAAATTCGTTTGTAAAAAAACACCAATGAAATAACTATTAGTTGTTATGTCTTATAACG
>NZ_MIJF01000086.1 GCF_001730235.1 Vulcanibacillus modesticaldus | reverse complement strand
TCAGCTTGTAGACAAAGTCTTTATTTAGACAAATCTACAAGCTTTTTTTGTATAATAAGTATGTAATAAATATCTTGTGAGGGGAGAAACATGTTAACAAAACGTAAGGAAGATGTAAGAACTCAAGTTGAATTAGTATCAATAGAAGATTTAGTACCAGAGGATCATCTAGTGAGGAAAATAGATCAAGCAATTGACTTTAGCTTTATATACGATTTGGTTAAAGATACCTATTCTTTAGATAACGGCAGACCAAGCATAGATCCTGTTGTTTTAATAAAAATGGTATTCATCCAATACATATTTGGCATTCGATCAATGCGTCAAACAATAAAGGAGATTGAAACTAACGTCGCATATCGTTGGTTTTTAGGATACAACTTTCAAGATAAGATACCACATTTCACCACCTTCGGAAAGAATTACGTAAGGCGTTTTAAAGATACGGATATTTTTGAACAAATCTTTTATCGAATACTAAAAGAAGCTATGAAAAAAGGATTTGTAGATCCATCAGTTGCATTTATAGATTCAACACACGTTAAAGCAAATGCTAACAAAAAGAAGTATATAAAGAAAACGGCTCGTGTAGAAACAAGAAGTTACCAAGAACAATTAGAGAAAGAAATAAATGTTGACCGAGAAGCACATGGAAAAAAGCAACTTCCCCCACAAGATAAAGAAGAAGAGAAAGAAATAAAGGAAAGTAAGACAGACCCAGAGTGAACTGACCCCTGTCAAGTAGACAGGAATAAAAAAGCACATTTATGCAGCCTGAGTCCTATATTCATAAGGACTCAGGTTATTTAATTTCTCTTGGAATCGGTGATGATTATAAAAACGTATGTACCTTTTAACGGCATTTTTTACTTCTTCAGTTGTGCGAAAAGAGTATAGATGAAAACACTCTGCCTTAAAGTGGCTGAAGAAATTCTCCATGCTGGCATTATCTAAACAATTTCCTTTTCTGGA
>NZ_MIJF01000085.1 GCF_001730235.1 Vulcanibacillus modesticaldus | reverse complement strand
CCACAATGAGGGCAAGTAAACTTAGCTCCTCGTTTAAAATTTAAATAAATATGAAGTTGTTCTTGTTCTTTATTAAATTCTTTATAACTAACAAACCATGGATCCTTTATATCTAATGCTTCTTGAAACATATCTAAATCTTCTTGAGTGTGTAACATTGACCATACCTCCAGTATTATTTTCATAGATTATTACCAGTATGGTCTATTAGATTTTTTTTAATCCAATATTATTTAGCGAGGAAGCAAAGATTTCTTTATATTGGTTACTAGGTACAATATACATTGGATTCATAGGATTTGAGCTGGAACAAATACAAGCTATAGCAAATTTTAATTACAGATTATATGAAATGTTATATCTACCTATTTTTATAGCCTACTTTTTAGTTCCAATAGAATTAATAGTTTATACTTATTTTGTTTTCAAGTGTAAAACAGTCTCAAATGAAGTAAAGAGCAAAAATAAAAAACTATTGAAGACAATTTTAATTATATTGTCATTGATCTTTATATTTTTTGTATATGGATATCAAATGAACGAAAATTCTACAACTGGAATATTTGAGGTAGAATCTAAAGTTAGAGAAGGCAACTACTATTATATTAATCTAGGAGATATAAAAATTAGATGTACACAAAACGAATTTAATTTGATTAGTATAAATCAAAAATATCTAATAACTTATACATGGAATAATTATTCTCCAGGTAAAGGTAAATTAATTAATATTCAACACTAGCGTTGCATTAATGTAGTCAGAATATTTCTAATAATCACTAGTTCATAAAAAAATCCTTTATAATGGAAGTACAGGTGCTCCCTGTCCAAATCCAATATAAAGGACCATGCTTATGGACAAGGATACACTATTTTCGTCATTTGGTAAATGGATAGCTCCTATCAATTCTGTAAAATTACAACAAAAAGTAGAAGAAATGAAGCAAGACAAATACGTTAAAAAATTAACAACAAGAGCTTATTT
>NZ_MIJF01000084.1 GCF_001730235.1 Vulcanibacillus modesticaldus | reverse complement strand
AATCTTGGATGAAATAAAAAATTGAGAGCGATTCGGACGTCTCTTCCACGTCCAATTCGCTAGCTTTTTCAAATTCATGGCAGCAAAAACTAACATCGCCTGCATCGAGACTTTTTTCAAACCTCTTAACGTAGTCCAACGCAAACCATGTTTCTCTTTCATATCTGCAAATACTCTTTCTATTGTTTCTTTTCGCTTTGCATATAATCTCTTGTTTTCTTCTGTGTGTCTTAAGTGATCCGCTTCTTCAATGTAATCTTCCCATATATGTCTATGTATCATCTTCGTATAATTTTTACTCTGTGTACATGATGATAACAATGAACAGTTTTTACAAATTTTCGGATCAGATGCGTATTGTTTATAACCTTCTCTTGTTGTGGTTTGATATGATAATATTTCTCCCATTGGGCAGATGTAACAGTCATAATATTCATCATATACATACTCATGTTTTCTCATATATCCACTTTTTGTTCTGGGACGTGTATAAGGCATTACTGGTCGAATATCTTGGTCTGATAAGTATTTCGCGATATAAGGTGTTTTATATCCAGCATCTACTACGACTGCACTTGGCTTTTCTACTTTCTCGATTACTTGATTAACTATCTTATCTAACACTTTACTATCATGTACATTGGCTCCTGTAACAAGTGTACCAAGAACAAATCCGTTTAGATCGCAAGCTGTATGAAATGAGTATGCAAAGAGTTTTTCTCTCTCGTCCTTAACAAAATACCCACTCTCTGGGTCTGTCTTACTTTACTTTATTTCTTTCTCTTCTTCTTTATCTTGTGGGGGAAGTTGCTTTTTTCCATGTGCTTCTCGGTCAATGTTTATTTCTTTCTCTAATTGTTCTTGGTAACTTCTTGTTTCTACACGAGCCGTTTTCTTTATATACTTCTTTTTATTAGCATTTGCTTTAACATGTGTTGAATCTATAAATGCAACTGATGGATCTACAAATCCTTTTTTCATTGCTTCTTTTAGTATTCGATA
>NZ_MIJF01000083.1 GCF_001730235.1 Vulcanibacillus modesticaldus | reverse complement strand
CATTCGATCAATGCGTCAAACAATAAAGGAGATTGAAACTAACGTCGCATATCGTTGGTTTTTAGGATACAACTTTCAAGATAAGATACCACATTTCACCACCTTCGGGAAGAATTACGTAAGACGTTTTAAAGATACGGATATTTTTGAACAAATCTTTTATCGAATACTAAAAGAAGCAATGAAAAAAGGATTTGTAGATCCATCAGTTGCATTTATAGATTCAACACATGTTAAAGCAAATGCTAATAAAAAGAAGTATATAAAGAAAACGGCTCGTGTAGAAACAAGAAGTTACCAAGAACAATTAGAGAAAGAAATAAACATTGACCGAGAAGCACATGGAAAAAAGCAACTTCCCCCACAAGATAAAGAAGAAGAGAAAGAAATAAAGGAAAGTAAGACAGACCCAGAGAGTGGGTATTTTGTTAAGGACGAGAGAGAAAAACTCTTTGCATACTCATTTCATACAGCTTGCGATCTAAACGGATTTGTTCTTGGTACACTTGTTACAGGAGCCAATGTACATGATAGTAAAGTGTTAGATAAGATAGTTAATCAAGTAATCGAGAAAGTGGAAAAGCCAAGTGCAGTCGTAGTAGATGCTGGATATAAAACACCTTATATCGCAAAATACTTATCAGACCAAGATATTCGACCAGTAATGCCTTATACACGTCCCAGAACAAAAAGTGGATATATGAGAAAACATGAGTATGTATATGATGAATATTATGACTGTTACATCTGCCCAGAGGGAGAAATACTATCATATCGAACCACAACAAGAGAAGGTTATAAACAATACGCATCTGATCCGAAAATTTGTAAAAACTGCTCATTGTTATCATCATGTACACAGAGTAAAAATTATACGAAGATGATACATAGACATATATGGGAAGATTATATCGAAGAAGCGGATCACTTAAGACACACAGAAGAAAACAAGAGATTATATGCAAAGCGAAAAGAAACAATAGAAAGAGTATTTGCAGATATGAA
>NZ_MIJF01000082.1 GCF_001730235.1 Vulcanibacillus modesticaldus | reverse complement strand
TAATCCCTATGATAATGCTTGTATTGAATCATTTCATGCTATATTGAAAAAAGAAGAAGTAAATCACGTGCAATATCTAGATTACTATTCTGCTAAGATAGCAATTTTTCAATATATTGAGGGCTGGTACAACCGAAGAAGAATACATAGTGCTTTAGGTTATTTGACTCCTCAAGCCATCGAAGATCAATTGAAACATTCAGCATAAGAGTTAACTTTTTTGTGTCCAATATATTGACTCAAATCCAAGAGGAATAATAGTGTATTTTAATATATTCTTCATTGTAACCTCCAAAAAATAGTGTCGGATAAGGTTGAGTTATTCGCAAGGTTCCCAAATGTTACATACATTATTTTATTCCTGCTTCTCTTATTTTCTTTAATAAACCAACTAATCCTTTACTTCCAAAAAACAATATTAATCCAATAATTAATCGAACTATCTTTTCTATTAATGAAAATATCGTTTCTACTTTTAATTGAGGAGTTGCTAGAGATGAGCCAATTTCGTTTAGTCTAATAAGGTTTGGAATTACATGAAATATCTGAGGGATTGCGTCTGCTATTATCACTAACCCAATAACTGAAAATGCAATAGCTTGTAATTCTTGTGAATATAATGGAATACTTCTTTTTTGAGCATTTTCATTATTTAGTAAAATATAATTTGTTATTTTTTCAGCATATATCCATAATAAAGCACTAAATAATAATTGAATGAAAAATGGTATTAAGGATGCAAAAATCATTGTAAATTTAATTTTATTTGTATTTGTTTTTATACCTAAGTTATCGAGAGTTAATATATTTGAGACAATTGAATAATTAATGACTTGGAGTTAGTATAGTTTTGTGGACACACCTTAGTTAAGTCTAATACAATAATTTTGAGAGGATGTGTCCTATATGAAAAGAAAAGGTGTAGCAAAAAAATATACTGAAGATTTTAAACAAACAATAGTGGAACTCTACAATTCTGGAACTCCAGTAAAAAAATTAAGTAGCGAATATGGTGTATCTGAAGTAACGATATATAAATGGATTAGGTCCTATACCCCTGTAGGTGAAGGAAAGGATTCCT
>NZ_MIJF01000081.1 GCF_001730235.1 Vulcanibacillus modesticaldus | reverse complement strand
AGGAATCCTTTCCTTCACCTACAGGGGTATAGGACCTAATCCATTTATATATCGTTACTTCAGATACACCATATTCGCTACTTAATTTTTTTACTGGAGTTCCAGAATTGTAGAGTTCCACTATTGTTTGTTTAAAATCTTCAGTATATTTTTTTGCTACACCTTTTCTTTTCATATAGGACACATCCTCTCAAAATTATTGTATTAGACTTAACTAAGGTGTGTCCACAAAACTATACTAACTCCAATGTTTATAGCCTTTTTACCACTTATATATTTGCTGATTATTGGATTTTTTATATACTTTGCTATAAAAATACTACATTTCATAAACAAAAAAAATAAACATGATGAAGAACTAAATATTAAACTGGAAAAATTTTTGAATAAGTTAGAAAAAGATCATATTCAATAGTATTAAATTTATTGATTAATCCAAAGTACCTTCATATAACAAAATATTCACGCTGCGGGCTAACGCCCTTGGTCGCAGGAAGAATATGAAGCAACAATCAAAGAAGTTGATTCGCTTTTGCTAAGAAGCAAAATCAGCGACACACCCTTTCGCTAACCAAGCCGGCATTCCCGAGCCTAAGATAGGAGTTATCTAAGACTCGGAAACGCCTGTAAGCTCAAGGGCGTCGTGAATACGGAACGTTATCAGAAATCATATGCAAAAATCAAATATATGTAGAAAAATAATTTACATCCTATTATATTTTTACTCAGTTAATTTTTCTACATCTCTATGTATAAATTCGGTAACAAATGTACCTGATGGACCCATTTCTAATGTTATGGTATCAAGTCCATAAGGTGGAACAGCTGATTTCCAAGAATGAACTAAAATTTTCATTTTAAATTTATATCCACCTTCTATAAGGCGTTCTATTTTTATAATTTTAATCAATAGCGTTGCATAAAAGTTATAGTGGTTAGTTCACACAATATTCTGAACAATATTTTCCTAAACTTCGACCAAAGAACCAGTAACCAACTAAAGGTGATCACTGTCCATTTGGCAATTATTACTATTTGATTTAATTATTCACAAAAAAACAAAACAACTTACAATAACTATTTTTATCCTGGTGCTTTAACCATTAACTTTATCCAATTATCGTATGGCTTCCAAAGTAAAATTCGTAA
>NZ_MIJF01000080.1 GCF_001730235.1 Vulcanibacillus modesticaldus | reverse complement strand
TGGAGTTAGTATAGTTTTGTGGACACACCTTAGTTAAGTCTAATACAATAATTTTGAGAGGATGTGTCCTATATGAAAAGAAAAGGTGTAGCAAAAAAATATACTGAAGATTTTAAACAAACAATAGTGGAACTCTACAATTCTGGAACTCCAGTAAAAAAATTAAGTAGCGAATATGGTGTATCTGAAGTAACGATATATAAATGGATTAGGTCCTATACCCCTGTAGGTGAAGGAAAGGATTCCTTGACTCCTAAAGAGATAGAGAAGATACAAAAAGAAAACCTACGTTTAAAACAGGAGATTGAAATATTAAAAAAGGCTATGACCATATTCGCGAAAAAGTGAACGATTCAGAACTTATCAATTTTATCAATAAGCATGAGGGTGAACACCCAGTTAAACTAATATGTAAAGTACTTGGTGTTCCAAGAAGTAGCTATTACCATTCATTAAACAAAACACAGTCTAAGCGTGAGCGTGAAAATCAAGAATTAACAGAAAAAATCAAACAAATCCATAAAGATAGTAAGGAACGGTATGGTGCTCCTAAAATTCATCATATACTTTTAACCGAGAATTATCATGTTAGTTTAAAACGGGTACAACGATTGATGAAAAAAGCAGGGATTCGCTCTATAACTAAGAAAAAATATCGACCTTACCAAAGTAAAGAAAAAATTGTGGAACACGAAAATCTTTTAGATAGAGACTTTTCAACCACCAATATTAATCAGAAATGGGTTGCAGACATTACTTACATCAACACACTTAAAGATGGTTGGTGTTATTTAGCTTCTGTGATGGATTTGCATTCTAAAAAAATTGTTGGGTATTCATTCTCACGCTCTATGACTACTGAATTGGTCATTAAAGCCTTAGAAAATGCTATAAATAATCAAAAACCTAGTAAAGAATTAATTCTTCATACAGATTTAGGTTCTCAATATACAAGTTCAGAGTTCACAGGATATGTTCAAAGTCGTAAAATTATACAATCATTTAGCAGAAAAGGTAATCCCTATGATAATGCTTGTATTGAATCATTTCATGCTATATTGAAAAAAGAAGAAGTAAATCACGTGCAATATCTAGATTACTATTCTGCTAAGATAGCAATTTTTCAATATATTGAGGGCTGGTACAACCGAA
>NZ_MIJF01000079.1 GCF_001730235.1 Vulcanibacillus modesticaldus | reverse complement strand
AGGAATCCTTTCCTTCACCTACAGGGGTATAGGACCTAATCCATTTATATATCGTTACTTCAGATACACCATATTCGCTACTTAATTTTTTTACTGGAGTTCCAGAATTGTAGAGTTCCACTATTGTTTGTTTAAAATCTTCAGTATATTTTTTTGCTACACCTTTTCTTTTCATATAGGACACATCCTCTCAAAATTATTGTATTAGACTTAACTAAGGTGTGTCCACAAAACTATACTAACTCCAATCTTTTTTATATGGTTTATCATCAATAAACCTTGAACCATTCTTATATAAGCCTCTTCTTATAGAAATATGATTTTTTTCATTAAACAGTATTAACTCGGCCTCAACTTTATATTCTTCTAAAAAATTTTTAATTTTTTCATTATCCGTTTTTGTTTCATTATCTTTATACAGGTAACTTGGGGTTTTTGCGCCAAGACATAAATCAATAATTTTTACGGCTGTAGATTTTCCAACACTATTCCCTGAAGTTTGAGGAATATTATCGGTTATATCAACTATTAAATTTAATCCATTTAATTTAAATGGAATATCTCTTATTATTTCTATATTTGGTTCAGTTTTTCTTACTATCAGTCTTTTAATAAACATAATTCAATTTTATCTCCATTCAATTTTATTAAGTCAAGCAAAAACAACCAATCCAAACTATAATATAAATAATCTATGGGTAATTTTTTTGTTATCTTTTCATTCATAGATTTAAATAATAAATCAATTTCTATACATTTGTATTTATATAAAATATCTAATATAATTGCTCCGAGGTAATATAGTGAATATTCTGGATTTCTATCCGTAGATATTAACATATTTATCAGGCCTTTCTAATATTTTGCATTCTGCGAAAGAAAAACACAAAAATACTGATAAACTTAAATCTAAGTTTTCATAAAAAAATGATTCATTGTTATAATGATCTTGAATTTTAGTGGATTTGAGTCAATATATTGGACACAAAAAAGTTAACTCTTATGCTGAATGTTTCAATTGATCTTCGATGGCTTGAGGAGTCAAATAACCTAAAGCACTATGTATTCTTCTTCGGTTGTACCAGCCCTCAATATATTGAAAAATTGCTATCTTAGCAGAATAGTAATCTAGATATTGCACGTGATTTACTTCTTCTTTTTTCAATATAGCATGAAATGATTCAATACAAGCATTATCATAGGGATTA
>NZ_MIJF01000078.1 GCF_001730235.1 Vulcanibacillus modesticaldus | reverse complement strand
AAGAGTATTTGCAGATATGAAAGAGAAACATGGTTTGCGTTGGACTACGTTAAGAGGTTTGAAAAAAGTCTCGATGCAGGCGATGTTAGTTTTTGCTGCCATGAATTTGAAAAAGCTAGCGAATTGGACGTGGAAGAGACGTCCGAATCGCTCTCAATTTTTTATTTCATCCAAGATTTTAAGCATTTTTGACAAAAATAACCTCATACTAGGTAATTTAGCATGAGGTTAGTCTTCAGTCTGAAAGGTCACCAAGAGGTGACCTTATATACATCTTAATCGATTATTTATTTTTAAAAATATGATGAGGATTTTTACTTCGTGGTGCTTCTAGAATTTGAGACCAAATCAATCCGTGTTTAATACTTTTAGAGTTGATACCTTGCATTTTTTTATTATTTATATAATATGGATCCTGTTCTACAGACCCTTTAACAGGTTCATCATGATCTACTGTTTTCTTCATTTGAGTACTCATAGTTTGTTGCTCTTGATAAGTTCGATAGTTTGTTTTTTCTTCCTGTTTTTTTCTCAACTTCGTTTCATTTCCAACATTATCATATGGGCCAAACTGTTTGCCAATTTTTTTACCTTCGTCGGATTGATCTTTTTTACTAGTTAGATAAGAGATAATTCCTACGACGATTAAAGTAATTATCCAATCCATTCAATCACCTATTCTTTATGGGAATTATCGTTGTCATGATTCCCCATCTTTCCAAAGGCTTCTCTCATATCTGTATCGGCATTTAGATTTTTCATATTCAAATAATCCATAACCCCTAAAGTACCATTCTTTAAAGCTTCGGCCATCGCCAATGGAACTTCTGCTTCAGCCTCTACAACCTTTGCTCTCATCTCTTGAACCTTAGCTTTCATTTCTTGTTCCTTGGCTACAGCCATAGCTCTTCTTTCTTCAGCTTTAGCTTGTGCAATAATTTTATCAGCTTCAGCCTTATCAGTCATCAGTTGTGCACCAATATTCTTACCCACATCAACATCGGCAATATCGATTGATAAAATTTCAAACGCCGTTCCCGAATCAAGTCCTTTTTGTAATACTGTATGAGAAATCGAATCAGGATTTTCTAGAGTTTCTTTGTGCGATGAAGCTGAACCAATGGTAGTAACGATTCCTTCACCAACACGGGCGATAATCGTTTCTTCTCCAGCTCCCCCTACTAATCTGTCAATATTTGCACGAACAGTAACTCTTGCTTTTGCCTTAACTTCAATTCCATCCTTAGCCACAGCTGCTACAATAGGTGTTTCGATTACTTTAGGATTTACACTCATCTGAACCGCTTCTAATACGTCTCTTCCCGCTAAGTCAATGGCTGCTGCACGCTCAAAAGTTATTGGAATATCAGCTCGTTCTGCAGCAATTAAAGCATTAACTACTCGGTCAACATTACCTCCCGCAAGATAGTGACTCTCTAACTGATTTGTAGTTAAATTCAAACCGGCTTTTCTTGCTTTGATTAGAGGAATGACGATTCTTGATGGGATTACCCTTCTTAATCTCATTCCTATTAACGTTATAATTCCAATTCTTACCCCGGAAGCTATTGCTGAAATCCAAAGCATTATTGGCACAAATGTAAAAAGTATAGCTAATAAAGTAATGACAAGTGCAATGGCGATAAGTAAAGTAATTTGAACAGTCAAATTAATCCCTCCTAATTTTTAATTTCAAACTCCCTCACAACTATTTTTGTTCCATCTACTCGAATGACTTCAATGTCTTGACCCATATTAATAAAATTCCCTTCACTAACTACGTCATATCTTATACCTTCTATGATGGCTATTCCAGCCGGTCTCAATTTTGAGACCGTTTTTCCTTTCTTACCAATTAAATTCACGTCTTTGTCATGAGATACATAACCCATTGCCTTATTTTGCTCTTCTTTTAAGATAAAATGGTTCCATATCCCCCTATAACTAAAATATTTAAACAAAATAAAAGCCAAAATTGTGTTAACGAATAAAGCAATCGTTAAACCGATAAAACCATAGCTAGAATTCTCCGCTGCCAAAACTATTCCTGATCCCAATAAGATAACACCAATAACCCCAAAAATCCCAAATCCAGGTACAAATAATTCAATCACCATTAGAATGAACCCTATGACGAAGAGAAAAATCGACTCTAATCCAGCAAAACCAGCTAAATAATTTCCAAAAAAGTATAGTCCAAATGCAGATAAACCTACAATTCCTGGTATACCAAAACCCGGTATAAACAATTCTATCAAGATTCCCGCAAGACCAATTGTAAGAAGAAATGGAATAACGAATGGGTTTGTTACCAGCCTAGCTAACATTTCTGCAGGAGAAAGGGATACTTCTTCTACTCGAGCATTTTCTAACCCCAACAGTTTTAACAATTCATTTCTATTATTAGCAATTCCATCGGCAATTCCATATTGTAAAGCTTCATCAGAACCGAGTGTGATTAATTCTCCCTTTTTTGATATTCCAGGTATTTCAACATTAGGATCAACCATTCCCCGTGCAATTTCATCATTTTTTCCTTGTTGTTTAGCCGCATTTTCCATCTTACTAGCCCAAAAGGAGGTAATTTTAGGGTCAACTTCTTCTCCACTTATCGTCCTTACTGCGGCAGCCCCGATGTTACTATTTGGTTCCATAAAGATTTTATCGGCACTAAATGAAATATAGGAACCTGCTGAGATAGCATTACCTTTGATAAAGGCAATTATTGGTATTTGTTCTCTGATAATCAGTTCACCAATATCAACAGCAGCATCCACTGAACCTCCTAAGGTATTAATCTCTAAGATTATTGCATCAGCATCCCCTTCATTTGCTTCATCAAATGCTCTATCTAGATATCTTGCTAATCCCTTATCAATCGTTTGCTCGACTTTAACAACATAGATTACCTGTTCCTTTGCACTAACAATCACTGGATATAAGAAAGAGAACAGTTGGATAACAAATAAGATTGCAACCATAGAAGTTAAAGCAACTTTTCGGGTCAAATACATTCCTCCTCTAATTTTAAATTTATCATTTTAATTTTAAATTTATCATTATAGAAATTATTAATCCAATTCTTTTAGAAAAATTTATTTCTATATACGTTAGTATAAAACCATAGGTTTCATTAAATAAAAATATTTTATAATGCTAACGCACCTTTGATTGAGTAAGTCACGAAAAACAAAAAAACGCCTAGATTAATCTAGACGTTATTTTTTATGATAAAAGTTCCTGAACAAGCTTGTTGATCAACTTACCATCTGCACGGCCTTTAACTTTAGGCATTACTGTGCCCATAACTTTGCCCATATCTTTCTTGCTTGTAGCTCCAACTTCATTAATTGTATCTTGTACAACTTGTCTGAGCTCCTCTTCAGAAAGTTGTTCAGGTAAATATTCTTGTAAAATATCTATTTCATTTTTAACCTTCTCAGCTAATTCTGTACGATTAGCTTTTTCGAACTCTTGGAGGGAATCACGTCTTTGCTTTAACTCACGAGTCAGAACATCAACAATTTGCTCATCAGATAGTTCACCCTTATTCTCAATTTCAGCGTATTTTATGGCTGAACGAATCATACGGATAACAGAGAGTTTAAACTTGTCCTTGTCCTTCATCGCTTGTTTCATATCTTCATTAATTCGATCCATTAATGACATAGAGATGCCCCCCTTTAGAACTTCCGTTTACGAGCAGCCTCAGACTTCTTCTTACGTCTTACACTTGGCTTCTCATAATGTTTTCGTTTTTTGATTTCAGCCAATACGCCGTCTCGTGAGATATTACGTTTAAATCTACGAAGAGCGCTATCTAATGACTCGTTTTTTCTTACACGAATTTCTGACATACATTTCCCTCCCTCCACAAATACCATGCAGGAGACTTGCATTAAGCAAAGTCTAACAAATTTCATTATATTATATAGTTTTTTAAAGTGTCAACTAAGTTTTATGGATTTAGAAAGAAAGCTTTTCTCCACCTAACAAATGATAATGAATATGAAATACTTCTTGTCCACCATGTTCTTTACAATTGTTCACAACACGAAAACCTTGTTCATCTAGATCTAATTTCTTTGCCACATCTTGAATTACTCTATGTAATTCTCCCATCAACGACAGATCTTCTTCTTGTACATCCATGAATGTAGGGATATGTTTTTTAGGTATAATGAGCACATGAACCTTCGCCTTGGGACTGATATCATGAAAAGCTAAAAATTTTTCATCTTCATAGACTTTATTTGCGGGAATATCACCATCAATTATTTTGCAGAAGATACAATCACTCATCAAATGACCACCTTATCGTTAGATTATATGCTATATATTACCATAATTATACCAAAAAAGCCACCACAAGTGACTTTTATCTGATACTCATAATAAATTCTTTATCAAACTTCTCGTAATTTTTACCATATTCATCTTGTAAAGCTTCAATAAAAATCTTAACGATTTCTTCGTCAAATTGTGTACCCGAGTGCCTTATTAACTCTTCAACAGCATCTTTCATCGGCATACCTGTTCGATATGAGCGATCCGCCGTCATCGCATCAAAGGCATCAGTAATCGTAACAATCCTAGCATGAAGCGGAATTTGTTCCCTCTTTAACCCCAGTGGATACCCTTTTCCATCTATCCTTTCATGGTGATACCTAATAACCGGTAAAAACTTTTTAAAGAAATGCATATCCTTAACCAACTCGTAACCTTTCTCAGGATGAGTTTTTATTATCTGATATTCTTCATCTGTTAACCTACCAGGTTTACTGATGATTTCAAGGGGAACTTCTATTTTTCCAATATCATGCCAAGAAGCTGCCTGGGATAATTGTCTAACTTCAGACGTTGGAAGCCCCATCTTCTTCGCTAATAAGACTGTCCAAAACTTAACTCGTTCTGAATGGCTATAAGTTATGGGATCCATCTGTTTTAAAACATGTAAAATAAAGTTCGTATATGTGGATAATTCATTATCAAAGATTTGCCGATATTGTAAGGCAGGCTTGGCGAAGAATATAAGAAAAGTAAAAAGGGCAACACCGACAATATTAGTGTAATAAAAAAGAACTACATTTATTAAACCAAGAAATACGGTAATAAAAGCTGCTTTTGTAGTAGAAACAAGACCAATAAAACCATTTATCTCAAACTTCCCTTTTTCTAAAGAAACAACAGTAAATACAAAAATATTGTTTAAAATGGTATTCAAAAATGTGAGAAATAACAGTAGTACAAAAAAAGATGGTGTAAATATGACTGTAGCATTAATATTCGTAAAAAAGTAATTAAATATTAAAACAGTTACATAAGCTGACAAGCCAAAAATTGATATATTATAAAACTTTTTAAACCATATATGTTTATGATATATAAATAACAATGTAACAGAAATAAAAAGAACAGCGTAAAATGGCTCTAAGTATACAATTGCAGGTACTAGAAACGGCAAAATAATTATATAACCCAAATTACTCTGTAAATCTCTTATTACATCGATATTAAATATTGTTGCAAGTAAAATAAAGCCACTCATTGCAATAATTTGTTGGGGATTAATACCATCATAAGATAAAAATAGGATTGTGATAAATAATAGATAAACACTTGCTAAGTACACCTTTAGTCTTAATTTCATTGTATACACTCCTATTTAAACTGCATAGCATAACGTTAAAAACCCATTAAATCCAACCAGCTGCATCTCCAATAGCAACTTTTGTATTATTAGCAATACCTTGGATCTTTTTTAACATAAGCGATGACCTCCCTTAAAATAGATTTTTTCCTTCCATTTCAAGTTCAGCTCATCTCATTTTCTGCTCTGCTCTCGTTATGCTATGCAAACTTAAGAACTAAATCATCTGGTCAATTCTACGGTTCAAGGCATCAAGAGTAGCTTTTGCTACTGACGACAATAAATCTTTTGTCTTAACCACTGAACCGACAAACATATGTCCGGCACCCGAAGGTTGATGAATTACCGAAGCAGTTACAACGATAACGTCAACTTGACCCATACTCACCTCTTTAACCCGATCAATTCGGATGCTGTAATCTTTTGCAACCTTCATCAAAGCCCTTGCCGTTGCATTGGCTATTATATATTCTAACTCCATCTCAAATTGATGTGCTTCAACACTCTCAACAATCGTTTCTTCATTATATTCTAATTGTACAAATCCTTCAATAACCCCATTCATCTTCTGTACTTGGTAAGCTGTTAAAAAGCGAATTCGTTTGTCGTCACTTAATATTCCTCTCTCAAATTGTTGTTCCACTATACTTATCTTTGTATGGTTGATCCGAAAACCAGCAATCTGTCTAAATGTTTCTTCAACATCCCTTTTAATTTCCTTGGGATGACGAGAGCCATCACTAAAAATCCCAATCGCCAATACTTCACCTTGTTCATCAAGGTCTACATGTGCACTATGTACATTTTTTAAAGTGCAAAATTGTTTTTCTAATTCAATTGCCAATCCTTTATCCATAAAAAATCTTCCTTTATAATAATATATTTGATATTATCAAGATATTCGCTAATTTTAAATAATTTCAATACCAATAGATAATTCGTCATATTTCGTCGTTTTCCTTCTTTTTTTTAAAAAAATATTCCAATTTTCGCATCAAAATTTTAATTAATCGCTAATGAAAGATTTTTTTATTTTTTTGATTATTAAAAAAAGGAATTATGTTACAAATATTTAATTTAAATATAATATTAGGTAACTTGGTTGGAAGGAGTTTTATTTTAAAATGGAATTAATGAAAGCCTTACAGCTTAAAAAAAACGGGCTAAATGGTCCTTTCTTATTGTTATCAGCAGGAAGATTAGTATCGCAGTTAGGTGATAAATTATATTTATTAGCATTACCCTGGTTGGTACTAGAGTTGACCCACTCTGCCTTACAAAGTTCTATTACATTTGCTCTAGAGATGATACCTCAAATCATAATCGCTCCTTTTATTGGGGTTTATGTGGATAGAATAAAAAGAAAAAAATTGATGGTTTTCTCTGATTATTTCCGAGGAATTGTTGTTGGTGGAATTACTATCTTAGCTTTCTTAGAATTAATACAAATGGTCCATGTTTATATAGCTGCTTTTTTACTTTCAACCTTTACTTTACTTTTTGATTCTGCTTCAGAAGGATATCTAACTGGAATTGTAGCAAAGAACAAACTACTTGAGGCTAACGCTAATTTAACTTTTATCAATACTTTAATGAGATTAGTTGGGCCAATATTATCAGGAATTTTTATCGGATTAATTGGTGCTACTGGTACTATCGGATTAAACGCTATCTCATTCATTATTTCAGGAATTATTCTGAGTTTCCTACCCAATGAGGATATTAACAAGGATACAGACAAAAAAACCCGAGCAATTATTACGGAAATAAAAGAAGGATTTAAATATTTATTTAACCATCAAGTTCTGTTCCCAATTGCAATATTCAGTACTTTTATGAATATCGCTATCTTTTTGGTAACTACGCTCTTAATATTTGAAAGTAAGGAAACATTGGGTTATGGACCAGAAGAAACTTCGACAATTTTTTGGGTAAGCGGTATTGCTGCTTCAATCACAACTCTACTCCTTAAATATTTGAAGAAATATTTAAATAAAGGTCAGATGGTGCGTTTTGGTAGTATCGGAGTTCTAATTGCAATATTGTTATTAGTTTTTAAACAATCATTAATAACCATTACGATCTCCTACTCATTGCTATTAATGATCGGGATTATCGTTAATGTTAATATGATGGCATATCGCCAAGAGATTATCCCTAATCATCTTTTTGGAAGAGTTATGACTTCAAGTCGGGTATTAGTCCAAGTGTTCACACCGGTTTCAATGGTGTTATCAGGTTGGTTAGCGATGAGATATGGTTCCAAACTGGTTTTTGAAATAGCCGCTTTTATCGTTCTATTTAATGTACTTTATGCATGGTTTAGTAAGTTAAGAGATATTAAATAGTGGTTTATACACTAGTAATCCTTAGTATTCGGCGTTCTAATTTGTCCATTTAATTCATAACTTTAATGGTAAGACAAATTAGGAGCTGAGGATATATGAGGGAAATCATAATCCCATTTGCCACAGGTATTACTCTTTTTTTGTTTGGAATGCAATTAATGAGAATAGGTTTAATGAGAATATCTGGTGATTTTCTTCATTCTTTCCTTTATCGTTTCACTAAAACACCTTATCATGGCTTTTTCACTGGAACAGTTGCAACATTACTTTTGCAAAGTAGTAGTGCGGTAACAGTTATCACCATCGGTTTAATTAATGCTCACTTAATTACTTTTTACCAATCAATTGGGATTATCCTAGGCACCAACATTGGAACAGTTGCTACTGCTGAATTGATTGCCCTAAATATTGGGAAATGGGCTGTTCTTCTCCTCTTATTTGGTGCCATATTGGTTCTATTTCCATCCAAAAACTCTAGGGCTATTGGATTAATAAGTGGTGGGTTTGCCATCATTTTTTTGGGAATGGATGCCTTACAAATGATTGCCACTCCGATTCAAAACTCAAAAATCATGCAATCAGTTTTGGCAATGGAAGAACATAAATTATTTATCGGTTTATTATTTGGTATCGTGATAACAGCGATCATCCAATCAAGTAGTGCAACTACGGCAATAACGATGAGTATGATTTACTATCAGAATATTCCTTTAACTTTTGGGATAGCTGTAATTTTGGGCAGTAATATAGGAACTTGCTTTACTGCTATACTTGCTAGTATTGGCGGGAGTATCGAAGGAAAGCAAATGGCAACTGCTCACCTTTTATTAAACATCATTGGTGTAATTATTTTTTATCCATTAATAATCCCACTTGCTTTAATCGTACAAAGCTTAGCAGAATATCCTCCAACTCAAATTGCCCACGCTCAGTTAATATTTAACCTAGTTAATTCCCTTATTATCTTACCGTTCGTAAAACCTTTTGCTAAATTAACTATACTCTTAGCACCTAAAGAGAATTTCAACATTCATAAATTTTGGAGAAAATAACTAAGAAACATATACCTTTAATTAAGTGTTGTATTTTGTATAAGTGCGACTTTTGGGAGTGAAACGGACAAGGTGAGCACGTTACAAAATACAATGCTAACTTACCTTTAATTAAGTGTTGTATTTTGTATAAGTGCGACTTTTGGGAGTGAAACGGACAAGGTGAGCACGTTACAAAATACAATGCTAACTTACCTTTAATCAAGTGTTGTATTTTGTATAAGTGTGGCTTTTGGGAGTGAAACGGACAAGGTGAGCACGTTACAAAATACAATGCTAACTTACCTTTAATTAAGTGTTGTATTTTGTATAAGTGTGGCTTTTAGGAGTGAAAAGGCGATCCCCGTTATGGGAATCGCCCTTTTTATTAATAATCTGTATCTGCAACTAAACCATTGATAATCTTGACACCAGAACTTGTACCAATACGAGTAGCTCCCGCTTCAACCATTTTTAAAGCCCCATCAAAATCTCTTACACCACCGGAAGCTTTTACTCCCATATCTGGGCCAACAGTTTCTCTCATCAACTTGATGTCCTCGTATGTAGCACCACCGTTGCCAAAACCTGTTGAAGTTTTTACAAAATCTGCACCTGCTTTTTTACTTAATTCGCAAGCTTTAACCTTTTCTTCATCAGTAAGTAAACCAGTTTCTAAGATAACTTTTACCAATGCCTTACCTTTTGCTGCCTCTACAACAGCTCTAATATCTTCTTCTACCACATCATATTGTTTGGATTTTAATGCTCCAATATTGATAACCATATCAACTTCAGTAGCACCATCTTCGATGCTCTTAGTTGTTTCATATGCTTTTACTTCCTTGGTAGTTGCTCCTAAAGGAAATCCAATTACAGTACAAACCTTAACATCAGTATCCTTTAGATGTTGATAGCTTCTAGAAACCCAATAAGGATTTACACAAACTGATGCAAAATTGCTTTCTTTAGCTTCTTCACAAAGCTTATCAATCATTTCAGCTGTTGCATCAGGTTTTAGTAAAGTGTGGTCAATTAATTTTGCTAGTTCTTGTTTGTTCATTTTCTAATCCTCCTGATTAAAATTTATTGAAGCCTAATTCTTGCAAAGCTTTTTTTAAGACAAAAAGATTATTTTCATAGCCAGATGTTTTTTGCTTTTCCCAAGCATCTTCTAAGCTTAACCATCTAGCTGAACTAATCTCACTTGTCTGTACTTTAATTTGATTAGATAAGGCCTTCACTAAGTAATAATGAACTTCCTTTTCCACTTTATCAAAACTAGAGTGGTAATATTCATAATATACCTTATCTAGAGGTTTGACAACCTCTCCTTTAATTCCAGTTTCTTCAAGAATCTCTCGAATCGCTGTTTGTTTGTAAGTTTCTCCTTCTTCTCTTTTTCCTTTTGGTAATGTCCACTTATGATATATATCTTCAATCATCAGTACTTTAATTTCATCGTTTTCCTGATAATAAACAACTCCACCTGCAGAAACTTCCTTCAATCCAACACCTCCTTAAGTTCCATAATAATTATTTTACTATTATGGTTTGTTAAATCAGCTAATATTAATCTTCGACACTAATTAGTGTCCCTTGACTATATTCTAAGCCAACTTTATCCAATCTAACTTTGCATATTTTCCCAATAATATCTTTATTACCTTCAAATACCAACTGGATATAATTATCCGAATATCCCATAAACAAATTATCTATTGAACCATCTTTAAAAGGCCTTTCAGGGATAACCGCCAAAACCTTACCAATGAATTTGTTTGCATATTCAAATGATAAACGGTTTGAAAGCCCTATCAGCTTTTGTACTCGTTGATGCTTAATATTTTCAGGTACCTGATCTTTCATTTTTGCTGCCGGGGTACCCGAACGTTTTGAATAGGGAAATACGTGTAATTCAGCAAATCCAATTTCTTCGATAAATCGATAACCATTCAAGAACTGTTCTTCAGTTTCACCAGGAAAACCAACGATAACATCAGTTGTTATGGCAATATCAGGCAAAACCTCTCTAATTTCAGTGATTTTTTTCCTAAACATATCAGTTGTGTACTTCCGCTTCATTTTCTTTAAAACTTCATCGTCACCGGCTTGTAAAGGTATATGAAGATGATTAACTATTTTTTTAGACTTTTTTAATACATCTAAAACTTGATCATTAATTTGACTAGCTTCGATTGAACTTATTCTTATTCTCTTTAATCCATCTATAACATCTAAGTCACTTAATAATTTAGCAAGGCTATAGTCCTCTAAATCTTCTCCATAACCGCCTGTATGAATTCCTGTAAGCACTATCTCCTTATACCCTGATGCAACCAATTGCTCTGCTTGTTTTAAGACATTTTCAGGTTTTCTACTGCGTGATAATCCTCTTGCCCAAGGAATTATACAATATGAACAGAAATTATTACAACCTTCCTGTATTTTTAATGAAGCTCTTGTCCTATCCGAAAACTCAGGAACATCCAGTTCTTCAAACTCTTCAACCTTCATAATATCTTTGACAGCATTAATAGGTTCCCTTTTCCGCAAGTATTCCTCAACATATTCTACCAATTTTTCTTTTCCTCTATTTCCAATGATTATGTCTACTCCGGGAATATCCATAACCTCAGAAGTTGATGTTTGGGCGTAACATCCAGTTACTGCGATTACCGCATCCGGATTTCTTTTAATAGCCCGTCTAATGATTTGCCTACTCTTTTTATCGCCTGTATTGGTGACGGTACAGGTATTGATAACATAAATATCTGCTTTCTTTTCAAAGTCAACACGGCGATATCCGTGATTTTTGAAGAGTTGCCAGATGGCTTCTGTTTCATAATGATTAACTTTGCAACCCAAGGTATGAAATGCTACAGTTGGCAATTTATTAACTCATCCCTTCTAAATTCCAATTACTTATTCGTCACTTGTTCTAGGTGGTAAATAATATTTGAAGACCCTACAATTCCAGCCGTTTCAGTTCTAAGAATTCTTTTGCCTAAAGTTATAGAAATCGCTCCATGCCTTATAGCTTTACTAACTTCTTGTTCTGAAAATCCACCTTCAGGGCCAATAATTAATAAAATTTTTTTATTATCATCCCACTGGTTAAGTGCCTGATAAAGCGTAACTGTATCTTCTTGCTCAAAAGCAATTAAAGTATAATAATCCTTCATGTAAGTAAGAAGCTCTTTAAAACTAATAACCGGTAAGATTTCTGGTATCTTGCTTCGATGTGATTGTTCAGCTGCTTCTTTAGCAATTCTCTTCCATCGTTCAATTCTTTTCTGTTCCTTTTTTTGGTTTAATTGAACAATCGTTCTTTCTGAAATAAAGGGAAGAAATGACGATATTCCTATTTCCGTCCCTTTTTGAACAATCAAATCCATCTTATCTGATTTAGGTAAGCCTTGAGCCAATGTAATTTCAACAGTAGGCTCACGACTTTCATCTAATATGGAAACAATCTTACATACGGCCTGTTCAAGATTTATCGATATAATTTCTGTTATTGCATCAAATCCTTGACCGTTACTGCATATTATTTTCTCACCGGGTTTTGCCCTTAATACCTTCGATAGATGATAAGCATCATCACCGGTTATAATGACCTCGTCTTCTTTAAATTGATCATGTGAGACAAAATATCTTTGCATCTTAAACCCCTACTATCTAAGCTCTTTTTGCAATAAAAGCTACCCAATCATCTTTTCTTAGTGTTTCTTCAATAATAAAGCCATCTCGAATTAGAACATCCTTTACTAGTTCAGCTTTTGTCCCAATAATACCTGAAGTAATATAGATGCCATTAGGTTTAAGTACCCTTGCCACATCACTAGTGAAACGAATAATTACTTCAGCCAAAATATTTGCCATGACTAGATCTACTCGTTTATCAATGTTATCTAATAAATTATTTTGTTTTACTTCGATAACGGAGCCTACATTATTGATTTTAGCGTTCAGCTTTGCACTTTTTATAGCCACTTCATCTAAATCAAGAGCCAAAATATGTTTCGCCCCTAGTTTTGCAGCAGCGATACTTAATACTCCCGTGCCACATCCTACGTCAATTACTTCCTCATCACCTTTGATTACCTTTTCTAATGCTTGAATACACATCACAGTTGTGGGATGTGTTCCAGTACCAAAGGCCATTCCAGGATCTAACTCGATTACTATTTCATCTGATTTAGGTTCAACCTCTTCCCAAGTAGGTGTTATTAATATTTTATCTGCTATTTTAACAGGTTTGTAATACTTCTTCCAACCCGATGCCCAATCTTCTTCATTAACTTCAGAAATAGAAATTTTACCATCCCCGATATTTATATCAAAAGTTAATAAATTATTAATAGCAAGTTTTATTTGCTCTACTGTCTCCATTAGATAGCTATTCAATGGAAAATAAGCCTTGATCACTACGCCTTCTTCTGGAAAATCTTCAGGAGAAAGTTGATAAACTTCACCATAAGGAGTTTCCCATTCACGCTCTAATATTTCTGGGTCTTCGATGATAACACCACCAGCACCAGCTTCATGCAAAATATTAGCAACAGCCTCAATTGCCTCTTGTGTGGTGTGAATTGAAATTTCAGACCATTTCATACAACATTCCTCCTGAATTTTTATTTAACAAGATATTTTTACAGTTTAATTTTAGATATGTCAAGTAAAAAGTGGGGGATTATTCCCCCATAAATGCTTTTTTCATCTTTTCAAAAAAAGATCGATGTTGTTGGTGAGTTTCTTCACCACTTAGTTTACCAAATTGCCGTAATAGTTCTTTTTGTTCTTCTGTAAGCTTAGTAGGAGTTACAACAATAACCTTAACATGTTGATCTCCTCTACCACCATATCTTAACCTTGGAACTCCTTTTCCTTTCAATCTAAAATTAGTTCCAGTTTGTGTTCCTGCCGGAATCTTTAATTTTACTCTTCCATCAAGGGTAGGCACTTCGATTTCATCACCTAAAGCCGCTTGGGTAAATGTAATCGGTACTTCACAGTAAATATTATCTCCCTCTCGTTCAAAGAAATTATGAGGTTTTACATTTAATACGATAAACAGATCTCCAGGAGGCCCACCATTAACACCAGGTTCTCCTTCTCCACTGATCCTTATTTGAGCCCCATCATCAACACCTGCAGGGATTTTGACGTGAATTTTCTTATATTTTTTAACCCTACCTGAACCATGACATTCTGTACATCTCTCTCTGATAATCTTACCTTTTCCATGACACACAGAACACACCCTGCGATTAACGATTCGTCCAAATGGAGTATTTTGAATAATTTCCTCCTGACCTGTTCCTTTACATCTAGAACAGGTTTCCACTTTGGTTCCAGGTTTGGCACCTGTACCATGACAAACATCACATTCCTCTTCTCTCGGGATCGTGATCTCCGTTTCTTTTCCAAATGCTGCCTCTTTGAATTCTATCGTCATGCTATATTGTAGATCAGCACCTCTTCTTGGAGCATTCGGATCTCTTCTTCTTCTCCCTCCGCCAAAAAACATATCAAATATATCGCCAAAATCGCCAAAGCCTTGATCTCCAAAACCTCCAAAGCCGCCACCACCAAAACCGGCATGTGGATCCTCATGCCCGAATTGGTCATATCTAGTTCTTTTGGCTGGATCGCTAAGAACATCATATGCTTCCTTTATTTCTTTAAATTTAGCTTCAGCATCAGGTTCTTTATTGACGTCGGGATGATATTGACGAGCAAGTTTGCGATAAGCTTTTTTTATCTCATCTTGCGAAGCATCTTTACTTACACCGAGCACTTCATAGTAATCCCGTTTACTCATCTAATTCCCCCGTCCTTCATCAAAAGCTTCTATAATAAAAATCTACTATCAAGCCAAACTTTAATCAAAAAGAGATTTTTCAAACGCTTGATAAAGCTAAAAGTCAAAGCCAAGAATTGACTTTGACTTTTCTAATATTATTACTTTTTATCCTCATCGTCTATAACTTCATAATCTGCATCTACAACCTTATCATCAGCTTTTTTCTCGTTTTCAGCATTTCCTTCTGCAGCTTGATTCGCTTGAGCAGCTTGTTCATAAAGTTTAACAGATAACTGTTGAATAATTTGGTTTAGTTTTTCTGAGGCAGATTTAATCTCTTCAACATCGTTACCTTCTAATGCTTTTTTCAAAGCATCCTTTGCTTCGTTCGCCTTATCTACTTCAGCTTGATCTACCTTACCTTCTAACTCTTTTAATGTCTTTTCAGTTGTATATACTAAGGAATCAGCTTGGTTACGAATTTCAACCTCTTCTTTACGTTTTCTATCCTCTTCTGCATTTGCTTCAGCTTCTTTAATCATTTTTTCGATTTCTTCATCACTTAGACCACTTGAAGAAGTGATAGTAATCTTCTGTTCCTTACCAGTTCCAAGATCTTTAGCAGAAACATGAACAATTCCATTAGCATCAATATCAAAAGTAACCTCAATTTGAGGTACTCCACGTGGTGCAGGAGGAATATCAGTTAATTGGAAACGACCCAATGTTTTGTTATAAGCGGCTAATTCACGCTCTCCTTGCAATACGTGAATATCTACAGCTGTTTGATTATCTGCAGCTGTTGAGAATACTTGTGATTTACTTGTTGGAATAGTTGTATTACGTTCAATTAGCTTAGTAAACACACCACCTAAAGTCTCAATACCTAAAGAAAGTGGAGTTACGTCTAATAATACAACATCTTTAACATCGCCAGTTAAAACTCCCGCTTGAATCGCCGCACCAAGAGCAACTACCTCATCAGGATTTACTCCTTTGTGTGGTTCTTTTCCGATAAAGTTCTTGATAGCTTCTTGAACTGCTGGGATTCGAGTTGATCCACCAACAAGTACTACTTTATCGATATCATTTGGTGTTAGACCAGCATCTTTAAGAGCTTGACGAGTTGGTCCCATTGTTCTTTCAACTAAATGAGCTGTTAATTCTTCAAATTTTGCACGAGTTAAAGTAACTTCTAAGTGTTTAGGACCTGTTGCATCAGCAGTGATAAATGGTAAAGAAATCGTTGTTGTAAGTACACCAGATAAGTCTTTTTTAGCTTTCTCTGCAACGTCTTTTAAGCGTTGTAATGCCATCTTATCTTTGCTTAAATCAATACCATTTTCCTTTTTGAATTCTTCTATCAAATAATCAATAATCGCTTGGTCAAAGTCATCTCCACCAAGTTTATTATCTCCACTGGTAGCTTTTACTTCAAAGAATCCATCGCCTAATTCTAGAATTGATACGTCAAAAGTTCCGCCACCTAAGTCATATACTAGGATAGTTTGATCCTCTTCTTTTTCTAATCCATATGCCAATGACGCTGCTGTTGGTTCGTTAATAATCCGTAAAACTTCTAATCCAGCTATTTTACCAGCATCTTTTGTTGCCTGACGTTGGCTATCGTTAAAATATGCAGGTACTGTGATTACTGCTTGAGTTACCTTTTCTCCTAAATATGCTTCTGCATCAGCCTTTAATTTTTGCAGAATGATAGCAGATATTTCTTGTGGAGTATATTCCTTTCCATCAATATTCACTTTATAATCTGTACCCATATGACGTTTAATTGAAATTACAGTGTTAGGATTTGTAATAGCTTGACGCTTAGCAACTTCACCTACTAAACGCTCTCCATCCTTTGTAAAAGCCACAACAGATGGAGTTGTACGATTTCCTTCTGCGTTAGGAATTACAACCGCTTCGCCACCTTCCATTACTGCAACACAAGAGTTAGTTGTACCTAAATCAATTCCGATTACTTTTCCCATATATAGATACCTCCATTACTAATTTTTTATTTTCTAAAGTTATCCAAATTCAAATATTCTAAAGAAGATCTAAGTATTTACTTTTACCATAGATGGACGAATTACTTTACCTTTAAATTTATAGCCCTTTTGTAATTCTTCCACCACAACACCTGATTCATATTGATCAGATTCTACCTGCATCACAGCCTGATGGATCTCAGGATCAAAATGTTGACCAACCGCTTCAATTGGTTCGAGGCCCTCTTTAACCAATAACTCTTCCAATTGACGGTAAACCATTTCAACCCCTTGAACCAAGGTTTCAAAATTCTGATTTTCTTTACTTGCTTCAATAGCCCTTGCAAAATTATCGAAAGTTGGAAGTAATGCTTCTATCAATTTAGCGTTTGCATATTTTGCTAATTCCTCTTTTTCTGTACGTGTTCTTTTCCTATAATTATCAAAATCGGCTTGAGAACGTAACAGACGATTTTGTAAATCTTCTATTGTTTTCTTCAAGTTTGCCACTTCATCCACTGCTACCTCTTCTTCTGAGGTAACTTCTCCCTCTATTGTCTGATTTTTAACCTCATCATTAGTGTTTTCTTCAGTTTTTTCTACCTTTTCTTCTTCCATAGCTATATTCCCTGTCTTCCTTTCTTTATCACTCATTTGGTCACCTCCTAATCTTGATCGTCGTCTGGACTCCTCATCTTGATTATGGTATGAATCCTTAAGATAGCTTCGGTAATTTCGGCCGCAGCATTAATCGCATGAATTTTTACCAAAGAAGGATCGATAACACCTGCTTCTTCCATATCTATCAACATTCCAGAATCAGCATCAATTCCGATTCCTTCTTTACGCTGTTCCATTTGAGCTATCATTACTTCTTCTAATTTTTCTAGTGGATTAAAACCGGCATTAAGAATAATTTGCGCCATCGGTTTTTTCAATGCTTTAGCAACCGCTAAAACTCCGAAACCTTCCATACCTCTTATTTGATCACGACGATTCTCTATCTCAGCTGCAATAAATGTTTCGATTGACCCACCACCAGGCAGATAACCTCCACGGATTGCTGCCTGAACAGATGAAGCAGCGTCTTTAGCAATCCTTTCCCTTTCTTCAACAATTTCACCTGTAGAAGCTCCTACAAGGATAGTTGCAACTGGTTTGCCTTTACCTTCAATAACCCTGGTTTTCTTTAACTTCTCATCTTCATAAACTACCTTAGCATGGCCTATGTAAGTTTTTAAATCATCCAAGACCTTATTTAAACCAGAGCGCTTGATCGTTTTAGCTCCAGTATGTTCTGCTAAACGCTTTATTTCTTCACTAGTCAAATGTTGAATAACCATTATTCCATGGTCAACACAAAATTCTTCAGCTACTGGGTCAACGCCACGATTTACTGCAATAAATTCGATACCTAATTCTGTAATTTTTTTTAAATTTTGTTTAAAAATCTCTTTGAATTCTAAATATTTGCTGAAGCCAATCTCGGTACCCAATGCTTCCTCATCAATTTCTTCAGGTTCAAAGGCATCTTGAATAACTAACACATTAACATTTTCTACTTTATCGGGCATTTGTGAGTTCATTCTTCTCTTATTTATCATTAAACCAGATATTAATTCATTCTCCGAACCTTCATGAGCAACAATCGAATCGGCCAATTTAAAATTGTCATTCAGCAATTTATCATTTCCAATAAGTTTAGCAGCCCTTACTATCAATTTTGCGATATCTTCATGCTCCCTGCCGGCAACTAAGGCAATCTGATATAAAACTGAGTAATCTTCAATAGATACCGGCCTAGCTAATTGTCGCAATAATTGTATAGCTATTTGGACTCCTTTTTTGATGCCCGATATTACTTTTGGTATCGGAACTCCCTTGTCTACTTGACTAACAGCTTCAGACAATAACTCACTTGACAAAATCGTAGCAGTAGTTGTTCCATCTCCTACTTCGTTTTGTTGGGAGCGGGCAACTTGAATTAACATTTTTGCCGCCGGATGGTTTACTTCGATTTTATTTAAAATCGTAACACCATCATTAGTTATAACAACCTTACCTGCCGTATCCACTAACATCGTATCCAAGCCCTTAGGACCAAATGTTCCTTCAACGGCAGAGGCAATTGAACGAATTGCATTTACATTAGTATGTAACGCAGCTAACTTATCTTCTATCCCTTGTCCGGCATTATTACTACTACTTTGCATTGGTAAACATCCTTTCACAGGAAACAAGGGGGTAGAATCCCCCATTTTATATTAAAGTCTCTGTAATGAATACAATTAATCTATTTATATAAACGGGTGAAAAACTGCGTAAAATCATCTGCTAAATATTCTAAAATCCTGATTACTCGACTGTAGTTCATTCGAGTAGGCCCAAAAATACCAATGGTTCCAATCGATTCTCCATCTACCTCATAAGTAGCTGTGATAACACTACAATTGCTAGCAGTTTCTAGATTATTTTCAGTTCCTATTCTAACTTCAATCCCTTTATTATTTGGTTTAATCAATTGCTTAACTTCATCGGTTCTTTCGAATAGACTAAAAATATCTTTGATAATCTCAAGATCGTTAAATTCTGGTTGGTTTAAAATGTTGGTAGCTCCGCCAACATAAACTTTGTTATCAGAATCCTGATCAAGATCTATAAATAATTGGTCGATTATCGCCATTGAACGCTCATAGTTGTTAAAATTTGTGATAAATTCTTGATAAATTTCCGATTTTATCTTAGATTTAAGTTGATATAACGGTACTCCAACCAGTTTAGAATTTAAAAAATTAACCAATCTCTCTATCTCATCAGATGAAACCCCTTTGGGGATAGTCAGAGTTTTATGCTCTACTTTTCCAGTATTAGTTACAAGAATAACAATAATACTATTATCGGCTAAAGGGATTATCTGAATATGCTTTAATTTAGTGTTAAAAATTTCTGGACCTAAAATTATACTTGTATAATTAGTAATTTCTGAGAGAATTGTTGCGGTTTGTTCAATGACTTGTTCAAACTCATTAAACTGCTCGGTAAAAATTTTTCTGATATTATTTAAAACGTCTTTAGATATTTTTATACCTTGTGGATTGATTAAATGGTCAACATAATAGCGATACCCCTTATTAGACGGGATTCTACCCGCTGAAGTATGGGGCTGGATTAAAAAACCCATCTCCTCTAAATCAGCCATTTCATTTCGGATGGTTGCAGGACTAAAACCAATATCATTTCGCTTAGCAATTGACCTTGAGCCAATCGGTTCTGCAGATTGTATATAATTATCCACAACAGCACTTAGAATTAATTTTTGTCTTTCAGAAAGCACACCATCCACCTCCAATCCCAACAGAAGACTATAAGAAAGTCTCATATTTAACCTTCATTTATTAGCACTCTTACTAAGTGAGTGCTAATATCTAATATCAAAATACCAAATTTAGCCCCGTCTTGTCAATTCCTATAATGAAATAAATTCTGCAAACACTTCATTACCATATATTAAACCCTTATCTGATAATCTTACACCTTCCTCATCTTTAACGAGTAATCCTAAAGCTACTAATTTATCGACTTGTTCATTGAATCTATCTAATAGATTTTCACCAAATAACGTTTTATATTCGCTATACTTGACACCCGATAGCATCCGCAACCCAAGCATCATTGTATCTTCTTTTTTCTCGTCTAATGGGATTAAATATTCATCTACTTTTGGTAATTTACCATCCTCAATTATTGCCTTAAAGTATTGTTTAACACCTCGGATATTTTCATGTCTTACATTGTTTATATACCCATGTGCACCTGCCCCCAATCCGTAATAATCCCCATTTCTCCAATAATTAATATTATGCATACTTTCAAAACCTGGTTTAGCAAAATTACTAATTTCGTAATGGAGATACCCATTTTTTTTCATCTTTTCGATGGTTAAAAGATACATTTGAAGTTCAATTTTTTCTGTAGGTAGGGGTAGAGCATTTTTCTCTGCTAATGTGTGAAATAAAGTGTTCTCCTCTATTTTTAATCCATAAACAGACATATGAGGTATTTCTAAATCAATGGCCTTGTCTAAACTTTCCTCTAACATTTTGATATCCTGTTTTGGAAGCCCAAACATCAAATCAATACTCAAGTTTGAAAAGCCAAACTTCCTTGCCATTTCAATACTCTTATATACATCTTTTTGATTATGAATTCTCCCTAAATATGATAACAATTCATCCTGAAAACCTTGAACTCCCATACTAATCCGATTAACCCCATATTCTGCCATTATCTTTAATTTTTCAGGGTCAAGTGTACCTGGGTTCGCTTCGATAGTAAATTCAATCTGTTCATCCATGTAGTGAAAATATTTAGATATAGAGGATAGTAAATATTCCATCTCCATGGCATTTAAAACCGTTGGCGTTCCTCCCCCAATATAAATTGTCTTTATTTTTTTGGGAGGAAATTGTTCTACTGTCATTTTCATTTCTAGTTCTAATGCTTTTAGATAGTCGCTAATATATTGATCTTGGTAAGCATAAGAATTGAAGTCGCAATAGTGACATTTTTTTACACAAAACGGAATGTGAATATATACAGCATCAGCCATTATTTGACCACCTTTTATTTTGTATAAGTGGTATTTTGTAACGTGCTCACCTTGTCCGTTTTCACTCCCAAAAGCCGCACTTATACAAAATACCACTTCAAATTTGTCTATATTAAAAAAGAAACTACAGTTCCCTAAATGATAGCAAAATCACCCTCACGGGTGACTTTGTCTAAAAGAGTTTATCTTTATATTTTAATCATCAATTTTTAATACAGCCATAAATGCCTCTTGTGGAACTTCCACCGTTCCAACGGACTTCATTCGTTTTTTACCTTCTTTTTGCTTTTCTAACAACTTTCTTTTACGGGATATGTCACCACCATAACATTTTGCCAAGACATTTTTCCGCATCGCACTAATAGTCTCTCTAGCAATTATCTTATTACCAATGGCAGCTTGGATAGGCACTTCAAACATCTGTCTAGGGATTAATTTTTTAAGTTTTTCTGCAATCTGTTTACCTCTGTAATATGCTTTATCCTTATGAGCAATAAAAGATAAGGCATCTACTTTTTCACCATTTAATAAAATATCAATCTTAACCAGTTTTGATGGTTTATATCCTATTAATTCATAATCAAAGGAAGCATAACCCTTTGTATTGGATTTTAATTGGTCAAAAAAGTCATATACGATTTCCGATAAAGGCATATGATAGGTCAAAGTTACACGATTGGTATCTAGATACTGCATATCAACATATTCTCCACGCTTACTTTGACAGATTTCCATAACAGGACCTACATAATCGTTAGGAACCATGATACTCGCCTTTACGTATGGTTCTTCAATACTTTCTATAACACTTGGTTCTGGCATTGCTGAAGGATTATCAATTGTTATCTTCTCACCATTAGTCTTATTTACCTTGTAGATTACGCTAGGTGCGGTTGTTATTAATTGAATGCCAAACTCGCGTTCAATACGTTCTTGAATGATCTCCATATGAAGTAATCCTAAAAAACCACATCTAAAACCAAAACCCAATGCTTGAGATGTTTCTGGCTCATATTTTAAAGCCGCATCGTTAAGCTCAAGTTTTTCTAAAGCTTCCCTTAAATCATTATAATCTTTACTATCTACAGGATATAAACCACAGAAAACCATCGGATTAACTTGACGATATCCCGGTAATGGCTCTTTAGCCGATCTTTTAGCATCTGTTATGGTATCTCCGACCCGCGTATCTTTCACGTTCTTGATTGACGCAACTACAAATCCAACATCTCCAACTTTCAATTCATTTATTGGAGTCATTTTAGGTTTGAATACACCAACCTCTGTTACATCAAATGTTTTCCCGGTTGACATCATTTTGATCTTCATACCAGGTCTTATCGTTCCATTTACCACGCGAATATATGTGATTACACCCTTATATGGATCATAATGAGAATCAAAAATAAGTGCTTGTAATGGTTCATCAGAAGAACCGGATGGCGCAGGTACCTTTTTGACGATCTGCTCTAAGATATCTTCAATTCCAATTCCTTCTTTAGCTGAAGCTAATACAGCGTCAGAAGCGTCTAATCCAATTACATCTTCGATCTCTTGTTTTACCCTTTCTGGCTCAGCACTGGGTAAATCAATTTTATTTACGACAGGTAAGATTTCTAAATCATTTTCTAATGCTAAATAAACATTTGCTAATGTTTGAGCTTCAATCCCTTGAGCAGCATCAACTACCAATATTGCTCCTTCACAAGCTGCTAGAGACCTTGAAACTTCATACGAAAAATCAACGTGTCCCGGCGTATCTATTAAATTTAAAACATATTCTTCCCCATCTTTTGCCTTATAATTTAAGCGAACCGCTTGCAATTTGATGGTAATTCCCCGTTCACGTTCTAATTCCATTTGGTCTAGAACTTGGTCTTCCATTTCTCTTTTTGTTAAAGCACCAGTATACTCTAGAATGCGATCAGCTAAGGTAGATTTTCCGTGGTCAATATGTGCGATAATTGAAAAATTCCTAATCTTCTTTTGTCTATCTTGATCGCTCATGATGCAACCCTCCTAAAACCGTTACAAAAATGCACTGCTTTTTATTATATCAATTATTGATTAGCGACACAATAAAGAATAGCTTTGTTTTCTGAAAAAGAACCAAAACAAACTTTTAACATATCAACAAACAAAAAAAGGGCCTAAAAACCTTTCAACCCTTTTCTTCACTAAATCCAATATCTATTATTTAACATCTATGATTTTAACAAATTTGTAAGTAACTCTAACCCCTTCCTAGTCCCTTTTTGTAAATATTCTCCCAATTCATTACCTAGAACACTTAGAAAATTAATCTTATTAATTGAAACATTATTATTTGTTGATAGCATATCTTTCTTTGGTATTTTTGAAATATAGGTTTTACCTAGAACCATCACTTCAACTTGGTTATCACCTTGTTTAATTTGAAAACTTTTGGAATTCATATCTGGACTGCCAGCCACCCGATAGATCCCTTTTTCTGCCACATTAATACCAAGTATAATTCCAAATAACAACAAAATAACTAGTACCCCAAATTGAATAGTTAATCGAAACAAAAACTCACCCCCTACAATCAATGTTTTACTCACCTAGATGGCTTTGCATTCACCTGTACAGCGTCCCAGTATACATCTGCAATTGCCCTAGCAATAGCTCGTGCTGTACGGAATTCCTCTTCGAGAGAATTATAAACTCCACCAATTTCAATAGTTATGCTGTTTGGAAAGATAGATTGGTTATACTCTCCATTCGTTCCATAAGTTTTCTCCTTTTTAAATATCCCTCTAGATAAACCAGGATATAATTTTTCTAAACTCTGATGTATTTTAAGTGCAAATTCTTCATTTTGCTTGTAATTTTTATTTGCTGTCCCAATTACAAATAGGACTGACCCATATTCTTTTCCATTGATAATTCTTGTTGTCACCTCTTTACCTGATGGACTTCCATCCCGATGAATATCAATTACAATTTGATAATCTTTATTATCTTGAAGTGCAGCTTGTACTGTTTTCAGCGAATACTTATATGACAGACTATAATTTTCTAATTCTGGCCAATAGTCCTTGGTAGACACAACTGCTCCAATCCCCAACCGTTCTAATTCCTTACCTAACTCTTGGCCAACCAAAGTGATGTTTTTAGTGGGATGAAAAGCTTCATTTATTTTTTTGGTATTTAATTCTGGTAAAAAGGACTCTCGATTATGGGTATGGTAGATAAAAACAACTTTTTTATTTTTTTCATTTGTGACTGCAACTGAACTTTGGTCCGTTTGTTCTATTGGATTTGATTCTCCATTATTTAATTGTTGTTGATTACTGACAACCTTGTTTTTTTCAGCTTCAAAAAATTCCTTTGGTGGCATTAATTCATCCCTGTATGTAACCACCTGAATAACCTCTTCATTATTTAAATTCGAAAAGGGAGGGATCTCTTTTTTTATCCAATCATCTGGAGCTAATGGTGCAAAAGAGGTCAATAGTTCTCCAAAGCCCTTTCTCTCTGTTGTTAGATCTTTATTATTAATTAAATTATGTGAAATATATGGTATTTCCATTGCAAATAAATCCATTATTTGTTCTGTAGAAAAATTCAGATAAACTGGATATAAGCTATTTATGTTATTTCTCTTAATTACTTTAGAATATTGCAACATAAAGCTACTTATTATCAAAAATAACAGGCTTGTACACAATGAAAATATTAAAAACGTTTTTAAAACAGAAGGTTGTCTCATCTTTCAATTCTTCCCCCATTTAATTGTTTCGTTATTACTATATGAAGACTTTAAATGGGTTAGAACAGTATTAACAATTTAATGGGTATATGATGAAACATTTTCCTTATCAACAGATCTATGGAGTGCCATATTTAAACCATTAGCAAGAATATTAGCCATATCTTCCATAAAAGTATCAACTTCTTTTGGAGTGACTATAAGGTTATACCCAAGCGGTGATAATACTTCATGAATTAATTGACGTTTTTCATTCTCTGTTAAGGAGCCAATTAATCCTAAAAAGTATTTTGGGTTTTCTGGATCCTTTGAAGCTTTAGTAAAGGGATTTCTTATATCCATTTGATTCTGTAAATGCTGCAACATGAAATCAATCGTATCATTTGTAATCGACACCGCATCAACCACTGTTGGAACTCCAATCGCAATAACCGGTACTCCTAAGGTTTCTTGATCTAAGGCTTTTCTTTTATTACCTATGCCAGAACCAGGATGTATTCCTGTATCCGCTACTTGAATAGTAGAATTAACCCTTTCTAATGAACGAGATGCCAAAGCATCGATGGCGATTACAAAATCAGGATCACTTTTTTCAATAATACCACTTACAATTTCACTTGTTTCAATTCCGGTTAATCCCATCACCCCAGGAGCAATCGCACTTACAGGTCTAAACCCCTCATCAATTTGATCCGGTATCAGTTCAAATAAATGTCTAGTAATTAATAAGTTTTCAACCACTTTCGGTCCCAGGGCATCGGGAGTCACGTTCCAATTTCCAAGTCCAATTACCAATGCTTTTGCATCATCGGATATTCCAAGTTGTTTTAAGTATTTATGGAATTCTTCAGCAAAAAAATATGATAATCGTTCCTGTAACTCGGTGTCATGTTGTTTTAAATTAGGGGCTTCAAAAGTTAAATAATTGCCTTTCGGTTTTCTTAGTGCTTGACTACCTTCTTCTGTAGTAACTGACATTTTACTAAAATGAATTCCATCAATATTCTGTTCTTCAATATGTACACCGGGTATTTCTCCTCCATGCTCCTCGATTGCCATTTGATGTCTTTCTAAAGCAAGATCAGTCCTTACTTGGTACCTACTTAAATCTATCTGATGAGATTGATTCATTTTATCTCCTCCAAATATCGAGTCTTAAGATTATTCTGCTACCAAATTTTCTAGTTTATTCCTAAATAATTATTGAAGAAAACCACCAAGAAACCTTGCTTTTTTCTATCCTCCATGTTAAAATATCAAATGTTGTATTTGTAATACCTACATAGTGTATGTTCAAAAGTAGTAAGTACAAAGTTCTTGAATACTTTTTGAACTACCTTAAATATATAGGTTGCACCAAGGAGGTGAAAGTAATGCCAAATATTAAGTCTGCTATTAAACGTGTTAAAACTTCTAATAAAAGAGCAGAAAGAAATAAAGCACAAAAGTCAGCACTTCGTACTGCTATTAAAAATTTCGAAGTAGCTGTTAGCAATAACGATCTTGAAGCTGCAAAGTCCGCTCTCTTGAATGCAACCAAAAAATTAGATAAAGCGGTAACTAAAGGTCTAATTCATAAAAATACGGCTGCTCGTAAGAAGTCACGCCTTTCTAAGAAATTAAATGAACTTACAAAGAGTGTAAGTGCATAAAAAAGATAAAATAACGACCCATATAGGGTCGTTTTTTATATTGTTTCATAATAAGCAAAATTGTATATAATAGACTGAGTTGAATTTTCTGAAATTATTACATAGGAGATTATCATATGTCACATATAAATGTAGCAGGACCGATAAACAACCAAACTCTAGAAAAATACAAATTTCACGAAACAATGAAATCTTTTCGACCTTCAGATAGACAACATCAAGCCTTACTGAAGATCTCTAAACTTCCCGAAGGGCGTGTGTTTGTTGCCTTAAATAAGCAACAAATCATCGGATATCTGACCCTCTCTCATTCTGATCCTATTGAAAGTTGGTCAAAAGGAAATATGTCAGATTTGCTAGAATTAGGGGTTATTGAAGTAGCTATTCCATATCGAAAGCAAAACGTTGCCAAACATTTATTAAAATTAGCTTTCCTGGATACTAACATAGAAAATTACATCGTGTTTACAACTTTGTACCATTGGCATTGGGATTTAAAAAATACAAACTTAACTATTTGGCAATACCGAAATATGATGGAAAAGTTATTCAGGACTGTAGGATTTAAAGTCTATCCAACAAATGATCCAGAAATAACTTCACACCCTGCAAATACTTTAATGGTTAGAGTTGGAAAAAATGTCCCAAAGGCTTCTGTTAATAAATTTGATTCCCTCAGATTCCAAAACAGTTAACCGAAAAAACGTTTTACACAGGTAAGAACAAAAATGCTAACGCCCCTGTTTCCAAAACTATAGTTTTCCAAACGAAAATAAAAGATTGACCTCAGAATTGATTTTTCTTCTTCTGAAATCAACCTTTTATATTTAAATCACATGATATTAAACTGTATATTTTTCAGCATCGATGATTCTCTTAGCGATCTTTCTCTTTAAGGTAACGGTATTAATAGGGGTGTTACGAGTTAGTTTTTTGTGGATAGATAGCTGAGTTTTGAGCATGTCTCCCTCTTCCATAGCTGCCAAAGTAGTTTTTGCAATATCCGCGATACGTTCAAATGCTTCCTGAACATATACTTGAGTCATATCTAATTTTAGTTCTTCTTTTTCTATACTAGATCTTCCGATAGCTTTAAGTGTTCTTAAGATTGCACTTTCCATAGCATATATCTCAATTATCATATCGGAAATATTTTTTAAGATTTCTTGTTCACTTTCTATCTCTTTTTGATACTTTTGAACTGCTAATCCAGCTACCATTAAGAATAGCTTCTTACTCATGCTTAAAAGATTCTTTTCTTTACTTAATGGCGCATCATCTGGCATAAATGGCATCAAAGTCATTAATTCCTTTTGCAAACGTTCAGCCGCTGCAAGTAATGGAATTTCTCCCTTCATTGCTTTACGCAATAAGGTTGCTGGGATCAATAAGCGATTGATTTCATTTGTTCCTTCAAAGATTCGGTTAATACGAGAATCCCTGTAAGCTCTTTCTACTTCATACTCCTCAATAAAACCGTATCCACCATGGATTTGAACTCCTTCGTCCGCTACAAAATCAAAGGATTCTGAACCATAAACCTTATTGATTGAACACTCGATTGCGTATTCTGCAATTCCACTAGCTACTTTACGCCCTTCGTCTTCCTTATCACCTTCTAAACTACTTAATATATCTTCGATTAGACCACCAGTACGATAGATCATTGATTCATTAACATAAGTGGTAATTGCCATATCTGCTAGTTTTTCTTGAATTAATCTGAAGCTAGCAATAGGTACTTTGAATTGTTTTCTTTCCTTAGCGTACTTAGTAGCTAATTCAATTACCCTTTTTGAAGATCCAACAGTACCTACACCTAACTTATAACGACCGATATTTAGAATGTTAAATGCGATTACGTGACCTCTTCCAATTTCCCCTAAAACGTTTTCTACGGGGACTTTTACATCTTCTAAAATCAACGGACGAGTAGATGATCCTCTGATCCCCATCTTTTTTTCTTCCGGCCCTACGGATACTCCTTCAAACTCCCTTTCAACGATAAATGCAGTGAACTTCTCGCCATCTACTTTTGCATAAACAACAAAAATGTCTGCAAATCCAGCATTGGTGATGAATTGCTTAGTACCATTTAAAATATAATATTTTCCATCCTCACTTAAAACAGCGGTTGTTTTAGCACCTAATGCGTCTGAACCTGAAGATGGTTCTGTTAAAGCATATGCAGCAATTTTTTCGCCAGTCGCTAAGGCTGGTAAATATTTTTGACGTTGCTCTTCATTACCGAAAAATACGATAGGTAATGAACCAATACCAACATGAGCTCCATGAGCTAGCGCAAATGAACCCGACTTACCAAAGTTTTCAGTGATCAATGATGAACTAATCTTATCTAAACCAATTCCACCATACTCTTCTGGTACATCTACACCAAGTAAACCTAGCTCTCCTGCTTCTTTTAGCTTGCCAACGATGAAATCATAATCTTTATTTTCAACAGCTTCAATGTTAGGGATTATTTCACCTTCAACAAAGTCGGAAGTTGTCTTCGCAATCATCTTGTGTTCATCTGTGAAATCTTCAGGAGTAAAAATATCCTCCGGTTGTAATTCGTCGATTAAGAAGCTTCCACCTTTAATAATCCTCTTCTCTTCCATTATTTCCCCTCCGATTGGTTTAATATTTTATTTTATTTAATAACTTACAATATTTCAAAAATTCCAGCAGCACCCATACCTCCACCGATACACATGGATACTACACCATATCTTCCATCACGTCTTTTCAATTCATTGAGTAGACTTACTGTTAATTTTGCACCAGTACATCCTAACGGATGTCCTAAAGCAATCGCTCCACCATTAACGTTAACTTTTTCAGGATCAATTCCTAATTCCTTTACAACATATACTGCCTGAGAAGCAAAAGCTTCATTAATTTCAAATAAATCAATATCATCCATTGTTAAGTTTGCTAATTTCAATGCTTTTGGAATAGCTTCCTTTGGACCGATTCCCATAATATCTGGTTCAACCCCTGCAACTGCATAAGTTACGAAACGAGCAATTGGTTTTAATCCCAATTCTTCTGCTTTCTCTCTAGACATCACCATTACTGCTGCTGCACCATCACTTGTCTGAGAAGAGTTTCCTGCAGTAACTGTTCCATTAACTCTAAATACTGGCTTTAGTTTTGCTAAAGCTTCTAAAGAGGTATCTGGTCTGACTCCTTCATCAGTATCAAAGACTAATTCTTCAGTTACAACTTTTCCCTCTTCGTTTAGATAATTTTTCTTAATTTTTACAGGAACGATTTCATCTTTAAACTTTCCTTCTTTAATAGCTTTTGCAGCTTTTTGATGACTTCTTAAAGCAAACTTATCTTGCTCTTCACGAGATATATTAAACTTTTTTGCAACTTCTTCTGCTGTTATTCCCATTGACATATATGCTTGAGGCATATTCTCCATTAACCAAGGATTAGGAGCGGGTTTGTTTCCTCCCATTGGAATCATACTCATGCTTTCTATTCCACCGGCTATTATTACATCAGCGTTACCTACCATTATTCTTTCAGCAGCGATAGCAATTGTTTGTAAACCTGATGAACAATAGCGATTCACTGTCATACCAGGTACACTTACGGGTAATCCAGCCCTAAGAGCAATATTTCGAGCAACATTCATTCCCTGCTCTCCTTCTGGGAATGCACAACCCATAATTACATCATCTATATCATTAAGATCTAATCCTTTTGATCTGTTTAATAATTCCTCAATTACTACCGCGCCTAAATCGTCAGGACGAGTATTTTTCAGCGTACCTTTTGGTGCTTTTCCTACTGCTGTACGCACTCCAGCTACAATAACCGCTTCTCTCATCTAATAATCCCCCTTTTAATTTCTTAATGGTTTACCTTTTAACAACATGTGTTGCATTCGTTGTTGGGTCTTTGGTTCACCTAATAAGCTTAAAAATGCTTCTCTTTCTAGATCTAATAAGTATTGCTCTGTCACCATAGTATTAGCAGGGACATTACCACCAGATAAGATAAAAGCTAATTTTTCAGCAATTTTTTGATCGTGTTCAGAGATATAACCACTTTCTCTGAATGTATAAGTACCTAATCGTAAAGTATTATATCCTGTTTCTCCAACAACCCTTATCTTCTTAGAACGAGGAGCTTGGTAACCCATAGAATCTAAAGCTAAGACAGCTTTCTTAGCCTCATATAGTTGATGATCCTTATTTACAGAAATCCGATCGGTTTTACGTAAATATCCTAGGTTTTGTGCTTCTCTAGCACTGGTTGAAACCTTGGCCATTGCAATTGTTTCAAAGGCACGATTTACGAATGGTTGAAGGTCAATTTTCATATCATCAGGAATTCCTTCTAAGTTACGATATAGTAATTCTTTTGTTCCGCCTCCCGCAGGAATTAAACCTACACCTACTTCTACTAGTCCCATGTATGTTTCCGCTGCCGCTTGTACCAAGTCGGCTCCGAAAGTAATTTCAGTTCCACCGCCGAGGGTCATAGCATATGGAGCAGCTACAACCGGTTTATCCATATATTTTAATTTCATGCTGGCATTTTGGAACATCTTAACTATTAAGTTTAGCTCATCCCAGTTTTCATCTTCTGCTTCCATAAGGATTAGCATCAAGTTCGCACCAACACAAAAATTCTTCGATTGACTTCCAATCACTAGACCTCGATAATTCTTAGACACCTCTTCAACACTTTTATCGACCATTTGCATAAAATCAAGTCCAATTGCACTATTAGGTGAATGGAAATCTAGTAACGCTACATCATCACCCATGTCTATTAAACTAGCACCAGCATTGGAAAAAATGACGCGATTTTGTTCCCTTAATTCATCAATATTGATAATCTGTTGGTTTGGCACTATCTCCTCATTTTCACCCTTGATTGAGAAATAGAACTTTTTAGTTTCAACCTTTTCGTAGAAACTTTTCTTACCATTTTCTAAAAGTTTTGTTACAAATTCCGGTATATCCTCTCCTTCTTCTTTCATCCTGACAACAGATTTTTCAACTCCGATCGCATCCCAAATCTCAAAAGGACCTAATTCCCAGTTAAATCCCCATTTCATAGCATTATCTATATTTACGATATCATCCGAAATCTCACCTAATTTATTTGCTGAATAAAGTAATACTTTCTTTAAAGTATTCCATGCAAAAATACTTGCATTATCTTTGCCGTAAATAAGTGTTTTCAATTTATCTTTTAATGTTTTTCCTTGTTTAGCCATTTCAATGGATGGCGATTTTAGTTTGATCTTTGGTACATATTCCATTGTTTTGTAATCTAAAACTAATATTTCCTTACCTTTGTCAGTTTTGACCTTTTTATAGAAACCTTGCCTGTTTTTATCACCAATTAAGCCTTTATCAACCATCTCATGGACGAAACTTGGCATCATAAATGTTGCCTTTTCTTTTTCATCATCAGTATTGTTCACAACATTATTTGCAACGTGAACAAAAGTATCTAATCCAACCATGTCTAAAGTTCGGAAAGATGCACTTTTTGGCCGTCCCATTAATGGACCAGTAATCGTATCAACTTCATCCACCCTTAGCCCCATCTTTTCCATTTCATGGATTGTAACCATCAGTCCGTAAGTACCAATTCTATTAGCAATAAAGTTAGGAGTATCTTTTGCTAAAACAACTCCTTTACCTAAAACCTTTTCGCCAAATTCCATCATGAATTCCAAGATTTCTGGATCTGTTTCTTTTGCAGGGATAATTTCTAATAATTTCATATATCTAGGTGGATTAAAGAAATGAGTTCCTAAGAAATGTCTTTTGAATTCCTCTGATCTTCCAGCGATCATTTCGTTAATAGAAACGCCAGAAGTATTGGAACTAACGATTGAACCTGGTTTTCGATATTTTTCAACAGTTTCAAATAATTTCTTTTTGATCTCTAAATTTTCAATTACAACTTCGATAATCCAATCTGCTTCAGAAAGGTAATGCAAATGATCCTCTAAATTACCAATTGTAATTAAATCAGCATCTTCCTTTCGATAAAGAGGCGCTGGTTTAGCTTTAACCAATGCTTTCTTAGCATTAGCAGCTATACGATTTCTTACAACATCATCCTCTAGTTTTAAACCTCTTTTTTCTTCTTCAGGAGTTAGCTTGTTGGGTACAATATCCAGCATATACGTTGGAATCCCTACATTAGCCAAATGTGCCGCTATACCTGCCCCCATAACCCCTGAACCTATAACAGCAGCTTTTTTAATCTTTCTTTTCATAAACAAACCTCCTATCCTGTATTTTTCTGAAAATTCAGCATTCATTTCAATAGCATTAAGATTGTGAAAAGGGAAAAATTAGATTATACTCTGATGGGAATTTCACCCATCAGAGTTAAATTTATGTGAAGTTATATTATTACTCATTTAATAATTGTTTTGCGATTACAATTCGTTGGATTTGATTTGTTCCTTCATAAATTTGGGTAACCTTGGCATCTCTAAACAATCTCTCTACTGGATAATCTCGTGTATAGCCATATCCTCCAAATATTTGGACGGCTTCGGTTGTAACTTCCATCGCTGTATCAGATGCAAATTTTTTCGCCATTGAAGCTAATTTTGTTGTTTTTCCACCATTTTGACGAACCATTGCAGCGTTATATACCAATAATTCAGCCGCTCTAATTTTTGTAGCCATATCTGCTAACTTAAATTGAATTGCCTGTTGTTTTGCGATTGGCTTACCAAATTGAACTCGCTCTTTCGCATATTCAATTGAAGCTTCTAAAGCTGCTTTAGCAATTCCTAAAGCTTGAGCGCCAATCCCAATACGCCCTCCATCAAGATTAGACATAGCAATTTTGAATCCTTCACCTTCTGCACCAAGTAAATTCTCGACCGGAACTTTTGCTTGATCAAAATGAAGCATCGCTGTGTTTGAACCATTTAACCCCATTTTTTTCTCTTTCTTACCAACGGAAAATCCAGGAGTATCTTTTTCTACGATAAAAGCAGAAATCCCCTTAACTCCCTTTGATGAATCTGTCACAGCAAAGGTTATATAAACTTCAGCTATTCCAGCATTTGTAATGAAAACCTTGGTCCCATTTAAGATATAATAATCTCCTTGTTTAATAGCCGTCGTCTTTATACTTGCCGCATCTGAACCCGCACTTGGTTCAGTGAGTGCAAAAGCTCCAATTATTTCTCCACTAGCTAAACGGGGAATATATTTCTCTTTTTGCTCTTTTGTTCCAAAATTCAAAATTGGCAAAGTTCCTACGGAAGTATGAACAGCTAAACTTACTCCGATGGCGGCACTAGCTTTGGATATTTCTTCGATGGTAGAAATATACGATACAAAATCTGCACCGACTCCACCCCATTCCTCAGGAATAGGAATACCTAGCAACCCAAGCTTCCCCATTTTTTTAACGATTTCAATAGGGTACTCATCTTTCTCATCAATATCTTTTGCAACTGGAGCTATCTCATTTTCAGCAAAATCCCGAACCATTTGTCTAATCATGTTTTGCTCATCAGTAAACTTAAGTTCCATAATTTCTCCCCTATTCACAAAACCTTTAAGTGATTATTAAAGCACAAAAATTATTCATATACGTAGAACCCACGTCCAGTTTTTCTTCCTAACCAACCAGCTTTGACATATTTTCTTAACAGTGGACAAGGACGATATTTTGAATCCCCTAATCCTTCATGTAATATTTCCATAATTGATAAACACGTGTCTAATCCAATAAAATCAGCCAATTCCAATGGACCCATAGGATGGTTCATTCCTAATTTCATTACTTGGTCAATTGCTTCAGGGGTAGCCACTCCTTCATAAACAGCATAAATAGCTTCATTAATCATTGGAAGTAAAATTCTATTTGATACAAATCCAGGAAAATCATTAACTTCAACAGGAGTTTTACCCATTTGTTTAGCTAATTCTTCAACTACTTGATACACTTCATCTGTTGTAGCTAATCCACGAATGACTTCTACTAATTTCATTACTGGAACAGGGTTCATGAAATGCATTCCAATGACCTGTTCAGGTCTGTCAGTAACTGCTGCAATTTCTGTTATCGGTAAAGAAGAAGTATTACTAGCAAGAATAACTTCTTTAGAAGTTACTTTATCTAATGTTTTAAATATCTTAGATTTGATCTCCATGTTTTCAGAAGCAGCTTCTATAACAAAGTCTGCCTCTTTTGCATCTTCCAAGTTTACAGTCAGCTTGATCCTAGAAAGAATATCTTCTTTTTCTTGTTCTGTGATTCTCCCTTTACTAACATTTCGAGTTAGATTTTTGTTTATGGTATTAAATCCTTTATTAACAAATTCATCTTTAATATCATGCAGTATTACTTGGTAACCCGTTTGAGCAGCCACTTGCGCAATACCACTTCCCATTTGTCCGGCTCCAACAACCATTATTGTTTTTATATCCATCCTCTCTCCCCTTTCTTTTTTAGAATCAATGCCACGTCAATCAACCTTAACTAAAATCGCGTCACCTTGGGCAGAGCCACTACAAATTGCCGCTATTCCTAGACCTCCGCCTCTTCTGCGTAATTCGAATATTAAAGTCATTAGAATCCTTGCACCACTAGCTCCAATCGGATGTCCTAATGCTACGGCCCCTCCATTAACATTTACTTTTTCTAGGTCGTAATCTACTATTTTCTTACTGGTTAAGACTACTGATGCAAATGCTTCGTTAATTTCAAATAAATCTATCTGATCTAACTTATATCCCGTCTTATTTAATAGTTTTTTAATAGCGAATCCTGGTGCCGTTGCAATATAAGGTGCCTCTAAACCAACTTCTGCATGCCCTAAAATGGTTGCTAACGGCTTAATTCCTGAATTTTCTGCCTTTTCACCGGACATAAGAACAAGAGCTCCCGCTCCATCGTTAATACCTGGAGCATTTCCGGCTGTAATCGTTCCATCCTTTGCGAATACTGGAGGCAATTTAGATAGTTTTGCTAAATCTGTATCTCTTCTAGGTGCTTCATCTGTGTCAACTATAATTTCAGCTTTTTTCGTTTTTACAGTAACCGGAATGATTTCTTCAGCCAATTTACCATTGTCGATAGCTGCGATTGCTCGCTGATGACTTCTTAAAGCCCATTCATCCTGATCCTGGCGGGAAATGCCATATTCTTTGGCAACGTTACTACCATGAACAGCCATATGAACATTTTCAAATGAACAAGTTAATCCGTCATATACCATCAAATCCTGCAACTCGCCATTTCCCATCTTCAAACCAAATCTAACATTAGGTAAGGCATAAGGAGCATTACTCATGCTCTCCATACCACCGGCAACAATTACATCAGCATCACCACTTCGGATGATTTGATCGCCTAGGGTAACACTACGTAAACCTGATGCACAAACCTTATTAATAGTTTCTGTAGGAACATTCCAATCTAGCCCAGCCTTTCTAGCTGCTTGCCTAGATGGGATTTGACCCGCACCACCTTGTAAAACCATTCCCATGATTACTTCATCAATTTGATCATCCTTAATATTTCCCCGATTAATTGCTTCACGGATCGCAATTCCACCTAAGTCAGCAGCCGATAAACTCTTCAAAGCTCCACCCAATTTACCAAATGGAGTTCTAGCCCCACTGACAATAACTGTTTTTCTCAATTTTCCTTCTCCTCTCATCAAAGGGATTTTTCTAATAATTCCACAACATCTAAAGTATTAACTTCTTCCTCAACGCCTTTCGCCTTTGTTCCATCTGACATCATTGTTAAACAGTATGGACATGCAGTTGCAATCGTATCAGGGTTACAAGACAACGCTTGTTCAGTTCGTAAGATATTTATTCTAGTTCCTTCCTTTTCTTCTAACCACATCATCCCTCCGCCTGCACCGCAACACATTGCATCTTGTCTATTTCTTTCCATCTCTTTAAGTTCGATTCCCGGAATTGAATTCAGAATTAGGCGCGGTGCATCATAAATGTCGTTATAACGTCCTAGATAACAGGAATCGTGGTAAGTAATGGTCTCTTTAACCTCTTTTTCCGGTTTAATCCTACCCTCTTCAATCAATTTTGCTAAAATTTCTGTATGATGATATACTTCCGCTTCTAATCCAAATTCAGGATATTCATTTTTAAAGGTGTTATAGGCATGAGGGTCAATAGTTATTATTTTTTTAACATCATATTTTCGGAAATTGGATATATTTTCTATAGCCAATTCTTGATATAAATATTCGTTACCTAAACGTCTTACAGAATCTCCTGAGTTTTTTTCGTCATTTCCTAATATTGCAAACTTAATTCCTGCCTTGGAAAGCACCCTAACCAATGATTGAGTAATCTTTTTACTACGATTATCAAATGAACCCATAGAACCTACAAATAATAAATATTCAAATTCATCAGTTTCTTTTACGGTAGGAACTTTTACGTCTTCTATTTCATCTCTCCAATTAATACGTTCTTTTCGGTTAATACCCCATGGATTACTTTGACGTTCAATATTATTAAATGTACGTGTAACTTCAGGCCTCATTTCACCCATTGTTAGAACAAGGTATCTTCTGAGGTCGATTATTTTTTGAACGTGTTCATTGGAAACAGGACATTGATCTTCACAGTTACGACAAGTTGTACATGCCCAAATTTCTTGCTCAGTGATTACTTCGCCAATTAAATTAAGCTCGGCTCCAATATTTGATTCCAACGCATTTGCACCATCAGTAGCTACTGCAGCTTCTTGGCGTGCTGTAGCAATCGGATAATTACGCGGTGTTTTAAATATGTTTCCCGGTGCCCATGGAACAGTATTAGGTGCTATTACGCTTCCTTTGTCTGTTAAATGATCTCGTAACTTTATGATTAACTCTCTTGGTGATAAAGTCTTGCCAGAAGCAGTAGCAGGACACATTGAAGTACAACGTCCACATTCAACACATGCATATAAATCTATCAACTGTTTTTGAGTAAAATCTTCTATCTTACCTACGCCAAATTCTTCTTGTTCTTCATCTTCAAAGTCAATCGACGATAACTTTCCAGGAGAATGTAAGCGCTTCAGGTAACTGTTAATAATCGCAAATATTTCATGAGCTTGCTTATGTTGTGGTAAATAAATCAAATATCCCAATATGATTAATAAATGTGACCACCAACCGATATAAAAGATCACATATGCAGTAGTTTCCGAAACCCCTTCAAACAGCCAAAAGAAAAGGGTTGATAAAGGCTTATAAACTGAAGGCTCTTCGTTGAATAAAACCATCTCAACTCCGCCCGTAACAACTATTGAAAGCATTAAAAATCCAAGAAACCAATACACCAGCCCCGCACGAAATGTTTGTTGTAAACGAGGTAGTTTCTCGATATATCTACGATATGTTGCGTATATAACAGCTAAAATTACCAATCCAACCAAAATTTCCTGGGAAAGTGTAAAGAAATTATAATATGGTACAGGAAGTTCGAACCCATGGACAAAACCTTTTATTATTAGCTCGATTGTACCAGCTTGCACGAGTATCGCTCCATAAAAGAAGATAACGTGCATAATACCACTTTTCTTGTCTTTCAATAATTTTTTTTGTCCTATGACTAAAGACAAAATATTTTTTAATCGTGCCTTGGTGTTTTTTTCTAATTTCTCTGGTTTTCCTAACTTAATATAAGTAATACGAGCATGAATGACTTTATAAAAAACCCATAGAGCATAGGCTGTTACAACTAAAAATGCAATAAAATTCAAATAATACAGCATTATCTCTCCACCCCCATCTATACAAGCTAAAATAATTAGAACCCCATCATTCTCATTAATGGTGATTTGCTAATTAATTTTTTCATATTCTACAATTTTCTCTTTGATAAACGCTGGTAAAGCCTCGCTCTTACCAGTTTGTTTGTTGATATGAACGATCGTTCCTTTTCCAACTGCTGCTAAAATCCCCTTCTTCTTATCTTTAATCGCATATTCTAAATCAAAACTACTCTTCCCCATTCTTGCTATTCGAACATATACATCTATTAATTGTCCATAATGTAACTGAGATAAATAATGACATTCTAGATTTGCTGTGACTATTAGATTATTTGGTGACTTCATTAATTCATCTACCAACCCTAAGTGTTCTAAATAATCCAACCTAGCTTGTTCAAAATAGGTAAAATAACTTACATTGTTTACATGCCCATAAGCATCTGTCTCACTAAACCGAATTTTTATAGTTGTTGAAAATCGAAAACCTTGTAACCAATAATTAATATCTGATTTTATGAATTCAGGGTATCCCATAATCTATCATCAATCCTTCTGATACGAAATTTCGATAAAAAAGAGCCTCACCATAGAAAGGGAGACTCTATTGGTGATCTACGCACTTTCACTCTTTAGTTTCTTAACTTCCTCAACTAACATCGGAAGTACTTCGAATAAATCGCCTACAATTCCATAATCGGCAACTTGGAAAATAGGAGCCTCGGGGTCCTTATTTACTGCCACGATTATTTTTGAATTAGACATACCAGCTAGATGCTGAATAGCTCCTGAAATACCTAATGCAATATATAGGTCAGGAGTAACTACTTTACCTGTTTGACCAACCTGCAAAGAATAATCAGCATATCCTTCATCACAAGCACTACGTGAAGCACCAACTGCAGCATTTAATAACTCAGCAAGTTCATATAATTTCTCAAAGCCTTCTTTACTTTTCGTTCCTCGTCCACCTGATATAACAATATTAGCTTCAGTTAGGTCGACGCCTTTACTCGCCTTTCTAAGGACATCCTTAATTTGAACCCTCAAGGATGATTCTGATGGAGTATATGATAATTCGATCATTTCAGCAGTCCTAGATGAATCTGGTTCACCCATGGAAATATTATTCGGACGAATTGTTGCTAAAATGATATCATCTTTTGATACCTTTTTAACAAACGCTTTGCCTGCATATATAGGACGAGTAAATACGATTTTACCATCTACTAAATCCACTGCTGTACAATCCGAAATCATTCCCACTTCAAGAGCTTGAGCAATCTTTGGCGCAAAATCTCTACCATTTGCTGTATGCCCTATTAAAATAACATCTGGCTTAAATTCATTAACTACTTGCATAAACGCTTCTTTATATATTTCGATCAAATATTGATCCAATGAAGAATGATCTAACACATATACTTTATCGGCACCATGATGTGCTAAAATGTCAACAAACTGACTACTCTGTGTCCCAAAAACCGTAGCTGCGATCTCTCCGCCTTCCGCCACCAATTTTGCTACAGAAAGTGCTTCTAAGGAAACATTTCTTAATCGTCCTTCTCTTCCTTCTGCAAATACTAATACTTTTTTACTCACCTGTCTCTCCTCCCCCACATTTATAAGACTTTGGCTTCATTGTGTAATAGTTCAATTAGTTCTTTTGCTTGTTCACCTAATTCTCCGGATAAAATACGTCCTGCTTCTTTCTTTGGTGGTAGAAAAATATCTATTTCTTCTGTCTTAGCTTGAACTGATTCAGGTGAAATTTCTAAATCACTAGCCGATAAATGCTTTAATGGCTTCTTCTTAGCCTTCATAATTCCTGGTAAAGATGGATATCTCGGATCATTTAAACCTTGTTGTGAGGTGATTATAGCTGGTAAATTTGTTTCTAATATCTCTGTATCTCCCTCCACATCTCTATGGACAGTAACTTTAGAATTATCTACTTCAATCTTTACCGCTGTACTGATAAAAGGTATATTTAATATTTCCGCTACACGTTGTGGAACTTGACCTGAACCATTATCAACAGCCACATACCCACCTAAGATTAAATCAAAGGATTGATCTTGAATCACCTTTGCAAGTACTTTAGCAACACTATACTCATCACCAAATAAATCTGGATCATCGACTAAAATAGCTTTATCAGCACCCATTGCTAATGCAGTACGGATTGATGATTCAAAGCGGTCTGGTCCTAAAGAGATAACCGTTACCTCTCCACCGAGCTCCTCTTTAATCGTAATTGCTTCCTCAACAGCGTACTCATCGTAAGGGTTGATAATAAACTCTACCCCTTCTTCACTAACTTTGCCATCCTCCAAAACTATTTTTTCTTCTGTATCAAAGGTTTGCTTCATCAATACTAAAATATTCACAGTGGCTCCTCCTTTTTATAAGTTGCTCAAAATCATTCTTTATTTATCTAAGATCCTATTTATCTTTAAAATTTGGAGTTCTCTTTTCTAAAAATGCTTGCACGCCCTCTTTTTTATCCTCAGTCATACATATTTCCCCAAAAAGATTTGCTTCGATCTCCAATCCTTGTTCTAAGGTAGTTTCTATCCCTTGATAAATTGCTTCAATAGATTTAGCAATTGCTATCTTTCCTTTTGAAGATATTATTTTAGCTAATTGTTTAGCTTCATCGACCACCCTATCACTTGCTACCACCCTATTCACAACTCCTATACGGAATGCTTGATCAGCAGAATATTGATCTCCTGTTAATATCCATTCAAGGGCAATAGCTTTATTCGTTAGACGTGCTAACCTTTGGGTTCCTCCATAACCCGGAATTAAACCAAGATTAATTTCTGGCTGGCCTAATTTGGCAGATTCTGCTGCAATTCTTAGATGACAAGCCATTGCTAACTCCATTCCTCCACCTAAACATGCACCATTAATTGCTGCAACTACTGGCTTTCTCATCCCTTCGATCTTGTTGAAAATCCTTTGTCCCAGTAAAGCTAACTTTTTACCTTCATCCTCTGAAGATATGGTGTTAATCTCCTTAATATCTGCACCAGCTACAAAAAATCTTCCTTCTCCGGTTAATACTACAGCCTTAACTCTTTGATCCCTAATAGCTTCGTCTAAAGCACTGTCTAAGTCTTGTAATGTTTTTTTTCCTAGCGCATTCACAGGAGGATGGTTGATCGTAATTATCGCTACACTACCGTCTAATTCATATTTCACTCTTTCTAACTGCATAATTTTCCTCCTTTAATATTTAACTTTTTCTTTCTATCCCATTGGCAATCAAAAAATAAATAGGATCAACAAGTTCTAATAAATCATATTTCATATCTTTCATAACCCATGAAGAAACTGTCTCATCCAAAATACCAAAGATCATCTGCCTCATGAGACGAACATCGATCCCATCGTGAAACTTACCTTTTTGAACTCCAAATTCAACAAGTTCTTCGATTAGCCGATGATACTTTTTTAAACTCTTTCCAATATCATTTCGAATTCTACGATTAGACTGACGAATTTCAATCTGGGTAACTATTGCAAGATTATGATCTAAAGCAAATATTTTAAAATGCATATATATTAACTGATATAATTTCTCCTCAGGCGTATCTACTAGGTCGATTTTTTGTTTAACTTTTGTGGCAAATTCGTCCATTCTAGTATGAAACAAAGATACAAGGATATCATCTTTATTCTCAAAGTATAAATAGATTGTTCCATCAGCAACTCTCGCTTCGCGAGCAATTTTTGTAACTTGTGAGTTGTGATAACCATTTTGGGCTATTACTTTAACTGCCGCGTCTAAAATTGCTTCAAATTTTTCTCCTGTTTTTTTTGCCATTTTTTCCTCCACTCTTGACAAATCTAATACTAATGAATGACTATTCATTCATTCACTTCAAGAATATAATAAATTTTATTTAAAATCAATATTTTTTTTATTTTTAGAATATTTTAATTATATTTGTTTTACTATTAACCAACCTTCCCTTTTTCCTTTTCTTCTTCGAGTAATGCTCTTCTTAATACCTTTCCTACTAGAGTTTTGGGTAATTCAGTTCTGAATTCATATAATCTAGGAACTTTATATGCAGCTAAATGAGTTCGACAAAAATCATCAAGCTCTTTTTCTGTAACTTCTATTCCTTCTTTTAGCACGATAAATGCCTTCACAGTCTCCCCTCTATAAGGATCTGGAATACCAACAACAACCGCTTCTTGAACAGCAGGATGCTCAAACAATACTTCTTCAACATCTCGAGGATAAATATTATAACCTCCTGCGATAATCATATCTTTTTTACGATCAACTATATAAAAATATCCTTCATCGTCAACCGTTGCCATATCACCGGTTAACAACCATCCATCTTGCAAAACCTCATTTGTCTCTTCGGGTCTATTCCAATAACCCTTCATGACAGTTGGACTCTTTACAACGAGTTCTCCAATTTGACCTTGTTCAATTTCCTCACCAGTTGCTGGGTCGACAACCTTTGCCAAAGTATCCGGCCACGGTAGACCAATGCTTCCATTTTTTCTTTTATCCCAAATAGGGTTACAATGGGTAACAGGTGAAGCCTCGGTTAATCCGTAACCTTCAACTATCCTAGCACCAGTAATTTTTTCGAATTTTTCCTGAACTTCAAGAGGTAGTGGTGCAGATCCACTAATACATGCTTCAAGTGATGATAAATCATATTCATCTATTTCAGGATGATTGATCAGAGCAATATACATTGTAGGCGCCCCTGGGAAAAATGTAGGCCTCTCTTTTTGTATCAGCTCAAGAACATCTTCAACTTTAAATCTTGGAACCAAAATCATCGATGCTGCTCTATAAATACTTAGATTCATAACTATTGTCATACCAAAAACATGAAATAAAGGTAATACACCAAGAAATCTTTCCTTACCCTTTTCAGAACGATACATCCAATAACTTGCTTGTACCGCATTGGTAACCAAATTATAATGGGTCAAAATAACACCCTTTGAAAGACCAGTTGTACCACCAGTGTACTGTAATAATGCAATATCTTCTCTAGGGTCAACTTCAACCTGAATTGATGTTTTCGGCTGTATTTTAAGCAGTGACGAATATTTAAAAACTCCCTCTGTTTTAGGTATTTTTATATATTGCTTATCTTTAATTAGAGAAAGAGGGTATAGAATATTTTTAGGGAAAGGTAAATAATCCTTAATGCTTGTTACAATGATGTTTTTCAATGAAGAAAGCGGTTTCACTTTAGCCACTTTAGGATAGAGCAGATCTAATGTTATTATCGTTTCTGCTCCCGAATCAACCATTTGATGCTCTAATTCCCTCTCTGTATATAAAGGATTTGTTTGAACTACAGTAGCCCCTATCATTAACGTACCATAATAACTAATAACTGCTTGAGGACTATTTGGAAGCATAATAGCAACTCGGTCGCCCTTCTTTACCCCCATACTTTTTAGTGCATGTGCAAATTGGTAAGTCTGTTCCAAAAGAGATTTATATTTTATCCTTTTACCCATAAAAAAAATGGCATCATTTTCAGGAAATTCAGTTGCAGTATCAATAAGCAATTGCGCTAAAGATACTATAGGGTAATCAATTGAATGAGGAACTTCTTTTGGGTAAGATGACAGCCATATCTTTTTTTCAACACCTTCACTCACGTTAACTCCTCCTTTTTATGATTCTATATACCTGTCTATATTGTAATAAATTAAACGGAGTTTTTGTATATTTTTTTCTGAATAATTTTAATCTTTTTTTGTTTCAGTATAGTCTAAATGTTTTTTCGATATGAAACTTTGGTGATAAACAAAAAAGTTACCCCTAAAAAGAGGTAACTCATAAAAACAATCTATCAGACAAATCAATTTAAACTTTTTTTGAGATTATTAGTTTTATTCCTTTTAATGCTAAAACTTCTTTTGAGATTATCAGTTTTATTTTTTTTTATGTTAGAATTACGAATCCATAAAATTATTACTACAAAATAACCTAAATATGCCAACAATTCTTCAATAGAAGGATTATGGGAGTACCCAAACATCGCCTTTAAGAATATCCCAACTTCTCCACTAATAAGAGGCTTAATTCCAGTATCTCGATAATACTGTGCCCCGTCAATTGGATGTTCCGGTAAAATTTCAATAATATTATAAACCTCAGGCATCGCACTTCCAATTATTCCTAGATCTTGCATTAAAGCAATACCTTGAACCAATAAGCCTGCAGCAATCATCATTATTAGCACACCTGTAAGTTGGAAAAAGCGTTTCAATGGAAAACGGACCAAACCTTTAAACATAATTGTGACAGTAATTGCTGCCAAAACTATTCCAAATAACGCTCCATAGCTTTCTAATGCTTGTGTAATATCTCCACCAGTTATAGCGGCAAAGAAAAATACAGTTTCTACTCCTTCACGCAAGACAACCAAATAAGCATGTGTAACCATCCCAATAACACTACCAGTTGAAATGATATGAGATAGTTTTTGTTGGGTTTTATTATCTAAATCTCGGCTATTTTCATTCATCCAAAATATCATCTGGGTTAATAATACGCTGGAGATCAACATGATACTAAGTTTCATATAATTTTCACTGCCCATAACCGTAAAGCCAGTTAAAATAACTTGGAAGATAAATGCTACTACTAAGCTAGATAAAACAGCTCCTATCGCTCCAGTATAAACCCACTTAAGATACTTTTTTTGATCCATCTTTTTAAGATAAGTTGTAATAATTCCAAGAATAAGAAATGCCTCGATTCCTTCTCTGTAAGTAATTAAAAACGCCTGAAAATCCATCTTAAGTTCCCCCCGATGTCAACATGCTGACCAACCATCATCATATAACAGATGTTAAAATCCGATATTGATAATCATTATTATTTGTTTGAGTTAATTTTATTGCATTTCATTATCATTGTCAATTAGTGTTATAGAACTTCTACTCTTTTTTAAAAAGTTATATAAATCTGAGTTTGCTTGATACAATACTATCCGATTATATGTGGGATACAAAAAGGAATTACTTTCTATTTTCCATACTGGTTTCAAAAATTGTAGATACTTTTTCTTATCTGTGAACCCATCTAAAACCGCATTAGTAACTAATATCAATCTATTTTCGCCATACAGTAATATCTGATTTTCAAAATCATCTTCTTTTCTCAAGCGCACTGTACTGAACTTAGGATATAAATAATTGATAACCCTTTCTTCTTCCCAAGTAAAAATAGTCGTTCTATTTTCCTGATAATTATCATTAATCCAATTAGCCATCTGAAACATCGGGGATGGATATGATGCATATTGATTTATTATAGGAAATGATATCATAAATGAAAAGGCGATTAAGCCAACTGCCCATAACTTCCAGTATTTATTAATTGACAGCTTAACCAACAATATAATTACTAAAAAGATAAAAGGAATAAGGATTGCAATATGTCTTGATTTTTGTAAATTTTGGCCGATAATAACCCAAATACTATATGGCACTATGCTAAGAACCAAGAAAATAATCTCATATAAATGTCTTTTTTTAAAATTATTTATACGTTTTAAGACCTGATCTTTACTTTTTAAGATCAAAAGTAAGATAGCAATTATTACCCAAAAATATAAATATAAACTGGAAGTCACTGAGTCTTTCCACCCTAAACCTCCGATACTTAAAATAATCAAAAACAAGAAATCTCTGATTCTAGTTATTAGTGAACCTTCAGAAATTAAAGTTCCTCCCCAGTCCGTGAAGTGTCCCTTTGTAAAAGATAATCCTAACTCTAAATAAGCCATTACTCCACCTTCAATAGATGAAATTGGTAACAACCATAATAAAATTCCAATCCCTAATGATAAGCCGAATAATATACTATTTCTAATTAAAGTAGAAAAAACGATTTTATTATCAAATCTATTTACACTTGATAGATAAAGGGGAATTATTAAAACAAAGGCAAATGGATAATAAGATATTCTTACCCCCATCGACAATCCAAAGATAAAAGCAGCAAGAACTCCAATCCACAAATGTTCTTTTTCCCCTAGGTCATAATCTTTAGATTGAGAAATAATCCATAAAACAATCCAAACAAGCGCAATTCCCATACTATCTGACATAGGTTGAATTGATATCAACCAAAGTAAAGGTGTAAAAATTGAAAGAAGAGCCACAAATAACGCAACACCATGTTCAAACAATTTATTTATCGTTAAGTAAATAAAAATGATAGTAATTACTCCATAAATAGAACTGGTAATACTTAAAGATAAAAATGAATCAGAGAAAAAACTATTCACCAGTTTCGCAATTATGATAAACAAAGGATAGCCGGGAAAATGAGGACGCATATAAAAAATATCAAAACGTTCTACACCTAATGCAAAATCAACAGCATCCCAGCTATCCACATACCTACCAATAAATAAAAAACGGAATGAAGCTATTATAATAAGAGTAATAGAAGTTAAGAGGATTTTTTTGTTTCTTGTCGTCAATCTAAACTACCCCTTACGAGTGAACAATACAATTGCAACTATTATTACAAACAAAATTATAGAGAGTGGAACCCAATTACCCCATGATCTTGTCTCTTCCACGTCAATGTTAGTTAAACCAGTTCCACCTGTATGTCCCAGATAACCACCCTCAGTTTGAAAAAAGTCTTTTAATTCAGCTAATATATACTCTCTATTTTTATCAAACATTTCACGATTTGGCTCTATTTTACCCACTCCAAATAATCCCGGATTTCCAAGTGATTCTAAAGCCTTATCAAAAGCTTGATAAATTGATTGATCTAGTTCAGGATTCTTAATAGCAACTTCTGGTGATAATGCTACATATGTAGCACGAGCTTTAGCCAATAGTATTTTGGCTTGAGGATAATCATCAAAACTTTCTTCGATATTAAAAAATCTTCTACCAATATTTCTAATTAAAACATCCTTCATTTCATTGATAATCATATCGGAATCACGATTAGTTATTCCTTGCTGGATAATGTTTGTTTTTTCAGGGCCAAATTCTTTTACCATTTCATCTTTTATACTATCAAAAATTGCTTGAACCGCTGGGTAATCTGGTGATGCTTTTAGTAAGGCCGCAATCATGTCTGTATACGCTGTTGCTATTACTTCCTCATTCGGATTTCCGTATGAATATGCACTAACATAATTAGGTGTCAAAATTGTAAGTAATGAAAAAACCAACGTGAATAAGATAAAAAAATTCTTTTTCATCTCAAAACCTCCTCAATTATAATTTTTTTTAAGTAAATGAGCATTCTTATTAACTTCTACTTTTGTTACAGGCCTTCTTATCTCTTTAATAATGGCTGGAATAACTTTAAATATGTAGTTAAAATTAATGAAAGATTTTCCTTTCTTTCGTACTTGATAGGTTATAGGAACTTCTTTTAATCGAAATCCTTTACGTACTAGATTAAGTGTTAACACTTGAGCATAATTATAATCGTGGATTATTTCTGCATGTTCCATTGCCTGTTTTGAAAAAGCCCTCATCCCAGACTGTCCATCATAAATCCTTTTTCTTAAGATTATCGACTGTAAAAATGTAAAGAAATAATTCCCTAGACGTCTATATAACTTCATCCCACTAATCGTACCTAAAAATCGAGAACCCATTACATAATCAGCTTCCCCTGCCAAAATAGGGGCTATAACCTCTGGTATTTGCCATGCCGGATATTCATTATCTGAGTCAATATATACAGCAATATCTGCTCTAAGTCTTAATGCTTCAGCTAACCCCATTCTAACTGCAGCCCCTAAGCCTCGGTTTTTTGAAAAAGAATAAATGTAGTCAGCTCCAGCCTCTTTAGCTTTCTCAACCGTATTATCCGTAGAACCATCATCTACTACTAAAACTTTAACTTCAACTCTTGGGTCAAAATTTCTAGGGATTTGCTTAAGAACCTCAGCAATCGATTCTTCTTCATTATGGGCGGGTAAAAAAACAATAATTCGTTGTTGTTTCATTGCTGTACGTTCCTCTCATCTCTTTTAATTGCCTCTATTAGTACTGGCCCTCGACTCTGATCAGGAAATGGAGCGCCTAAAAGATAAGCAATAGTTGGAGCAACAGATACTAGAGAATGACGTTCTTCGATTCTTTTTCCTTTTTCAATCCTAGGACCATACATAATGAAAGGAACAAATCTTTCACCTTCATCTAGATGACCATGACCACCTATCCCATCAGATTGACCATGATCTGCAGCAATAATCAAAGTTGTATCCTCCATCATCCCTTGGATTGTTAACCAGTCAACAAATTCTTTAATTAGACGGTCAGCCTCTTCTATCTTTTGTCGGTATTCATGATATAATGATCCGCGACTATGACCCGTTTGATCTGTACTTATCATCTGAATCGCTAGTAAATCTGGATTTTGTTCACTCATGATTTGTTTAGCTCGTTCAATGATATTACGATCCGCTACATCATTATTCATCACTGCTGTAATACTCTCAACATCTTCAGCCATTACGTCAAGTAAATGAGCAATCCCAAGTAATCGCCCCTTTTTTCCTACTTTTCTTAAAGAATCAAAAACCGTTTCTACTTTAACACCCAGATTCCAAACCAAATTGGATTTAATTCCATGATACTTTGGATAAGTACCAGTAAAAATAGAGGAAAAACAAACAACAGTTCTCGCAGGATAAACAGTCTCCATTTGTGTATATTCTGTCCCATTATTTCGTAAATAATCTAAAAATGGAGTATCCGCCTCGGCAAAACGGTCTTTTCTAGCCCCATCAATAATAATCATAATTACCTTTTTGGTTAACGGATAAGATGATGGCATAACATTATTTGTATATCCATTAATTTCCTTCGGTTGCCAATCAAATAGGAAACGGTGTAATACAAAACTATATAAAAATACAAATCCACTAAACAGGAATATAATTTCCCAATCTATCATGAAAAAAGAGTTCCCGTTATAAAGAAGACGATAATAAAAATCCCATAGAGATAAAAGTAATAGAAACTTTGGTAATTGTTCTTGGGCATTTCCACTAGTAGAATCACTATTTTTCAAAACCAACTTCCAAAAACGGGTAAAATTCAACCAAGATGTCCCAATACGCAAATGGTAATAAAATGTTCCCCAAAAAAAGACGGTAAAGAAAAAATATAAACCGATAGCAAATAACGCAAGCTTAATATTAAAATCGTTCCAAATTAATAGATAAACGATCAAAGGAATCCACAGATAGTTTCTTAAAAACAAAGGATAGTCAAAAAAATAATAAATTATCAATATAGGTAAAATAGTAAGAAAACCTAATCCCATTGATGTCCAAAATGTAGACTCTTGAATACTATTTAGATGAAAGAGGATAAAAGTACCAATAACAAAAATTGGTGTAAAAGGCTTACCTTCATTTAACAAATTCCACCCTCTCGCCGCAATTATTTCAAACCAAGAGGCTTTCTTCATGACATATCCCCTTTCTTCTTCCGCCATTCCATTAGCTGCTTAATATTGATTGGATATTTAATCAAAAGATATATCCCTACAAGGTAAGAAAATAAAAATTTAAAACCATGTGTTATTAAGGAAATACTGTAGGCTTCATTTATTGACAATCCTTGACTAACAAGAGCGATATTCATTATGCTTTCATAGTTTCCTATTCCACCAGGGGTAAAATGAAATATCTGTCCAGCGATGGTAATACTATTAATCCAAATACCTTGAAAAACAGATAAAAATGATCCCGATAGGTTGGCCACTGTGAATAATATCATCCCTTCTAGCAGCCAACTAATACTAATTAATAAAAGTATATAGACACCTTCAATACTCATCAACAACCTTTTAATCATCTTTAAGTGCCTATAAATAAAATCAAACTTTTCAACAAACCTACCTCTAATAATGAAAAAATAGACGATTAAAGCAATGATACTAATAACCAAAATAATGTTAATAAAAAATGATAGTGATATATCAAAACCAATAAATATCGTTCCTATGCTTGCAATCATCCCTAAAATAAGCATATCTAATAATCTCATCACTATAACAGAATGAATTGATTCGTCCCAATTCATTTCCTTTTCCTTCATTAGGATTCCTGCTCTAACAACATCGCCAATCTTCACTGGCAACAAGTGATTAATGAATAAACTATAAAATAGCGCATTGAGATATATTGATATAGGAATATCTTTCTTGACGTATATTTTCCAAGCAATCGCCCTAAAAACAAAAGCCATTCCGTAACTTAAAAACATTCCCAAAAACCAAAGCGGGTGTTTGAGAATATTAGTAGTTTGTTTGATGATTACTTGAATATCAAAATAACGAATAGTAAATATAATGAACAATAATATTAAGGTGATACTTATAATTCGGATAATGATTTTTTTCATAGATATTCTTTATGTTCCTTTGCCCAAATTATTGTCTTATCTAAACCTTCAGAAATATCCACTTGTGGTGAAAAATTGAGCATTTTCTTTGCTTTACTTATATCTGACCAAGTCATTTTCACATCTCCTTGGCGCGGTGTTAACATTTTTACCTTCATCTGCGGAAAATGGATTTTTAATTTTGCTAATAATTGGGTGATTTTAATTGGAGTACCATAGCCAAGATTATAAATTTCTTTCTTTCTTGGATTATTTATCACAGCTTCGATTCCCATAACTATATCATCTATGTAAGTATAGTCCCGTGCAGATTCTTGATCATATATGTAGATTTCCTCGTTATTTAATAATTTTTTTATAAATTTTGGAATCGCCATATCAGGACGACCCCAGGGTCCATAAACGGTGAAAAATCGCAGGATACTCAAGTCAAATCCATAAAGACTCTGATATACATGACAAAGAGACTCACCACCTACTTTAGTCGCCGCATAAGGTGAAGCAACTTCACCATTTACCATCTCTTCTGAAAAAGGGACTCCATCCCTATTACCATAAACCGATGAAGAAGAAGCAAATATTACATGCTTAACATTAGTTTCACCAGCCCATTTTAAAACATTTACCGTTGATTTCATATTATTTTCCAAATAAATCAATGGTAATTCAATGGATTTTGGGACTCCAGGCATCGCAGCCAAATGAACAACCGCATTAAACTGATGAGTTTGAAAAATTTTCTTAACAGCTTCTTCATCCGTTAAATCGACATGATAAAAATTAATATCTCCTACCTGTCTCACCCTATTTAACTGGGCTATTTTTCTCTCTTTTGAATAATAAGAATTTAAATTATCGACGATGGTTAAACTGTGACCAATTTGTAATAAATGAATAGCCAAGTGACTACCAATAAAGCCTGCACCACCGGTTATTAAAAGTTCCAATTAATTCACCTCAAATTAGAAAGCCGCTTATAAGCGGCTATAATTTTACTGCAACTGATTTAATATTTCAAGTACTTCAGAACCATATAGTTCTACAGCTTCTATATCTTGATTAGAAATTGCTTCAAACCATTTTTCAGCACTAGTGAAAACCTCACTTGCTTTTTCACTTCCAAGTTTATTAGTTAAATCTATTTCAATCGCCTTTAAAAATACATTTCCTTCCATCGCCGTTTCTTTTGCTTTAGTTATATTCCCTTCCTCTAAAGCCTTTGGAGCTTTTGCGTAATAGCCTTTGATTTTTGCTAAAATAGCTTTTGTAAATAAATCATTTACTTCATTTGCGTTGATTGTAGTTGGGTCAGTAACTGATAAGTCAAAAATTCTGTCCAAATTCTTAGCCGCTTCTTCATCTCCTCCAGCTAATGAACCTTTAATGGCTTGTAAAAATCCCCAACCTTCTGCTTGTTCAGCTTGTAATTCTTCCTTATCTTCACCTTCTTTAGCTGCCTTTTCTATTTTCTCGGCATAAGAGTTAGCAGCTAAGTAGTAACTACGGTATATTGTTTTATCAGTGATTTGTTTATAAACAGAGTAATCGTCAACATTACCTTCACTTAGAGCCTTTTCTTGAAGATTTAAGCCATTTTCAATTTGTGAAACCATATCAATTTGATAATATCCATCACGTTTAGTAGCAGTCGGAATAAAGATATTTTTAGCTAAATATTTGATTTCTCCAAAAGTACTTACCGCCTCATCTGTACTTCCTTGTTCCATAGCTTGAACAACTAATTTATGTAATGCTTTTTGTTTTTGATAGAAATACGATTGTGTAGTTTTATCTATTATTTGTCTAGCAATATTAGCATCCATTTGTCCTGTCTTACCAGCTTCAATTGCAGCAAGTATTACCGTATTTAGTTCATCATTGATTTCTTGAATAGATGCTTGTAATTCGGCCCCATATTTATTAGAAACCATTTCCCAATTAACAGCATTACCTTCTTTTGCATTATTTAATTCAGCTTTTATTTCTTGATAAGCTAATACCTCTTTTTCTACCTTATTTTCTACTTTGTCTTTGTCTACTGCTGGCTGTTCGACTACTTGCTCACCCTGTTCAGTAGATTCATTATCTGAAGAATTTTCAGTAATTCCAACAGTTAACACGATTCCAATAATAATTAAAATTGATAATACCAATATTGATAATTTAAATTTCATTAGTATCCTCCCCAGTTGATAATAATTTTCATTTACTACATATTAAATTATACTGACATTGATATTCATTGTCAATGAAAAATTTATAAATAGAACTGCAATTTAGAAGATTACAGTTCATATGTTTTCCTCCCAACACCTATATAAATATATCCAGCTTTTTCAAGAAATTTTCTATTTAAAACATTTCTACCATCGATTATTATTTTTTCTTTCATCGATGAACCTAACTTTTCAAAAGGGATGTTTTTAAATTCCTCCCATTCTGTTAATAAAACTATTCCATGACTATTTTTAAATAATTCGTCAAGGTGACTAGCATAGGTAACCCTTATATTAGGAAATTGCTTTTGGAATTTATCTGAAGCAACTGGATCAAATACTTTTATATTCACTCCTAGATCAAGTAATTTTGAAATAATATCGATCGAAGGAGCATTTCGTAAATCATCTGTATTTGGTTTGAAGGTAAGACCTAATATCCCGATCGTCTTCCCGATGATAGGGTGTAGTAATGTTTGTAATTTTTTTATGACCCATTCCTTCTGAAATTGGTTTACATTAATAGTAGCTTGAACCAATTGCATATCTAAACCAAATCTTTTCCCAGTTTGTAATATCGCAGAAGTATCTTTCGGCAAACAGCTACCACCCCAACCGATGCCAGCATTTAAAAAGTCTAATCCTATCCTTCTATCCAATCCGATACCTTTAGCAATTTCGGTGATATCTGCCCCCACTTTTTCAGCTAAATTAGCAAATTCATTAATAAAGGAAATTTTCATCGCCAAAAATGTATTGGCAGCATATTTAATCATCTCAGCACTTTTACTATCTGTTATAAGTACTTCAGGTAACCTGATTATATTGGGTTTATCAATAAAATTAGGTTGAGAAAAACTCTGTTCAATTATCTGTTTATATAACTCTTTGAGTAATAACGATCCATTTAAATCGTCTGTTCCGATTATAATTCGATCAGGATATAAGAAATCCGCTAGCGCCCTTCCTTCACGAAGAAATTCTGGATTAAATACAACCGTTGCTTCTTTGTTTATACCTCTATCTCTTAATTCTTGATCAATAATTCGTTTAACTCCTTCAGTTGTTCCAATAGGAACTGTTGATTTAATTACTACAACAGGTATTTTTTTTCTATTCACTCTTTCACCGATTTTTTTTGCCACTTCTTTAATTTGTGATAGATCCACATTCCCATCATCTCCTAGTGGAGTGCCCACGGCTATGATGATAATATCTATATTAGGTTCAATATCCTCCCAGGAATAAGCAAAGGTGAGATTGTGGTAAGCTATGTTTAACATTTCAGTTAATCCATTTTCAAAAATAGGAATTTCTTTTCTCTTTAAACTTTTAATCTTCTCTTTATCAATATCTAACAGCGTAACGTTATGATTCAAATAAGCTAAGGATATTCCAATAGTCAACCCTACATATCCACTACCTATAACAGTAACTTTCATTTTGATTGCTCCTAATCTTTTAATTACTCATTAATCCTTTAAGATGAAACATAAACATTTCTAGTGATAATATTTTGTTCTTTTTTCCTGTTTTGATCTCATAATCAATTTCAGCTAATTTTTTTAAAATATCCTTTAGTTGAGCCTCACTAAATTTTGCTGATTGTTTTATAGCTAGTTTAATACTATACGGATGTACACCTAACTGTGTTGCTATTTGTTGTTGTGAATAGCCAATACGATACAATTCCTTAGCATGTAACATGATTCTAAACTGCCTAGCTAATAATGCGATCATTTTTATTGGCTCTTCTTTATTTTTTAGTAAATCATAAAATATTTGAAATGCTTGTTCTAATTCCATATTGGCTATCCGTTCAATTAACGAAAAAATATTTTGTTCCAATACCCGCGAACTTAATTCCTTTACAACTTCGATATCAATTAAACCGTCTTTCCCAACATAAATAGCCATTTTACTTATCTCTTGAGATAGCAATTGTAAGTTATTTCCGATTATATTAATTAACATCTCAGCTGCTTCATCCAATATACTGGTATTATATGTTTTAGCCTTCATTTTAACCCAATCAACTAATTGTGTACCGGATAAGACTGAAAAGGATTCAACATTTCCTAGTTTCTTAATAAGCTTTACTATTTTTCTTCGTTCATCCAATTTTTCACTAGGAACCCAAAATACAATTGTACTATATTCAACAGGTTGTTTTAACAACATCTCTAAGGTATTTGTATTGTGTTCTATCCCTTTAGAGATTTTTTGCCCTGTAAAAAGAAAGGCATTTTTAGCGATTATCAATTTATGGTCGGAACCAAAAGGTAATATTTCTGCTTCTTGAACAATTTCTTCGACTGGTGTAACCATTAAATCATATGTAACAACATTAAATTCCCTTTCATTAGGAGGAATTAATGAATGAATTAATCTATTTATTTCTTCCGCAATTAAATAAGATTCACTTCCATAAAACAAGTGAACTGAAGACTTCTCCATAAAAAAACCCCCTTTATATCACAATTTCCATTATAACATTTAATTATTTAGTCTAATAATCATAATCGAAATCCCTTCTAAATTGTAAAAACCGTGGGAAACCCACGGTTTATTTTCCATACAACTTTGATAGGAAGAAAATATTATCACACTTATGTAAACGCCCAATGAAAAGATCTAGGATCTTCCCATTGGACGGGAAGCAGATGTTGTACTATACTATACGCACTCGACTACATAAGTGTGATTAATTTTCCAGCTTTTCTTCTGTTAAATTGACTAAATCGATAAGATACTCTGTTATCAATTTATTATCTTTAGAATACACCGAATAGACAAGTTGATTGTCGCCCTCAAATCTCCATTTTAACGACAAATCACTTTCCCATTTTTTTGAATTAAAGATAATTTTCCCACCTTTATAGATTACAAGCTGATTGTTTTCATTGACCACACGATAAGGAATAACTACATCACTAGTGATACTTACGGCAGTTTCATCTTCACCGATAACATTATTTTGCTCAGAAAAATTCGTTATTTTCTCTGGCGAAGTTCTAGCATACATTTCACTGCTATCCAATGCAGATTCATAGTTATTATTCTTCAATTTAAAGTCATTATCTTCTAAAAAAGGTGAAAAAGGCAGCATAAAAAAGATTAATACTGCAGCAGCTACTACTCCTGTTATTTTAGACCATTTATTTATCCATTTTGTCTTCTTGTTTTTATCTTTAATCATAATTGTATCATCATTAAACAATTGATCGACAATACTTTCTTGAAGTTTAAGATCAGGTAAACTAGATAAATGATCATCTAGTTTTTTTATTTTCTGTTGATATTCTTGACAATCCAAACAACTAAATAAGTGCTCTTTTAATTGTTTCTGTTCTAATTCATTTAATTCTCCATCTAAATTTTGACTAATTAACATCTTGGCTTCTTGACAATTAATCATCCCTTAACCCTCCCTTCGAGTACTCGCTTTGTAGTTTGTCTCTACCCCGAAAAAGGTATGATTTTACAGTATTTATTGGTAAGTCAAGTATTTGGGCGATTTCTTGATAAGAAAAATCATGGAGATACCTCAAAATCATTACAGCTTTAATCTTTTCTGGAAGAAGCATTATTTGAGTAATTAATTCTTCCATCATTACTTTATTTTCGATCTCTTGCTCGATATTTAATTTGCTAGCTAAAACCATTTCCGAACCTTCAATGGATACAAAATTCTTATTTTTTCTAAATTTGTCCATACAAATATTTGTAACTATCCTTTGTACCCAAGTATTAAATTGGGATTTATCTTGAAAAGTATTTAACTTAGTATAGACTTTAATTAGCGCTTCTTGAGCAACATCCTTGGCATCATGTTCATTTCCCATGAAATAGAACGCTGTTTTATAAATGGGTTTTTCAATACTTTTTAGTAAATCGACTAATGCCTTCTTGTTCCCAGCCTTAGCTAATTGAATCAATTGTTGTTGATTCACATTTCCGACTCCTCTCTAACTTTACTGACGATTCGACTTTACTAATTGTTGCTACTTTAAAATTTATATCCTTTGCCTTTTTTTGTCAGTGAATTACTGGTTAATTTTCGATTGTCCTTTCAATCTTATAACCTTTTGAATCTATCTGAACCGTAATTCCTCCATCTAGGTCAGTTCTCCATACTTTACTATACTTTTCTAATCGAGTAAGTATTTCTTTAGATGGGTGATTATAACGATTGTTTTTTCCTACTGAAATTATGCTGTCTTGGGGCTTAAGCTTTAACAACCACGAATTAGTTGAAGAAGTAATACTTCCATGGTGTCCAACTTTTAAAATATCTACAGGTTCTATAATAAATGTTGTTATTAGCTGTTCCTCCCCTAACTTCTCAATGTCCGCTGAAAACAACAGTTTAGTATTATACATATTTAAAAAGATAGCAAAAGAATGATCATTTTCCTTGTTAGAACTAGGTATGTCTATAGGGGCAAATGTGATTTGGGTATCCTCATTTATCTTAGCTGTTTTTACTCTATCAATATATTCTATTTTAATTTTATTCTCAATCAATTTTGTTAGTAGTTTTTCACCTGAAACAGTTCGAGGAAAGCCCTTTTCAACGACAAAATTATCAATCTCAATGTTGTCAGCTATAAATAAATATCCACCAAGATGATCGATATCTTCATGGGTCAAAATTGCTATATCAATCTTTTTAACCCCTCGGTATTTTAAATAAGGTAGAATAATATTCTTTCCTGTGTTAAACGGATTTTTCCTGAGTTGCCAATTTTCTTTAGGTATTGATAACCTGCCTCCACTATCTATTAAAATATTTTTATTGCCTTTTGCTTGTATTAAAATACTATCACCTTGTCCAACATCAATAAAAGTAATAAATCCTTCATTTTTTGGAAATAACCACCATAGAACTATCATCGCCAAAATCACTAACATTGTTTTCTCAATCTGAAATATGTATTTTTTTAATTTAAATGGTATAAAAGATTCTTTAATTCTTTTCCTCAGCAATAGCCAAGTTAGGTAAATATAGAATACCAATACCCAGAAAAAAGAATGGAAACCTCCATAAAAGTGAAAAAATCTTAAATCGGCTGTAATTTGAATTAAACTGAATAACCAGTCTAGCAACAATGACATTACCTTAGCAAATAAAAGTCCAAGGTAAGGAAAAAATAAGGCAAATAACAATAAAATGATTCCAAAAGGTAAAATTACGATACTAAAAATTGGGACGATTAACAAATTTGTCAACCAAGAAATCGTAGAGTATTGATGGAAATAATAGAATGATAGAGGAAAGGAGGCTAGCTGCGTAATAATAATTAAAGAAACAGATTTTTTTATTCCCTCATTTTTTATATGTAGATTACCGTAAACTATAGGTAGACCCCACAATATATAAAAAGTAATAACAAAAGATAGTTGAAATCCTACATCAAATATCCACATCGGATTATAAAAAGACATTAACATCAAAGCTATTCCAAAACTTTGTAATGCTAGAAATGATCGTTTAAAAATTAAACCATAAAACATTAATATTGCCATAACAGTTGCTCTGACAACAGATGGACTTGCCCCTGTAAAGAACATATATCCGATCAATAAAAAACTGACGATATAGGCTGTATTCTGTTTTGTAATTCTAAGTTTACCAAAAAGCCAAAATAACATTAACGTTAAAATCGAAAGATGAAGTCCCGAGATTGCCAAAAGATGACTTAAACCAAGAATAGAAAAATCATTAAAAAGCTCATTTGCTAAATCATCACGTTCACCCAATAAAATTGACTTCATAAAACCTGCTTGTCTACCACCAAATAAACTATCAATGATGTTTGATAAACGTCTTTTATATCTATCAATACCTGTAAAAAAACCATTTTCAGTTGCTACTTCTATCATAGCGATATCATAAACATTTAATTTCCAGTATATCCCTTTCCTTGCTAGATATTCTCGATAATTAAATTCTCCAGGATTTCTTGAATTTATAACTTTACCCATCACCCCATATAATCGAATACCCATGCCCGTTTCCCAATTCTGAACTTGTATTTGCTCATTCTCCGCTTGAAGAAATAAATTGATTAGTAGTTTTTCTTTAGTATTGATCCGATATTCTTGTCCTTCCAAACTATATGTAATTGGTTTAATAATTAACTTTACTAAATCTCCGTCTAAAGTCGGTTCAGAGTCAATATAACCCCTGATCCCTACGTATTTCCCTTCAAGTTGTTTATCTAATACATTATTAAAAATGGATTGGTGATCAGTTTTATACCAATCCATTCTAACAATCCCTAACAGAAAAATACTAACTATTAGCATAATAAACCAATTTTTTGATTTATGATGATAAAAAATGATTGATAATCCGAATAATAATATTCCAATTACTAAACTAAATAATATTATTACCATGGGTATTAATTCCAATGACCCTATATATAACCCGAGAACAAAAACTACCGCTAAAAGTAATAAGGGGTATTTCATACTAATCTTTCCTTACATTAGATTTTGATTTTAATTCCCTAAAATGAAAGCGACCCTAAGTTTTCTACCTTAAGATCGCTGAAAGAAATTTGTCAAATTTTCTACTGACTTAATGTTACGGTTTCTCGAGTGCTGAACTTTTGATAAATAAAAATTGTTCCTACAACCAATAACCCAAATAAATCAAAAGTCCAATTAGCATAAACAAGCCCTAAACCAGCTGCAAGTAGTAAAATCCTTTCAATAAATGTTAATTTCTTTTCAATAAATCCTATCACCGCAGTGCCAATCCCATACATACCAATAAAAGCTGTAGCAATGGCCAATAAAAGAGATATGATTGAACTATCTGTAGCTATTAAAAGTAACTCCGGTGATAGCACAAATAGATAAGGTACCAAGAAACCACCAATGGCTATCCTAACTGACTCAATTCCAGTCTTAAAAGGATCACTTTTAGCAATTCCAGCCCCTGCGTAAGATGCTAGGGCAACTGGAGGAGTAATATCTGCAATTATTCCAAAATAAAATACAAACATATGAGCTGCAATTACTGGGACTGTACCAAATTCTAACAATGCAGGTGCTGTCATCGTGGCCATGATTACATAGTTTGCTGTCGTAGGTAAGCCCATACCTAAAATAATACTAGCAATCATCGCAAAGAACATCGTCAATAACAACTTATGATTAGCTAATGTTAAGATCGCTCCAGCTATTTTTAATCCTAAGCCGGTTAGAGTGATTACTCCCGAAATAATTCCAGCAGTCGCAACTGCTGCAATGATAGGTAGAGCCGTTCTAGTAGACTCTTCTAAAATCTCAAAAATTACTTTTATATTGATCCTATATTTTAATTTATTATATTTTCCAAGAATAAAGGCAACCACCATTACGAGAAGATTCATTATTACCGCAGTAAAAATTCCCCATAAAGCTGCCCTCATTGCCGATAGACCAAGAGCTAAGATTACAAAGATCATAATAATAGGTATCAGTAAATAACCTTTGGTAATTAACAAATGGGAAACTTTTGGCAATTCTTCTCGAGGTAATCCCATAATATTGAGACGTTTCGATTCATAATGAATTACAAAAAATTGAGCAGTAAAAAACAATAATGCCGGTATGATCGCCGCTTTAATGATTTCATTATAGGGTAGTCCCGTGAATTCAATCATCAAAAAGGCTGCAGACCCCATAATTGGTGGGGTAATCTGTCCACCAGTAGATGAAGCTGCCTCAACCGCTGCAGCAAATTCGGGTTTATATCCTGACCTTTTCATCATTGGAATGGTAAAGGCACCATTCCCTACTGTATTAGCAACCGAACTACCAGTAATCATCCCGGAAAAAACACTGGTTAAAATCCCTACTTTTGCAGTACCACCTGTCATCCATCCAGTCATGGCCACGGCCAAATCTGTAAAATATTCTTCAAGTCCTGTTTTACGTAATATTACACCAAACATCAGGTATAAAAAAATAAAAGTGGCAGAAATAGAAACAGGAATACCGAATATTCCTTCAGTACTAAGAAATGAATGAGAAATTATCCTTTCAATACTAAATCCCCGATGCTCAAATACGCTAAAGGGGATGTAAGGACCTAAATAGGCATAAGCTAACATTATCGCTGCAACAGCAACGATGGGAGTACCTATAACCCTTTTAGTAGCACCTAAAACCACAAGTACACCCGTTGCCGCCACTAAATAATCAATGTCACTATACATTCCAACCCTTGCTATTATCCCTTCATAGGCGAAAAATTGATATAGCCCTGTCGCAAAACCAAAAAAAGAAAGGACCAGATCCGAGAATGGGATACCCAAATAATCTCGATTATAGTACTTTGACAACTGTAGCATAAGAAGGATCAGTAGTGCACCGATCATCGTTAATAATCTTATTTCACCAATTACGAATAAAAATATTGTAATCAGCATAAGTAAACCAGAATAAAACCAACTTCCTAAAGTTACCTTTATTTGATTCTTTTTCGTTCCTGGATAGAGTAAAAAAATAAGTCCCATTGCTATAGCAACATGAAAACCACGTTGCTGATTTGAAGGAAGGGTCCCATATATTGCTGTATATAATTGAAAAAGACTTAACAATACAGCTGCCGCGAAGACGAACCATCTCCAATAAAATGGTAGATTCTTGCGATAATTATATCCAGCGTCCATTTCTTCTAATATATGTTCAGTCGCCTCTTCGGCTTCTACTATATCCTGTTCAGTTTTTTCATCTATTATCTTCTCTAGTATTTCATCTATTTTCTGAGACACTACTTAAATCACCCCTTTACCAAAGCCTTTAACAAAGGTAGCACATAGAATTCAACATATTCACCGCCTGTTACCAATGACAAGAAACGTATCCGTTCTCCGTCTGCAAATACCAGGGTATGGTCTGCAATAACTTGTCCAACCCTTAGTGGCACTTTATCAAAACTCCGATCCTCGTAGAGTATTTTGTAATAACCATCCTCAGGGATGAATTTGGTCTCCTCATTGCGTAGTTTTTCAGGACCAACTGGAAGATTTGCTCCAAAGGAGTCGTAACGCATCTCTTTGAGCGCTAAAGTATTTTTGTCCTTAACAAAAAAAACTTCGAACACAGGTTGAGCAGTTACTGAATGGATATATTCTAAAGTGAATGTTTCATCGATTTTCAGGACTTTTTTAAATACTATTTCACCAGTCTCATATTTTCTAATTTGAAAAACTACATAATTATTAGATAAATATATGGTTATTATTACAAATATCAGGATGATCGAAATAATTATATTGAGATAATGAGCACCGTTTCCGGTGCTCAATTTTTTTATCCTCATTACCGATCACACACTAATCAAGGATACCGATTTCCTTATAGTATTTTTCTGCACCAGGATGGAGTGGTACAGGTGCAATACCTTTAATTGCGTTATCTATACTAATTTGATTACCCCTTGCATGTGCATTAGCGATTTCATCTTTACGCTCATACATGACCTTAGTCATCTGATAAACTAAATCTTCTGGTAGGTCCTTTGATACATATAATACTGCCCATTGTGATACCGTAAATCCGACTTCATCTTGTCCTTTATAAGTTCCAGCCGGAATTTCATATGGTGAAAAAGTAGGATCTAACGCTAATAATTTCTCTAGACCTTTACCTTCGATATTTACAATCGTTATTGGGGTAGAAGTCGTAATATCAATTACATTAGCTGCTGGAACAGCTAAAACAGCAAAAGCAGCGTCAAGTAATCCATCCTTTAACTTACTAGCTGCATCAGAAAAAGTATCCTGGAATTTTTGAATATCCTTATCAGGATCTATTCCATACGCTTTTAAGATGTTTAAAGCTGCTGCTGCAGTACCACTTCCGGCAGGTCCAATCGATACTCTTTTACCCCTTAAATCTTCAATTGTTTTTATTCCACTATCTTTGGGAGCAACTACTTGCATAACTTCAGGATAAATTACACCAACAGCAGCAAATTCCACTTTATTCCCCTCAAAAGGACCTGTTCCATTATGTGCTGCTATTGCAGGACCATTCATTGCCATTGCTAGTTCAGTTTCACCGGAAGCTATTAGGCGAATATTTTCAACTGAAGCTCCTGTTGACTGCACTGTAACATTTAAACCATCAATATATTTGTTCCATGTTTCTGCGATAGCACCACCTAATGGATAATAAGTTCCACCAGTTCCCCCTGTAGCCATTAAATATCTAGTAACTCCTTCATTCTCACTGCTAGTGTTTAAAGAACATCCTACCGATATCACTGAAAATACTAAAAATAGGATGAAAAGTGAGATAAACTTTTTTTTCATCAAACGACCTCCTCATTTATCTTTTTTTTATTTTTAACCCGAAAAAAATCAGGTTAAAAAGCTACAAATTAAGATTTATCACGGAAAAAGTAATTTATCTTAATTTTAACATAATTTATAATTATATGACAATTACTTGTTCATTAATATATTCATAAAATGAACTCTATTAGAACATCAGCTTCCGTCTGCCATTTCTAAAAAAAAAAGCCGACTCTATATAATGTATTGAGTCAGCTCCTTTTTGTTTTAAATATAGTATTAAAATTTATTATTTATCATCGTCAACATTTTCTGGTCCAGAGTTTGGATAATCAAAAACTCTTCCTTCCCAAGTTCTGATCTTAACTTTATCTTTTCCTTGAGAAATTAAGTATTCTGGTAACATTGGAGTCTTACCATAACCCTTTGGTGCATTAATTATATAAGTTGGTATTGCTAGACCTGAAGTATATCCCCTTAAGCTTTCCATTATTTCTAATCCATCCTCTACTTTAACATTAAAGTGAGTTGTACCAGTAACTGGCTTTGAATGGAAGATATAGTATGGACGTACACGAATTTTTAGTAATTCATGGTTAAGTTTCTTCATCACATGTTTATCGTTGTTAATACCATTTAACAGTACAGCCTGATTACCAAGAGGTACCCCTGCTCTTGTAAGTAAATCTGTTGCCTTTGCGGCCTCTTCTGTAACCTCTTGAGGATGATTAAAATGAGTGTTGATATAAATAGGATGATGCTTAGATAAGATTTCACAAAGCTCTGGTGTGATTCTTTGTGGTAAAGTAACTAGTGTTCTTGTACCAAAACGTATAATTTCAACGTGAGGTATAGAACGCAACTCAGTTAAAATCCAATCGATACGCTCATCACTCATCATAAAAGCATCTCCACCAGTTAGAAGCACATCACGTATCTCTTCATGCTGACGAATATAATCAATTGCTTGTTCCAAAGCTTCTTTTGGTGTTCCACTATCAACTTCGCCAATATTTCTCCGACGTTGACAATGTCGGCAATACATACCACATTGATTAGTAACATTGATAATCAGACGATCAGGGTAACGTCTAGTGATATGGGGTACAGGAGAAGTAAATTCTTCACCCATTGGATCATCTTCACCATGTGTATCTAATAGTTCAGCAATTGAAGGAATACTTTGTTTACGAATTGGATCATCAGGGTTATCAGGATCAATTATGCTTAGATAATATGGAGACAATGCCCATCGATAGCGTTTACCTACTTCTGCAATTTCCTCTTTTTCCTTTTCAGTTAGCTTAAATACTTTTTCAAGCTGTTCTACAGTAGTAAAACGATTGCGTAACTGCCACTTCCAATCACCCCAATCTTCTTCCGTAGCACCAAGGACTTCCATTATTCTTTTTTTGCGCTCTTGAATCTTCTCCTTTTGATTAAAACCAGTTGGAATGCTATCCCTAATATCAAGATAATCTTGAATGGTAGCTTTTAGTTCCTCAGCCCTCTCATTGGCTAATTTTCTCTTTTCTTCTTTAGAAAGATTACGTAAATTTGGATCATTGAAATCTTTAATCACTATATTTTCACCGCCTCTTCTTTTTAAAAACCATTTTAATTTGAGCATTGTTATATTATTAGAATATTACTTAAGCAAACGATTCGTACATTTATATCATAAAAAAAAAGATTAACATTTAACTTATTTGGACTGCCAAAAAAATCCTCTACCACCTGTAGCGTAGAGGATTGTCTAATCAAATTATATATTAAAATGACTGTTCCTTCAAGGTATTCTAACTTAATGTTAGATATCTAACCCTTTGTACCAACCTATTCCCTCTTATATTGCCGATATGAAATATTCGCTTCATCAAAAAGTATGCCAACTTTTTCGTGGTCTTTCTCATATAACCGCTCATAAACAACTTCTTTAATTCCACTATTCGCTAACATCTTCGCACAATTATAACATGGTGAATCAGTCAAATAAACAGTTGCACCTTCTCTATCTACTCTGTCAGTAAATAGCATCAAGTTAACTTCAGCATGAATTGTTCTAATACATCTCTCTTTAGTTTCACCATTTTCATTATAATGTTCGATCAAACAACCTTGTTCGTAACAATCGGCAACCCCTGATGGACTACCATTATATCCTGTTCCCATCAGTTTTTTATCCTTTACTAAGATGGCACCTACATGTCTTCTTGGACAAGTTGCCCTCTCAGCAACTGTAAACGCCAATTCCATAAAATACTCGTCCCAACTCTTACGATAGTAGGAACCCATTTATTATCCTCCATCCTATTAATGTTTTCAATCCTAGTAATATTATAGTACAGTTTCCTTAACAAAAACAAAATCATCCCCTCGGATGATTTTATTCAAAGGAAAAATATGATTAAAACAAACGATTATGTTCTATCTTCACACAACGATCCATAACAACCTTTAAACCATTGTCTGATGCCAGCTTAGCTGCTGACTCGTTAACAACTCCAAGTTGGAACCAAATAGATTTAGCACCAATTGCTATCGCTTCTTCAACAATTGGCATCACTTGGTCTGGTTTGCGGAAAACATCAACCATATCGACTTGTCCCTCGATTTCTTTTAGAGAACCCACAGCCTTTATACCTAATACTTCATCAACGGTTGGATTTACCGGAATAATTTCAAATCCCTTATCTAACAAATATTTTGCTACCCTATAGCTATCACGTTCTGATTTGTTAGATAGACCAACAATAGCAATGCGTTTAGATTCCTGAATTAATTCTTTAATTTGATCATCTGTTTTTAAAAGACTCACATTTACCACCCTTTATTAATACGTACTTAGATTTAAACCAAACTCCTTATAGAGTATTTTAATGTAATTGGATAGGGAAATAAAGTATATTTTAAATTGCTAAAATTATACTTTTTTGTTTTATTTCTAATTCAAAGTAATTTCATCTTTTATTTGCGCAAAGATTTTTGCTCCAATTCCTGGAACTTTCATTATCTCCTCGATGGTTTTAAAACTCCCATTTGTATTCCTGTATTCAATAATTGCCTTAGCTTTCGCTTCACCAATGCCGTCTAACATCATTAACTGATTAATATCTGAATTATTTATGGAGATTTTACCCATATTCAAATTAATAGGATTGGATGCAAGCTTTTCTCCTGTCTTAGGGATATAAATTACCATTTCATCACGAACCTTCATTGCCAAATTAACTTGACTAAGGTCTGCTTCTTCAGTAACTCCACCAGCAATCGTAATAACATCTTGAATTCTATCATTTACGTCCACTTGATATACTCCTGGTTTATTAACCTCCCCTTTGATGTCAACAACCACATCCTGTTTTTCTTCATTTACAGTATCTTTTACTTTAATCCCAATCTTTGCTGTTTCTTTTAATGGATCAACCTCTACAAATAATGGAGGTTCTTCTTTTTTTAAAAAAATATATTGAACAATCATAAAAAGTAGTAAAATAAAAATTAATCCAATGGCGATTTTTCTTTTTAGTGTTAAATACATTAAAGGACTCCCTTCGATTAAAACATTTTATTGAGGTGAAAAAAGTGAGTGTACATAATGAAATATCTAAACAAGTTGAAGAAAAAGTTCAGGCAATAAAAAAATATCAACAAATGGATGAACAACGTGAGAGGATAATTTCTCAATTGATTGAAGATTACAAAGCTGGAAAAATGATTAATCTAGCTAAACTTAACAGTTGGACGAAGGAAATGAATCAATTTGCAATTAAACATCAACTTCCAACGAGAAAAGAAGTAACGATTGAAATGTTCAAAAATTTTATAGAAAAATTATAATTCGATACCTTATGATTTTATTTCATAAAGATTTCGACAACTTTCTCGTTTTTCCTTTTTTTAGTTATGAAAAAATAGTAGTGTTTTGTATAAGTGCGACTTTTGAGAGTGAAACGGACAAGGTGAGCACGTTGCAAAATACTACTTTTTACGTATTTGCAAAAATAATAAAGGTAATATTCTTAAAAGATAAGAGGTTGCTAAGATTTTTATCTTAAACAACCTCTTTAGTATTACAATAACTAATATTATTTTTAAACAACTACGATGTTAACCAATTTTCCTGGTACAACGATCACTTTTCTAATTTGTTTACCTTGGGTCCATTCAGATATTTTTTCTAGCCCTAAAACTTTCTCTTCTACTTCTTCTTTGGATAAAGAAGTTGGAATAACGATTTTGCCACGAATCTTACCATTTACTTGGATAACGATCTCTACTTCATCTAACACCAAGTATTCTTCGTTATATGTTGGCCAACTCACATTGTGAATGCTATCCTCGTGTCCCATCATTTGCCACAATTCCTCTGTAATATGTGGTGTCATTGGTGCTAGTAAAATTACAACTTTTTCAATGGCTTCTTTTAATAGAGCTTTGTTACCGTCTGCTGGATAGCTATAAATTTTGTTAACCAATTCCATAATCGCACTGATAGCTGTATTAAAGTTATTTCTTTCATCAATATCTTCAGTTGCCCGTTTAATTGTAACATGAATCATTCTACGAAGTTCTTTCTCTGCTTCGGTTTCCACTTTTAATTCATGGGTTTTAGTGATGGTATCTAAATGTTGCTGTACCATTCTCCATACGCGGTTTAAGAAACGATGACTTCCTTCAACACCTGTATCGGTCCAATCTAAATCCCTATCAGGTGGAGCAGCAAATAGAATGAATAGTCTACCGGTATCAGCCCCATATTTTTCGATAATTTCATTTGGACTTACAACGTTACCCTTTGACTTTGACATTTTTGAACCATCTTTAATAACCATTCCTTGAGTAAGTAAGGATTTAAATGGCTCTTGGTGTGAAATTAGTCCTGCATCATACAATACCTTGGTAAAGAAGCGAGAGTAAAGTAAATGTAGTACAGCGTGCTCAATACCACCAACATACTCATCTACTGGCATCCACTTGTTTACTTCCTTAGAATCAAACGGTTTTGTATCTTCATGTGGGCTTATATATCGGAAATAGTACCATGATGAATCGATAAAGGTATCCATTGTATCTGTTTCTCTACGTGCTGGTTTGCCACATGAAGGACAAGTGGTGTGAACAAAAGATTCCGAAGTTGTTAATGGATTATTCTTACCATCAAACACCACATCTTCTGGTAGAACTACTGGTAGTTGGTCTAATGGTACTGGAACTGTTCCACAATCATCACAATATACGATTGGAATCGGAGTACCCCAATATCTTTGACGAGATATCAACCAATCACGCAAACGATAAGAAACGGTAGGCTTTCCTTTACCATTTTCCTTTAAGTGCTCACTAATTTTCTTAATTGCTTCTCTGTTCTCTAAGCCATTGAAAATATCTGAATTTACTAACATTCCATCACCAGTATAGGCGGTTGTCATCTCATCTAGAGTAGGTTTTTCCTCTGATTTAGGCTGAATAACGATTTTAACAGGAAGATCATACTTTTTAGCGAATAAGAAATCTCGCTCATCATGGGCTGGAACTCCCATTACCGCTCCTGTACCGTAATCCATTAACACATAATTTGCTACCCAAATCGGAATGTTTTCTCCAGTTAGAGGATGTTTGGCATAACTTCCTGTGAAATAACCAACTTTTTCAACATCAGTCGCAGTTCTAGCTATCTCACTTTCTTTCTTTAAGTCTTCAATAAATTGCTTAATTTTCTCCTCATTTTCCTTACCAGCAATTAGATTTGGTACTAATGGATGTTCAGGAGCTACTACCATATATGTAACACCAAACAATGTGTCAGGGCGTGTTGTAAAAACAGGAATCTTAGCATTATCAAGCTCTGGAACGGTAAATACTACTTCTGCTCCCTCACTCTTACCTATCCAGTTCTTTTGCATCATTTTTACTTTATCTGGCCAACCATCTAACTGATCCAAATCTTGAAGTAGTCGTTCTGCATAATCTGTTATCTTTAAGAACCATTGGCTTAACTCTTTTTTAGTTACTTCATTATCACATCGCCAACATTTACCGTCTTCAACCTGTTCATTAGCTAATACAGTATTACAGCTTGAACACCAGTTTACAGCCGCTTCTTTTTTATATGCTAAGCCCCTCTCGTAGAAGAGTAAGAATAACCATTGGGTAAATTTATAATAATCTGGTAAGCAAGTTCCCACATAACGATCCCAATCGTAGGATACCCCTAATCTTTTTTGTTCACTACGGATGCGCTCCATATTCTTTAGTGTCCATTCTCTTGGATTGATTCCTCTTTGAATAGCAGCATTCTCGGCAGGTAAACCAAAGGCATCAGCTCCCATTGGATGAAGAACTTGATAACCTTTCATTTTCTTAAAGCGAGCAATAACATCTCCGATGGTATAAACCCTTACGTGTCCCATATGTAATCCATCACCAGAAGGATAGGGAAATTGCTCTAATGCGTAAAATTTAGGTTTGGAGTCATCTTCATTTGTTTTAAAGGCATTTGTTTCTTCCCAAATCTTTTGCCATTTTTGTTCTACTTCTGCAGGATTATAGATTTTTTCATCCATCTTTGAAACCTCCTAAGTTTAACTAAAATGATGAAATACAATCAAAAAACCTCCCATCCCCAGCATTAGCTAGGGACGAGAGGTTAATAATCTCCCGTGGTACCACCCTAATGATATTTTCATCTGAAAAATACCACTCGAATCTTTAACGCAGATTTACGATAGAAGGTACTTGATTTCCCTTCTATGGTTTAAAGGCGAGTTCACAAGTTATGATTATCGGTTTGCACCAACCACCGACTCTCTACAAATCATTGAACTTGCTACTACTCCTTATCATAACCTTTTGAAATATCGCATTTGATAAATTTATCTATGATTATATTCAATTATGACGCCTAATGTCAATAGGTGTATATCTATTTTTTAAATTCATATATTTTGTAATCATTCTTCAAATATTACCCGACCAGATCTCAAATTACTCAATAAGATAATCACTTTTATAATCACTCTTGTACAATTATTCTCCATCTATTGACAAGCCATATATTCTTATAGGTTGCTTAAATGAATCTTTTTGGAGAAAATACCAGATTCTTTTATCACCTTCTGTATCAATAATTCTTGCTTCTTTATAATTATCACCTTTAATAATTACTTGCTTTATTCTTGGATTATTTATTACACCATACAATATATATTTATTTTCTTCTCTGTTTTCAGAACCTTGCCATGTAAGCCCCTCGTCTGAATATAATTGACTTGTACCAAAGGTATAATAAACTACCAATTCGCCATTATTTTTTTTCATAAAAGCTCCACTTAGTCCTATGTTTGGAGTTAGTATAGTTTTGTGGACACACCTTAGTTAAGTCTAATACAATAATTTTGAGAGGATGTGTCCTATATGAAAAGAAAAGGTGTAGCAAAAAAATATACTGAAGATTTTAAACAAACAATAGTGGAACTCTACAATTCTGGAACTCCAGTAAAAAAATTAAGTAGCGAATATGGTGTATCTGAAGTAACGATATATAAATGGATTAGGTCCTATACCCCTGTAGGTGAAGGAAAGGATTCCTT
>NZ_MIJF01000077.1 GCF_001730235.1 Vulcanibacillus modesticaldus | reverse complement strand
TTAATTTCTCTTGGAATCGGTGATGATTATAAAAACGTATGTACCTTTTAACGGCATTTTTTACTTCTTCAGTTGTGCGAAAAGAGTATAGATGAAAACACTCTGCCTTAAAGTGGCTGAAGAAATTCTCCATGCTGGCATTATCTAAACAATTTCCTTTTCTGGACATACTTGCTTTTATATTGTATCTTTTAAGTAGTTGGTTGTATTGACGGGATGTATACTGGAATCCTTGATCACTGTGTAGGAGGACTCCGTTTACATTCCGTTTTTTTCGTTTCTTGATGGCCTTTTTAACTGTATCCATTACCAGTTGAAGATCATTTCTTAAACTTACTTGATAAGCCACAATTTCATTGTTGTAAAGGTCTTTAATAGCTGATAAATAGAGCCTTTTCTTATTAAAAATTAAATAGGTGATATCTGTTACCCATTTTTCATTCGGTTTTGTGGCATGAAAATCCCTGTTTAGATGGTTATTTGAGATGACGTAAGGCTCTTTCTTCCCATAATACGGCCTTTTTTTGCGAATAACCGCACAGATTCCCATCTCCTTCATCAGTCTTTGTACTCGTTTATGGTTAACTTTTAAGTTATACCTACGCTTAAGCCAACCCTTTATTCTTCTATATCCGTAAATTCCTTTTACTTTCTGATGACATTCTAAAATCTTATTTTTTAGCTTTTCGTCCTCCAATTGCTTTTGAGAAGGATTCTTTTGTCGCTTCACCCATCTGTAGTATCCACTAGAGGATACACTTGCTATCTCACACAATTGTTTGATGGAAACATTCTTCCCTACCATTTCATGAATAACGGCGAACCTTTCCTGTTTTGGTACGTCTTCCATTCCCCCTTTCACATGTTTAAGAACTTTTTTAACATCTCTACCTCTGCTTCAAGACGTTTAATCTTCTCTTCTGGATTTTCTGGACGAATACGAGGTCGTCCTTTTCCGCGGCCTTTGGCTTTTCCACGTTTTTCTTCAAGTCCCTTCATTCCTTCGTTTTCATAATGATGAACCCATCGACGAACCATAGAATGATCAATACCCAACTTTTTAGCCACAGTTTTGTATCCCATTCCTTCATTCTTATACATATCCACTGCTTTCTTTTTGAATGCTACATCATATGTGTTTCGAATTTTACCCATAGAAAAATCCCCTCCATAATAGACAGACTAATGGTTTTTCTTTTTTCTGTCTACTATAAGGGGATCATATCA
>NZ_MIJF01000076.1 GCF_001730235.1 Vulcanibacillus modesticaldus | reverse complement strand
TCACGATTTTCTTCAATAATATCATCCATTAAATTTACAACTTCGCGATTTCTTATCTTTAAAAATTCAACAAAATCTATTACTTCCCTCTTTTTATCATCAGATAAACTTTGAAAATCTTTTAGTAATTTTTCTTCTAAACTCATCTTATCCACCTCAACATTGGGATGTATTTAAATACATTATACAATAAATTCGTTTGTAAAAAAACACCAATGAAATAACTATTAGTTGTTATGTCTTATAACGATCGGTTATTCGCGACGTTCCCGAATGTTACAGGTATGTTCGAGTCTTAGATAACTCTTATCTTAGACTCGAGCGTACCGACTCGGTTCATTCGGGAATGTGTCGCCTGATTACACCTCTTCGATTTTTTTGAATCTACTTCTATTTGTCTTTTCTTCTTATCGCTTCGGGAGACCAAGGGCTTTAGACCGCAGCGTGAATATCTTGTTATACGTTGTTTGGTGCCATCTATGCTATAGCATACATGAGAATATCTTTTTCTTTTTTTAACTTATCCATAACATTTTTTCTTGCTTAATCTCCCATTTACCATTTATATACTCAAGTGTATATTCAATTGCTATTGCACCTAATCCAGATCTATATTTACTAGCTTCAATTATAGCTTCTTTATCTGTCTTCTTTTTTATGTCTTTTACTGCCAATAAGATGCCTTCTAATGAAAAAGTCTCTTCGTCAAACAGACCTTCGTTTTTTAAACCTTCAAATGACAGATTCTTAACTTCTGCGCTATACTTTTTAAAATAATTTAATAATACCTTTTTCTCTTCTTCACTTAAATCTTCCGTAACATCTGTATCAATTGATATATACTTCATTCCAGAGTTTAGTCCAGTATCTTTTTGAATTATAGCATCTAAAACAACTATGTAGATTTCCACAAGCCTTTCTGAAGGTTTAATAGTTTCATCATATAAATCCATGTAATTTTGATAAGTATCAGTATCAATATCATTATTATCAATATTTATAATTATTCAATAGCGTTGCATAAAAGTTATAGTGGTTAGTTCACACAATATTCTGAACAATATTTTCCTAAACTTCGACCAAAGAACCAGTAACCAACTAAAGGTGATCACTGTCCATTTGGCAATTATTACTATTTGATTTAATTATTCACAAAAAAACAAAACAACTTACAATAACTATTTTTATCCTGGTGCTTTAACCATTAACTTTATCCAATTATCGTATGGCTTCCAAAGTAAAATTCGTAACCA
>NZ_MIJF01000075.1 GCF_001730235.1 Vulcanibacillus modesticaldus | reverse complement strand
TAATCCCTATGATAATGCTTGTATTGAATCATTTCATGCTATATTGAAAAAAGAAGAAGTAAATCACGTGCAATATCTAGATTACTATTCTGCTAAGATAGCAATTTTTCAATATATTGAGGGCTGGTACAACCGAAGAAGAATACATAGTGCTTTAGGTTATTTGACTCCTCAAGCCATCGAAGATCAATTGAAACATTCAGCATAAGAGTTAACTTTTTTGTGTCCAATATATTGACTCAAATCCAGATGATTTCTTATTTGAATTAAAAAATGTACTTTTTAAATCGAATGAAGAAAAACCAACATTAAGGCAAATTATTCCAAGATTCATTAGATTGGAAAATCATCAATTAGAAAACATTATCAAGTATTTAAATGTTTACACCTCAGATGATGTTTATGAATCAATCCACCTTTTTCTACTTAATATTCATGATACCAAAGTTTTAAATGACAAAGATAAAATTAATGCTAAGCTAAAGCAAGCTGTTAAAGAATATGATACTTATAAAAAAACGGAAGAAATTCAATCAAAAGATTTTTTGATACAAAGTCTAAAAATTATAGAAAGAGATCTAGATAAGTTGATTCAACAAAGAAGTAAAATAGATTATACAGAATCATATATAGAGGAATTAGAAAAGAAATCAAACGTCATTAAAACCATTTCAGAAATAGAAGAAAATATAAACGAGATAGAAATTGAAACTTCATTAATTAAACGAAGCATTGAAAAACTTAAAAAAGAAAAAACAACCATAAATGAAAATCAACTCAAAAAAATTTATAACCAGGCTAATTCTTATATTCCTTCACTAAATAAAAAATTTAATGAGCTTATAAAATTTCATAATTCAATGATTGATAACAGAATTAAATTTATACAAGAAAAATTAAATACAAAATTAAAAATGTTAAGCGAATTAAAGAATTTGAGAGATGAAAATATTCAACTAAAACAAAGGCTCAGTTTCGATTTACTAGATGAGGGATTATTAAAAGATCTATATAGTTTAAACACAAAAATAGATAAATTAACTCTAGAAAAAGGTGGATTTGAGTCAATATATTGGACACAAAAAAGTTAACTCTTATGCTGAATGTTTCAATTGATCTTCGATGGCTTGAGGAGTCAAATAACCTAAAGCACTATGTATTCTTCTTCGGTTGTACCAGCCCTCAATATATTGAAAAATTGCTATCTTAGCAGAATAGTAATCTAGATATTGCACGTGATTTACTTCTTCTTTTTTCAATATAGCATGAAATGATTCAATACAAGCATTATCATAGGGATTA
>NZ_MIJF01000074.1 GCF_001730235.1 Vulcanibacillus modesticaldus | reverse complement strand
TTCTAATAATCACTAGTTCATAAAAAAATCCTTTATAATGGAAGTACAGGTGCTCCCTGTCCAAATCCAATATAAAGGACCATGCTTATGGACAAGGATACACTATTTTCGTCATTTGGTAAATGGATAGCTCCTATCAATTCTGTAAAATTACAACAAAAAGTAGAAGAAATGAAGCAAGACAAATACGTTAAAAAATTAACAACAAGAGCTTATTTATTGCTGTTCCTACACGCCCAAATAGAACAACGTGAAGGTTTAAGAGCAATTGCTGATGATGTTTTACTAGAAGAATTTCAACAAGAACTGGGGTTAACTTCAATCAGTGCATCTCAACTTTCTAGAAAACATAATCAAGTAAATCCAGATTTACTCGCCGAAATTTTCTTTGACCTTGTTGGGCACATACGTAGGAAATCGTCAGCTTCTTCGAAATTTAAAGGTTTAAAGATAGTTGACTCTACCACTATTTCCTTAGGACTGAAAAAATATAAGTGGGCGAAGTTCCGTAAGACAAAAGCAGGAATAAAAATTCATCTTCGGTTAGAATTTGTAGACGATGAAACTGTATATCCTGAAAAATTCATCGTTACCCCTGCTAGTAAGAACGATAGAACCCAAATGGATGTCCTAATTGATGAAAAAGATGTGATGTACATATTTGATCGAGGTTACAATGACTACGAAAAATTTGATCATTATTGTGATGAAGGAATCTTTTTCGCATCAAGACTCAAGAAAAATGCAATAGTTAGGGTACTTGAAACATTCAATATTCCAGAAAACAGCTCAATCAAATCTGATTCAATGGTAGTCATCGGTACACCTCAAAATAGAATGGACAATGTTCTAAGGTTAATTGAAACAGTTGATTCAGAGAATAATGAAATACGAATCATAACCAATCGTTTTGACCTAGATGCTGAAGAAATAGGCGAAATCTATCGCTCACGTTGGGCGATTGAGTTATTTTTTAAATGGATGAAACAACATTTAAAAATTAAACATCTCTATGGAACTAGTGAAGAAGCTGTGTTAAACCAAGTTTACTTAACATTAATTGCATATAGCTTGATGGTATTAATCCAATTAGAAACCAAAACAAAACAAACATTATTACAAATAAGTCGCTGGTTACGAATTTTACTTTGGAAGCCATACGATAATTGGATAAAGTTAATGGTTAAAGCACCAGGATAAAAATAGTTATTGTAAGTTGTTTTGTTTTTTTGTGAATAATTAAATCAAATAGTAATAATTGCCAAATGGACAGTGATCACCTTTAGTTGGTTACTGGTTCTTTGGTCGAAGTTTAGGAAAATATTGTTCAGAATATTGTGTGAACTAACCACTATAACTTTTATGCAACGCTATTG
>NZ_MIJF01000073.1 GCF_001730235.1 Vulcanibacillus modesticaldus | reverse complement strand
CTCTTTCAAAACTAAACAGTGTATCCAAGCCCTTTTTTTCTCATCTCTTAAGATGAGTCGACTCCATAGAAAGGAGGTGATCCAGCCGCACCTTCCGATACGGCTACCTTGTTACGACTTCACCCCAATCATCTGCCCCACCTTAGGCGGCTGGCTCCATATTGGTTACCTCACCGACTTTGGGTGTTGCAAACTCTCGTGGTGTGACGGGCGGTGTGTACAAGGCCCGGGAACGTATTCACCGCGGCATGCTGATCCGCGATTACTAGCAATTCCGGCTTCATGTAGGCGAGTTGCAGCCTACAATCCGAACTGAGACTGGCTTTTTGGGATTGGCTTGGCCTCACGGCTTCGCTACCCTTTGTACCAGCCATTGTAGCACGTGTGTAGCCCAGGACATAAGGGGCATGATGATTTGACGTCATCCCCACCTTCCTCCGGTTTGTCACCGGCAGTCACCTTAGAGTGCCCAACTTAATGCTGGCAACTAAGATCAAGGGTTGCGCTCGTTGCGGGACTTAACCCAACATCTCACGACACGAGCTGACGACAACCATGCACCACCTGTCACCGTTGTTTCCGAAGAAAAAGATGTATCTCTACACCGGTCAACGGGATGTCAAGCCCTGGTAAGGTTCTTCGCGTTGCTTCGAATTAAACCACATGCTCCACTGCTTGTGCGGGCCCCCGTCAATTCCTTTGAGTTTCAACCTTGCGGCCGTACTCCCCAGGCGGAGTGCTTAATGTGTTAACTGCGGCACTAAGGGCGTCGAAACCCCTAACACCTAGCACTCATCGTTTACGGCGTGGACTACCAGGGTATCTAATCCTGTTTGCTCCCCACGCTTTCGCGCCTCAGCGTCAGTTACAGGCCAGAAAGCCGCCTTCGCCACTGGTGTTCCTCCATATATCTACGCATTTCACCGCTACACATGGAATTCCACTTTCCTCTCCTGCACTCAAGCTCCCCAGTTTCCAATGACCCTCCACGGTTGAGCCGTGGGCTTTCACATCAGACTTAAAGAGCCGCCTGCGCGCGCTTTACGCCCAATAATTCCGGACAACGCTTGCCCCCTACGTATTACCGCGGCTGCTGGCACGTAGTTAGCCGGGGCTTCATCACTCACGCGGCGTTGCTCCGTCAGACTTTCGTCCATTGCGGAAGATTCCCTACTGCTGCCTCCCGTAGGAGTCTGGGCCGTGTCTCAGTCCCAGTGTGGCCGATCACCCTCTCAGGTCGGCTACGCATCGTCGCCTTGGTAGGCCGTTACCCTACCAACTAGCTAATGCGCCGCGGGCCCATCTGTAAGTGATAGCTTGCGCCATCTTTCCCTGTTATCTACATGCGTACTAACAGCTTATCCGGTATTAGCTCCGGTTTCCCGGGGTTATCCCAGTCTTACAGGCAGGTTGCCCACGTGTTACTCACCCGTCCGCCGCTAAGTTTATTAGGAGCAAGCTCCCATAAACTTCGCTCGACTTGCATGTATTAGGCACGCCGCCAGCGTTCGTCCTGAGCCAGGATCAAACTCTCCATAAAAAGTTTGAGTTAGCTCTCTTTGACTTTGGTCCCACAATTCCTTGTGGCACGCTTGGCTTGTTACACTGTTCAGTTTTCAAAGAGCAATT
>NZ_MIJF01000072.1 GCF_001730235.1 Vulcanibacillus modesticaldus | reverse complement strand
GGTCTAAACTTATTGAGTTGTCACAGGAATTTATTTTAGAGCAACAGTCTGCTTAATCTAACAGTATTAATTAGGCTCTGTTTTAAGAGTCTGCTTCAGTATGCTCTTTTTTGTCACTGTTTAAATGAAGTCATGCTTTTGCTATACTTGTTTAACCCTTTGTGAAGTTCTTTGTTCCCCAATTTTGTCATTCTTAATTTCTTTTTCACCAAACGTTTAATTTTTCATAGAACTTTTGACACTACCTTCGGAATAAGGAACGTTTGTCTTCCAATGGTCTGGAATAAGGAATTTTACCGCAATAGGTTTAGAACTTTCCAAATAAGGTAATAAAGCGGATATTCTGATTAATGCATAATTCTCTTTAATAATAGATTGTGGTGAAGCGGTTGGTAAGAAATACGGACGTACTTCATAAACTTTAAATCCATTATTTAAAGGAACTGCTTGCAATTCTTGATGCGTCAAATATACTTCTTCTTCTAACTCACCGGTTTGGTAATCATAATATGCAATTATATTTTCAGGACGTTCTTTAAAATCGAGTGAATTAAAATTAAGGCTTGATACACTTCCTTTTTTAACATTTATATAAACAATTGCAGTTCCATTTTCTTTAGGCTGTCGTAAATCAACAATAATTGATAAGTCAGCTGGTGGTTCAGATAAATTATTCATTAATTCATAATAGGAATCAACTTTATCTCTTGGTTTAATATCACGTAAATCCGCTGTTTTTCCGGTAAATGAATTACTAACTATTTTTTTTAGGGATACATTATCCTGTGCAGCAAATAAAATTTGGATAACTCCATCTACTTTTTTGACAACAACAAATGCTTTTTTATCTTTTAATAAACTATTAATCTGGTCTACTTCCATAGGTAAATAGAAATTATCTTTTTTTGTAAATTCATGATAATTAAGAACATGGAAAAAAACTATTCCATCTGACATAATCTTTTCTCTTTTCGTACTATCAAGTCTTCTGAAATTTTCGGCATTTGAACCATCGCCTACACTTAAATATTCGGAAAGTAAGTCAAAGTGAGGAGCCCCACCAATAAAATATACATCTCTAAATTGGTTACGAGAAAATGATGCTTTATCAAAAATAGTAGTACCACTTAAATCTTTAATTTCTAATATATTTGATGTTGAGACATTTGTATCAATTTGCTTATTTTTAGCTTCTTCATTGCTTATTTGATTATTATTATCAATCTTCTCTCCGAGATTCAGATCAAGTATGTTAATACTACTAGTTTGTCCATCCCATTTCACTTTTTTTTGCAATAATTCACTTATATAACGTAAAGGTACATAGGTTGTACCTTCCAGACTGAAGACTAACCTCATGCTAAATTACCTAGTATGAGGTTATTTTTGTCAAAAATGCTTAAAATCTTGGATGAAATAAAAAATTGAGAGCGATTCGGACGTCTCTTCCACGTCCAATTCGCTAGCTTTTTCAAATTCATGGCAGCAAAAACTAACATCGCCTGCATCGAGACTTTTTTCAAACCTCTTAACGTAGTCCAACGCAAACCATGTTTCTCTTTCATATCTGCAAATACTCTTTCTATT
>NZ_MIJF01000071.1 GCF_001730235.1 Vulcanibacillus modesticaldus | reverse complement strand
CTAATTAATACTGTTAGATTAAGCAGACTGTTGCTCTAAAATAAATTCCTGTGACAACTCAATAAGTTTAGACCACCTAGCAGGCATATGTGGTAAAGAAGCTAATTCAGGAATCACAACAGGTACTCTTTTCTCAAGAGCAGCATGAGGTCTTAGGAAATTAAAATAAGCAACAAACAAAGTGACAAAAGAAACTGAGCCTTCATCAGAGTTAAAACCATTAGTAGCCCTGTAATTACCTTTAAAGGTGCGGTTTAAGCGTTCAATAATTTGCTTAAGTGGTCGATACTCTTTTGAGACAGGATCCTCATTAGTCAGACCAATAACCTGATTAATATCGAAAAACACACCATGTTGAGCAAAGAAATGCTGAGCAAGAACATAAATAGGATTACCATCAACAATAAACCTAAGATCATCTGGGATATCTTTCAACTTCATCAGAACCTGATCCAAAGCCCTAACAGCAGAAAGAGTATCACGATTAGGAGAAATAGGATAAGACAAAATAATCTTTTTCACTGAATCAAAGAAAAAGAATAAATAATGCCATTTACCATTAACTTTGATATAAGTCTCATCACCACAAAAAGAATTAGACAAAACGTAAGGATAATGATCAACAAAGGGCTTAATAGTTTTAGCGACAGCATCAGCATAATTAAGAACAGTTTGATGACTAATTTTAAGATTATGTACGTCATTCATAAGAGCAGCAGTCTTACGAGCAGAGATACCATAGTTCACATGGTAAGTTAAAATAAGTCCAAGAGTATGAGGAGAAGCATAAATCCTAGAGATATCTACATCAGAAAGAACAGGAGAAGACTTAGCTAAAGGCTTATATTCAAAATTAAAATGGCGATAAATATACCTAACCTTAAACTCATGAGGTTTTTCATTAAATAGTTTTTTCTCTTCACTACTCATAGTAGCAAGATTTCTTTGATAAAAAGAGCAATCATCATTTTTGCATTTATAGATATAAAAATCCTTACGCTCCTTGATTTTCTCAAGAGACTTATTGCAATGGGGACATTTAATAATGGCAGCCTTAGAATAAAAATTCTTGAAGTTAAAATTAGCAGAACAAACTTTACACTTGAATTGACCTTTACCACCATTATTATCGTAAAGGTAGATGTGAGGGGCATTGCAACGAGGACAGGAAAGAGTATTGGGAACCTTAACCTTACTGTTCTTATGACGTTTAACAGGTTTTAAAGGTTTACCATGCTTGTCCAAATACTCTTGTAAAAGAGTCAAATAATTGAGTTTCTCAGGGACCTTAATAATAGGCAACTGGTCAACCTGTAAAGGACGATAAGGCTTATTAACAGGTTTATCTAGATACTTACGAAGAGAATTCTTACCAAGCAATGCCCCCATCAAATAAACAATGATTTTATTTTGAACCTCAATGTATAGTAGCAACAAAGAAATAACTTTAGACATCAAGTTTGCCGCCTCCTTTGTTTGAGTAATTTTTTGAATGGTCAACTAAAAATTACCCTTAAATTGAGGGGGTGGCAATACCTTAATATAAATTTTTCAATAACAACAAGGTTTTTGACACAATAATCTATAAAACTTTTGACAATACG
>NZ_MIJF01000070.1 GCF_001730235.1 Vulcanibacillus modesticaldus | reverse complement strand
ATTAATTGGTGTCCTTTATTTTTTGTTACGTCTCATAACAATGCATTCACACAGCGGTCTAACGCCCTTGGTCGCCCGAAGCGATAAGAAGAAAAATCAATAAGAAGTAGATTCAAAAAAATCGAAGAGGTGAAATCAGGCGACACATTCCCGAATTAACCGAGTCGGTACGCCCGAGTCTAAGATAAGAGCTATCTAAGACTCGAACATACCTGTAACATTCGGGAACGTCGTGAATACGAGACCGTTCTCCGAAATGGAGGAAAATATGTTGAATGATTATCTCACTTGTTGAAAAAACTATTTTTTATAATTATCTTCGTAGTATGTTTGAAAAAGAAAAGATTATGATTATGTTAAGGTGGAATATATGGAGATAGAAAAAAGGTTTTTTTTAGTTGGAGAACAGTATTTGAATACAAGTAAAATACTATTAGATAAAATGGTAGAGACAGGAAATAAGCATACTGTTATCTCAGACAAAGAAATTTCTTGGATTGAATATGAGAACTTAACTAAATTCAGCGACTTTAATGTATTAATTCCTACATTATTTAATTTTTATCACGGACTTGAATTAATAATTAAGGGAATGCTTAGGTTACATAATGCTGAATTTAAACCCGAGCATTCCTTTGAAAATCTATTAACTAAATTAAAACTTTCAGATAAAACAAATAATGAATATTTAGAGATTATCAGTAAATATATTGAAAAACCACTTAAAATAAGATTCTTGAATGATTATATACAGACAGAAAATATTGAGAATATTTATGATTTGTACATGTCGTTTAGATATCCAACAGATAGGAGCTTTAATAAGTTTTATGGGTATATCGCTGTTAAATACAGAGAGGAACAAATCCTTGATGAAGTTTTAGAAATAAGTAGGGATGTTACTAAGATATTGATTGGAGCTGTAAAGGTATATCGGGATTTAAGTGACAAGTAAAAACATTTAAAACCGACCTCCTTTTCAGCTTAATCGTAGAAGGCCTCCACTTCGTAGAACAAAATATCCCCGCTACGGCGATAACAAAGAAGAGGACTCGAAGAAATACGCCTTGGTCGCCCGAAGCGACAAGATGAAAATGCAAGGGGAAGTAAATTCAAAAAGAATCGAAGAAGCATAATCAGGCGACACATTCCCGAATTAACCGAGTCGGTACGCTCGAGTCTAAGATAAGAGCTATCTAAGACTCGAACATACCTGTAACATTCGGGAACGTCGCGAATAACCGATCGTTATGTGACATTCTCTAAAAACAAGTAAAGGGAGGTTATTCATGGAGAAGAAAGTAAATTACTTTGTAAGAGTACTGGTTGTAGCATTTATATTATTTTTATCTTATCTAGTTTGGAGTAGTTTCCATAATGGAGTTCCAATGGAGTTAGTATAGTTTTGTGGACACACCTTAGTTAAGTCTAATACAATAATTTTGAGAGGATGTGTCCTATATGAAAAGAAAAGGTGTAGCAAAAAAATATACTGAAGATTTTAAACAAACAATAGTGGAACTCTACAATTCTGGAACTCCAGTAAAAAAATTAAGTAGCGAATATGGTGTATCTGAAGTAACGATATATAAATGGATTAGGTCCTATACCCCTGTAGGTGAAGGAAAGGATTCCT
>NZ_MIJF01000069.1 GCF_001730235.1 Vulcanibacillus modesticaldus | reverse complement strand
TTTTCTTACTTCCCTAAGATTCCCATGTTTATTTCGTCTATTTCTTTTCTTGTTATAAAATAAGTTAAGACGTTCTAGCACATACCAATCAATCCGATTTAGCCATTTCTTTGCAATTGGTGACAGCAAATAATAATTCTTAAGACCTTGAAGTACCCTATTTAAACCCTTTATTAATTCATGGATGTCTAAATATAGTTTGTTTCTCGGTTCTGTGTAAGCCTTAATCTTTGCTCGCATTTTCTTCATTGCATTCTTTTTCGGTATGTGTGACATGACGTATAACGTGTTTCCACCTTTTATACGGATTGGAAATCTCCGATTGTGAAATCCTAGAAAGTCAAAACCATCCTTATCATCCCAGATGTTCACAAGTCTTGATTTCTCTAGACTAATTGTTAGGTCAAGTTTTCCCATTATGGCTTGGATTACTCGGATACTTTCTAATGCTTGTTGTTTAGTTTTACTTAAAATAACAAAGTCATCAGCATATCTAACAAGTTCACCTAGATGCTTAAATCTCTTCTCCCATAGCTTATCCATCACATTTAAGTAGATATTTGCTAAAAGAGGAGAGATTACTCCACCCTGCGGTGTTCCTGTGACTGAATTCCTTATATTCCCTTCTTCCATAATGCCTGCCTCTAGCCATTTACGGATTAGCTTTAAAACCCTTCTATCACTTATCCGTTGTTCTACTAATTTCATCAACTTTTCTTGATTGATGTTATCAAAGTATCCTTGGATATCGACGTCGACTACCCAAAAATTCTTCCTACTTGCTTTTCGTATCTTTGCCATGGCTTGATGGGCATTTCGTTTTGGTCGAAAACCAAACGAACAATCCTGAAAGTCTGCTTCAAATATTGGTTCAATTACCATTTTCGTTGCCATCTGTACGACTCGGTCTTTTATGGTCGGGATTCCTAACGGACGTTTCTTCCCATTATCTTTGGGAATGTAGGTTCTTAGGACTGGTTTGGAACGATATCTTTTCTCTTTTAATTCCAAATAAAGTTCATTCATAAATTTCTTTTCGCCATATTCCTCTACGATATTTTCTATCGTTTGTCCGTCTACTCCTCCGCTCCCTTTCTTTCTTTTTACACGTTGCCATGCTTCCCATAGTATATCAGGTCGGTAGATTTTATCATATAAAGCGTGAAACCTTCGTGTTGGACTTTCCTTAGCACTAAGATATAACGTCATCCAGAGTTCTTGAGCTTTTAACTTATTGGTGTAGTTAGCCATTTTCTTGGCATTCACTGACTCTTACCTCCTTCTGTACGTATGAACGAAGTAGGGTGTCCTTCCCTAAACAGTGTTTTGTTGTCACTGTCATTATCGGTACTATGACCCCTTCCGACTCCCTCTCATCCATCCACCATTTCGTATTTCACTTATAGGTTTCTGCTTTACTTTCAAAGAAAGTGATGAGGAGGGTATCCCCAGTTCCGTTAGTTACTTTCCTAGCATGTCGCTCCCCATACCCCGAGAGATTCTTCAGTGTTGCTTTCCAAGTTCTCCACACCTTCCCTGGTCTTCGCCTATCATCCCCAGGCTCGACTTCTCTTTGTCCTCTTTTGAGGGCTCTTTTGACGAGGCGGCAGGATTCACTTTATGTTACAACCTGCTAGTTTGCTCGCACTCCTACGGAGTTACTTTGTCACAGGGCTTCAACCTTAGGATTTCTCCACCAGTTGCCTATCAGCTACTGAGCGTCTTGGCACTTACTCAGGTTGGACTTTCACCAACTAGCAATTAGCGGCTTACTGGGCACGCA
>NZ_MIJF01000068.1 GCF_001730235.1 Vulcanibacillus modesticaldus | reverse complement strand
GGAATCCTTTCCTTCACCTACAGGGGTATAGGACCTAATCCATTTATATATCGTTACTTCAGATACACCATATTCGCTACTTAATTTTTTTACTGGAGTTCCAGAATTGTAGAGTTCCACTATTGTTTGTTTAAAATCTTCAGTATATTTTTTTGCTACACCTTTTCTTTTCATATAGGACACATCCTCTCAAAATTATTGTATTAGACTTAACTAAGGTGTGTCCACAAAACTATACTAACTCCATACTTTCTCACCAGTGTACAATTTATCTCCCCTCCTATTTTCGATAGTACTAATGTTCGATAAATAACTTTGTAGATTAAAACATTTTTAGATGTCGTCTAAAGGTTTCAAACTTATCACACGCATAATAGCTTTTTCATCATCAACTAACTTTGGAATTATCCATCCTTCTTTTATAGAAGAAACTACACATTCTTTTTTCTCAAAAATGTCTATTAAAACAAGTTGAACTACAACTGGTTATATTTTATCTTTATCTAGTAACCACTCTTCAATGATAAATATCTAGAATTTTCTGACCATAAACATAACTAGCGAATAAAATGATGATCCAAATCTTAACTCTCCTTTATTAATGAGAGCAGCTTTATTCTTACCATTTGGGGACTTAACTATGATTTCCAAAAAATATCACCAAACCTTCTATGGTCACATTTTCTCCGGCGAACAAGGGGCTAGTCCACAGCGTGAATACATTGTTATGTGATGCTTATAAATTATTTTTCCTTTTAACCAAATCTGATATTTCCTCATACCATTCAGGCCTGTAATCTCTAATATCACATTCACTAAGTAATAATTTGAAATAATTAATATCGACTTGGGAAAATTCATGCGTATCCCTAATCGGCAAAAATTTTATTCCTTGGAGTGTTTTCTTTTCTTCTTTTAAACTTATTTCTTCAGGGTCATAACCTAGTTTAACCTTCTGATTACCTATATCGACTAAAAAGGTATTATGATTTTTTTGAATGTCATTTTTAAATTTAAATATAATTCTTCCTTCTACGTTAGCTTCTTCTTTTAATTCCCGAATGATAGCTTCCTCTGTACTTTCTCCAACTTCTATTCCTCCACCGATAAAAAAATGTCTATGTTCATTCTCATTAATAAGCCCATATCCAAATAAAACCTTTTTATCTTGAATAATTATCGCTTGAACCCTTTTTCTTTCCATTTTTTCCTCCGAGTGATATGAACATGATTTAAAGAAATTATATAATCGAGAATGCCTACTAGGTTAGCGAAAGGATGTGTCGCCAGATTATGCTTCTTCGATTCTTTTTGAATCTACTTCTATCTGACATCTCTTCTAACCACTTTAGACGACCAAGGAGCAATAACGACGCAACGTGAATATCGTGTTAGGTGATGTTTCTACCTTCCTTGATACAAGCTACATTTGTATTATTTTTCTTATATTCTTTTTCAAGTATTCCCATAATTATTAATGATTCATAATGATTATTTGTCTTTAGGCACTCCCTTAATGTTCCTTCGATTCTAAAACCAACTTTTTCGTATATGTGTCTAGCTCTTCTATTGTTTTCCTTGACATCCAACCATAATCTATGAGCATTAAGATGTTCAAATACATATTCTAATACACTAGCGTTGCATTAATGTAGTCAGAATATTTCTTCTAATAATCACTAGTTCATAAAAAAATCCTTTATAATGGAAGTACAGGTGCTCCCTGTCCAAATCCAATATAAAGGACCATGCTTATGGACAAGGATACACTATTTTCGTCATTTGGTAAATGGATAGCTCCTATCAATTCTGTAAAATTACAACAAAAAGTAGAAGAAATGAAGCAAGACAAATACGTTAAAAAATTAACAACAAGAGCT
>NZ_MIJF01000067.1 GCF_001730235.1 Vulcanibacillus modesticaldus | reverse complement strand
GAAAGAGTATTTGCAGATATGAAAGAGAAACATGGTTTGCGTTGGACTACGTTAAGAGGTTTGAAAAAAGTCTCGATGCAGGCGATGTTAGTTTTTGCTGCCATGAATTTGAAAAAGCTAGCGAATTGGACGTGGAAGAGACGTCCGAATCGCTCTCAATTTTTTATTTCATCCAAGATTTTAAGCATTTTTGACAAAAATAACCTCATACTAGGTAATTTAGCATGAGGTTAGTCTTCAGTCTGAAGCTACCGATCACGGTAGCTTATAATCAATTATTATAATTAATTCATTAGATCCATCGATTGATTTCCTTTTTATAATCAATTAATTCGGTCTCGTTAAAAAATAGCGCTATCTCTCTTTTAGCACTTTCTAAGGAATCGGAACCATGGATGATATTCATCCCTACAGAAAGACCGTAATCCCCTCTTACAGTGCCGGATGCAGCTTCTTGTGGGTTGGTCTTACCCATCATGCTCCTAGCTACTGAAATAACATTATTTCCTTCCCAAACCATCGCAAATACTGGACCTGAAGTGATAAAATCAACTAATTCATTAAAAAATGGCTTATCCTTATGTTCTTGATAATGTTTTTCAGCTAATCCTTGATCAATCATCATTAGCTTTGCCCCAACTAATTGAAACCCTTTTTTCTCGAACCTTGATACAATCTCTCCAATTAAATTACGCTGTACTCCATCTGGTTTAACCATTAAAAAAGTTCTCTCCATATCTCCATCCTCCATCTAAAAACTTTATCTATACCAATGAAAATTCTACCAAACTTATACCTTCCAATCAACCATTATAGCATGATAATTCGAAATTGACAGAAAAAAAAGACCCATTATACTTTAGGGTCTCTAATAACAATTTTTGAACTATTAGAATCAATAAGTCCTTTTAGCAATAAACTCACTTATCTCAAACAACGTTTCCTTTTCCTTTATGTTTGGTAACTTTTCTAAGGCTTCTTGGGCCTTGATTATATATCTTTGTGCTAATCTCTTGGAATACTCAATCCCATCGGATCTTTTAATACATGCAACAACTTGATCAATTTTCTCACTAATTTGATCATTCTTAATCAATTCCAATAGCTGATCTCGTTCATCTGAACAGTGAACCGCATACAAAGCTGGTAAAGTAATATTACCTTGGCTTAAGTCACTACCGGCGGGCTTTCCTAATTGGGCTGTAGTTCCAGTATAATCAAGCACATCATCAATAATTTGAAATGCCATTCCGACATTATAGCCGTACTGGTATAAATAACGTACCACCTTTGTTTCAGCATCACTTGCTATAGCACCAAGTTGTGTTGAAACAGCTAATAGTATTGCTGTTTTTCTTTTAATCCTTCTTAAATATTGTTTTAGTGATTGTTCCCAATTATTAAAATCTTTTATCTGATCTATCTCTCCTTCAACGATACTCACTAGTATTTTGGAGAGTATTTTGTGTATCTCTGGATTTTCTAGTTCTGTAATAAGCTGAAGAAATTTTGCTAATAAATAATCTCCAGTGTACATAGCCACCTTATTATCCCATTGGGCTTTTACAGTTAACTTCCCTCTTCTTTTATCAGCATCGTCGATAACATCGTCATGTACCAAAGTAGCCATGTGAATTATTTCTAGCGCAGCAGCCACCTTTTTTAATTTATCAAATTGATAATTCCCAAAATGCCCTGCCAACAAGACAAAAACTGGGCGTATTCTTTTCCCACCAGCTTTAAAAAGTTGGTGAGAGGCTTGATGCAATACCTTTTGATCCGTAGCGATCGTCATTGATATCTCTTTTTCTATTTCCTTTATATCCCTTCTCATTCGAAAATATATATCTTCAAGCTTCATTTATTTCACCCAATTTATTTTTATAATCTTGCAATTAATGTATATTCATCTATTAGTGAATTGTAACATTAATTTGTCGAAATCGACAACTTCAATTTCCGGTTCTTTTTCTAGAACTCCTATCTGAACAGCCATCTTATAATAATATTTTAACCCTTCAATTTGTTCTGTGCTAAAGTCATATGATAAACCACTAAAATACTGGTTCCAAAAATCATAACTTCCACCAAACCTAGAAATTGATTCATTTATAATTAAATTTAACTTTTCGCTACCAACCTTTTTACTATTAATTAGTTCGTTATAAATCTTATATAGTAATTCAGGAGATTGAGACAAAACCTCCCTCCGAACTGCATACACAGCAAAGGTCATCCAATGGTTAGTTCTTTTCAACCATTCACAACCCAAATCGATAACTTGATACTGCTTAGTTCGTTCATTTTCTTTGCCAGCCAATAAAGCTTCATCCCCAATAAGTAAAGCAGCATCAGCTACCTCCATCATTTTATCCAGTTGTGGCGCCATTCTTATATACTTCGGCTTACCACCAATATGTTTCTCCAAAATGATTTTTAATAGATTGACTGAAGTATCTGAAGTGTTAGTTAAAGCAATTTTTTTATTCGCAACATCATTTAAATCCGTTTTTAAAAACAAGGAAATAGAACCTACAGTTCCATAAGAACTCACAGATAAATTTGGTAATAGAACATATTTCCCTGCTTGGTCTGCATAAGCAAAAGAAGATATCGCTCCAATATCTATTTTCCCTTCCGACATTTTCCTGTTTAATTGACTGGGTACTTGAGGAATGAAATCGACTTCATTTTTAAATTTATCCTCATCAAAAAAGTAGGTAATCGGCCATATATTTGTGTATGAAATTCGACCTAATCTAAGTTTGCCCAAAACCTTTCACTCTCCCCAGCGCCTAAATAATGAATGTGGAATACCCATTAAATCTAAAGCCTTTCCTACTAAATGATCAATCAATTCCTCAATATTGCTAGGATTATGATAAAACCCTGGCATTGCAGGTAAAATCTTAGCTCCGGCCTTTGATAATGTAAGCATATTTTCTAAATGGATGTTGTTTAAAGGTGTTTCTCGTGGCACAATGATTAACTTCTTTCCTTCCTTTAACATTACATCAGCTGCTCTTTCTAGAAGGTTGCTTGAAGTACCATGTGCTATTTTTGATAAAGTACCCATTGAACACGGTATTACGATCATACTATCTGCTTGATAAGAACCACTTGCAATTGGAGCATTAAAATCTCTCATGTGATGATAAAAAATATTACTATTGAATTCTTTAATATATTCAGATAGGGAACTCACTTTATCATCAATACTTAAGCCTAATTCTTGGTTTAGAACTTGCCAACCAGCATCAGTTATCATTAAATGAACCTTATGTCCCATCTTTACTAGCTCTTCAATCAATCTTATACCGTATATTACACCACTGGCTCCAGTAATCCCAACAATAATTTTCTTAGACTCATTCATCTATATCACCAAATCAATGAAAGTAAATATAAACACAATCACACTTAAAACTCCATTCATAGTAAAAAAGGCAGTATCCAGTCTAGACATATCTTCTGCGGAAATGATGGAATGTTCATAATGTAAAATAAAATTAGCTATTATTACTCCAATCAAGTACAACCATCCTAAATCCATTAAGAAAAATAAATATACTAGTCCAACTATTGTTAAAGCGTGAGATATTCGAGCAATTAATAAAGATTTCTTTAATCCAAATCTCGATGGAATAGAATATAATCCTTTTTCTTTATCAAACTCCATATCCTGTGTTGCATATATAATATCAAAACCAGCAGTCCATAGAGCAACGGTGATAAATAATACTATTGCTGGGTAAGTAATTTCATTTGTAACAGCTACCCAAGCCCCAAGTGGTGCTAAACCAATCGCCGCCCCTAAAATGTAGTGGCACATCCAAGTAAAACGCTTGGTATAGGAATAGATCACAAGCACGAAAATAGCTAACGGTAATAACTTAAATGCTAATTCACTTAATTGTAAAGTTGCAAAGATAAATAGAGCAAATGAAGCAATTACAAATATTAAGACCTCTTTAATTCCCAATTTTCCGGCAGGGATAGCCCTGTCAGCAGTCCTAGGATTTAGAGCATCAATAGTCCTATCTATCAGGCGATTTAAAGCCATGGAGGCACTTCTAGCACCTACCATGGCCATTGTAATCCAAAAAAATTGTCCCCAAGTTGGTAAATAGCCGAATTTTTCCATACTTCCCAAAATCATCCCAACATAGGCAAATGGCAAAGCAAAAATAGTATGTTCAAACTTAATCATCTCTAAAATGGTTTTTAATTTATTCAATACCATACTCTTTCCACTTCCGATCAACTAGTTCTTTAATTTCTTCTGACATTTCAACGTCATCTGGCCATTCACGGTTATGTCCTTCTGATTTCCACTTCTTAGTCGCATCAATTCCCATTTTAGATCCAATAAAAGGCATAGGTGAAGAATGATCTAAATCATCTAATGGACCTTCAACTATAGTTACATCTCTTTTGGGATCGATATTGTTAAATACTTTCCACGCAACCTCTGATAAATTTTGCACATCTACATCTTCATCAACGACAATAATTAATTTAGATAACATCATTAACCCTAAGCCCCAAAGAGCATTCATAACTTTTTTAGCATGGAATGGGTATCTTTTCTTGATCGAAACGATAACACAGTTATGAAATACTCCTTCAGCAGGCATATTCATATCCTTGATCTCCGGCAACATCACCTTTAAAAGCTGTAAAAATATTCTTTCTGTCGCCTTACCTAGATATAAGTCCTCTTGTGGCGGTTTACCTACTAGAGTACTGATGTAAATAGGGTCTTTTCTATGGGTGATGGCAGTAATATGGAAAACAGGATATAAATCTGCCAAAGAATAATATCCAGTATGGTCACCAAAAGGCCCTTCCATTTTTAATTCATCAATATCAACATATCCTTCTAAAACAATTTCAGCATTCGCAGGAACTTCTAAATCAACTGTTTTACATTTAACTAATTCTACTGGAGAATTCCTTAGAAAACCAGCAAACATCATTTCGTCAATCTCAGGAGGTAAGGGGGCAGTAGCTGAATACATTACAGCTGGATCAGAACCGATAGCCACAGCTACTTCCATTATTTTCGAACCATTTTTTTTCTTCAGTTTATGTTGATGCAATTGACCATCTTTATGTTTATGCCAGTGCATTCCTGTTGTTTGACCATCATAGACGTGCATTCGGTACATTCCACAGTTTCTAGTTCCTGTTTCAGGATCCTTGGTAAATACTAAAGGCATTGTAATAAATTTTCCACCATCAAAAGGCCATGTCTTCAAAATTGGAAACATATCTAGGGATGGGTTATCAGTAACTACAACTTCTTGACATTTACCATTCTTAACGATTTTTGGGATAAAATTGTTGATTTCAGCTAACTTTGGCAATGCTTTGATCTTTGCTAACAAACTTGTAGGAGATGGTGTTTGTAAAAACTCCATTATTCTTTGTCCAATATCATCTAAATCTTCTACCTCTAAAGCTAGCTTAATCCTTTCCATTGAGCCCATAGCGTTGGTAAGCACTGGAATATCTGAGCCTTTTACATTTTCAAATAACAATGCATAGCCTCCACCCGGCATTTTTGACACTCTATCAGTAATCTCAGCAATTTCCAATTCAGGATCTACTTCTGTTTTGATTCTTTTTAACAATCCCTTAGAATCTAATACTTCAATGTAATCTCTTAAATCTCTGTACCCCATAATCTTACTTTCCTTTCTTTTTATATCCTATATGAATTGCGGCTATTCCACCTGTTAAAGGGTAAACTTCAATATTTTCCAAACCCACTTTTTCAAATATCTTAGCTAATTCCTGTTGATCCGGGAAATTAGTTAAAGATTCTGGCAACCAAGAATATTGTTCATATCGATCAGCGAATAATTTCCCTAAAAAAGGTAAAATTTTGTAAAAATAAAAAAAGTACAACATTCTAAATGGTTTCCAATTTGGCTTTGAAAGTTCTAAGGATACTACTTTCCCACCAGGTTTTACTACTCTTGTCATCTCTGACAGAACTTTTTCTATATCTGGGACATTTCTAAGTGCAAAACCAATTGTAGCATGATCAAAAGTATTATCTTCATAAGGTAAATCCATTGCATTACCATACTGTAATACAATCTGCTTGTCCAAATTTAAAGACTTTACTTTCTTCTCTCCAACATTTAACATGTTTTTACTAAAATCTAATCCAATAACCTTACCAGTCTTTGAATGATTAGCTAAATCAATTGTCCAATCAGCTGTTCCACAACAAACATCTAGGGCGTTATCCCCCACTCTAACATTCATTTTTTCCATTGTTTTATTGCGCCATAACTTATGAAATCTAAAGCTAAGTAGATTGTTCATAAAATCATATTTATGGGCAATATTTTCAAATACCGAATGGACGTATTCTTCCTTCTTCTTACCCCTGATCTCCGGTCTCTCCATTGATACCCCTCCATATCAAAATTCTTTAACAAAATTCACCAACTGAAATGAATTAGAATATCGGTTAAGAATATATCGTAACTCGCTTTTGATTACTAAATCATCTAATTCTTCTATCTTTATTTTTAAACCATCGTACAATTTCTGAATTAATTCTTCAATTTTTTTTCGAATATTGTATTTATGATATAGATTATGAAGCTTCACATTAAATTCAGTTAAATTATCAAGTTCCAAAATATCCCTTTTTTCATCTCTATTTGTGTAAAAATTCACGATTTGATACGACAAGTGGTTTTTACTTACTTGTTGTATCTGTAATTCATCTAATATATATGATAACAGGATTGTATTCTCGATTACATATTGCCAAAAGGATCTGAGTTTAACAGATTGAATCTCATCAAGGAACTGCGTATAAAGACTTGTTTCTCTAACTTTTACCAATTCAAGAATTTGGTCGATTGAATTAAAGCCCTTACCATTATTCAGATTATATAGTTTCATTTTAGCAATATTGATATTGGAGATTCCATATGCTAGTTTTTTTACACCATCAATCAAATTGGCCTTGGAAAGTATATAATAATATTTACTACTGTAATAATCACCAGCTAAGATTGACAATTGGCGATTACGAATCCATTTTTCATTGAACTCCTTTTGATTAGTTATTGATTCGTGAAGATCTAATCCCATTTGAACTAATCCAGAAGTTATACAATAATTCTTTCTCGTAGCATGTGGTATTGAAGCATGATAAAGAAAGAGGTTTAATAATTGAATTCGGACCACAGAAACCTCTGGAATCTCAACATATTTTTCAATATATATGTTTTTAGAAAGATTTGCTATCTCTGATATAATTTCCTCCATCTCAAGATTGAAGGAGCTATGTGTTTTTCTCATCTGTAATCCCCCAGACAAATAATTACTAAATTAAGTACCTTCCCGAACTAAAGTATACCATAATTAATAGACGGGTAACAGAATATACATCAATCTTGTTTAATCAAATTACCGTAATTCAGACCAAAATAGCGTTCCAAAAAATCTCTGTAGTTCATCGAAGTACCCATCTCCATTTTAACATTTGTTTTAATATCCTCTTTTTGAGCAGAAACCGCTACAAAGATTTTATTCATATCATCTAAAAAAACTCTTAAAAAAACCTCATCAACATTTTCATTATCCACGAAACTCTTTTTTATAACAGTATATAAATCTCTATAAATCACATCAGTATCTAAATAATTATTACGATTTATCATAAAATCGATTGATAAGACATTATGACTCCATGTTACTTTTTTTATGGGTAAATCAATCTGTAAGGAAGAAATGAAATTTACAAGGTTATAATCGGTTAATACAATTTGTTTTTGATATCTGAAAACCGGATAGTCTTGATTTAACTTAATGAATTTAATATTGGGTATCAATGAAACCACATACGCTATTACGATAGATAAAATAATCCCCAAAACAAACCCTTTTGAGACCTTCCTGATTCTAAGCATTAAGATTACACCTCCACTACATTTTACAAAAAAAATAAGCTGGCTATTCCAGCTTGATTTAAAATTTTTAATTGCCAACCTATTTAACTCGAAGGTGTAAATCGTCAACGATAAAATAAAAGAATGGTCGGAGTAGCCGGATTTGAACCGACGACCTCACGCACCCCAAGCGTGCGCGCTACCGGACTGCGCCATACCCCGAATACATATTATATTTTAAACTATTTATTATATTTTTCAAGTAATTTTTGATGCCCATTGGTAAGTTTTATAATTATTTGATCTAATGATTGGGGAACTTGCTAATGAAAAAGAAGAGTTGCTAATTAGCCCCTCTTCCCTTTAGTATGTACGATTATTATTTTACGCCTTCTTTTAGTGCTTTACCAGGTTTGAATGCTGGCACCTTGCTTGCAGGAATTTCAATTTCTTCGCCAGTTTGTGGATTGCGTCCCTTACGTGCAGCACGCTCACGAACTTCAAAGTTTCCGAAACCAATAATTTGAACTTTTTCCCCGTTTTGAAGTGACTCAGAGATTGAAGCAAATACCGCATCTACCGCTTTGGTAGCATCCTTTTTGGTAAGCTCAGCCTTTTCAGCAACTTTTGCAATTAATTCTGTCTTATTCAATCTATTCACCTCCTCCCAAAGGAGAATATTCCTTATATCCCTTGTCTTTACCGATTATTGAAATTTTATACACTGTTAACAAGGATTTTCAAAAAAATTTATAGTCAAAGATATAGTAATATACAAATGCCGTAAATTCAAGCATTTTTATATAAAATAGGTCTAAAAACACAAAAAAAGTACTTCAAAAGTACTTTTTTTGTCATTTTCAGATGAGCAAGTTCCAGATATTGTTATAAAATTATTGCGATCAGCCCACCTGAACCTTCATTTATGATTCTCTCTAAAGTTTCTTTTAACTTATATCTTGCATTTTCTGGCATCATAGACAATTTAGCTGAAATACTTTCACGAACAATACTTGATAATGACCTACCAAATATATCTGAATCCCACAATTGTAATGGATTATCTTCAAAATCTTTCATCAAATAATTTAGTAACTCTTCACTTTGTTTTTCTGTACCGATAATCGGAGCAAATTCTGATTGAACATCGACTTTAATCATATGGATAGATGGGGCTGTAGCCTTCAAACGCACTCCAAATCTTGAACCTTGACGAATTAACTCTGGTTCATCTAAAGTCATATCTTCAAGTTGTGGCGGAGCAACGCCATAGCCAGTTTGTTTAACCATAGTTAAAGCTTCAGCAATCTTATCGTACTCCTTTTTGGCATGCGTAAATTCCACCATCAATTGTAACAAATGATCCTTACCCTTAATTTCCACACCAACTATTTCCATTAGAATCTGATCATATAACTCATCTTGAGCAAATAGATCAATTTCCGCAATACCAAGACCCATATTCATTTCAGCTAAAACTGCATCCATGATGAAATCATACTCTTTGAATTGATCAACGACTGTTCTAACATCTCTTAACCTACGGATATCCTTAACAGTCTCTTCAACAGATTCTTCAAAATTTTTCCGTAACCAGTGATCTTGTTTTAATACCATTACCCAGCTTGGTAAATTAACATTTACTTCATGTACAGGGAATTCAAACAAGACTTCACGTAAAACACTAATAATATCATCTTCCTTCATATCAGCTACACTCATTGCAAGAACTGGAATATCGTATTTTTCCGATAAATCATTTTTCAATCCTGCCACTTCGTCAGAGTATGGATTCAAAGAATTAATTACCATAATAAAAGGTTTGCCAACTTCTTTTAGTTCTTCTACTACCTTTTCCTCTGCTAATACGTACGCCTCACGAGGAATTTCAGTAATAGAACCGTCAGTTGTCAAAATCACTCCAATTGTAGAATGGTCTTGAATTACTTTTCGGGTACCGATCTCAGCCGCCTCTTGAAAAGGAATTGGCTCTTCAAACCATGGAGTATTTACCATTCGGGGTCCATTTTCGTCCTCATAACCTTTAGCTCCTTCAACAGCATAACCGACCGAGTCCACTAATCTAACGTTAATATCTAAACCCTCATCTACATGGATTTGAACAGCTTGATTAGGTACAAACTTTGGTTCAGTAGTCATAATTGTTCTTCCCGCGGCACTTTGAGGAAGTTCATCTACGGCTCTTATCTGATCATTTTCATCTTTGATATTAGGAATAACTAGCGATTCCATAAACTTTTTAATAAAAGTTGATTTACCAGTACGAACTGCACCTACAACACCAATATAGATATCTCCCCCAGTCCGCTCTGCAATATCCTTGAAGATATCGAATTTTTCCACCAATATCCCTCCTCCATTAAATCATTTGCGAATAAACTCGATTAGTAATCTGAATCATCCCCCCCATTTGACACTAAACACGTACCATATAATAGGACAGTATAAATATATGAATCTTTTTAAGCATTATGACGCAAAAAAAAATTTTTAATAATAAAGTCTTAATCTAAGAAAAATTTGTCTCATCAAAGGTAATGTTTATGTTGAAATTATGAAAATATACCGTTTTTGGATAAAAAAAACTCTTGTCCCCTAAGGATACAAGAGTTATAATTGTGAATTTTAACGATAATCATTAAAAACCCATTCTGTTTCATGAGTTTTTACTCTTCCCATCAGATCATTAACAGCACTTTTGGGATTCTTATTTTCAAAAAGAACTTTAAATAATTCATTGGTGATCGGCATTTTAACATTTAACTGTTGTGATAAATGATATGCAGCCTTCGTTGTTTTTACCCCTTCAACAACCATTCCCATCTCTTCTAAGACCATTTCTAGATTCTTTCCTTTACCCAACATATACCCTGCACGCCAGTTACGGCTATGTTGACTTGTACAGGTGACAACCAAGTCACCAACACCAGCTAACCCTAAGAAAGTTAAAGGATTTGCCCCCATTTCTATCCCTAACCTTGAAATTTCAGTAAGTCCACGGGTTATTAAAGCCGCCTTAGCATTATCACCAAATTCTAATCCATCAGAAAGTCCAGCACCTAAAGCAATAATATTCTTTAATGATCCGGCAACCTCTGTTCCCACAACATCTGAATTAGTATAAACCCTAAAATCATTATTAATAAAAATATCCTGAACTTCCTCAGCAATCGAGGTTTCCTTACCAGAGATTACCACTGTAGTAGGCATTTTTCGACTTACTTCTTCAGCATGGCTGGGCCCTGATAAGACTAAGATTCTTTCCGGGAAAAGGGCAGGTATCTCCTCATGGATAACCTCACTCATCCTTTTATAGGTATTTAATTCTATACCTTTAGTAGCATGAGTAACTATTGTGTTCTCAGTAACGAAAGGTTTGATGTTCCTTGCAGTTTCGCGCATCGCATGGGATGGTACGACTAGAATAATAAATTTTTTACCTTCCAAAACATCCTTATAACTTGTATGGGCCACAATATTATCCGGAAGTTCAACACCAGACAAATATCTCTTATTAATTTTCTTTTCATTGATTACTCTTTTTTGTTCTTCATCTCGAGCATATAAATCAACATGATAACCATTATTGGCTAAAACGATTGAAAGAGCCGTTCCCCAGCTTCCTGCACCAACAACGGCAATTGACTGCTCTTGCCCCTTCATTTCCATCTCTCCTTCTACTATATTTCATCATTCTTCTTGCGAACAACGATTTTTACCGGAGTTCCATCAAAATTGAAGGAAGCTCTAATTTTGTTTTCCAAGTATCTTTCATATGAGAAATGCATCAATTCAGGGTCATTAACAAATACTGCAAACACTGGCGGTTTAACAGCAACTTGAGTTGCATAGTTAATTTTTAATCTTCTACCCTTATCTGATGGCGGAGGATTTATTGCTATTGCATCAGAAATTACGTCATTTAAAACAGAGGTTGTAACTCTCATCGCATGAGCTTCAGCCACTTCATTTACCTTAGGTAATATTTGGTGGATCCGTTGTCTTGTCTTAGCGGAAACAAATAAAATTGGGGCATAAGTCATAAACTGAAACTCATCCCTAATCTTCTGTACAAATTGGTGCATAGTTTTATCATCTTTTTCGACGATATCCCATTTATTAACTATAAAAATACTAGCTTTACCTGCTTCATGAGCATAACCGGCTATCCGCTTATCTTGTTCGATAATTCCTTCTTTCCCATCAATTACAACTAAAACAACATCAGAGTTATCGATAGCCTTAAGCGCTCGTAATACGCTATATTTTTCTGTTGTTTCATAAACCTTTCCTTTTTTTCTCATCCCGGCAGTATCTACTAACACATAATCTTGTTCATCAGTTGAAAAATAAGTATTTACAGCATCTCGTGTTGTACCAGCAATATCACTTACTATTACACGCTCTTCTCCAAGAATGGCATTAACTAAAGAGGACTTACCTACATTGGGTCTACCTATCAAGGCAACTCTAATTACATCTTCGTCATATGAATCATTATCATCCTTAGGGAAATGGGCTACAACGGCATCTAGTAAATCACCAATTCCTGTGCCATGAGCACCAGAGATAGGATAGGGTTCACCAAAACCCAAAGCATAAAAATCATATATTTCCTGATGCATCTTAATATTATCAATTTTATTGACAGCCAATACTACAGGTTTATTAGTTTTGTATAGATAATTGGCAATTTCTTTATCCACCTCGGTTAATCCAGTCTTTCCGTCAACCATGAAAATTATTACATCAGCTTCATCAATAGCAAACTCGGCTTGAATTCTGACTTGAGATAAAATCTTGTCCTCCGAGTCTATTTCGATTCCACCGGTATCAATAATATTAAAAGAATAATTAAGCCATTCACATGAACTGTATATACGGTCCCTAGTAACACCTGGTTTATCTTCAACAATCGCTATTCTTTCCCCAGCCAATCGATTGAAAATAGTAGATTTTCCAACATTCGGTCTTCCAACAATCGCTACTACTGGTTTAGACATATTTCATACAACCTTTCTACAAAACTTAACTTATATTCTATAAGGACAAAAATGTATCTATATTATTATATACCAATTTCTTCTTCAATCAAGGAAATCAATAATTTTAATAAATCAATGTTTAACAATTATTATCGCACCATTTTCCAAATCATGTGCGATACCATCAAGTATTTTTTCGAGTAAAAATGCTGTACGTTGTAATTCTTCATCGTTTTCTGCTATAAAAATTGGAGCTCCACCTCCAATTATCTGTTCTTTGTTTTTTGTTACTATTGCCAAAATATAATTTTCGATCGTTGTACCCATATTACACCCCTATTTATTAGCATCAGATTCAGATGGTAAACGGATTGCATTTTCTAATACTGGAACTAGTTCTGCCACCTCAATCGCTTTTTTTATATCTTTAACTTGTGGCAAAAAAAACACACCTAACCTACCGTCGTTTAAATCCCTTTTTGAGAGGGGGACTAATGCAGGTTCTCCAGAATCACGATAAACTCCCATAATAATCGATAAATTATGAAGTATTGCTTGACGTTGACCCAAATTCGCTAAAGTGACTATGCTGTTTTGGTCTTTGGGCTTTATTATCAGTCCCATACCATGCTTCATAATCAATTCCTGATTAGTATTCAAACCTATATTCATAATATAGATGTCATCGACATACAAGTGGGGACCATCTAATCGCACTTCGCCTTCAACAATATCCGCTATATGTTTAAGATTACTTCCTGCCATAAATTTTTTACTGACAAAATAACTAACTATCCCAGCTAATATTCCAATCTTCCAATCAGAAAAAACTGTCACCATTGAGGTAAAAAAAGCAGCAAACATAACCAAATAATTTCTACTTTCAAAAACCATAGCAATACCTTCTATATATGTAGTACCCCTCTTCACTAACTCTAATTGATCCAATTTGGATAGGGTTTCTCTTTCCATATTCCTTACGTCTCTAAACTGTTGGGCAGCAACTACTAAAAATGTTATTGCGGTATAGTCTTCCTCCATCAATGCTGGCACAGCAACAGCGCCTAGTGCAGCAGCAATAAATCCTAACGAAAGATGAATCATTTTCCCATGTTGATAAGTAGGATACTGTCTGTAATCTGTTCTTAACATAATCAAACGATTAGAAAATCCGAATATTACTCCTAATAATACAGGAATCATATTGTCATTCAACATCTACTCACCTTATCCTTAATGTAATAGTTAATTTAGATTTCTTCTTAAACCAATTTTTCACGTCAATAATGAGATTATCTAAAATTAACACTATTAAAAGCGAAATCCATAAAACATCCCTAGCTTCCCCATCACCAACTACAACACGATACAATAGCTCTTGGTGACGGAAATTAAATATGAACTCTCCAAAAGTAATCCCACCTAATATCAGAGCAAACCTATGTACTTGCTTTGAAGCAATTAATATGACCAAAATACTGAGTAATATCGATATTTGATATGATTCTTTCATGAATAGGATAATTGGTTCTAAAAGAATTAATTCTTTTAATAGAAAATATGAAGAAGCTAATAATAATGTAGCAGTTAATACCTGAATTTTATCTTTACTAGATACACGTTTAAATAAGATGAATAGGTATCCTATAATCGGTAATACAAACCCACCTAAGTTAATTTCCCAATTTGATCTCAGAGGAAAGCTTATAAAAATCATTAACAATCCTGCCATAATATATAAGACAACTCTTTTTTTTACCCCTAACTCAAAAATTGTAGAGCTAAACCAATCAGTAATTATTAAAATACTTAGAATGATTTGGATGATTATAGATATAGCACCATCGTTGATAATAGACACCTTCTTTCTGAACTTGGGATAACATTTATATTATTGCTTTTTTTGCCATGAAAAAAACCCCAAATATAAAATTTGGGGTTACAATTTCCTTCTTGCTATAGATGATATGTCTATCCCTCTTAGCTCACACCAATCCTTTAAATCTCTTAAAATTACCATCGGAACTCTTTGTAGGTCCATAATATTTGAAACACCTAAGCCGGTCATAATAAGCCGCAATTCTTGATTTATTTCCTCAATATATTCTATGGTGTCATCTAGACCATTTGTGACTAATTTATTTAACACAACGCCTGCCAATCCAATTGCTTTAGCACCTAAAGCTATAGCTTTAGCGATATTAAGGCTATCCTTGATACCTCCCGTTGCAATGATCTCAATATTTTCATATTTACTAACTTCAAGAATGCTTGCTGCGGTAGAAATGCCCCAGTCATCAAATAAAGAAAGGGGTTTAATTCTTCTTTCGTTTTCTATCCTAGCAAAACTTGTTCCACCTTTACCACCAACATCAATTATTGTTATCCCAATCTCTTTTAATGTCTTTGCAGTCTCTCTTGAAATACCAAAACCAACTTCCTTAACGATTATCGGAACATCAATCGCATCATTTATTGCTTGAAGTCGCTCTATCGTTCCTCTAAAGTCTCGGTCGCCTTCAGGCATAATCAGCTCTTGAATTACATTCAAATGTATTTGTAAAGCGTTAGCCTCGATCATTTCAACCGCTATTTTTGCTTGTTCAATATCAGCTTCAGCACCTATATTAGCAAAAATAACACCATCAGGATTGATTTTTCTTACCACTTGGTAAGATGGGATAAATTCTTTATTTTTAATAGCAGACATTTGCGACCCAACAGCCAAAGCTACCCCTGTATCCCTAGCAACTATAGCTAGTTGTTCATTTATCTTTGTTGTCTCATGTGCTCCACCGGTCATCGCATTAATAATAATCGGCGAACCCAGGTGTAGCTCGCCGATAGTTGAATTAATAGAGGTTTCATCAAAAGAAACTTCTGGTAAAGCTTGGTGAACAAAATGAACATTTTGAAAATCGTGGGTATCAGATTGACCAATTTCAAGAGCTAATTTCATATGTTCTAGTTTTCTTGAAGCTCTGCTCATAATTGTCCTCACTATAATTATTTATTTTAACTTCTTTAATTTATCTCCGAAAACATCGCCTAAAGTTATATTTAAGCCTTGTGTAGAATCAATATATTGTTCACTTACTTCGTCGATTTCTTCTTTTTCTTCAGCATCACGGATACTTAAACTGATTCGTTCAGAATCCACATCAATATCTAAAACTTTTACTTTAACCTCTTGTCCAACTTCAAGCACTTCACTTGGCTGACCTACATGTTTGTGAGAGATTTGGGATATATGTACTAATCCCTCCACATTTGGAATTAATTCAACAAAAGCACCAAAACTAACAAGTCTTCTAACGACTCCTGTATAAATTTTTCCAACTTCAAACATTTCCCTTGCTTTATCCCATGGACCAGGTAATGTATCTTTAATACTTAGACTAACTCTCTGATTTACTGGATCAACTCTTAACACTTTTACCTTAACTTTATCTCCTTCTTTTAATACATCAGAAGGTTTTTCTACCCTTTCCCATGAAATTTCGGAAATATGAACTAAACCATCAATTCCTCCAATATCAACAAATGCACCAAAATCTGTTAGTCTTTGAACAGTGCCTTCTTTTACATCCCCGGGAGCAAGTTTTGTTAAAACATCCTGTTTACGTTTTTCTTCTTCCTCATCAAGAACTACCTTCTGGGACAAAATCACTTTATTCTTGTCTTTATCTAACTCAATAACTTTTACTCGTAATGTCTTACCTTTATAATCTGAAAAATCTTCGACATAATGTCTTTCAACTAGTGAAGCGGGGATGAAGCCACGTACACCCACATCAACTACTAAGCCACCTTTAACTACTTCAGCAACAGTTACTTCAAATACTTCTCCAGACTCTAAACGTTGTTGTAAAACATCCCAGGCTTTCTCACTATCTACAGCTCTTTTGGAAAGGATGAGTTTTTCTTCCTCATCATTAATTCGTAACACTTTCAGTTCTACTTCATCTCCAACTTTTAAGGCATCTCCAACTGTCTCAATATGTAGGTTGGAAACTTCCCCAATTGGAATAATTCCATCGAATTTATATCCTACATCAACTAAAGCCTGATTCTCTTCGATTTTTGTTATTTTCCCCTTAACGATATCACCCTTCTTTAGTGGTTCGATATCAGCCATTCCCGCATTCATTTCCTCAGCCATAACCATTCCTCCTTATAATCCAAAAGTTGTTTAAGAATAAAAATATATGATACCCACACCATGATAGGTTTGAGTAAAAAAGCCAGATCCTTAAAACAATTTAATGATCAAATAAAATATACCAAGTAACCAAAGCGTTCCAAAAATTAATGATAAATAAAGTAATGTAGCAGAAAAAATTACACCAAAATGATAAAGAAAGATAAAAATGGTAAATATCGTTAACGTTATTATAAAACCTATTAAATAATTCCATACGATTAATTTAATTTCTTTAAGAGTGTAATTTTTTTTAAGCGCTCTTAAAGCTACTAATCGGGTAAAATGTAATAACAAAATCACAATGGTAAAATAACTAAAAATATAAGCAATAATTTCCATCTTTCTCTCAATTCTTCATTTCCTTTAACTCTTTTATCTGGACGTTTATTTGCTCCATGATAAACTCCGTTGCATTTGCCAAATCATCAGAACTTATCTTATCTTTTTTATAATTATCCAAAGAAATTGGTCGACCGATATTGATTTTTATCGGGGCAAACATTCTATAACTAGAAACAATACCAACCGGAACTACCACAGCCTCTGACTTTAGGGCGAATAGAGTGGCTCCAGGTAAACCCTTTCCTAATTCTCCAGTCTTACTTCGTGTACCTTCAGGAAAAATACCTAATATTTTACCCTGATTTAGAATCTCTAATCCTTTCTTTATCGCTTTTCGATCACTTTTACCTCTTTTAATGGGAAATGCCCCAAATTTATAAATAATTTTGCCGACTAACGGAATTTTAAATAGTTCCTCTTTAGCCATAAAATGTACCTGTCTTTCCACTGCACATCCTAATGCTAAAGGATCATAATTACTTATATGATTGGCAACCAAGATTACAGAGCCATCATTGGGAACATTCCCTGCCCCATTTACTTCCCACTTAAAAAATAATTTGAAGTAACCCCTTACAATTTTTCTAGCAAAAAAATACAGGTTCACTCTAGGTCTCTCCTCCCGTTCTCTCATGGACTAATTTCATTATCTTCTCAACAACTTCTTCAATTGAAAGGGAAGACGTGTCGATTAATATAGCATCATCTGCCTGTTTTAATGGGGCAGTAGCCCTCTCTTTATCTCTTTTATCACGTAAAGAAATATCTTCAATAATCTCTTCTAGATTAGCTTGAAAACCCTTTTTTATTAACTCTTCATATCTTCTTTTCGCCCTTTCATTGATTGAAGCCGTTAAATATATTTTCAATTCGGCATTTGGTAACACATAAGTACCGATATCTCTACCGTCCATCACAACGCTTTGGTCTTTGGATAGGTCTTGTTGAATTTTTACCATCGTTTTTCTGACCTCTGGATGTGACGCAACTAAAGAAACATTCTTGTTCACCTCTGGCGTTCTAATCAAATCAGTTACATCTTCTCCATCAATCTCAACCTTTTGAATCACTCCATCATTTATCAATTGAATCGAGTGATTCATTAAATATTTATTTAGTTCTTGTTCATCATTTAAATCTATTCCTTCTTTTAATGCCATATATGTTAGAGCACGATACATGGCTCCAGTGTCTATGTAAAGATACCCTAATTCTCTAGCCACAAGTTTTGCGACTGTGCTTTTTCCCGCCCCTGCAGGACCATCAATAGCTATTTTTATTGTCTTCATCCTTCTTCCTCCAAAAATCTGTATCAACTAAATATCTATCTATTTAAAAAAGCAGGCAGATGCCTGCTCTATTTAATGTATTTTTTAATATTTACTTTCATATACCAAAAAATTATTCCACAGACAACATACCAATAGATAAAATTTTCAAGAGTATAAAAATTTATAGTATATAGAAATTCTAACATAACCTATCATTAGAATCAATTTAAAACCCTTAAATATTCCATTGTTCCTTCGATCCGTTCTACAGGCACCAAAAATCTCCTTATCTCATCAAAAGATAATATTATTTGGGATACTATTAACAGAATAAGAAATAGTAATAATAACCTCCAAATAATTCTTTCTATAAAAGTTGAAAACTTTACAAAACGATCTTCAAATGGTAAATAACGTTTGCGATATTCCATAATATCCCTCCCGTTATCTATGTTTTACCATTTATAGACTATGTATACTAACTATCTATTACACCCTTTTTCTTTAATTCTACTTGTTTTTCATAACAAAATCTTATTAATTTAGCTCTCATGTTTTCTTGAATTTGAGTAAATTTTATAGAAACCCAATTAACATTAACCTCTTCATTTGGACGATGAATTCTTACTATTTTTCCTTGATATTTAATATGTTCTATCAACCCATTGTTGAAGGGAACTACTAACCACCCTATTATTTCTTGTTCTAAATTAATTTTTTTTGAATCTGGTGCAACAAATTGCAAACCGCCTCCGCTAATGTCTATTGTTCTTACAATATTCCACTCCCGCTGTCCTTCTCCAATTATTTTATATGATGTTTCTATTGAAGCGGGTACACGTAAAAAGTTCCTTCTTTGGATTCTTTTATAATCTTTTGGGAGCTCAATTGATAACAACGGGATCTGCTCCCTTTTGATCCCGATCACCTTTGTATTAAATAAAATCTGTCCTTGATCATTAGAAAAATATATTACCTCTATTTCTTCTCCAGGAGGAACAAGTTTAATCTTTCCTGTCTCTTTATTTATTGGTAATTCAATGTTAATCTCTTCTTGCAAAACGTCCGCTACTCTAGATTTATATAAAAATTTTTCTCCATCACCCAAACTAATCTCTATCAGCTGATTAATATTAGGTAACAATCCCCTCACCCTTTCCATGTATATTTAATATACTATTGTTTAAGGCTATAGAATCCTACTGATTTCCCAGCAACATATCCTGATGAAAATGCTGCTTGAATATTGTAACCCCCTGTATAGCCGTCTATATCCAATAACTCCCCAGCAAAATACAATCCTTCAACTAGTTTTGATTCCAGGGTTTTTGGATTAACCTCTTTTATATTGACTCCCCCTCCAGTTACGATTGCTTCACTTAATGACCTTGTCCCTGTTACTTGTATTGAGAAGTTTTTAAGAATGTAAGTCAATTTATTAATATCTTTCTTATGTAACTCTTTCATCTTCTTTTGGTTTATATTTAGTTTTTGTAAAATTACTTTTATCAATTTTTCCGGTAACAATCTATTTAAACCGTTGGCTATGATCTTATTAGGATTTTCATTAATTAATTCAGCAATAATATTGAAAAGTTGTTGATCATTTTTAGAAGGAAATAAATCGATTACTACTTTTAACGGTACGTTTCCTAATTTTCTTTGAGTAAGTGAAACGTAGCGACTAATTCTGAACACGACAGGCCCTGAAATACCAAAATGAGTAAAAATCATATCTCCTACCTCTGTTATAATCCGTTTGCCTTTAAGGTCATATAAGGATAATTCTACATCTCTTAACGATATTCCTTGTAATAATTTTTCCCTTATAATTTTTTCATCACTGTTTAATGGTACTGAGCTTGGAAAAAGATCATTAATTTTATGTCCTAACTTCTCTGCTATTATATAGCCATCACCGGTTGAACCCGTTCCTGGATACGAGATACCACCAACCGCTAATACAACAGCTTTAGCTTCAATGATCCTATTATCATTTAATTGGACACCGATAATCTTATTTTTTTCTGTTAAAACCTCTTTTACTGTACTTTCATACATTATTTGTACGCCTATATTCATTAAATATTTTTTTAAAGCTTCTACAATAGTTCTTGCATCGTCTGAATCCGGAAAAACTCTACCATAATCCTCCACTTTAGCTCTAATTCCTAACTCTTCTTCAAAAAAGTTTATTAAATCAAAATTAGAAAATTGATTAAAAATACTATAAAGGAATTTGCCATTTCCCGGTATATTGGATATGATTTTATCGACATTAGAGATATTGGAAAAGTTACAACGTCCTCCACCGGAAATTAAAATTTTCTTACCTAATTTTTTATTTTTTTCAATCAATAAGACATTAACATTATCTCTTTTTGCTCCAATAGCAGCTAGAATTCCCGCTGGACCGCCACCTACTACTATAACATCATATTTCATTGTCTTAATCCCTTTCACCAGTCAAATTCGATTACCAGGTATTATTATAGCAATAAAATCATCCTTTCGGATGATTTTATCAAAGTTAGCTATTAACTAGTAGACATTTGAACTCCTTCTTCATTTCCATTTTCAGCATTTATATAAATTCGATAAACATTTTCATCCAACTCACCCATTACCTCGTATGTAAGAACCTCAATATCGTCAATATTGTTAATAACTGCAAGTCTGATCGATGTAACTTTTAAATTGGGATTTACGTAATCAAGCACCTCATCCTTAGAAATTTTTGGAGATGGTATTTCTCTTTTTTTATGATTAAAGATATAATCAGTCGATTGAAAACCAACAACTTCACCATTATCCAAAGCGACTTTAATACTTACCTTATCGGGATAGATTACGACATTATTATCTTGGCAAACATAATTGATTATTAATGAATTATCATACTCATCGATTGTAACAGGAATCATATCTTTATACTGATGATTCTTTAAAAAGATCTCTGCTTTTTCCACACCCTGATCTGCTGATAAAACCTTTTTCTTTATCTCCCTATTCTTTATCATCCAAACAACATTTCCACCAACTTTGGTTATCTCCAAATATGCCGATGTTTTCCCTTGTACTTGAACGCTGAATTTTGGGAAATCCGCACCTTTTCCATTAGTTTCGACATCTATCTTAACATCAGGTTTAATCTTCAAAAAAGCAATTGCTATTTTCTTAGCCTCATCTTTTGTAATAGTTTTTCCTTTTAACCTACTTCCCTTATCCTCACTATTTTTAGTTAAATTAAGGCCTGGTCCCCAATCAGTTTCTGGAAACTCTTCTACCCTTTTATCAATGGTCTTAAAGCCATCAATAATAGTGTTATCCATTTTCTTATCTTCTTGTGCTAATGCTAGTTCAACATCCATCCACCTCAATTGATTGTCTATTACCTTTTCCTGCACATTCTGTAATTCACTCTTGATTTCCTTAGAACTTTGATACAAAAACTTTAATGTTTTATATTCCTTTTCAGTTATAGGTTCATTATTCATATCTCTAATTAAGATTCGATAGGAAAAATCGGCAATTTTAGATAGAAATTCTTCAGTTTTACTAAATGGTAATAAAACTAGCGGCAATTGTCCCAGATCAGACTGAGCTGAATAGGCTAATCGCCATACATTCGCTAATGATGCTGAAATTTGCTTACTAGAGTTTACAGCTAAAGCTTTCCCCAATTCTTCTTGTAATTTATTTAGATGGAAATTTAGATTATGAAACGCTCTTTGATATTGATTCTCTGCCTTTATTAAGATCGCATTCTTTTCTTGGTTTTCTTGATATCCAAAATAGCCTGTCCCGATCAGGGCTATGACAAGTATAGTGATCAACACACTAGAGCTGAATTTAAACATCACAATCACTCCTTAACACCAGCAATGTGTAACTATTGATAAATTTAGTTTGAGTTCAATCCTTCCTTATTATGCAAAAAAAAAAGCTTGGTCATAGCCAAGCAGATAATTTCCTATGATATTTTATCTTCCCTAAAAGGTGAGAGTGTACTTGCTAATTTAATTTTCTTTAATCCATACCACCATAAGATAACTAAAAAAGGCAACATTAAATAAAACCATTCGGTAAATCTTTGCGATAAAATCAAATTATACACTCCATGTAATAACGCGGGAAGGATCAGCGAGATTATTAAAAATAGTCTTTCCTGCTTTATATTCTTAAACTTGGCCAACCCCAAAAAATATCCCATGATTATTCCAAATAATGCATGTCCAGATACAGGTAGTAACGCCCTTAATAAAATAAATGTAGGTGCAGCATTATTAAAGATTAAATACCCAATATTTTCAAGAGTAGCAAAGCCAATTGCTACAGAAACAGAATAGACTACTCCATCATAAGGTTCATTAAATTCTACGTGTTTGTACATCATAAAATATAATATAAACCATTTCAAAAATTCTTCAATTATAGCTATACTTAGAATAGATGCATACCATTGATATTCAATAAACCTCTCTTGAAACATCCGTTCTAACACATACGCAGGAAAAACTAAGATAGCACCTATAATAAACATCTTAAATATTAATTTTAACGGCTCAAATTCATATTTATCTTTCAAATAAATAAAACTTAGCAATGCTATACTAGGGGCTAGAGCACCACTAATCACAGTAATCATAAAATTACTCCTTTTACCTATTATTTAAATATCGTATCATGTTATTAAGGATAACATCAACTAAATTGGAGGTAATTATGGATAAAATAATAGTCATTACCACTGGTGGAACAATAGCTATGAGTGAAGATTTAAAAACAAAATCCGTTAAACCAATTGATCAAGATACTATCGATAGGATGCTTCCATACTTAGATAAACATGCCGATGTGGAAATGGATCATTTTATAAATATTCCTAGCCCCCATATGACTCCCGAGATAATGTATGACCTTGCTTTACATACTAAAAAACATCTTGAAAATAATGAAGTAAAAGGAATAGTTATTACACATGGTACTGACACTTTAGAAGAAACAGCTTATTTTTTAGATCTATTAATTTCCAATGATAAGCCAATTGTAGTAACCGGTGCTATGAGAAGTAGTAATGAGCTTGGAGCTGATGGTCCTTTAAATTTAGTTAATGCTGTAAGAGTTGCAGCAGATGATAGTTCAAGAGGAAAAGGAGTCTTGGTTGTATTTAATGATGAGATCCACGCAGCAAGATATGTAACCAAAACCCATACAAGTAACATCGCCACCTTCCAATCTCCTGAAAATGGACCAATAGGTACTGTTACTAAGAGAGGGATTCGTTTTTCTCATGCCCCATTAATCAGAGATAATTATCCTCTCACTCCACCGGTAAATAAGGTGGGCCTTATTAAAGCTGCTGCTGGGATGGATGATTTACTCATCAACACATATCTTGAGAATGGATATAAGGGAATTGTTATTGAAGCCCTTGGTCAAGGGAATCTTCCTCCAGCAATGGTTAATGGTATAAAAAAAGGAATTGAATTAGGAGTAGCTATAGTATTAGTTTCCCGCTGTTTTAATGGGTTTGTAGATGGAATTTATGATTATGAAGGTGGAGGAAAACAACTAAAAGAATTAGGGGTAATCTTTTCCAATGGGTTAAATGGTCAAAAGGCAAGAATAAAACTTATGCTCACGCTAAATCTAGTCAAAGATAGTGAAAAAATTCAACAATTATTCGATATTTAATATTATAAATAACATAGTAAAAACCCTAACTCACCGTTAGTTAAAGATTGTATTTGGGTATCAAAAAACCCCTAATCAAATTTTGATTAGGGGTAACATTATAATAAAATAATGATAGATTATACCCAACCTCGGAACCTTGATGCCTCCGCCATCTTTCTGATTCCAACCATGTAAGCAGCTAAACGCATGTCAACATTTCTAATTTTTGAGATATTATAAACATTCTCAAAAGCTTTAACCATTACCTCTTCTAATTTCTTTTCGACTTCGTCTTCGGACCAATAATATCCTTGATTGTTTTGAACCCACTCAAAATAAGATACAGTAACTCCACCGGCACTCGCTAAAACGTCAGGAACGATTAAAATACCTCTTTCAGTTAATATCTTAGTAGCCTCAATTGTTGTAGGGCCGTTTGCTGCCTCAACAACTATTTTAGCTTTAATATTATGAGCATTTGCTGCAGTAATCTGATTTTCTATCGCTGCAGGAACTAAAATATCTGTTTCTAATTCCAAAAGTTCCTTATTTGTAATGGTATCTTTAAAAAGTTTCGTTACTGTTCCAAATGAGTCTCTTCTATCTAGAAGATAGTCAATATCTAAACCATTTTCATCATATAATGCACCATAAGCATCTGAAATTCCAATTACTTTTGCACCTAGGTCATACATGAATTTAGATAAAAAACTTCCTGCATTACCAAAACCTTGAACAACAACTTTGGCACCTTCTAAATTGATACCCTTTTTCTTAGCTGCTTCACGAATCATTAGAGCAACTCCTTTTGCAGTAGCCGATTCTCTACCATGAGAACCACCTAAAACTAAGGGTTTACCCGTAATGAATCCAGGAGAATCAAATTCACGAATCCGACTATACTCATCCATCATCCATGCCATCACTTGGGAATTGGTAAAAACGTCGGGAGCCGGAATATCCTTTGTAGGTCCCACTATTTGGCTTATTGCTCTAACATATCCTCTACTTAATCTCTCTAATTCTCTAAATGACATTTCTCGCGGATCACAAATAATTCCGCCTTTACCTCCACCATACGGAAGATCTACAATTCCAGATTTTAAACTCATCCATATAGAAAGCGCTTTCACTTCGTCTTCTGTGACATCTGGATGAAAACGAACCCCGCCCTTCGTAGGTCCAACAGCATCATTATGCTGGGCACGATAACCGGTAAACACCTTCACAGATCCATCATCCATCCTAACAGGTATACGAACCGTTAACATTCTTAAAGGTTCCTTAAGTAACTCAAACATAACTTCAGGATAGCCCAATTTCTCTAAAGCTTCCTTAATAACTATTTGAGTTGCATGTAAAGGGTTAAGATTTTCTTCTATTTCATCTTTTTTACCGGTTACCACCTTGTTTTGTCCCATTATTTACCACCTCTAATAAGTGAATTTAAAATTCATAATATTTTCACGTTTAGTATAACACCGTTTATATTGAGTGAGAAGGTCTTTTTTATTAATCTGTATTTTCTAATTTTTTAAATAATTATAATGATTTCAAAAAATTTATACTGCCATTATGGCAGTATAATTATTGTTTATTTTTATATTTGTTTTGGGTGATTTTGATAAGCTTGTATACGATATCTTCATAGCTTAGACCAATCGCTCTAGCAGCATCAGGATAAAGGCTTGTTTCAGTCATTCCCGGTAGTGTATTCACTTCCAAAATTACAGGTAGAGAATTATCATTAGGAATGATGAAATCTACACGAGATAGAGTTTCACAACCTAATGCTTGATGAGCTTTGATAGCCCATTCTTTAAGTAAATCTGTTGTTTTATCATCTATTCGAGCAGGAATAATATGCTCACTACCACCTGGGGCATACTTAGACTCATAATCATAGTATTGATTCTTATTAGGAATGATTTCAATTATGGGCAAAGCTTTAATTTCAGTCTCAGTCTCTAAAACAGCGACAGTTACTTCTTTACCAGCAATAAATTCTTCTATAAGTATTTGATCATCATAAGAAAATGCATCATCAATTGCCTTATTTAATTCACCTTTTGTTTTTACAATCGAAAGACCAATAGTTGAGCCTTCTTGATTCGGTTTTACAACCAACGGAAATTCAAATTCCGCGGTTAATTTTTCTATATCTATTTCACTTTTATCTTTTTTGTACACTAATTTGTCCTTTGCTACCCTAATTCCAGCATTTTTAAAAATGATTTTTGCCTTAGCCTTATCCATCGCTAATGCGCTTGCTAAGACACCAGAACCAACATAAGGTATATCTAAAATATCTAAAACGCCTTGAATCCTACCATCTTCACCATACCTACCATGGAGAGCTAAATATACAACGTCTATTCCATTTAATTCAGAGATGAAGTCTTTTGATGTAAAATCTATCTCTTTAACATTACATCCCTTAGTCCGTAATGCTTTTGCTATTCCTTTTCCACTTTTAAGAGAAACTTCCCTCTCTCTAGACCTGCCTCCATAAATCACTGCAACATTAATCAACAAATTCACTCCCTATAAATATTTGATTGAATAGCTATGATAATTTAATTTTATGAAAAATGAACCACAATTTCTTTCGTAGCATCTTTTGGAATAATTAATTTTCCGTACTCCTCTAATACAGCTGCAGTTATCGGGGATACTTCCCCAAATTCGGATAGTTGGGCAATTAAGTTGTCAACTTCTCCATCTTTAACATCAGATTGTTCTAACACTAATACATAGTGTTCTTTATAAAAGTATAATTTCCCTCCATTAACTAGATATTTATTTACTAACTTAGATGCTGTAACTAGATTCTCAAAGTCATTAAAAGCGAAAACGATGAAATCACTCTCCTCTAAAGTTACTTCAAGAGCGTATAATTCATCCTCTAATTCCTCGCCAAATAATAGATTGCTTTTACCTCGTGAAACTATTACAACCATACCTTGAGCTGGGAGAGCAAATATCTCAACTGCGATGGGCCCTGTAAGTTCAAATCCTAACTCCTCATAAGCTTGCTCCATAATTTCGTTAAATAAATCATGCACTTTAGGTACATCTTTCCAAAAATCTTCCTTGTTTATCCCGCGATCTTTTAAATCGTCAAAGGTCAAAAATATTTTTATTTTATCTTGACCTAATCTTTCAACGCGCATGATAGGCCCTCCTTTCACCAATATATTATAGAATATGAATAAATGCTTATCTAAGTTCAATTTATCTAAGTAACAAAAGATTAAATTTTATTATAACAACAAATCATATATTTGAAAATATCTAGAAATTATATATTTTGGCCTTAAAAAAAACACACCCAATATTTATTATTGAGTGTGTAATTCTTCACTTTCATTTTCACTTAAAAATGTGTTGAAAAGCTCTTCCTTCTCAACCTGGTCCATCTTTTCAATTGGACTTGACTCTCGACGACGTTGATCACCAGAATTTTGGCTTTGTAATAACCATTTTAGCAAGTAAGTTGTTCCAACCATACCAGAAAAAACACCTAAAAAAAAGATGTTACCCATTTTCCTTCGCCTGTTTCGAAACATTTTTTTCAGCTCCTATTTTACAGGTTCTTTATCACCTATAATGTTTGCATTCGAATAAGTCTATATACAAAAAAAAACGCACCAAAAATGGAACGTATTACAAGGCAAAAAAATGGCTCCTCGTGCAGGACTCGAACCTGCGACAACTCGGTTAACAGCCGAGTGCTCTACCGACTGAGCTAACGAGGAACATCATTGTATGAAATTATAAACCACAGTTTAACAATAAGTCAATAGTTTTAAAATATATTTTTTTAAGCTAATATTAAAAATATAAATAAACGGTAAGGGAGAATTCTCGATGGCACAATTAATTCGCACGTTTATATTAGTTTTCTTTATTTCAGCTTTATTATTGGGATGCAGTAGCAATCAAGTAAATGAAGACCTTACGACAGCAATTCCAAAAGAGAGTTCGGAAAAACTTCAAGAAAAGCCCGCTAATACTTACCTTAATGAAACAGAGAATACTGATGCAGTCGACGAACATTTAGATAGTTCAAAAGTAGAACAGTCCAACACAGAACAATCCGGAACTACTAATCAAAAAATTAAATATTATGTTAATCGTAATTATTTTATAAAACCAGTTAATCCTGACGATCCTAATAAGGTAGTTCTTTTAACTTTTGATGATACACCACGTGGAGAAAACACTGTTAGAATTCTTAACATATTAGATAAATATCAAGCAAAAGCAATCTTTTTTATTAACGGACACTATGCTGTAAAAAACAAAGAGTTAGTTAAAGAAATCTATAATCGAGGACATATCATAGGAAATCATGCATGGTGGCATGAAAACTTAAATTACCTCAATGAAGAGGATACAAAAAATGAAATTATTAAAGTTAGTGATCTGGTCGAAGAGATTACTGGAGAAAGACCAAAATATTTCCGACCTCCAAATGGTGCTTTGGCCAAGAACCCCTATGCGAAAGAAATTTTAGCTAATGAACAAATGCAAAGAATGAATTGGTCTTTAGGATCAAGGGATTGGGAAATTGTCAAACCTGAATTAGCTGAAAAGGTAGTTGAAGAGATCAAAAACAATGTTATATCAGGTTCAAATATCTTAATGCACGACATTGAAATAACAGCTAATGCCTTAGATAAGATTCTCGCTTTTCTAGTAGAAGAAGGTTATACCTTCGTTCTACCAACAGAAGTAATCATCGAGAATTAACTACCAATTTATACTCTATTACTTCATCTAATTCTAAAGAAAAAAATAGACTGCTGGCAATAATTGCCGACAGTCTATTTTTTTTGGAGTATATGGAGAGTTTTTTTATTAAAAAACTATAATATTGGATTTTCGTGTTTTGCTTTTAGTCGTGCCCAACGACGTTCAACTTCTTCTTCAAAGGACTTAAGAGTTGCTTCGTATTCTGGTTTTAATAGGTGTTTAGTTTTTCCTAACATACCTAACCAATCGCTGACAGGAACTCTCTTTCCTTTTTCTTCTGGATTATAGGTGATTTTTGTAATTCCTTTTTCAACCTCATAAAGAGGGAAGAAGCAAGAATTAACTGCTGTACCTACAATTGCGTTTCCTTGATGATCCTTTGTCTTCCAGTTTAGAGGACAGTTAATCAAGATTTTACCATATGCTAAACCTTCATTCTTAGCATACCATTGCGCCTTAGCTGCTTTCTTGATTAAATCTTGAGGGAACGCCTCAGATCCAGTAAATACATAAGGAATATTTGTAGCTGCCATAATTTGTGGTGTATCCTTATGATGGAATGCTTTACCACCTTGTTTTTCACCTACATTAGATGTAGAAGTCATATGACCAATTGGTGTAGAGTAAGATAATTGACTTCCAGTGTTCATATAACCTTCGTTATCATATTCAACGATGATCATCTTGTGGTTACGTAATGCTGCACCGATAGATGGTCCCATTCCGATATCCATACCACCATCGCCAGTAACCATGATGAATGTAAAGTCATCACTAACTTCTATTTCTCCACGGCGTTTTTTCTCCCAGAACATCTCTACAAGACCGGATAATGTAGCTGCACCGTTTTGGAATAGGTTATGGATATAAGTACCCTTATGAGCACTATAAGGATATCCAGTAGTAACAACCATACCACAACCAGTATGGAATAATACAACAATATCTCCTTCAATACCCTTGAAGAATGTTTCTAATCCAGAATAAATACCGCATCCTGGACAAGCCCCATGTCCTGGTGCCAAACGCTTCGGTTTCTTAGTTAACGCTCTTAGTGGAGGGATTTTAACGTTTAGCTTATCTGTAGTTTCATCTTTTTCAACTTTAATTAAACCAGTAGTCCATTCTTCAGTTGTAACAGGTTCTAAAACACGCTTTGGTGCTTTATCAGGATCCCCTGGATGTACACCAAAATAATCAAATGGAACTTCTGCATAACCTTTCTCAGCAGCTTCAATTGCTAAGTTAAAGAATTCTTCAGCTTCATCAGCATAGAAGTCTTTACCACCAAGAGAGAAGATACGACTTAATACAATAGTATTGTTGTCTTTATCTTCTTGTAATGCAGCCTTAACTTCTTGAGTTAAGTTACCACCATTTGCACCATAGGAATCTGCTCTTTCACCAATTAATAATGCCTTAACGTTCTTTAAGGATTTTCTGATTTCCTCAGCTGGGAAAGGACGGATCACATTTGGAGAAATAACACCAGCCTTAATTCCTTTAGCACGAAGCTTATCTACAACGTCTTTTGCAGTTTCAGCAGCAGATGCTAATAAGAATAATGCTACTTCAGCATCTTCCATCATGTATTCGTCTAATACTTTATATTCACGACCAGAAATTTCTTTATACTCTTCAGCTAATTGTTCAAACACTTCTTTAGCATTATACATAGCTAGAGCTTGTTGATATTTGTTGTTGATATAGTCAGGGTCATTCATGTAAGGACCGATTGTAACAGGATTCTTTGGATCTAAAGAGTTAATAAATCCTTCTGGCATATCCCCTACGAAATCCTGAACAATTTTACGGTCTTCAAAATAGTTAACTTTACGCTTTTGGTGTGATGTAACGAATCCATCATAAGCTACGATAACTGGTAAACGGACGTCCTTATGTTCTGCAAGACGGGTAGCAATGATGTTGAAGTCATATACTGCTTGAGGATCTCTTGCTACAAGAATTGGCCAACCAGTATTTAATGCATAGTAAAGATCAGAATGGTCACCACGAATATCTAAAGGACCACTAACTGAACGAGTAACTAAATCTAAAACCATTGGAAAACGTGTACCTGATTGAACAGGTAATTGCTCTAACATATATAGGAAACCATTCGCACTAGTTGCGTTGAATACTCGTCCTCCACCTGTTGAAGCACCGTAGTTAATACCAGCTGATCCATGCTCACCATCAGCAGGAACCATCACAATATCATGCTCTCCACGAGCTTTCATTTCATCTAGAAATTCAGCAATCTCAGTAGATGGAGTGATTGGAAAGTAACCCATCAAATGGAAATTGATTTGTGCAACTGATAATGCAGCCATTTCATTACCAGTTTTAAAATCTATTTTTTGTTTTACTTTTTCTTCGTTCGCCATTATAACTCCTCCCTTAATTAGAAGCTAATTTAAATTTGTGAGGTACGCGATGTTCGTCAGCATATCCATCAGTTTCACGAATAGTTGTTAACGCACCAGTTGGACATACATCTACACATTTTAGACATCCTTTACAGTATTGATAATCAATACCTTTTAAGAACATTTGAGGACGACCTTTTTTATCCTCTTTTTCTTCCCAAACAAAGCATAAATCAGGGCACGCGATATCACAGTTAGCACAGTTGATACACTTATCAGCATTGTACTCAGGTAAGAATCCTTGACGAGAACCACTTAAATCTTTTAGGATTGTATTCCCAGGATTTGTGATAACACCACCGATAGGTTGGGTTTCGTATCCAACCGCTGATTTTTGACGAACAAATTCTGATACTGCATTTTGGTCTGCTTCAAATGTTTTAAATACTACTTCGTTATATCCACGATCAAATGTTTTAATGTTAGAATCAACTAAATGAGGATACTTTTCTTCAAATGTTGCACGAATAACATTTTTAATTGCTTCAGGATTTAAGAATTCAGCTACTCTAAAGATTGCGCCTAACATAGCTGTATTAACACGTGTTTTCTCTTCAACTGCAATATTTAGCGCATCTACAACAGCTACAGTTCCTGATTTAAGATTTAATTCCTCACGAATTTCATCAACTGACTTACTGGTATTTACAATAATAACTCCGTCCGGCAATAAACCATTTGCAACATCAACTGTTTTGAATAATGCTTCATGGAATACACCGATAATGTGTGGACGTTCTATTGGACTACTAATACGTAGTTCACCTTCACTAAAACGAACAAAAGACTTAACTGGAGTACCTTTCTTCTCTGAACCATAGGAAGAGAAGTGAGCACCGTTTAAGCCAAGACCAAGCACCCCTGCTTCAGCTAACATTTTACCAGCTAAATGAGCACCTAGTCCTCCAATCGACTCAAGTCGAATTTCAAAAAAGCCAAGGTCATTTTTTATCGGTAATTTAGACATTAAAAAAATACCCCCTCACCATATAATAAAAGCCTGTAACAGACTTTTGAGTAAAGAATGAAACAACTTAATTTTTAATTTGATGTACACCGTTTACATTGCATGAAAATAATGCATGTCACATCCCCACACTCCGATTATAACAGTATAAAAGAAGTCGAGCAACAGGATTTTTATTATTTAATAAAATTTTAAATTACATGTCACAAATATGTTAATATCAACTAAAATTGTGATCTTTTTTTTAAAATGATAAAGAATCTGTGTTGTAACAGAAGAGAAAATTATTATATAACAGTATTAAATTCTATGTTTGTAATAAAACAGGAGGGTTGATTTCCCTCCTGCTTTAATTTTAGAGCATATTAAATTGGTATTAATAGAACATTAATTCTATGTTATATTCCGTTTTATCATTTGATCAACTATAAAGGAAGCCACATCAGCAGCAACAGTTCCCGAACCAAATCCAGCATCATAGCCTAGTTCCAAGGCCAATTCATGATTAATTCGAGGTCCACCACATATTAGTAGTACTTTCTTTCGAAGTCCTGCCGCTTCAACTAATTCAACCAATTCCGTTAAGTTAGATAAATGAATTCCTTTTTGTGTAACAACTTGAGAAACTAAAATGACATCAGCATCAACTTCAATCGCTTTTGCCAGTAAATCCTCATTACTTACCTGTGCACCTAAGTTATAGGCTTCTATCATCTGATAACGTTCTAAACCATATTCACCATGATAACCTTTCATATTCATAATCGCATCTATCCCAACAGTATGGGCATCTGTTCCAGTACAAGCACCTACTACTTTTATTTTTCTTTTTATTTCTTCTTCTATTTTGCGATTAATTTCATAAAAATCCATGCGTTTATTTTCTAACTTCGAAACTTTAATCTTGGTAAAATCAATTGAGTGAATCAGTTTTCCGTAAAGGATGAAAAAGGTGAAATTCTCGCCTAAATCCTTCATATGATACACTTGAATTTCTTCTAATCCCATTTTTTTTGCTATCAACTTTGCCGCTTCTTTAGCTTCATCTCCATAGGGAACAGGTAAGGTAAAACTTAATTGAACTGCACCATCATTTACAGTGTCGCCGTAAGGTTTAATTTTTGTAAAATCAATGCTCATTTACCTTACCTCCCACTCCTAATTCTCTCTTTAGCAATTCTTCAAATGGATTAAAATAATCATCCCTTTTATCAAAGACACCGTCTAAACCTTTGCCACCAACAAAAGAACGTTTCACATCGGCAAACATACCTTGTTCAATAGCTTTAAATAATCCTAATTGCTCAACATCATCTAGCATTTTTGCGGCTTTTTCTAGTACCTCATTTGCCCTCTTCTCTAATCTGCCACCTCGAAGGAATTGGATCTCTTCGCTTAAGTGACGAATATTATTCATCACATACTTAGCATTTTCTATAGATAGTTGTCGATCTTGCATATATGGAGTATGCATCGCTTCCGTCATCATCCCTAATAGTTGAATCCCTTGTCCAGTCAACATTCCAACAAAATTAAACATTGCATCTTGGATATGACCTTTAAAGATGTTTCCTGTCATATATTTAGTGGGAGGCATATATTTAATCGGTGCGTTAGGGAAAATTTGCCTTACCATTTGAGCTTGTGCTAATTCTAGTAAGAAACCGTCTTCAAAATCAGGGTTAATTTCAAAAGCGTGTCCTAATCCCATCTGTTCTTCTTTTAATCCAGCACGTTTTGCCAATTGTTCGTTAATAAATTGGGAAGCTAACACTGTATGTGCAGCTTCTACTGCATCTGCAGTGGTTAAATAATTGTCTTCTCCTGTATTAATGATAATCCCAGCATAGGCAATGATCATTCTTGAAAAAGCTTGGTCAATTAGTGTTCTTTGCATATTTATATCCCTAAATAATATTCCGTATAAGGCATCATTTAACATAACATCTAATCGCTCTACTGCTCCCATCGCTGCAATTTCTGGCATACATAAACCAGAACTATAGTTACATAAGCGAATATATCTACCAACCTCTTCCCCAACTTCATCTAAAGCTTTTCGCATGATTTTAAAATTTTCTTGAGTAGCATATGTTCCTCCAAATCCTTCCCTAGTAGCACCATATGGAACATAGTCAAGTAAACTTTGACCGGTAGTACGAATAACAGCAATAATATCCGCACCTTGTCTTGCTGCAGCTTGAGCTTGGATCACATCTTCATAAATATCCCCAGTTGCTACAATCACATATAGATAAGGTTGGTTTCCTTCACCTAATCTTTCTAGATATTTATTTCTTTCTTCCCTTTGTCGTTTTATCTGCTCTAAACCAGATTTCGCTAGTTTATACCCAAGTTCTTTAACTTCCTCCTCTGAAACCCCTTTACACGCTACCCAATCAATTTTATTTTGATCAACGGCATTAGCAACTTCTTGGGCCGAAATTCCATAGGTTATCATTGCTCTACAAACCCATTTCACCGCACCTTCATCAAGATTTCCTTGTTCTTTTAAATGATCTACTAAAAGGTTAACATAAGGTATTCCTTCGGAATTTGCTCCATCTATCCCCATCAATCTCAATAAAGTTCTTTCAATGGTATCAGTACTTCTTTTGTCAACAAATTCATTTATTTGATCAGCAATAACACTAGCAGAATGTCTTGCTTTTTCTATTAAATCTTGGTTTAAATATAACTTACCCATTCTAATCCTCCCTACTACGTAACTGATGAAGATAGTTTTTAGCATCTTCAACTACTTCACTTGGTAATCCTAAATTTTCTGCCACAGTGATAGCTTCAAAAACCATCTTTCCACCATCCATTTTGGTTGGTTGATAATTTTTTACCTCATATAGGGTTATCCCTTTTTCTTGGATAAGATTGGGGAAATGAGAAACAAATAGCGAATAACTTCCTGCTTTTTTTCTTAAATATCTAAGAATAGCAATTGCAATAGCTTCTCCTTCAATGGGATTAGTACCTCTCCCCACTTCATCAATCAAGTAAAAAACTTTACCACCAAAGGAAAGATTCTTGCTAATACGTACTATTTCAGCACCAAAGGAACTTAATCCCATGTTAATATCCTGAAAATCACCAGTAATTAAAGATAAATGGGAAATGAAGGAAAAACGAAACTCCTCAGCTGGAACGTAAAATCCATATTGGGCTAATGCTACCATCAATCCAACAGTACGTAATATTATGGTTTTACCACTCATATTTGCGCCAAATAGTACAGAAACCTTATCCTCCAACTCTATAGTGATCGGTTTCATATCATGTTGTTTTTGAAGCCAAACTTCTCTAATAAAGGGGTGAATCCCATTTTTTAATAGAATGTTACATCTTACATCTTCCTTGGTAGTGGAATTCTTAATTATCGGTTTTACACCATTTAATTCGATAGCCATTTGCGCTTTTTTATACAATACTTCTATCTTCGTCCATTGATGATGAGCATTTATCAATTCTTTGGCTTCAACGGAAAATTGAGCTAAAAATTCTTTAAATCTTCGTTCTTCTTCCTTTTCTATCATTTGTTCTAAATCTGTTAAATCTTTAGCTATTTTCCTTTCTAGCTCTAAAGGAACAAGTCGAAAAACCATTTCTTCTCCCTGTTGACGAAGAAGCTTAAATAGATGATCTTCTAAGATTCTTGGCAATCTATCATCTGTCGTTTGTAACAGTAAATAGCCTTCAGAGTTGAGTGTCACCTTATACTTATTTTCCACTTGTTCTTTGTGTGATTTTTCAAGGTGATATATTTTTTTCAGCAACTCCCGCTTTCTTCTTCTTAATTCCTTTAATCTTTGATCATCAATATCCTGTAAAGCAAAATCTGGATAATAACTTCTTGCAGTACTACTTGGTTGTAGCCGTTGTAACCATTTTCCCCAATCATGTTGAAGCATCTTATACCAATTGGTATTTACTAAAAGAGCTTTTTCATTATCGTTTAAATTTTGATTTATAATTTCACTAAGAGAATGACTAAACCACAAAAATTGTTTAATATGAAAGCCATCTATCAATGGATCGATTCTGGAATAATCCTGATAAATTATCCAGTCTAGCAATAATTGAATATCATTAAATTTAGAATAGAGTTGATCTAGCTCCTGTAACAAAAATTTATTTCTCTTTAACATTTGAATGAGGATTGTTAACTGTTCCATTTCCTCATTCCATTTTTCTTCTTCACCAATTTGATAAGGTTGCATATTATTCCATAGCTTCCTAGCTAATTTACTTTGTGGAACATAGGGATTGATAACTTCCTCAAAATATATTTGTTGTTTCGTATCCTCGATAAACCATGACATTTTCCATTCTCCTTTATCTTCATGGAAAAATTTAGTTAATCTGAAGTTAGTCCAAGAATTTTCCTAGCCTCCTTTGGAGTTGCAACCTCTCGGCCAAGTTCTTCAGCAAGTCGTACCACTCTAGCAACTAACTCGCTGTTACTCTTTGCTAAAACACCTTTTTTGTAATAGATATTATCCTCTAACCCAACTCTTACGTGTCCTCCTAAAGGAAGGGCAAGCATCGCCATAGGTAATTGATGACGCCCAATTCCAGCTACTGACCAAGTTGCTCCTTTTGGAAGATGATCAATCAAATGTAATAAATGTTTAGCAGTTGCCGGAATGCCTCCAGGAACACCCATCACAAAATCAAAATGCAGATGCCCTTCTACCAATCCCTCGTTAACTAATCTCATTGCATTAAAAATCATTCCTACATCAAAAATCTCAAATTCTGCTCTTACTCCATATTTTTTAAGTTCCTTGGCAAAACTCCTGATATCTTCAGGTTTATTTAAGAAAACCTCATCACCAAAATTAACAGTACCTGTGGTCAAAGTTGCCATTTCAGGATTTAAGGTTACCGGTTGAATTCTTTCTTCGGGTGTCATCCCAACGGCCCCACCTGTAGAAACTTGGATTATGATGTCTACTCTCTCTCTTATTTTCTTGATCGTTTCTTCAAAAATCTTTTTGTCTTGGGTCGGTCTTCCTTCTTTATCCCTCACATGTAAGTGAACAATAGCTGCTCCAGCTTTAGCTGCTTTTTCTACATCAATGGCGATTTCATCAGGGGTAGTAGGTAAATATGGAGTATCCTCTTTTGTTATTTCTGCACCAACAACCGCAGCTGTAATAATAACTTTTTCCATCATCCCACCTCAAACTGATAAAATTAGTTTATTCAATCCCTCTTATTTTGCAATTCTTTAGGCACCATACAGGTTCCAGTCGCTCTGGTTACTAAAAGAGGCTTATCTAAGACTCTAGCCCTAGATGGCACCTTAGGATCAATATTAGCTTCTATAACTTTATACGCTTCAAAGGACATCTTCCTTGATGTGTTACCTATTTTAGTAATCCGTCCTCTTGCTTCAATGTAATCTCCTGAATACACCGGCGCCTTAAACTCAACCATATCGTAGGCCACAAACAAGCCTTCATCACCATCTAGTCGTATTAATAATTCAGTAGCCACGTCACCAAATAGGGCTAACATTCTAGCACCATCAACCAAATCGCCGCCATAATGGGCATCCGCTTGACTCATTCTCACCCGTATAACTACATCATCATTCATCCAAATCTCTCCTTAACGTATTTCAGTCTCAATGAACTTTTAATTTATCTCGCCAAACATCAAAAATAGGGATAGTTTCTTTTGTGTATTTTTGTACGATTTGTTCTATCTTCTCTTCCATTAATTTTGAGGAAAAAGAATAACCTTCTGGCGAATAAGGATTATAGGCTATTCCGTTGATTTTTATCGAGTTTACTACTTGGATTGATCCACCTAGCCTCTGCCATTTTTCTTCTAATGTTGAAGAAACAAAACTCTTTAATCCATTTTGTAAAACGATATTAAATATCTTTTTTTCCTGAATCATTTTCATCAATAATCTATCGGTCAATACCCCTGGCAATAACATCCATTCTAATTCCTCAATAATGTCATTAGTAAAAAGATATGCTGCAGGAAAGGTTTTTATTTTATCACCTTGCATGATAATTATTTTTTGTTCCTTTTCCCAAGATTGTATTAAAGTTAAAATTTTTTCATCCTTAACCTTGTCATAAAAGAAGGGACGTATTTTTTCCTCAACCTTTTTCCAAAAAATTAACTCCTGACGATGTAAACTAGCTCCAATTACTAAATATGTTGAATCCGTAATTAGAGGATTGGCACTTGATAAACGGTCATAGGCTCCATCAACTAATAATCTTTTTGTCCCAAAATCCTCAAATCTGCTAGATAAATGGGAAATATCTTCTGTTGAAGGAATCCCCAATAATTTAACAGTCCCTTCTTGAATGGCTTCCGCTAAATAAATATCTCCTATTGATGAATGTAAATTTAATTTTTCTAGAATTCGCCATCTTGCTGTTCCTATCTTCAGGCCATCCGATACGGTGGCAATAATCGTACCTTCAGGAACTAAAATTGCTGGTTTTTTATTTCCGGTCCATCCATCTTCCTGTTCTCCATCGACACCGATTGTAGTGATCCCGATTTTAATCATTTCTCGCTGATATTTCTTAATTAGATGATTAAGTAATGTGGTTTTCCCAGCATTTTTGGATAGCCCGATAATACTAATCGTTTGATAGCCCATCTTTATCGCCTTTTCAATTTATTTTTTTAATATGATCATTTTTTTCAGATCGTCTATTTAATCTTCTTAATTTACTAGGTTCTATTGTCGTCAACTCATCTTGCATAATTGCAAATACTCCTTCACTCTTTCCTTTCTGATTTTTACAATATTCACAGTTTTCCTTATCATGTGGACGATAATTTTCAGGTTCAGGATATGAGGTAATTACCCCTTCATAGTTGCGTAAAATTATTTTATCGGCACTCTGAGATACAACATAATTTGGCATAACAGGTATTTTTCCACCGCCACCAGGTGCATCAACAACAAATGTAGGTACTGCATAACCTGATGTATGACCACGAAGAGCTTCTATAATCTCAATTCCTTTAGAAACAGTTGTACGAAAATGACCTATTCCTTGGGATAAATCACATTGATAGATATAGTATGGACGAATACGGATTTTTACCAGTTCATGAACTAGCTTTTTCATTGTGTTAGGACAATCATTAATTCCGGCTAATAGTACTGATTGATTTCCTAATGGTACACCGGCATCAGCTAGTTTCTCGACAGCAACTTTTGCTTCTTTAGTTATCTCCTTTGGATGATTGAAATGGGTATTAATCCAAATTGGATGGTATTTTTTTATTATCTTTACTAAGCTATCAGTGATTCTCTGTGGAAATACTACTGGAGCACGAGTACCAATGCGGATAATCTCTATGTGGGGAATGCTTCGCAGTTCCTTTAAGATATACTCTAAGGTACGATCATTGATTAGTAAGGCATCTCCACCTGACAATAAAACGTCTCTAATTTCTTGATGATTGCGAATATAATTGATAGCAGAATCAATTTGCTTTTTTGGTACCCCTTGACCAATATGCCCTGAAAAACGTCGTCTAGTACAATGACGACAATACATTGCACACTGATTAGTAACAAGAAATAGCACCCGATCGGGATAACGATGTGTTAATCCAGGAGCAGGGGAATCTGTATCCTCGTGTAATGGATCTTCTAAATCATATCTAGTCCTTAAACTTTCATATGATAATGGTATTGCTTGACGTCTGATTGGATCATTAGGGCTATCCGGATCCATCAACATTGCATAATATGGTGTGATATTTAATGGGATAGTTGCATTAGCTACTTTAATCCCCTCTTCCTCCTCGGGAGTCAAAGTAACAACCTTTTTCAACTCATCAATGGTCCTAATTGTATGTGTCAATTGCCACAACCAATCACTCCACTGCTCCTTCGAAACATCTTTCCATAATTCAACTTCCCGCCAATCCCTCACTTTATTCTCCTCCTTATAAATTTATAAAAGGTTCCTTTTTATCAAAACATTTCTTTTATTTCCCATATTTTTCTTCAAAGTACGACCTTAATAAAGTTGCTGAACGAATCGTATCAAAAGCAATTTGGGCATGAGCTTTGGTGTATCCGTTACCAATAATCATTTCTATATCTTTTCCAACACCTTCTGCACCTAGTGCCGCCTTTGTAAAACTGGTTGCCATGCTAAAGAAATACACCCTACCCTCATCCTTAGTCGCTAAAATTGATGACATTTCAGTATCGGGGACATTTACGCAATTAATAGTAAGATCCGCCAACTCTCCATTAGTTGCCTCTTCAACTATTTTTAAAACCTCAAGTGAATCCCGGGCATCAACTTGATATACTTCGTCAGCAATTTGTAATTCCTCGATCATCTTAACCGCACTAGAATCGTATTCTAAAGCTATCACCTTACCTGTTGCTCCCGCTTTTGTTTTTGCTTGATACAAGGACAAGAGTCCTGATTTGCCACCGGCCCCTAAAACAACAACTGTTTCTCCTTTTCGTGTCATTTTTGCCGTCTGTGCTGGTGCACCAGCTACATCTAGTACTGCCAAGGCTAACTTTCTAGGTATATCATCTGGTAATTTCGCATATACACCACTAGCAAAAAGGATAGCTTTTCCCTTAATAAAGACCTGAGCTGTTTTTTCCTCTATCTTGATAATCTCCTCGATAAACAAAGGTGTTAAGGATAAAGATACTAAAGTTGCTATCTCATCCCCTTTCTTTAATCCTTTAGTTAAGGCTGGGCTGTTAACACCAATATCTTCAACAATTCCAATTAACATACCACCAGAGCCTGTTACTGGATTATGTTGTTTACCCCTCTTAGCAACAGTATCCAAAATAAACCCTTTTACCTTTTCTAAATCACCATTTGCTGCTTCTTTCATTTGATTAAAGGAAGCTGAGTCAATATTTAATATCTTTACATCAATTAAAATTTCGTTGTCATATAGGGTCATTGTGTTATCTATTTTCCATGCAGGCTGTGGTAAACTCCCCTTAGGCTCTATTACCCGATGAATACCGTAAAAATGTCCTTTTTTCAAACTTTTTCCCCTCTTCCTCGCTATAATCGAGATACATTTCCTTGTAAAATCAAAATGATTATTTTTCTATTATTGTTAATATTGCAAATTTTGTGCCAAAAAATAAAAAACCACTTCTCTTAGTGGTTTTTGTTAAGTAGCGTATTTACGATTTTTAAAAAATAGCTCTTTAATGCCGAAAATCAGGCACTATATCTCTCAGTAAACAAATTATTTAAAGTACTTCATAATCTTATATTGCAATGTCTGTCTAGGAATCTTCAAGCGTTTCGCTGCTTTCTTGATATTATTATTTTCTACCTTTAATGCCTTTGTTATCAACTCTTTTTCAATATTGTCCAAAATATCTCTAAGGCTTTTATCTTCGATATCAATATCATTACAAAATAAATAATCTTTTTCTTTCTCTAATGATTGCAAATGCTCCGGAAGATTTAAGAGTTCAATGGTATCTCCCTCTATGATATTCATAGCATATTCGATGACGTGCTCTAATTCTCGAACATTCCCAGGCCAAAAGTATTTTTGAAATATCTTTTCAACTTGGGGAGATACCCCAATTATTAGTTTTTGAAAACGATAATTATATTTTTGAATAAAATATTTTGATAACAGAGGAATATCTTCCAATCTTTCTCTAAGGGGTGGAATTTTAAGATGTACAACATTAATTCGATAATATAAATCGGAGCGAATTGCGCCATTTTTTACTGCTTCGATTGGATTCACATTGGTAGCTACTATCACCCTAACATTAACACGACGATCAAATGTATCCCCAACTCTACGCACTATTCCATCTTGTAAAACTCGCAACAATTTGGCCTGAAGTTCAATCGGCATCGAATTTATCTCATCAAGAAATAAGGTTCCATTATGAGCTAATTCAAACAAACCTGGACGATTTTCTGCTCCTGTAAAACTACCTTTTACAGTTCCAAAGAGTATCCCCTCTAATAAGGGTACTGGTATAGCCGCACAATTTTGGGCGATAAACGGCTGATCTCTTCGTGGAGAATGATTATGAATAGATTGAACAAATAATTCCTTCCCCGTTCCTGTCTCACCTTCAATTAGTATCGGAGAGTCCGTAAAAGAAGCCTTTTTAGCTAATTCTATCAACTTTTTCATTTTAGGATCTTGGGTAATAATATCGTTAAATTGGAATTTTGCTTGGACCACTTTAGAGCTTTTGTTGATGACTGGAGCTTTGACCTGGGATTGTAAATCAATTAACTTTTCTGAAAGATGCTTTATCTTACTTATATCTTTGGCAATCTCAACAGCTCCAACTAGTTTGCCATTTACTATTATAGGTAAAGTGGTATTAACAGTAACAACCTGTAATCCATTCTTATTCGTATATTGTTGATGTTGATTAATAATTGGCCTTCCGGTTTCAATCACTTTTAATAACGTACTACTTTCTCTGTTTAAAGATGGAAATACGTCAAATAAATGACGATTTAATACTTCCTCAACTTGCAAACCATCATGTTTAGCAGCCACATGATTATAGAATATTGTTATTCCTTCTTGATTTACAACGTGTATTCCCTCATCAATCGTCCCTAAAATCGCTTCTAACATCTCTTTTTCAACGGTCTTTATCTTCGAATTTTTATAATTAATAAAGATCCCTCCCACCTAAAACAAACTAAATGCCAAATTTTCGTCACTAAGTATCTAAAATTCGGCACAATTTGAAATAGATTGCTAACAAAAAAATAGTCCCCATTCAATTTATTTACTCGAGGACTATTGCTTGATCTAATCAATATTGTCTAAAATTTCTTTGCTAGGAATTTTTAATTCAAAACCAGCATAAATATCGTTTACGTCAGCTAAACCATTATATTTAGCTAAAGCTTCCACATATTCACCTGAACCAAAATATTTTAGGCTGATCCTAAACAGATTCTCTCCAGGTGCTACGACATGAATGGTTGCATCTTGATCATCATTGTTTACTTCAACTGTGGTTTGTTCTACCCCATCTAGAATTTGTGAGTCAGTTTCACTTGAAGAGGTAACACCTAGATCTTCATCTTCTTCTATTGTACTCTCATTATTTTCAATATTTTCTTGTCCATCAACCACTAATGAGTCTCCTGAAGAATATGATATTTCATTATTCTCCTGCAAACCTATATCTACCTCTTCACTTTTATGTCCGGATAATTGAAAAAATATGAGAGAAGCAATAACGACTATAAAAACAAAAGAACTAATAAATAAATATGCGGAATTCCAGTTTATTTTGATAGAATTGCCATATTCATTAGAACCATGAATTGTACTTCTTGGTGGTAAAGAATGATGATCTGTCTTCATAGCTATCTCCATTTCTTCGTGTTCTCGTTCAAAGTCTTCTACCACGACAATCCCACCTTTCTTTATACTTCATGCCAAGAATTCGACATTTTTCTTTTTTTTCCTGCAGAAACGTTATAATTTGTCACTTAATTCTTATATATTAACCACCTTTTTTTGATGGTGACACCCAACAAGAAATCTATAGTAACATGCGCAACCACCCCTGCAAACCAACCTACATTCATAACCAATATTCCTAATCCGATACTTATCAAAAAAGTAGATGTGACTAAAACCACTTTATTTAGATATCTAACATGAATAATCGTAAAAATAACACTCGTACCCAATATCCCTAATAACGATTGAAGGACTCCTCTAAAAAGTAATTCTTCGCTAAATCCAACTATAGTCGTCATTACAGCAATGTGCCAAATCGATAAATTACTAAATAATTTTTCATTAATTCCTCCATCATCTATCCATGTTTTTGGTAACAACTTAGACATTAATAAATCAATAGCTACTACTAAAATACCAAAAACTAAACCTAAATAAAATTTATCAGTTATTTTTTCAGGAAATAAGTAATTAACAACCTCTAGTGGATTAAGATCAAAAAATATATAATAAAGCAATAAAGCAATTGTTAAAATTAAAAACTGAGTTAAGTACAAATTAAAGATTAGCAATTTATGATCTATTTCAGTAATATTTATCTTCCGATTTAACTTCATGGCTTCTCCTTCATGCATTTAGTACTGTAATATTTACATATTAGCATATTTTTCATTTAAGTTTCTCGTTTTTTTTCTTATACTTAATGTAAGAGAACAATTATCTTTGGAGGATAAAAGATGAGCACTGATAAACTAACTTTAAAAGATTATATTATTGTTTACTTTATTATCTTTTTATTAGCTTCCTTTATCGCGGGTTTTTTTATCGGAGCTAAGGTAATGGAGAATAAAATTAAAAATAGTGATGCCCTCAACGTAACAACAAATGAAAAACCCATTTATACAAAAAACGAAATTACCAAGTTTTATTATCAAATATTTGCACCAATCCGAGCATATAATCAAGATATTTATCAACTGATAAACAAAGAAGAACCAATAAACGAGGAAATAAAAACCTCTATGATTAGCGTAGGAAATAGTCTTCTGTCTGATATAGAAATTTATACATTTGAATCTCCTCAATTAAAAGAAGCTGTTGATCAATTAAAAGATAATATTAATTTGGTGATTAAAGTTTTATCAAATGGCAAAAAACAAGAAATCAATCAAGCAATAGCACAATACCTAAGTAGTCAACGGGAATTTTATCGTAGTATTTGGATCTGGGAACAAATATTACACGATGGTAATGACCAAGTTGTTGAGGATACCAAAATTGACTGGAATGTTTGGAGTAAAGCGAATCTTCATAAAAAAAATTTTATAATAGCTAAGATAATTGCGGAACAAGCCATCAATACATTTTATCGTCCTGAAGATATTACTGTACATATCGACGCAATCTTAAGGACAAACGGCAACAAAAATACGACAGATTTAATTGATGTTGTGGACTTACTGATCTCTTCCGAATCGGTACATGATAAGGATTTCTTAAAGTATTCAAACTGGTATTCTGATGAAATTCTACCCGAAATTCCTAATTTTTATTAATACGAACCAATAACCTTTAAAATTAACCAAAACAATCCAAAAATCCACAAAAGTTCTTAAATAGACTTGCATTATGAGTAAAGACACTCTAAAATAAATAAGGTAAGTTAATAATTAACTTATCTTATAGCCTTTTATTAAATATGGGAGGTGAAAACTATGAAAACATATGTAGATAAAGAAACCTGTATTGCATGTGGTGCTTGTGGTGCAACTGCTCCTGATGTATTTGATTTTGATGATGATGGTATTGCATATAACGTAATGGATGACAACCAAGGTACTGCTGATATCCCAGAGGATTTACAAGATGATGTTCGTGATGCAGCAGACGGTTGCCCAACTGATTCCATTAAGATTGAAGAGTAAGTCAATCGGGTACATAGAACCACCTAGATATTCTAGGTGGTTTTTTTAACAACCAAAAAGAGCTGACATCAAAAGGAAACTTTACCTTCTCTCTGAGTCAGCTCTTTTAAAGTATTATTTTATTTTGTTATTGTAGACTAAAATAAGGCAGCGATAATTGGAGCGATTATTAAAGAAATGGTACCCATAACCTTAATAAGTGGGTTCATCGCAGGACCAGCTGTATCCTTGAATGGATCTCCTACTGTATCACCAATAACTGCTGCTGCATGAGCATCTGTACCTTTTCCACCATGAACACCAGTTTCAATATATTTCTTTGCGTTATCCCAAGCACCACCAGCATTTGACATGAAGATAGCAATCAGTACCCCTGATGCTGTAGCTCCTGCCAAAGTCGCTCCTAAAGCTAGTGGTCCAAGTAAGAAACCAACTACGATAGGAGTTCCAATAGCTAATGCACCCGGAGCCACCATTTCCTTGATCGCAGCCTTTGTACTGATGTCTACACATCTTGCATAATCAGGCTTAGCTTTACCTTCCATTATACCTGGAATTTCTCTGAACTGTCTTCTCACTTCTTCAATCATTTCAAAAGCCGCTCTACCTACCGCATCCATCGCCTGGGATGCTACAACAAACGGTACTGTAGCACCAATAAATAATCCTACAACTACCATTGGATCTAGTAAGTTTATAGCTGATAAATCTGCAGATTTTGCATATGCTGTGAATAGAGCCATTGCAGTTAGTGCCGCAGAACCGATCGCAAATCCTTTAGCGACTGCTGCGGTTGTATTACCCACGGCATCCAACTTATCAGTATTTTTACGTACTTCTGGACCTAATTCAGCCATTTCTGCTATACCACCAGCATTATCTGCCACAGGTCCAAAAGAGTCTATGGCAACAACCATTCCTGCAGCTGATAACATTCCCATTGCCGCCATTGCTATTCCATAAATACCAAAACCATTTGCCAATTCTTGTGCCACATAGTACGAACCACCAATTGCTAATACGATCACAAGCATTGGTGCCGCAGTACTTCTTAAGCCAACTGCAAGACCTTTGATGATATTAGTAGCAGGACCGGTTAATGATGCTTCCGCAATCAACTTTACCGACTTCTTATGATAAGAAGTATAAACCTCAGTTAAGTAACCAATTGCAATATTAGTGATCAATCCAAATAATAGCGCCAACCATATTCCTAAGCTATTATCACCAAAAAGATAGCTTGCAACAAAATATGTACCCACACCAATAATGGCATTAGTTGACCATAAACCAATGTTTAAAGCAGTTTGTGGATTACCTTCATCATCATTAAGTTTTACAAAGAAAGTACTTATTATTGCTGCAAAGATACCAAGGGCACCAACCAATAATGGAAAAATAACTCCTTCAATACCTAAAATTGAATTACCGATAATCATAGCTGCGATACTAGTTGCTGCATAAGACTCAAATAAGTCTGCCCCCATTCCTGCTGTATCTCCTACATTATCTCCAACGTTATCCGCAATAACCGCTGGATTTCGTGGGTCATCTTCTGGGATACCTGCTTCTACCTTACCTACAAGGTCAGCACCAACGTCAGCAGCCTTAGTATAAATTCCGCCACCAACCCTTGCAAATAGAGCAACAGCACTAGCTCCAAAAGCAAAACTATTGATTACCACAGGATTTCCATACACAAGAAATAACCCTGACACTCCAGCTAATGCTAAACCGGCAACGGAAAGTCCCATTACAGCACCGCCACGGAATGATACAGTTAAAGCTTTGCCAAGACTTGTTCTAGCAGCATTTGTTGTACGAGCATTTGACTTAGTTGTGCTAATCATACCAGCATATCCAGCTAGTGCTGATGAGATAGCACCAACTAAAAATGAGATAGGTAGAGCTGTTTTAGGTAGAGATTCTGCTCCTTCAGCACCGTGAGCAAAAAGGGAAGGATCTACGAAAAACAATACTATTGTAATAACTGCAACTATAGGTAGTAATGTTCTATATTGTCTGTTTAAGAAAGCCATTGCTCCCTCAAAAATTGCATCAGACAATTCTTTCATCCGTGAAGTACCCATACTCTCTCTAAGAACGATAGCCAAGAATATTCCTGCAGACACGATTGAAATTACTCCTGCAAAAAAGGCTATCCATGTTAATGTCATAGTTTCCATTTGCTAAATTTCCTCCTTTTCGTAATTAACTTGCTCTCTCTACCATCTTCTCTTTCTGCTAGAAAAATCCCTTCATTTTTGTAAACTCCCTCAAGCTTTAACTCCTATTTCTTTGTGCAAATATCCTTTAGGTATAAATAAATATTATTCTATACCTTTTTTAAATGTAGCATAGTGTATAAATATTTACAATATTTTAGTAATTTATTTCTTAAACTACTCTTTTGATTTACCATTTTGGCCATATTTCTCTGAATTCATACCAAAATAAGTCATTGATCTGCTTTTTTGCAAATCATAGATAAAAAAAAGGAAACTACTTTATCGTGTAGTTTCCTCAAGTTCTTATATGTTTGTGGGAATAATTATCGAAAATGTTGTACCTTGTCCAATCTTACTATCAACCGATATTGTTCCTCCGTGAGAATTAACGATATTTTTTACAATTGATAATCCAAGTCCAGTACCAGAGTTGCCCCTTGTCCTAGCTTTATCAGCCTTATAAAACCGCTCAAATACATAGGGGATATCCTGTTCAGGTATTCCTTCTCCAGTATCACTAACTTCTAATAAAAAGTTATCTGAAGACTTCAATTTGGCTCTGATAGTAATTTTACCTCCATTTTTGGTGTGCCTAATAGCATTATCTACTAAGTTTGTTAAAACCTGCTCAATACGATCACCATCAACATATACTTCAGGTAGTTTCGGATCATAATCACTTATCAGTTCAATTTTATGCTCTTGTGCTAACGATGAAAACTTCCTGATCATCTTATCGATTAATAGTTTGATATCAGTTTTACTATATTGGATTTGATACATCCCCGATTCCATTCGAGCTAAATCCAATAAATCATTAACCAATCTACCCATTCGCAAAGATTCTTCGTAAATGATATGAGTTAATTCCTTTGTCTCTTCTGGTGATAAAACCATATCATCGATGATTGCTTCACTATAACCTTGGATCATCGAAATTGGTGTCCTCAATTCATGAGAAACATTGGCAAGAAAGTCCTGACGAAGCTTATTTAATTTTCTTTCATAGGTTACATCCCTCAATAGCATTACAGCACCATTAACAACCTTATCTGAGAATAAAGGTGCCATTACAACAGATAATATCCTTCCATGTAAATTTATATCCTTCTTTACATTTACCTCTTGTTTTATTACGGTTTCCAGCATTTCTTTGATTGAATCCGGAAGTTCCTTTTCCCATAAAAGCAATTTATCTGCAGGTGGATTTGTTACTATTATATCTCCCCGTCGATTGACCGTAATTACTCCATCGGCCATACTTTTTAAAATATTTGTTAGTTTTTCCTTTTCATCAGATAATGCTTGTACGGTTTCTGCCAATTGACTTGCCATTTTGTTAAAACTATCCGCCAGTTCACCTATCTCGTCTGTTGTACGAATACTGATTTTATGTTTAAAATTTCCCCTTGCCATTTGTACAGCTGCTTTTTTCATCTGTCTAATCGGAGCTGTGATTTTATATGACAAAAAGAAGGAAAAAAAAGTGGTTATTACACTAGCAATCCCAACAAATAACAATAGAATTTTCTTCAAATTATTTGTTACCTCGTACAACCTCTCAAGAGATTGATACAAGATAATTACCCCGATGTCTTTACCATTTTCTGATAAAGGATATGCTATGGCTAGAAAATCATCTACTTTATCAAATGTTAAATAATATTTATAAGAAACATCGCTTATCCTAACAACATTTTTTTGATTTTCCAATATTAGTTTGATATCTTCAGGAGAAAATAATTTTTCAATTTGAGGATATTTACCCGTTGCATCCTTTTTGATTATCACCATATTTGTTTCATATGCTCGTAAAATATCGTCTATTATCTCTATTGCTTTTTCTCTATTTGGATTCTTTTCTATTATTAAGGAAATTTCTTCGCCTAGAGCTGAAAGAGAATTAGACTGTTGGGTATAATAATGATTATCAAAATATTTAAATACTATCGTACTTAATAAAAGGAATAATACAGCAACAATAGCAATAATCGTTATCCATAATTTACCTACTACACTACGAGTTATACTACGAAATATCACCTATTTTTGCACCTCAAACTTATATCCAACTCCCCAAACAGTCGATATCATTTTAGCAATATCCGGGGAGATCTTATTGATTTTTTCCCTTAGTCGTTTTATATGAGTGTCAACGGTCCTCAAATCTCCAAAAAATTCATAATGCCATACATTTTTTAATAACTCTTCCCGACTGAATACCTTATCTGGTTTACTCGCCAAGAAATGTAATAATTCATATTCTTTTGGGGTAAGGCTCACTTCTTGTCCATCAATAGTGACACGATGAGCATCATTATCTATAACTAATTGATCAAAAACGATAATATTATTGGTCTTTGTATTTTCTGTTGAAAGATATGCCGTTGCTGAGGCTCTCCTTAAGATAGCCTTAACCCGATAAACAACTTCCCTTGGACTAAAAGGCTTAACAACATAATCATCAGCTCCAACTTCAAATCCCTGAACTCTGTTAACTTCTTCACCTTTAGCAGTTAGCATTATGATAGGAGTGGACTTAACCTCTCTGATCTTTCTACATACCACGGTGCCGTCCATTTCTGGTAACATAATGTCTAACAGGATTAGATCGTAATTATTTGCTAATGCCTTTTCTAAAGCTGATATTCCATCACCTGCTTCATCGATGACAAAACCTTCCCTTTCTAAATACATCTTCAGTAGTCTGCGGATTCTGCCCTCATCATCAACTATTAATACGTGATAATTATTTCTTGAGTCCATTGTTTCACCCTTCCAATTACCATTTCTAAATCAAAATTTTATAAATAGTATCGCATAATTTTTTAAATTAAACTAAGAAAAAAATTAGCATTTGAGCTTAACAATTTCTTTTAATTTACATACTTCAGTATTCGATAAAATCCGATATTTTCCTCTTTGAACACCATCTAAAGTTAAAAATCCATATTTAATTCTTTTCAACTTTACTACAGGATGGTTAATCGCTTCAAACATCCTTCTTATTTGACGTTTCTTCCCTTCATGTATTGTAATAATAATTTTTGCTTGTCTACCAAGTTTTTTTATTAACTTTACTTGAGCAGGAGAGGTAATTCCATCTTCTAGCTTTATTCCATGCCTAAGTTCACTTAGAGCCTTCTCATTAGGAATCCCTTCAACTGTTACTTCATATGTTTTATCTATCTCATATTTAGGATGCATTAAGCGATGGGCTAGTTCTCCATCATTTGTCAATAATAATAAACCTTCAGTATCATAATCCAATCTTCCTACAGGATAAACGCGTTCTGTAATATCAATAAAATCAATGACTTTTCTTCTACCATGGGGGTCATCCATACTCGTAATTACTCTTTCTGGTTTATTAAATAAGATAACGATCTTCTCATCATCAATAAAAATTTGCTCTCCATTTACTCGAATATCATCTTTATTAGGATCAACCTTTGTTCCTAATTCTCTTATGATTTTTCCATTTACAGATACTTTTCCATCAGTAATTAGTTGCTCAGCTTTACGTCTTGATGCGATACCAGCATGTGCAATAACCTTTTGAAGCCTTTCCACATCATTCACCTACTTCTACTTTCTGCTGTGACAAGTGTACCATAAATATAATAATAGTGCATATTCCTAATTGCAATTTTTGCGTTAATTTTATTTGAAATATAGTGTTACAACAATAAATGAAGCTATGATTCCCACTAAATCTGCAATCAAACCAACTTTAATTGCATACCCCGTCTTCTTAACACCTATCGCCCCAAAATATACGGTAATGATATAAAATGTTGTATCAGTACTTCCTTGCATCGTTGAGGCTAATCTTCCAATAAACGAGTCAGGTCCATAAGTAGCAATTAAATTACTAGTTAATGCCAAAGCGCCTGTCCCACTAATAGGACGGAGAATTGCTAATGGGAAAACTTCTGAAGGAAAATTAAAAAAATTAAAAAAAGGATTAAGACTCTGGGTTATTAACTGTAAAGCACCTGATTCTCTAAAGATTGTGATAGCAACCATCATTCCTACTAAGTATGGAATGATCTGAACTGCTGTTTGGAATCCATCCTTAGCCCCTTCAACAAAAGCCTCATAGACAGGAATTCTCTTCCAAATAGCAACAACAATAATCAAACTAATTAATCCAGGAATGATCCATGATGAGATTCCTGTAATTATTTGGGTCAAGAAGTCCATCTCCTCTCCTAAACTATAAAACATCTTTTCTATCTAACAAATAAATAAATTTCTTCTGTTTAATGACATTTATGTGAAGCTATTTATTTTTTATGTTTTTAAATCGATACCATCTGTCCAATAATATAGCTGCTGCAGTCGAAAATATTGTAGCTATCATTGTTGTACCAACGATTTCTGTAGGGTTTGCAGAATTATACGTAATTCTTATTGATATCACTATAGTAGGAACTAGAGTAATACTTGAAGTATTTATAGCAAGAAGGGTGGACATTGAAGCTGTTGCACGATCTTTGTGGGGATTTAATTTTTGTAATTCTTTCATCGCTTTTATTCCCATTGGGGTAGCTGCATTACCTAAACCAAAAATATTTGCAGTCATATTTGAGATAATATACCCTATTGCCACATGATCCTTAGGAATATCTGGGAATAAAAACCCAACTAAAGGACGGAGAAGACGTCCGATTTGTCTTAGCATACCCGCTTCTTCAGCAATCTTCATTATTCCTAACCAGAGGGTTAAAATGCTAATTAATCCGAAACTAATAGTTACACCAGACTTAGCCCCCTCAAAAATTGCCTTATTAACAACTTCAATATTCCCTGTAACTCCAGCTGTTATAATGCCAAATAAGATTAATAAAAACCAAATCCAATTGACCAATAACTATTCTCCTCTCCAGATTCTTATAAAATGTTAATCACTTTTAATTTTGCTTTTCTTTCTTTAATTGAATCGGTATACTGCCAATATACTTGTTATTTAAATAAAATTTTATCCGTCCAAGAATTTGATTTGAACTAATTTCATTAATATTTAATTCTTGGATATTTTTTATCAAAGCAACTTTTTTGGTTATTAATTCTTTTTCCTCTGCTTTTATAGGATAAGAAAAATCTTCAACTGCCATTAGCTCATAATATTTTTTTCCAACGCGAATTTTACCGATTTTTTCCCCTTTATTAACTATCTTTTTATGTTCATATATATTAAAACCGTATTCAAACAACTTAATGTGATCATTCCAATCATCTGGAGCATTTAAGGTAATACTTGCTAATTGAACACCATCTTTTGTTGCAGAAGATGCTAGGCACCTTCTAGCCAATTTAGTATATCCTGTTTTTACACCATCAGCCCATTTATACCTATACAATAATTTATTTTTATTAATCCACCTTCTATTCCAAGACTCTCCTTCAGAAGGAGCAATTTTAACCTTAGTACTGACAATCTTCCGAAATACAGGATTTTTTAAAGCATAAGCTGTAAGAATTGCCATATCTCTAGGAGTAGAATAATGGTCTTTATTATCTAATCCATGGGGATTAACAAAGTGAGTATTAGTCATTCCTAGATATGCTGCTTTCTCGTTCATTAAGTATGCAAAACCTTCGATAGAACCTCCAATATGTTCAGCAATTGCTACAGCAGCATCATTTCCCGATCTTAGGATTAATCCATACAACATATCTTCAAGTGTTAACTTTTCGCCTTTCTTCAAATATATCGAAGAACCTTCAACCCCATGTGCGTTGCTGCTTGTAGTAACCAAGTCATTTAAGTTACCATTTTCAATGGCAATAATCGCCGTCATTATTTTAGTCAGACTGGCAATCCGCATTTTTTTATCAGGATTTTTTTCAAAGAGCACTCGACCACTATCTACATCAATTAGTACTGCACCTTCGGCACTAACTTCTGGTTCGAAGGTTGATTGAGAATATACTTCGTCTGTAATGATTGAAAAAGATAATAATAATAGTATTAATGTCAATATTTTCTTTTGAAACTTAAATGTAATCATAGTTGTCCTCCTAACCTGTCTAGTTAATATATATGCATTTTAAATTTGGGTATGAACATCTGCTTAACCTGATATTAATGGAAAAAGCGCAACTAATTGCGCTTAGAAAAAGACCATATACACAGAATTAGCTACGATAAATAATCTTGTTGATTATTCTCGCTAGCATCTTGTTTTTTATTTTTTAGGGAGTTCTGCAATTTTTCCATTAACTGTGGTGCCAAATTGATCAAACGTTCATAAATGTGAGTTTCTGAATCTAATGGAAGTAATTGTACTCCATTAGTCCGACTTACAACAAGAAAAGCAACTGGAGTTATCGATATTCCTCCACCACTTCCCCCTCCAAATGGTTTATCTTGGGGTCCACCATTACCTTTTTCTTCAGATGATTCAAAATTCAATTCACTTCCACCAGCCGCAAAACCAAATCCAACTTTTGAAATCGGTAGGATAACACTACCGTCGGGAGTTTCCACAGGTTCTCCAACGATGGTATTCACATCAACCATCTCTTTTATATTCTCCATGGCAGTCTTCATCAGGCCTTGGATAGGATGTTCTCCTGCCATACTTTTCTGCCCCCTTTATAAAACTTAAAGATTAGACGTATTCCTGTTACTATAAGATACCCTATTCTAAAACGTAATATGCACTCAAATCTGCTATGATATATCTTGTTAGTAAAAATGGGTTTAACATCCAAAAAGGGGAGACTTTTTACAACAGTGTACTTTGAAACCAACCCTAATATATACCCTTTTAATCCCCAAACAACTCCAGTAACAATCCCTGTTTCCATCGCATCTCCTGTTCCGATCTTTGATTCCCAGATAAATAAATCGATCTTTACATGTTTTAAAAACGCATTGACTTCTTTTTTTAAATTATGAACTCGTTTTAATAAATGCTTAAATTTTTTATTCCAATCGATTATTTTCTCAACTGTGATCCGTTCTTTTTTTGTCTCTGGTTTTGGAACCGAATTAACATTTGTACTACTCTTATACTTTATCCCACGGTCTTTTGCATCAGCGTCAATTAATGATATTTTCTTCTTGATATGAATTAGTCGATATAAAAACCAAAGATTTACCTCCATAAAGTCATTATTTTGATCTTTTTTATATAAGATATGAATTTTAACCTCAGAAAAGATCAATAAAATAATTAACAATAAGATGAATATTAAAATATACCCTAATAAACCCATCATCATCACTCCACTAGATGGTAGTATTCTCTAAGAATAAAAATTGAATTCAAGAAAATGTATTATAAAAAAAAAGAAGATTATGAGAATAAATATAAATCCTCATCATCTTCTTCTAATTCGATCTGTTCAGTTGGAGGCGGTAACTCTTCCAAATTCTTTAGCCCAAAGTAATCTAAAAATTCTTTTGTAGTCCCAAATAGTATTGGCCTGCCAATTGCATCCATTCTTCCCACTTCTTTTATTAATCTTTTATTAATTAGAGTTTTGATTGCCCTATCAGATTTTACCCCTCTGATGTCGTCGATCTCAGCCTTTGTAATAGGTTGTTTGTAGGCAATTATCGCCAATGTTTCTAAGGCAGCTTGTGATAAACTTGAATGAGTAGGTGAAGTTGCTAGTCGTTCAAAATATTCAGCATGTTCTGGTAAGGTAGTTAATTGGTAGGTATCAACAATTTGAACTATTTGAATCCCCCGATGTTCCCTTTTATAATCTTCGATCATATCGTAAATGACATCTTCAACCGTCTCAGTATCAATGCCGACTATCGATGCCAATTGTTTTTTATCGATTCCTTCATCTCCCACAACAAAAAGTAATCCTTCAATAATCGATTTTATCTTTTCATAATCCATCTTTTTCCACTCCTTCGTTTGTGGAATAGTAAATTACTATTTCATCAAAGAGTTGATTTTGGATACAGATTATCAATTTTTGTTTCATAAGTTCCAAAATACTTAAAAATGTCGCAACAATTTCTGATTTACTATTTTGATGATGGAGAAGTTCTGAAAAACGAACTATCCCTCTTTTTTCTTTTAAAATTTGAACTATACTATCAATTTTGTCCTTAACAGATATCTCTTCACGCTCAAGAGTAGTCAACGGTTCATTATAAGAATAGTTAGACAATACTTTTTCATATGCATCAACAAGATGATACAAACTAATTCCTTGAACAGGATTTTCTTCCTCATGAACAATATATGGGGTCAAATCTTGAGGTGAACGAGTAAATATTTTACTTCGCTCAATTTCCCTTTCCCTAAGTTCTGAAGAAAGTTGCTTGAATTTCTTGTATTCAATCAGCCTTTTAACCAATTCTTCTCTTGGGTCTTCCTCATAATAATCATCCATCTCTAGCATAGGTTCCATATCTTTTGGGTAATTTGGTAGTAACATTTTACTTTTAATAGCCAATAAAGTAGCTGCCATTACCAAGAAGTCACTTGTTACATCAAGTTTAAGTGTTTGCATTGTTCTAATATATTGAAGATATTGATCAGTAATTTTGGCTATTTGAATATCGTAAATATCCATTTCTTCTTTATCAATTAAATGCAACAATAAATCCAATGGACCTTCAAAAAAATCAAGCTTAATCTCATAAGACACAGTTATTACCTACCTTAATCTATATTACTTTATAGTTTCAGATTTTCAGCCTAGTATTTTTACTTTATTTTTCTTCAGACGTTCTGGAACAACATCGAACTGGATTATGTCAGAATAAGTTTCTCTCCTAACAATAAGTTCAGCTTCCCCCTCGTTAACTAAAACCATTGCTGGACGTGGAATTCGATTATAATTACTAGCCATAGAATAATTATAAGCACCGGTGGAAAAAACCGCTAATATATCACCTGCTACTGGACTATTTAGTTCGATGTCCCAAATTAGCATATCACCGCTTTCACAAGCCTTACCTGCAACGGAAACTACTTCACTTTGGTCATAAATCATCCGATTAGCGATTGCAGCATCATATTTCGCTTGGTATAAGGCTGTTCTAGGATTATCCATCATCCCGCCATCAACGGCAATGTATTTCCTAATATTAGGGATATTTTTGCTCGAACCGATAGTATACAATGTAGTTCCAGCTTCACCAATTATACTACGTCCAGGTTCAATCCAAATTTCTGGAAGTTTCAACCCTTGTTTGTAAAAATGATATTTAAAAGACTCAACCAAAGAAACCACGTACTCCCTTATAGATAATGGTTCGTCTTCCTCAACATAGTGAATTCCAAATCCTCCACCTGCATTAATTATTGGAAGTTCCACATCTAATTCATCATGGATAAATCTGTAAAACCCAGCCATTCTCTCGATCGCTTTTTCAAAACCTTTCATATCAAAGATTTGAGAACCAATATGGAAATGAAATCCTAAAAGGTTGATCCATTTAGATTGATGGACCAATTTAGCAGCGTTATATGCTGCGTCCACTAAGTTGAAACCAAACTTTGAATCTTCTTGACCTGTTTGTATATATTCATGGGTATGAGCTTCAATCCCCGGTGTAACCCTAATTAAAGCATTAACCCTTTTTTGTTTATTCTCTGCAATAGATTCTATCAGTTCTATTTCATATAAATTATCAACAATAAATGCACCAATTTCCGCCTCGATTGCCATTGTAATCTCAGCAACAGATTTGTTGTTTCCATGGAAATGAATTCTATTAGTAGGAAAACCAGCTTCAATAGCCGTAAATAGTTCTCCTCCGGAAACAACATCTAGTGAAAGACCTTCATCTTCAACTAAATAGCAAATTGCCATAGTACATAAAGCTTTGCTTGCATAAGCAACCTGAAAGGGAATACCAAATGATTTAAAAGTATTAATGAATTCTCTCATTTTATTTCTAATCTCAAACTCATCTAAAACATATAGAGGGGTACCAAAATGCTTTACCAAATCGGTTGTGTCTACCCCTCCAATTTCCAAATGATTTTTTTCATTAATTCGTTTTGTTCCAGATAAATACACATCATTACCTCCTTTTTATTGGACAAGACAGTGAGTAATCACTCTCTTGAGATAGCGCTCCACTAGTCTTCACTAGTGACAGTCCGATACTTATTCAATATCGGCCCAGCAGAGGATACTTTGGCAATAACCCCTACTTCGGCAAAAGCCCCTTTCTCATTTTTTCATTGTTGCCATTCTCAAAAATGATACTAATGACTTTTGCGCCTCTACCTCACCAATAAAAATGATGAGGTATATTTATTAGATTAAATTATTATGCGAATATAACATATAAAGCAATTTTTTTCAACTATTTTCGCTTTAACACCTAATTATTGTCTTTCTTGATTTTGGGGATGGACAATACTAGGACGTTTATTCATAAAAGGTACAGGTTTTCTCAATAAGATAGCCATGAAAGCATGGAAATTAAAGGGAATAAATGGCCACAAATAAGGCGTATTCAAAGAACGAGTAGAAGTAAGTAAAATCAACAAAATCGTTACTCCAAACACAAAACCTGGTATTTTAAAGAAATAGGTAGCAAAAAGCAAAAACATTCTTGCAATCTTATTGGCAAGTCCCAATTCATAACTTGGTGTCGCATACATACCCAATACTGCAACTGATAAATATAAGATAACCTCTGGAACAAACCAACCAACTTCAATTGCTATTTCTCCAATCAGTACTGCAGCAATTAAGCCCATTGCAGTCGCTAAAGGTGACGGAGTATGTATGGCCGCCATTCTCATTACATCTAAACCTAACTCCCCAATAATAAATTGATAAAAAATCGGAATCTCAGAAGTTTTTTTGGGACCAATAAAATCAAATGTTTTTGGTAATAAATCCGGCTCTAATACATAAATTAGCCAAAGCGGTAAAAGAAAAATCGAAGAAATAATCCCAATAAATCTCATCCATCTCAAATATGTACCAATAATAGGAGTTTGACGATATTCCTCTGCATGTTGTAAATGATGAAAATAAGTGGTAGGAGTAATAATTACACTCGGTGACGTATCCACATATATGATCACATGTCCTTCTAGCAGATGTGCCGATGCCACGTCAGGTCGTTCGGTATATCGAACTAAAGGAAATGGACTCCATGACTTTCCAACAAGAAATTCCTCAAGAGTTTTTTCACCCATAGGCAGACCGTCAATATTTATCTGCTCTATTTTTTGCTTGATTAATTTGACTAAACCGGGATCGGCAACATCTTTCAAATAGGCGATACAAATATCCGTTTTAGAACGATCTCCAACGTGCAGTATTTCCATCCTTAAGCGTTCGTCTCTGATTCTCCTTCTTGTTAAAGCAGTATTAAATAATAATGTTTCTGTAAAGCCATCCCTTGAGCCTCTAACAACCCTTTCGGTATCAGGTTCTTCAGGAGATCTACTAGGATATTTTCTCACATCAATTACCAATGCTTCTTGTTCTAAATCGATGAACATCACCAATTGCCCTGAGAGAATAGCTTCCTTCGCCTTATTAATGGTTAAAATCTTCTCGACTTGAATATGCGATAAATATGTTTCGAAAATCTGTTTTAAAGTATTTGGAACAAGTTCTTCCCTTGCTAGTTTTGCCAATTCTTTAAGTATTTCCGTCATTATATTTGAATCTGCAAACCCATTGACAAAGTACAATGCAAAGTTTTTGTTAGCAAATTTCATATCCCTACAAACGATATCAAAACTTTCGTTTATTCCAAGGTTAGGATCCAATATCTCTTTATTCTCTTTTAAATGTTTTGATATTTTTATCCGCTCAAAATTTTTCTGATCATCATCTTTATCTTTGTTATCTCCTTTATTTCTTCCTTGTAACTTCATTTTTTTCTTCATGCTGTTCACCCCATTCCATAATCAATTTAATTGCTTTGTAAGTAATGGGCGATCCTTTTTTAATAGAATCCTTGCCACCCATCTTACCAATATCCCCAATACCTATTACCAGAGGGATTTCAAGGCGATTCAATACATCTACTGTATCTCCGTAAATTCTAAGTGGTCCACCTACCTTATCACCATCTTTATTAACTCCACTTCTTGTGATACGTCCATTTCGATCAATAGAAAAATCAACTTTAACACCGTTTACATTAGTAGTATTTGAGGCTACAGCTAATACGCCTAAAACGGTTATGTCAGGATGATTGGCAATATATTCTAAAGCTTTCTCACCATCTCCTTTATAACGATGTCCATTATCATCAAACATTACTAACACTGGATCCTTAGGAGTTTGCTTGATCATTTCCAAAATCTCTTCACCGCTAAAAGGAGTAGGGTTCCCCGCTGAAAGAGAAATACATCTTCCTCCAATTTTTTTCGCAGTCTCTTCAATTACAGTTTTTGCAATCACATCACCATCAGTTATTAAAATAACTTTTCTTTTTCTTCCCATTAATAATCACCTGATCAGCCTTTAGGCTTAAAGATAACAGCCGCAAAAAAACCAAAGATAATTGCGGCTGATATACCAGCACTTGTAACTTCAAATATTCCAGTTATAATTCCAATCAATCCATGTCGTTCTGCTTCTGATAGTGCACCATGCACTATTGCATTTCCAAAACTGGTGATTGGTACCGTAGCTCCAGCACCAGCAAATTTTATAAGCGGTTCATACAAGCCGATACCACCCAAAATTGCTCCCGAAACAACCAAAGTACTCATCACATGAGCTGGAGTCATCTTGGTAAGATCCAAAAGTAGTTGACCAATTAAACTAATTAAACCACCAATTAAAAAAGCTGCCCAATATGAACCCATCATTAATCCTCCTCATTTTCAATAGCCACAGCGTGAGCTATACATGGAATTGATTCTCCTTGCTGGTAAGAAATTGGACTTAGTAATGCTCCAGTAGCTACCACCAATACTTTATTAAATTCTTTTTGATTTAGTTTTTTCATAATGTGTCCGTAAGTAACCACTGCACTACTTGCACAACCACTACCACCAGCAAATACTTCTTGATTGGGACTATAGATCATTAAGCCGCAATCATTATAAACTGTTGACATATCATATCCTTGTTCAAGTAACAGCTTTTTAGCAATGGGATATCCTACACTAGCTAGATCGCCAGTAACAATCAAATCATAATCTTCCGGGTTTCTTCCGGTATCTTTAAAATGTTGTACAATAGTATCTACAGCTGCAGGAGCCATCGCCGATCCCATATCAAATGGATCTTTTAATCCCATATCAACTATCTTTCCGATCGTAGCATATTTAACCCTGGGGCCTACCAATCCTTTACCCACGATTGCCACTCCTGAGCCGGTAACTGTCCATTGTGCATAGGGTGGTTTTTGACCTCCGTACTCTGTTGGGTAACGATACTGTTTTTCAGCAGTAGAATTATGACTACTACAACCAGAAACGATATAATCAGCAAAATCTCCTTCAATAAGCGCAGCCGACAATGCCAATGCCTCCATTGATGTAGAACAAGCACCATATACACCTAAATATGGTATTTGGGAATATGTTGCAGTAAACGAAGCTGAAATTATTTGATTTAACAAATCACCAGCAATCATTAAGTTAATTTGGTCTTTAGTTAACCCTGCTTTTTTGATGCTTAAATCCAAAGCTTCTTCAAATAATTTTCGTTCGGCTTTCTCCCAAGTATCTTGTCCTATATATAAATCTTCATGAATAATATCAAAATCATTGGCTAATGGTCCTTGTCCTTCTAGCGGTCCAACTGCCACTGCACTAGACAAAATTCTAACTTTAGAAAATTCCCAAGTACTTCTGCCTAATTGCGTTTTCACCACGTTACCTCCCTCAAAAAAAGGTGATCAATCTATTTGTAATTGGGCTTAGACCATTTTAATCAATGTCTTGATCAAAGCGATAATGAAGGCGGCTACAACACCAAAAACGATAACAGAACCTGCCAACTTAAACATATTTCCGCCTACTCCTAAAACTAGTCCCTCTGAACGATGTTCAATTGCAGCAGAAGCTATGGAATTTGCAAAACCTGTAACGGGGACGGCAGATCCAGCTCCTGCAAACTGACCAATCTTATCATAAACCCCTAATCCCGTTAACAATACTGAAATAAAAATTAAAGTAGCGACAGTAGGGTTTCCAGCGTGTTCTTTAGAAAAATCAAAAAAACGAATATATATATTTTGAATAGCTTGACCTAGTACGCTTATTAAACCTCCAACGACGAATGCCTTAAAGCTATTTATCAATACGGGTGGCTTTGGCCTCATTTTCATTGCCATTTGTTGATATTGTCTTCTTTTCTCATTTTGTTTTCTTGTTTCACCGGTAGACTGTTGCATAATATTCCTCCAAACTACTTATCGATATAAACTAATAAATGAAAAAGTGAACCTGTGACCTTCCCCAGTACCATTGCCATTAAAAGAAATAATATGGCATTAGCCATATTTAAGCGTTTTGCGAATATTGGTAAAACATTCAAAACCTCAGTCAATGCTGCAGCCAACATACCTACAAACATACCAGCAAAAGCTCCGAATATTAAACTGAAAAGAGATGGTAAATTAAGTACTATTCCTCTAAAGTCTAACCATGTAAACGTAACAGCTCCATATATAAGAGCCCTTTGAAACCAACTTATATACTTAAACCCTTTAATTAGTTGAGTTAAGCGGGGAACAATATCTAAAACAGTTATGAAGGCAACGAAACCACTTCCAACGACAAACCCCCCAGCTAGTCCGACGATTACTAACAATATACTTTGCCATATCATAATTATTGTCGCTTCCTATTTTCTTTATTTTCATTTAAGACAACATATTGGTCTAAATTTTGTTGATATAAAAACATCTCTACTTCTAAAGGGCTCGGCTCTTCATTTATCTTTTTCTTAAATACATGATTGAAGAATAAAATCATCCCAATTCCTATCCCGATGGAGTATGGAATTTGTAGGATTAACGGTTTAGCTTTTTCTACTCCTGTAATTAAGTAATAGATTCTCCTATGAACTTCTACCATACTAACGTCATGATGAAAATTTAATATTGCCAATCCTGAGCCAATAAAAAGTAAAATCCAGACAAAAACTACTGCATAAATATTCGGCTTTTTAGTCATACTCGAAGTCAATATTTCAACGATGATTTCTGGTTTACCTAAACCTCTTACCTCCAATTCAGGAAATTCTTTTTTAATGATGTTTATAATTCGCATCAAATCAATAACGATTAAATGTTGATCTTCTTCTGTTACTTGATAAACGACTAAATTTTTTATTCTTGTTTCGTAACTTTCAGGGGCGATGATTTGAGCTATATTACTTAAAGTTATCTGTTCATTAAACCTTACATAATGTCGATTCCGTAAACGAAGGTATACAGAATTACCCACAAAAAATCCCCTCCATGTTGTTTCTTAACTTATTATGAGTCAACATTAAGAAGGCCATTCAAATTGTTGTCAAAAAAAAACCAATGGGTTCACTCCAATTGGCTTTTGATATTTGATAGAATTTTTTTTTCTAATCTCGATACCTGCACTTGTGATATTCCCAATCTCTTGGCTACCTCAGATTGAGTTTGATCTTTGAAATATCTTAAATATACAATTAATCTTTCCCTTTCATTTAGTTTAGAGATCGCCTCCCGTAAGGCAATATTATCAAACCACTTATTTTGAGATTCATCTGATATTTGATCCATTAGGGTAATCGGATCACCATCATTTTCAAAGACCGTTTCATGAATAGATGCTGGAGCTCTACTTGCTTCTTGGGCAAAGATAACTTCCTCGGGTGAAATTTCCAATTTATCGGCAATTTCCTTCACAGTTGGCATTCTGCCTAAAGTTTTTGATATTTCATCCTTTGCTTTTCGAACTTTATTTGCTGTTTCTTTTAAGGAACGACTAACCTTCACTGTTCCATCATCTCTAATAAAACGTTGAATTTCCCCAATAATCATTGGAACTGCGTAAGTGGAAAATCGAACGTCAAAGGACATGTCAAACTTATCAACTGCTTTCAATAGTCCAATAGCACCTATTTGAAATAAATCGTCAGCTTCATAACCCCGATTTAAGAAGCGTTGTACCACCGACCAAATCAACCGTATATTGCTATTAACGATTTTTTCTCTGGCTTGTTCATCACCATTTTGACTCTTAATGATGAGTTCTTTAATCTCCCGATCACTTAAATAGGGATGATGGTTATTATTGATATCAAATTCCATTTTATCACCCCTAATTTACAGTGTTATTTATAGCAAATCTTTTTCTAAGTACTACTTTCGTACCCTCTCCAATTTTTGATTCAACTTCCATGTCATCCATTAGATTTTCCATGATCGTGAAGCCCATTCCAGACCTCTCAAGCTCCGGTTTAGTAGTGTATAAAGGCTGAAGAGCAGACTCTACATCTTCAATCCCCTTTCCATTATCTTCAATCGTTAATTCAACCATCTCACCATCATATGATACGTAAATTGTAACAATACCCTTTTCATCTTCTTCATATCCATGAATTATCGAATTAGTAACTGCTTCTGATACAACAGTTTTTATATCATTAATTTCTTCTAGAGTTGGGTCCAGTTGAGAGATGAACGATGCTACAGCTACCCTTGCAAAAGATTCATTTTCGGATTTTGCAGCAAATTGTAATTTCATAAAATTAGCACCCAATTAAGCCACCTCCAATGCTTCGATGGCTTCTGACTCATTTTCAAATACACTTAAAATCTTAAAGATACCAGAAAGTTCAAATATCTTGTATACGCTAGGTTGTAGACAACAGATTGACATTTTACCTTCAGATTGACGGATTTTCTTATATCGCCCCAACAACATCCCAAGACCTGAACTATCCATAAAAGTTAAATGCTCTAAGTTAAATAATAAATTTTTTACGATCCCTTTTGCTAATTCCTTATCAATCTTTTCACGAACCATTTCTGAAGTATGGTGGTCCAATTCCCCTTCTAACCTTACGATTAAGGTATTTCTTACCATTTCTAAAGTAATATTAAAATTCATTTGATTCACTCCTTCTTCCCATAATAATCAGTTAAAAAAAATCTTGATTTTGAGCAATCAGATGTTTTTATTCTATTTCTTCTTTTTGATTTCTAGTTCCTGCTAGTCGACAAAAGAACAAAAAAATCGAGAATCCGAACTGTTTTGCGGAATCTCGATGTCGAAAAATGTCACTTATTCACTATTTTTACTAAGCAGAAGTTGGCTTTTTGTAGTTTTCTTGATCATATCCCACAGACTGGCTTTATTAATATTTTCTTCAGCAATTAATGGGAAAGTTTGAACTACTTTTCCATCTTTTATCGTCTGTAATTTACCTAATACTTCTCCCTTCTCAATTGGCGCTATAATATTTTCATCGACAATTATTACTTTTTCATAATTGGTTAATTTTTCCTCTTTTTTCATAAGTACACTAATTTGATATGGTGTTATCAGAGATACATAATCTTTTTTACCTTTACTAACCTTTGCATTAATTACAGGCTGATTTTTTTCGTAGATAACTTCATTCTTGTACTGACTAAATGCATAATCTAATAATCTTGAAACTTCTTTATTTCTAATCTTTGTACTAGGGGCACCCATAACTACAGCGATAACCCTAAATTTACCCCTTTTTGCCGTTGCGGCTAAACAAAATTTTGCTTCTGTAGTATAACCTGTCTTTAATCCATCAACTCCCTTATAAAATCTAACTAAACGATTTGTATTGACTAACCAAAAAGGATTTTTAGTATTTTTTCTCAAATAATCCTGATAGATACCCGTATATCTTGTGATTTGCTCATACTTCAATAATTCTCTTGATATCACAGCAATATCATAAGCAGAAGTATAGTGATTTTTAACAGGTAAACCATTAGAATTCATAAAATGAGTGTTTTTCAATCCTAATTCTTTTGCTTTCTCATTCATTTTAGCAACAAAGGCTTCCTCAGATCCAGCTATATATTCGGCCAAAGCAACAGAAGCATCATTTCCAGAAGCCACAGCTACTCCTTTTAACAAGTCCCTTACCGACATCTCTTCGCCCGCTTCCAAAAAGATTTGAGAACCACCCATTGAAGCAGCGTACTCACTTACTCTCACTTTATCATCAAGGGTAATCTTACCACTATCGATAGCTTCCATTACTAATAACATAGTCATAATTTTAGTGAGACTTGCAGGAGGGAGAGGTTGATGACTATTTTTTTCAAATAGTATCGTACCTGTATCTTGGTCAATCAAAATTGCCGATTTGGCATTAGTCGCCAGATCTACTTCCTCAGCATAAACACTAGGAAGAACAACCATATAAGATATAAATATACCAATAAATAAATATATTATCCTTTTTCTCAACATAGGCAAATTCCCTTCCTTTGCTTATTTGTACATATCTTCGTTAGTTCTTATTGTTCTCAAATTAAGGTGAAATATTCCAAAAAAATAAAAGATGGCTAAAATGCCATCTTTTAGGTCTTGATTATTAATTTTTTTGAATTCCATCTTTAGTCACGATACCAAAAATTAATGGTCGTTCAGCTAGTTTTTCTGAACCAATTGTGTAAGCAGCTAATACTTTTCGCTTAACTTCTTCAACATTTTTAGGGTTATTTACATATAGTGTTGCAATAACATCACCTTTATCCACACGGTCTCCCACTTTTTTGTTTAACTTTATTCCAACTGCTAAATCTATTTCTGATTCCTTAGTTTCCCTTCCGGCACCAAGCATCATAGCGCTGATTCCAATTTCTTCCGCATGGATTTTATGAACGAATCCTTCTTCTTCAGCAATAACATCAATTAATGCTTCAGCTTGAGGTAATAAATCTGGATTATCGATTACGTCTGGGTTACCACCTTGAGCCTTAACAAACTCTTTTAAAGTTTCAATGGCTTTACCAGAATGGATAATATCTTCAAGAATTTGATAAGCCTCTTCAACAGTCTTAGCTTTTTCTCCTAATACAAGCATATGAGAACCTAAGACTAAGCATAATTCCTCTAGGTCTTTTGGTCCATTACCTTTTAAAGTTTCAATTGCTTCTTTTACTTCTAGTGCATTACCAACAGCAAATCCTAGTGGTTGGTCCATGTCACTTACAACAGCAACAGTGTTTCTCTTAGTTAAGGTGCCGATATCAACCATTGCTTTAGCTAGTTCAAAGGACTTTTCGGTGGTCTTCATAAAAGCTCCGTCGCCAGTCTTTACGTCTAAAACAATAGCATCAGCACCAGCTGCGATCTTTTTACTCATAATTGAACTAGCGATCAATGGGATAGAATCAACTGTCGCGGTAACATCTCTAAGTGCGTATAACTTTTTATCTGCTGGAGTCAAGTTTGCTGTTTGACCGATAACAGAAAGCTTAACTTTATTCACCTGATCGATAAACTCTTGATTATTTAGTTCAACGTGAAAACCTTCAATTGATTCTAGTTTGTCAATTGTTCCACCAGTATGACCTAAACCACGTCCAGACATCTTTGCAACTGGTACTCCAGCGGTTGCCACCAATGGACCTAACACTAATGTCGTAGTGTCTCCTACTCCACCAGTACTATGCTTATCTACTTTAATACCTTCGATCTTAGAAAGATCAATTTGCTCTCCGGACTCAACCATAGCAAGAGTTAAATCAGCAGTTTCTCTTTCGGTCATTCCCTGATAAAAAACAGCCATTGTAAATGCAGATAATTGATAGTCAGGTATCGCACCACGACTGTATCCGTCAATAATAAAATTAATCTCTTCAGTAGTTAATTCTTGACCTTCACGTTTCTTGTGAATTAGATCTACCATTCTCATTATAGGATCACCTCTTTTAGTACACCTCTTACTAATTTAATGAATTTTGGTTTACTTTGTTCAGCTACAGCTACAACTTGTTCGTGGGTTAATGGTTCTAACTCTTCACCAATCGCCATGTCAGTTATTAGAGAAATACCTAATACTCTCATTCCTGCATGTCTAGCTATAATAACTTCTGGAACGGTTGACATACCAACAGTATCGCCACCAATTTTTGCTAACATTTTTAATTCTGAAGGTGTTTGATAATTTGGTCCACTTATTGCTGCATAAACACCTTTTTGAATTTTTAACCCTTGGTCATTAGCCACCTTTTCAGCAAGACTGATAAATTCTTGATCGTATGCTTGGGACATATCTGGGAAACGTGGTCCAAACTCTGGTAGATTTGGTCCAATCAAAGGATTTGTACCCATAAAATTAATATGATCTGTAATAATCATTAAGTCTCCAGCTGAAAATGCTTTATTCATACCTCCACAAGCATTGGTTACTAGTAGCATTTTTATACCAATAGCCTTCATAACATAAACTGGAAATGTTACTTCACTCATGGAATAGCCTTCATAATAGTGGAAACGACCTTGCATAGCCATTACCTTTTTACCCTCTAATGTTCCAATAACCAGTTGTCCCTTATGTCCTTCAACTGTTGAAACAGGAAAATTAGGGATATCCTTGTATTCAATAATTACAGGATTTTCTATTAATTCAGCCATTTCTCCTAAACCTGAACCTAAGATCAAACCGATTTCAGGAATTTCAGTTATCTTTGATAATATGTAATCCTTAGCTTCATTAATCTTTTGCATTTTATTTTCCATTTGTGTTTCCCCCTTATAAATTACTTACTATCTCTCTAACTAATGATAAAAATTTAGCTTGAACAAGGTTAGTTGTTTCAATTACCTCATCATGAGAAAGAGGTTGTGGTAAAATTCCAGCCGCCATATTAGTAATACAAGAAATACCTAAAACATCCATAGAGGAATGTCTAGCAACCATAGCTTCTGGAACCGTTGACATACCAACAGCATCTCCACCAATTGTTCTAATCATTTTGATTTCAGCAGGAGTTTCATAAGATGGACCAGTAAATGCAGTATAAACTCCTTCCTTAATCTCGATATCTAAATCTTTTGCAGAGTTCTTAGCAATTTCAATTAATTTTTGAGAATATACTTCAGACATATCTGGGAATCTAACGCCTAATTCATTATCATTTGGTCCCATTAATGGATTATCAAACATGAAGTTAATATGGTCAGTGATTATCATTAAGTCACCAGGCTCAAAGGAAGTATTAACTCCACCTGCAGCATTAGTTACAATTAGCTTTTCTACACCTAAAGCCTTCATAACTCTTACTGGGAAAGTAACTTCTTTTAATGAATATCCTTCGTAATAATGAAATCTTCCTTGCATCGCAATAACATTTTTCCCGGATAGACGGCCAATTACCAATTGACCCTTATGTCCTTCAACTGTTGAAACAGGGAAATGTGGTATATCATGATAAGAAATTTTTATAGCATCCTCAATTTCATCTGCTAATACGCCTAATCCTGAACCAAGAATTAAACCGATTTCAGGAGTAATATTGATTTTTGCTTTGATATATTCTGCTGTTTCATTGATTTTGTCTCTTAACATATTTTATCCCCCTTATTTTAATTGCTCTAAAAAGCTTTCACCGTATTCTGGTAGTTGAATTCCAAAGTTATCTGAAATAGTAGCTCCTATATCTGCAAAAGATTTCCTAATACCAAGGTCTACTCCACCAGTAAGTGATTTACTGTAAACCAATAAAGGCACATATTCCCTAGTATGATCGGTACCTCCATGGGTAGGATCGTTACCATGGTCAGCAGTGATAATCAATAGACCATCCTCACCTAGAGCATCCATGATCTCAGGAAGACGAGTGTCAAACTCTTCAATTGCCTTACCATAGCCAATTGGATCACGACGGTGTCCATACAACATATCAAAATCAACTAAATTGGTAAAAATTAAACCTTTAAAATCCGTCTTTAATTCCGCAATTAGCTTATCTACTCCATCCATATTGGATTTTGATTTTACCGCCTTAGTAATTCCTTCATTAGCATAGATATCTGCTATTTTACCAACTGAGATAGAATCGAATCCCTTATCTACTAAATTGTTCATTACGGTTCTTGAAGGAGGTTTTACGGAATAGTCTTTTCTATTTGGTGTTCTTTGGAAAGAACCTGGTTCACCAATAAATGGTCTTGCAATAACGCGTCCAACTAAATATTCATCACTCAATGTTAATTCTCTAGCAACTTCACAAATTTTATATAGTTCTTCTAAAGGTACAATTTCCTCATGTGCTGCAATTTGAAACACACTATCAGCAGATGTGTAAACAATAACAGCACCTGTTTTCACATGTTCTTCTCCTAATTCATTTATTATTTCAGTACCTGAAGCAGGTTTGTTCCCAATAACTTTTCTGCCAATTCTTTCTTCAAAATTTTTAATCAATGACTCAGGAAAACCATCTGGATACGTTTTAAATGGAGTATCAATTTTTAAGCCCATCATTTCCCAATGTCCTGTCATTGTATCTTTACCAACAGATAACTCGCCCATTTTTCCAAAAGCACCAATCGGAGTTTCTTGCTTTGTAACCCCAGCTATTGGATGAATATTCCCAACACCTAATTTTCCCATATTAGGGATGTTAAGCCCATTCATTTTCTCTGCTATATGAGCGAAAGTATTTGTACCCTGGTCGCCATATTCATTAGCGTCAGGTAAAGCGCCTATCCCTAGACTATCTAATACGATTAACGCTATTTTGTTGAATTTCATAATATGTACCTCCTAGGATATTTTATTTTTTTATTATTCCTTAAATATTAGATATCTATTTTATATTATGTTGGACAATCATCATAATAGTATTATAACTTATCTGTTGACTGATGTCAGACATCTTTTTGAAAAAAAAAGAAATTTTTTTGTCTATGTATTTAATTTTTCTATCATATAAAATTTTATGCTCTAGGATGGGTTTTAGAGTATACTTCTTTTAATCTTGCTTTAGTTAGGTGAGTATATATTTGTGTAGTGGATATATCGGCATGGCCTAACATTTCCTGTACGGATCTTAGATCTGCTCCATTTTCTAAAAGATGTGTTGCAAATGAATGCCGCAATGTATGAGGTGTAATATCCACATCTATAGATGCCATTTTAACGTACTTCTTCAGTATCTTCCAAAAACCTTGCCTAGTCAAGCGTTTCCCATGCTGATTTAAGAAAAGAGCACTGTCGGTTCGATTCGACACCAATTTAACCCTTCCATAATCTAGATATCTGCCGATACTACTTATCGCCAATTCGCCTAAAGGGACGATTCTTTCTTTTGACCCTTTACCTATACACTTAATGAAGCCCATATTTAAATTCACATCTTCAATATTTAATGATACTAATTCTGAAACTCGAATTCCAGTGGCATATAACAATTCTAACATTGCCTTATCCCTTAATCCCGCAATGGTGTTAGTATCAGGCATCTTTAACAAGTTGTCAACCTGTTCGATCGACAAAACTTTTGGTAAGCGTTTATCAATCTTAGGTGATTCTAAATTTTGTGATGGATCCTTTATAATATAACGATCCCTTAATAAATATTGATAAAATGCCCTAATAGCTGCTAGGTTTCTTGATACGGTTGAGGTTGCTCTACCCTTATTCTTTAATTCTAATAAATAGGCAATGATATGGGAACGATTTGTTTCTTGGATAGGAATATTACCAATTTTCTTCAAGAATAAACGGTAAGAAATTAAGTCACGACGATAAGATTCTATCGTGTTTTGAGCTAACCCTTTTTCTACCATTAGGTAATGGATAAATTGGTCGATTAATTTTTCCATCCTAAAGACTCCTTAAAAGATTATAGGTTTTTTTATACTTCAACATTGAGTTTTACAATTCCTTCTAAAAACAAAAATTATTCACCCAATAGGTAGTAAATTTTTAAACGTTGAATAAAATCTTGACTACTTACCATCCCATATTCATTACTCATATCAATTACTTTAATTGCCCTTCCTTTTGGTTCTTTATATTTATCAAACGGAGTTAGCCAATTATTAAAGAAAAATATCATTTTATAAAAGAGCACAACTAAAAGAAAAAAAAAGATAAACAATATAATCCATTCAAGCAACCTTTTTAAAGTAATTATCATTATAGACCACCTACCACACTCCTTTTTTCCTACTATTTCTATGAAATATATTTAGTAAATATACAAAAAGGCTACCCTTTGTGATATGATCCCCTTATAGTAGACAGAAAAAAGAAAAACCATTAGTCTGTCTATTATGGAGGGGATTTTTCTATGGGTAAAATTCGAAACACATATGATGTAGCATTCAAAAAGAAAGCAGTGGATATGTATAAGAATGAAGGAATGGGATACAAAACTGTGGCTAAAAAGTTGGGTATTGATCATTCTATGGTTCGTCGATGGGTTCATCATTATGAAAACGAAGGAATGAAGGGACTTGAAGAAAAA
>NZ_MIJF01000066.1 GCF_001730235.1 Vulcanibacillus modesticaldus | reverse complement strand
TTATCTAAAGAATAGGTATCTTTAACCAAATCGTATATAAAGCTAAAGTCAATTGCTTGATCTATTTTCCTCACTAGATGATCCTCTGGTACTAAATCTTCTATTGATACTAATTCAACTTGAGTTCTTACATCTTCCTTACGTTTTGTTAACATGTTTCTCCCCTCACAAGATATTTATTACATACTTATTATACAAAAAAAGCTTGTAGATTTGTCTAAATAAAGACTTTGTCTACAAGCTGAAGCACCGTCATATTAATAATGACGGTGCTTTTCTCAACTTAATTATCAATCTCTTCATCAAGAATAACGATAACTACTCTTCGATTTTTTTGTCGTCCTTTTTCTGTTGCATTTGATGCAATCGGTTGTGTATCAGCATATCCAGATATTTTAAAACGCCTACTATCTATTGAATGTTCGTTAATAAAATAGTTAACGACATTAGCAGCTCTATCGCCAGATAAGTTCCAGTTTGAAGTGTAATGAGAAGGTTGAATAATCCTTAGATTATCCGTATGTCCTTCTACTTCAATCATATTAGGCAAAGTTTTAATCAAATCTGCTACCTTACCCAAAAAAGGCTTTGCTTGCTCTTTCACAACTGCCCTTCCCAAATCAAATAGCACGTTTTCTTGCAAAACCAATACAACTCCTCGTTTTTCTCGAGTAGCAGAAACAACTCCCTCAAGTTCGTAGTCTCGAAGGTATTTATTTATTTTCGTCAAAAACTCATTCATTTGTCTATCCTTTTCATTTTCTTTACTACCTTGATCTGTCTCATGTTTTTTTAAATCAACTGGAGGAAACTCATTTTCAACTGGACTTGATGGTGGATTGTCCAATATGAACGTAGCCTGGTCATCAAAAATCCCCTTAAATGAGTTAGCAATCATTCGAAACTTTGAAGCATCAATTTCTGAATAAGAAAACAGTAAAACAAAAAATACTAATAATAGGGTCATTAAATCTGAAAAAGTTGCCATCCAAGCCGGAGCACCTTTTTTCACGTTGTCTTTCTTATGATTAAACATCAGTGAGCACCTCTTCATTTACTGAAGTAGGTGTTTCGCTTTGCTTTTCTACTTCCTTATCAATGAACACTTCTAATTTTTCCTGAAGAAGTTTTGGATTTTGCCCCGATTGTACCCCCAAAATTCCCTCAATCATTATTTGTTTTATGTATAAATCATAATCAGTTTTATTTTGTAATTTTCCTGCCAATGGAATAAAGAACAGATTTGCTAATACTGATCCATAAAAAGTGGTAATTAGTGCTAATGCCATTGACGGCCCTATTGTTTTAGGATCGTCTAAGTTTTGTAACATCAATATTAACCCGATAAGGGTTCCAACCATTCCCCACGCAGGTGCAATTTCTCCAGCTTTATCTATAACGTTTCTACCTATCTTTTGTCTCTCTTCTATTGCATATAATTCTGCAACTAGAATTTCTTTAATTGCATCTGCCTCTAATCCATCAACAGTCAACAAAATACCCTTCTTAATAAAAGGATCATCCAATTCTTCTATTTTCCCATCCAGAGCTAATAGCCCTTCTCTTCTGGCAATTGTAGATAACTCAATAAACATTTCCACTAGTTCAGAAATATTTTGTTCCTCACGTTTGAAGGTAGTTTTGACAGCAGAAATAGCCTCTTTTAGTTCATTAGTTTTGAAGTTTACCATCAACGATGCAATCAAACCACCTACAACTGTTAAAAGTGAGGACACACTAAAGAAGATCTTTGCACCCGCAAAGCTTCCTCCAATAACAATGGCAATAAAAATTAAAACTATTCCAAGAATCATTCCTATTAGCGTCAAGTGATCATTTTTTTTCATATTTCTCTCCCACTTCGAATTACCGTATTGTCAAAAGTTTTATAGATTATTGTGTCAAAAACCTTGTTGTTATTGAAAAATTTATATTAAGGTATTGCCACCCCCTCAATTTAAGGGTAATTTTTAGTTGACCATTCAAAAAATTACTCAAACAAAGGAGGCGGCAAACTTGATGTCTAAAGTTATTTCTTTGTTGCTACTATACATTGAGGTTCAAAATAAAATCATTGTTTATTTGATGGGGGCATTGCTTGGTAAGAATTCTCTTCG
>NZ_MIJF01000065.1 GCF_001730235.1 Vulcanibacillus modesticaldus | reverse complement strand
GAATCCTTTCCTTCACCTACAGGGGTATAGGACCTAATCCATTTATATATCGTTACTTCAGATACACCATATTCGCTACTTAATTTTTTTACTGGAGTTCCAGAATTGTAGAGTTCCACTATTGTTTGTTTAAAATCTTCAGTATATTTTTTTGCTACACCTTTTCTTTTCATATAGGACACATCCTCTCAAAATTATTGTATTAGACTTAACTAAGGTGTGTCCACAAAACTATACTAACTCCATCTCATAATTTTATTGTTTATTTTTATATTTAGTAATTATATAAATAATAAACTAACTGTCACTGAATATAAAAATAAAAAAATTAGTATAGAAATTTTACCTAGAGTAGAGTTGTTGTCTGGTGTTTTGAGTCAAACCAAATGGATGAATATACGAGGACCTGAAGGTAATGGAAACGAATATTTTCGGGAATTGCAATACTTCTTTTCTTATTATAAAAATCATAAAGCTATAGAAATAGCAAATGAATTAATTGATAACGGTTTTACGTTTGATGCTCCTCTTAACTTTATTTTGGGTTTAAGCGAGATTCCTAATTTAGATTCTAGTAACGGATATAGTGATTATCTAATCGAAAGAGCAAAAGGTGAAGCAATTTTAGAGGATTTTCGATTAGCATTAATAGATCTTGAGAGAAAATCGAATTTTAAAGAGAATTTCTTTAATAATCATAAATCAGATTATCAAAGATATATAAGAAAAATTAGTCAAAACTTTAATGCTGATGAAGTATTAGACTGGATGAATAATTTTTATGGTTATATCAATAATGAATATCACTTAATTTTAGCTCCTGCAATGTTTCCTTTAGGAGGCTATGCAGTTACAATTGAAAAAAACAATGGTGACAAAGCAGTATATGAGATAATAAGAGCATCTGAAAGCAGTAACGAGGAACCAGATTTCGGGAACGATATCTTTTATATATCTCTGCATGAGTGGGGGCATTCTTATGTGAATCCAGTTGTTAAAAAAAATATAAGTCTCATCAATAAGTACAATCTTTATCAATTATATAAGCCTGTAGAGGATAAAATGATTAAACAGCACTATGGAAGTACTGAGACTTTTCTCAATGAACAGATTATAAGGGGCATTAATAATTACAAATTAAGAGAACAATATAAAGATAATTTGAAATATGAAACAGAACGGGGATTTTATCTAACAGAGTTTACTACAGAACAAATAGAATATTATCAAAAACATCGAGACAAATTTAAATCATTTGATGACTTTATACCATACTTACTAAAGAAATACTATGAAAATAAGAACGAACTATTAAAAAATCTTTAACGTCAGAAAACACAATATCCCCCTGCGGGCCGACGCCCTTGGTCGGAGGCTTTTGACAATTATTTTAACTGGATTAATTTTATGGATTGAATTATACGATATTGAAATGTATCAAAGTCCAGAACCAGGAGTATTTACTGGGACTTTAACTGTTTGGGCATTTTCTAGTGCATTAACAGGTTATTTCACATTAAGAATTCGTGGATATAAAAGAGTTGATGCTTTTATAAAAATGTTTATTACTTTTTTTATCGCATCTCTTTGGATGATAATAGCAGCATTTGTAGCACTTATGGATTTATAGGTATAATTCTACAAAAAATGAACAAAAACATTTGTTAATTGAAGATGTTGAAGCAATAGTATAGTCTATGAATTTTTTACCTTTCCAACAGATTCCCAATCATGGAATGGAAATCTTGGATTATTGGTTATTTTTCCTTTTACTATATCATTTGTACTGTTCAATATTTTACTAAGTAAAGTGACTTATAATTTTTTAAAGAATAGAAATATGAGTTATACATTTACTCTAATTTCATTATCAAGTATTATTGGCATCTTAATGAATTTTGAAGAAATGAAATTTACAAAAGATCTACTCGGAGGCATTCCAGAGCTTAAGATAGGAGTTATCTAAAACTCGGAAACACCTATAAGCTCAAGGGCGTCGGGGATACGAAAACGTTAGGCGGAATCTCTGCTAAGAAATTTTATAATTATCAAATCTATAATGTGAGGTGACAATCATTTGATAATTGAATCTAAAAAATTACGATTTAGAAAAACTCGAACGGAGGATCTGGATTACGTTATTGATACTGAGCAAGATTTAGAAAACAAAAAATATATTATTCCTTGGTCAAGAAAAAAACATCTTGAAGCCATAAGTAATAGAGATAAATTACATTTAATTGTAGAGACTAACGATCTAAAAACAGTTGGTTTTATAATAATAGCTGGAATAGAGAACGAAAATAATAGTATCGAATTAATCAGATTAATTATATCCGAGAAGAACCAAGGTTATGGCAAAGAATCAATGAATTTAGTATTAGAATCAATAGCGTTGCATAAAAGTTATAGTGGTTAGTTCACACAATATTCTGAACAATATTTTCCTAAACTTCGACCAAAGAACCAGTAACCAACTAAAGGTGATCACTGTCCATTTGGCAATTATTACTATTTGATTTAATTATTCACAAAAAAACAAAACAACTTACAATAACTATTTTTATCCTGGTGCTTTAACCATTAACTTTATCCAATTATCGTATGGCTTCCAAAGTAAAATTCGTAACCAG
>NZ_MIJF01000064.1 GCF_001730235.1 Vulcanibacillus modesticaldus | reverse complement strand
CCCTGGTCTTCGCCTATCATCCCCAGGCTCGACTTCTCTTTGTCCTCTTTTGAGGGCTCTTTTGACGAGGCGGCAGGATTCACTTTATGTTACAACCTGCTAGTTTGCTCGCACTCCTACGGAGTTACTTTGTCACAGGGCTTCAACCTTAGGATTTCTCCACCAGTTGCCTATCAGCTACTGAGCGTCTTGGCACTTACTCAGGTTGGACTTTCACCAACTAGCAATTAGCGGCTTACTGGGCACGCAGATAATAAAAATATAGCCAAGGCTTTAAATTACATAAAGATGGAGCTTAGTGATAAAACAGTAATTATGGTTGATCATAGAACTAAAGACTTCAATTATTTTGATAATATTTATGTTCTTGAAGAAGGCATGATTGTTGCAAAAGGATCATTTGAAGAGATAAAAAGTAATGAGGTATTTATCTCGATTTTTAATTCTGAAGAGATTAGCTAATGTATGAAAGTATATCTCATGAATTAAACGCTTGTTCACTTACAGTTGGTAATTATAATATCAAATTTACCAAATAACATCCATCATTTATGCTAGATTCATAAATAAATAGCGTATAGTGAAGGAGATGAAAGGGTAGATAAGTGGCAAATGTGTATAGCTATTCAACAGCTACACGAAAAAGTTTTAAAATTAGAAGAATAGCAAAGAAACTTGGAAAGCACTTTACGCAGTCATATTCGAGTATTAAGAGATGAATACCAGATTTCTAAAAAATGGAACAAAGCGTACATATCAAACGATTTCAGCAGAATTTCAGTCATATCAGTAATAAAGAGATTTACGCGTTCTCTTTGTCGCAGGGCTGTTCCAGAAAGTGAAGGCAGAATAGAAAACGTCCGTTAGCTTTATAAAGAAAAACTTTGCAAGACATCGAATATTCCACACTCTTGAAAAGTGACTGTACACTTGATGGATTGCTGGCAGTACCAGAAAGGTATGTTGGACTGGATCAATATACGACTTTGTAATCAATTATAACTCTTATTAAAAATCAACATTTAATATTCTGTTAATTTGAAAATTTCTGTTAGCTTATCGCGATTTGACAAACTTTCCGGGAATTAAATGATATAAAGTTGGTGGTTTATCCAATTATTTGATTATATTATGTTTTCTTGCAAAAATTATAAAGAACAACACAGGGTAATATGTTCAGAAAAAACATTCGATTTGGAAATAGTTGTCATAAATTGCAGGTATTAAGCGAAAATCGACCACTTAGTGTGGCCGATTTTCGCTTATTTAAAATATTTCGTCTTTTCGACAATATTCAGCAAATTTTCCCATCATAAACTGATAAAATATAGATAGTTTGTTTACTAAATGCAAAACATATAGTGGTATACTCTAACCTTTTTTTAAAAAAATTTTGAAAGGTGGTAATTTAATTATGAAAAAATTATTTTTAGTAGTTTTAAGTTTAGTAATGTTGTTGGCAATTTTGCCTGTGGGTAATGTACTGGCTTATGTAGAGAATGTAAATGTTAAGGTAGATGGTAAATTAGTGGAGTTTGACCAAAATCCTATTATTGACGAAAATAACCGTACTCTAGTACCTATTAGATTTATCTCCGAAGAAATGGGTGCAGAAGTAAGTTGGGAGGGCGAAACTCAAACTGTAACTATTATAAAAGATGAACTAACTATTTTATTAAATATTGGTGTAGAGGTAGTAGATGTAGCGAATGGTAAAACTTTAGAAGCTAAAAAAGTTTGGTTAGATACAAATCCTATTTTATTAAACGGAAGGACTTTAGTACCTGTTAGGTTTATCTCAGAAACTTTTGGTGCTTTTGTAGATTGGGATAATGCTACTAGAACTGTGATTATCGAAACTAATCCAGGATATAAACAGAATCCCATTTCTGCTAAATTTACAGTAGAAGAAATTGAAGCTAAAATTAAACTTTTAGCAGAAGAAATGGGGTACGCATACAATGTTAAAGATAATTCAAATTCTTTAGGAGATGAATGGGTTTCCCTTGATATTTTCTATCCTTACGTTACTGACAATGGGTTTAAAACTGCAATTTCTATTATTGATATGGACTTTATCAGAGGAAAAGTAGTAGATACGTCTATGGTTATTAATCCAGAATGGGACTACGATAAAGACACTTTAGGTTACGAGAATATTAAACTAGCAGCACGAGTATTAAAAACATTAGAAATCACTTTTGATGAAGAAGATTTTATTAATACTGTATATGAGTTTGCTTGGTATGACCCAATGAGTGAAACTAACTTCAAGAAAGCTAATTATGGGGAGTATGTATTCGAATATTCGCCATCATACGGTGACGAAGTAGATGTGCACTTAACAAAAAATTAATTAAAGGCTTGTAGTAAATAAATGCTACAAGCCTACTAATATTTTTATAAAGGAGGAGAAACAAAATATGAGGAAGAATTTAAGTTTATTTTGGCTCTTCGCCATCTAGTATTGGTATTAGAAAATACGAATAGGTTAATAGATGTTTTTACCTTACAGCCTTTTCATAGTTTCTCTATCAAGACTCAACCCGTCAAGGAGAGCGCTTGACTGCCTGAGCCTTGATAGAGGATGTTCAATTAGGCTGTAAAGGAAATAAAATAACCTAATGAGGTTTAACATTAATATCTAACTTATTAGCAGTAGCATAAATCATGTAAATAAGATTGTTAATTGA
>NZ_MIJF01000063.1 GCF_001730235.1 Vulcanibacillus modesticaldus | reverse complement strand
TAGAAAGAGTATTTGCAGATATGAAAGAGAAACATGGTTTGCGTTGGACTACGTTAAGAGGTTTGAAAAAAGTCTCGATGCAGGCGATGTTAGTTTTTGCTGCCATGAATTTGAAAAAGCTAGCGAATTGGACGTGGAAGAGACGTCCGAATCGCTCTCAATTTTTTATTTCATCCAAGATTTTAAGCATTTTTGACAAAAATAACCTCATACTAGGTAATTTAGCATGAGGTTAGTCTTCAGTCTGAACATAGGTGTCGACCACCTATGTTTATCGTTTAATTTATTGTTTTGCATATTTAAATGAATAATCCAGCGATAGTTGCAGATAACATTGATGTTAAAGTGGCACCAATTAATAATCTAACACTAAAACCAGAAGCAACTTTTGCTTGTTTCGCAGAAAGAGCTTTTAAAGTACCGCTAATTTGACCTACTGTACTAAAGTTAGCAAAGCTGATTAAAAATACAGATATGATACCAATAGTCTTTTCTGTTAAATCAGGAATCATAGTGTTGAAGTCTAATATCGCAACAAATTCATTTAAAATTAGTTTTGTACCCATGATACTTCCTGCTTGAACTATCTCACTGGCTGGAATTCCCATTAAGAATGCAAATGGAGACAATAAATAACCAATTAACATTTGTAGATTAGTGTCATATCCAAACAATCCTGCAAGTTCAGCAACTAAATAGTTTGCTAATCCCATTGTAGCAATAAAGGCAATAAGGATTCCCGCAACATTTCCAGCAATCTTCAAACCATCTAATGCCCCATCAACCATTGCTTCAAAGAAACTATCTCCATAAGCACCATCTTTAATCTCAATAACATCTTCATCTTTTGGAACATTTACAGGCATTACTAATGAACTGATAATCAATGCTGAAAACATATTTAATGGTAATGCAGCTAGAACATATTTTGGAGGTAATAGAGCCATATATGATGCAATAATAGAAGCTGCTACCGAATTCATTGCACTTGCAGAAACTACATACAAGCGATTTTTATCAAGATTGTCCAATTGAGTTTTGATCGCTAATAAAGCTTCACTTGTTCCAAAGAAAATAGAATTTACAGCATTAAAGGATTCTATCTTTGGTAATCCAGTAAGTTTAGCTAAAGCCCCACCAACCAACTTAATTGTATATGGCAAAATCTTAGTATAATTGAAGATCGCCAATAAAGTAGAGAAAAATACGATTATAAGTAATACATTAAACATAAATACGAATCCTGTAGTTTCAATTCCACCAAAAACAAAATTCACACCTGCAGTACCAAATTCAATTAGTTTATCAAATGCTAGGGTAAAAAAGTCAATAATTTTTTTACCTATCGTAGTTGTAAACATGAACCATGCTGTAAAAAAATTGGAAACCAGCATAATAATTATTGATTTGAACTTAATACCTTGTCGATCTGTTGATAGTAAGTACCCTAATCCTAAAGTTACAATAATTCCTACAATAGCGATTAAATAAGCCATTAAATCAATCCTTTCTAATGTTATTAACTTTGATTGTTCCTACATTTAACAGGTGCTCATTTCTTTTTTTAGTTGTATCTTTATGGGACTTGTAAATGAGATAGATAGATAGATAAATAAATTAAATAAGTAATTCATGAAAGCGCTTGTGATTTTATCATTTTCATATTTTTTGGGAATTAATGACGTATGTTGTAAGATGTATGATGTATGACGTCATACTCCCGGGTGATATTATATAAAATTATTGATAAAAATGATACAAGAAATATTTGGTAATTTGTTGTTTCAAACTAAAAAAGCCCCTTGCACTACCAAGGGACTTAAGTAATTTATTTATACCCACCAATTAAATTGCTTTCCAAAATTCCTTACATTTTTACTAAATACTTTTTTCTGATACTCAATTGGTACTATTTCTTTAATTATTTCAATCTGATCATCAATATTCTCTGTTGGAAAGTCTGATCCGAAAAAGATTTTGTTGTAACCTATTTGTTCAAAGACATTTCTTATTCTCTCAATTCCAGTTTCGTATCTAACATCTATTTTACCGCTGTTCATAGTTCCACATGGAAGGGAATGAACATGAATATCAATGATTTCCATATTACCACCTTCTAGTATTAACTTAGAAATTAATCGTAAGAATTCTTCATCTAATTCAAAATTCCTTCTATATTCTTTAACAAATATATTTCAATAGTCATTGTTACCTGTAATTAGATTTATACGGTAGATTAATCTTGATAGGGAAAACATTCTATAAAAACTTCCTGTATATTTTCTTTCCGTCATAGGAAAATAGGACAAGTCTATTTTCAATTATGGTTTCTATATGAACTGCTCTACCCCAAAGCTTATGCACATATGGCAAGGTTTTCTCAAGATAATGAATATCCAGTTCAATGCCTTCGAATTGGTGTTTTAAGTACAATTCCCCATTTTTTAAATAATCACCATTTTCTACTACAATATATGGAAAACCTCCATTTACTCTTGCTTGAACGAGTTGATCCCTTACCTTTTCCCAATCCTTTTCTACAATCACCCATTCATTACCCTTTTTCTTACCTCAAAAATTTTCTTTCGACCTTCACCAGATTTTCTTCCTAAATGTTCCTGTTCCTCTTTAGTCGGATGATCCCATCTTTTTTCAATATCTTCAAATATCTTTAGTCCTAAATAATATGGATTTATAGATGTTTTTGACGGTTGAACAATCGACGCATTTAGTTTGGCAAACTCTATCGTTTCCTCTTCAGTTAAATCCATTTCCCTTAAGATTCTAGTATGCCAATAGGAAGCCCAACCTTCGTTTATCTAAGGTGCTTATATAAAGTAAGTTATCACCTAACAAACTATTTAATAAATACTGGTACTCCGTTTCTTATCTCATTTACATAAACTTTTCCATCCGTATCAAAATAAGCATACTGACCAACTAATTCATTATTATTAAACTTACCAAATACAACACTTCCATCCAAGTAATGATATGAACCATACCCTTCTTGTCTACCTTCTACAAATTCTCCAAAATAAATAGTACCTTCAGAAGCAAAATAATATCTACCTATGCCAGTTCTGTCATCATTAACCCAATTTCCTACATATATATCTCCATCTGCCCAGTAATATGTTCCTTGTCCAGATTTCATACCATTTTGGTAATATCCTTTATATATATCTCCATCAAACCAAATTGTTTTTCCATATCCATGTTCTAATCCATTATTCACCTCTCCAATATAGATAGCATTACTATACTCTATTGTTTGTATTTTTCTTTTAGATTCAGCTGAATTATCAATAAAATTTAATACAACATCGTTTGGAATTGCTAAATTTATATTTTCACCATCAACTATTTTTGCTGTTACTACTCCTATAACTTCTCCATACATGTTTATTAATGCTCCACCAGAACTTCCAGGTGATATTGGAGCTGAAGTCTGAATGTACTTTGAACCTCCTATATCTCTAAAGCCCGAAACTATCCCTTCTGATACTGTATTAAATAATCCTAATGGACTTCCTATTGCCACAACATTACTCCCTAATTTAGGTTTAGTAGATGAAATGTGAATACCTTTTGAAATAGTATTTATTTTTAATAGTGCCAAATCTAAAGTTTCATCATAATTTATTATTTGAACATCTTTATATTCTTTCCCATTTTCATCTTCATTTGTTATCACACTTAACTTAAAACTATCCTCTATTACATGATTATTTGTAATTATATACCCTTCATTATTAATAAATATACCTGAGCCCGTTCCCAGAAGATTACCATTATAGTCGTATGATTCTATTAGAACTATACTATCTGCTAATTCAGCAACTTCTTCAGTGGTTTTTAATTGTTTATAGGGGTCTTCTGCTATAACTTTGATACGATCATTTATAAAATTTTTATCGTTAATTCCAGCTGTATTAGTACTTCCGTCCCAAGTTACATCTTTATTTAGCATTTCTGAAATAGCTCTTAATGGGACATAAGTAGTACCGTTATATAATATATTATCTGCCGCTACTTTTTGTCCGTTAACTTCAATATTTATTGAATTAAACATTACTTGTATAGTTTTTGTTAATCCTTCTGCTAATACAGAATTACTAATTAATAATGATGAAAAAAGGAATCCAAATATAAAACCTTTAATTTCTCTTTTCATTATACTTTTCCTCTCCTTATTATCAATTTTTATAGATACTCTATTAGACACCAAAGAGAATCTTCCTCCATATTCGACAAAATTTGTCATTTTTTTTAACTTTTTCGGTATTCATAGAGAAAAATATTAAAGTCTCTTGCTTTAGCACAACAAGAGACTTTAATATACACATATCTTTTCACAAAAACTTCCTAAAGTTTTTTTATTATCATACGACAACTACAAGATCCGTTCTTAACAACTGTCATTAAATGTGCGCTTCTTCCCCTAGAAAATAAGATTTTATTGAAGTCTTTTAAGGCTGCATTACAGAATAGACAGTTGGACGTTACCTCTTATTGAATAAAATGATAATTAGCATGATAAACAGGTATAAAATGGAATTATTATTGTCAAAATTTATAAGTCCATGCATGCCACTTACCAAGAAAATATTAGCTGTTTTTACATATAGGATAGATAGTAAAGCTCCTCCTATAAACTTATTAATTAAACTATTGATAAGAAGCATACTGGGTAGTTTGGATTTGAGTCAATATATTGGACACAAAAAAGTTAACTCTTATGCTGAATGTTTCAATTGATCTTCGATGGCTTGAGGAGTCAAATAACCTAAAGCACTATGTATTCTTCTTCGGTTGTACCAGCCCTCAATATATTGAAAAATTGCTATCTTAGCAGAATAGTAATCTAGATATTGCACGTGATTTACTTCTTCTTTTTTCAATATAGCATGAAATGATTCAATACAAGCATTATCATAGGGATT
>NZ_MIJF01000062.1 GCF_001730235.1 Vulcanibacillus modesticaldus | reverse complement strand
AATGCACCTTGAAAACTAGATAGCGAGAAAAAGAAATTCACCGAGAAGAGCGTAAAGAATAGGTTAAGCTACAAAGGGCGCACGGTGGATGCCTTGGTGCTAGGAGCCGAAGAAGGACGGGACGAACACCGATATGCCTCGGGGAGCTGTAAGTGAGCATTGATCCGGGGATTTCCGAATGGGGGAACCCATGCTTCGTAATGGAAGCATACCCATCTCTGAACACATAGGAGATGAGGAGGCAACCAGGGGAACTGAAACATCTAAGTACCCTGAGGAAGAGAAAGCAAAAGCGATTCCCTAAGTAGTGGCGAGCGAAAGGGGAACAGCCTAAACCGGTACTTACGGGTACCGGGGTTGTGGGGCGTCTCATAAGGAGTTACAAAGAAGTATCGTAGTTGAACAGGTCTGGAAAGGCTGGCCAAAGAGCGTAAGAGCCGCGTAGACGAAACGGTGCTACCTCCGAGACGGACCCCGAGTACGGCGGGACACGTGAAACCCCGTCGGAATCTGGGAGGACCATCTCCTAAGGCTAAATACTCCCTAGCAACCGATAGTGAAGCAGTACCGTGAGGGAAAGGTGAAAAGCACCCCGGGAGGGGAGTGAAATAGAACCTGAAACCGTGTGCTTACAAACAGTTGGAGCACGATTAATGTGTGACAGCGTGCCTTTTGTAGAATGAACCGGCGAGTTACGATTGCGTGCGAGGTTAAGGTGGAGAGCCGGAGCCGTAGCGAAAGCGAGTCTGAATAGGGCGAAAGTACGTAGTCGTAGACCCGAAACCGTGTGATCTACCCATGTCCAGGGTGAAGGTGAGGTAACACTCACTGGAGGCCCGAACCCACTAGTGTTGAAAAACTAGGGGATGAGGTGTGGGTAGGGGTGAAATGCCAATCGAACACGGAGATAGCTGGTTCTCCCCGAAATAGCTTTAGGGCTAGCCTTGAAGTGAGAATCTTGGAGGTAGAGCACTGATTGGACTAGGGGCCCTCATCGGGTTACCGAATTCAGTCAAACTCCGAATGCCAAAGATTCATCTTCAGGAGTCAGACGGCGAGTGCTAAGATCCGTCGTCAAGAGGGAAACAGCCCAGACCATCAGCTAAGGTCCCAAAGTATACGTTAAGTGGAGAAGGATGTGGAGTTGCATAGACAACCAGGATGTTGGCTTAGAAGCAGCCACCATTTAAAGAGTGCGTAATAGCTCACTGGTCGAGTGACTCTGCGCCGAAAATGTACCGGGGCTAAACGTATCACCGAAGCTATGGATTGTACCGCCTTTACTGCTACTTTGAAGAGTTTAGCAGAGGTACATTTCGTCAAAATCAACCGATGGGGAAGGGATGCGACATAGAAATAGCATCAAGTAAGAAGATTTTGACCAAATGCCAAAAAGCTAAACGAGAACTTCGAAGCTGGAGTAAAGGTGGTACAGTGGTAGGGGAGCGTTCTTATTGCGTAGAAGTCGTACCGAGAGGAGCGGTGGAGCGATAAGAAGTGAGAATGCCGGTATGAGTAGCGAAAAGAGGGGTGAGAATCCCCTCCGCCGAAAACCCAAGGTTTCCTGAGGAAGGCTCGTCCGCTCAGGGTTAGTCGGGACCTAAGCCGAGGCCGAAAGGCGTAGGCGATGGACAACAGGTTGAAATTCCTGTACTACCTCCATTCCGTTTGAACGACGGGGTGACGCAGGAGGGTAGGGAGAGCGTGCTGCTGGAATAGCACGTCCAAGCGGTGAGGCTGAGTTTAGAGGCAAATCCCTAGACTCGTAAGGCTGGGCCGTGATGGCGAGGGAAAATAGAAGTACCGAAGTCCCTGATCTCAAACTGCCAAGAAAAGCCTCTAGTGAGGAATGAGGTACCCGTACCGTAAACCGACACAGGTGGGTGAGGAGAGAATCCTAAGGCGCTCGGGAGAACTCTCGTTAAGGAACTCGGCAAAATGACCCCGTAACTTCGGGAGAAGGGGTGCCTCGGTAGGGTGAAAGCCCGAGGAGGCCGCAGTGAAAAGGCCCAAGCGACTGTTTAGCAAAAACACAGGTCTCTGCAAAACCGTAAGGTGAAGTATAGGGGCTGACGCCTGCCCGGTGCTGGAAGGTTAAGGGGAAAGGTTAGCATATGCGAAGCTTTGAACCGAAGCCCCAGTAAACGGCGGCCGTAACTATAACGGTCCTAAGGTAGCGAAATTCCTTGTCAGGTAAGTTCTGACCCGCACGAATGGCGTAACGATTTGGGCACTGTCTCAACGAGAGACCCGGTGAAATTGTAATACCTGTGAAGATGCAGGTTACCCGCGACAAGACGGAAAGACCCCATGGAGCTTTACTGTAGCCTGATATTGAATTTTAGTACGATTTGTACAGGATAGGTGGGAGCCAGAGAATCCGGGCCGCCAGGTTCGGAGGAGGCGACGTTGGGATACCACCCTGATCGTATTGAAATTCTAACCTACATCCCTGATCGGGATGAGGGACCGTGTCAGGTGGGCAGTTTGACTGGGGCGGTCGCCTCCTAAAGAGTAACGGAGGCGCCCAAAGGTTCCCTCAGAATGGTTGGAAATCATTCGAAGAGTGTAAAGGCAGAAGGGAGCTTGACTGCGAGACCTACAAGTCGAGCAGGGACGAAAGTCGGGCTTAGTGATCCGGTGGTTCCGCATGGAAGGGCCATCGCTCAACGGATAAAAGCTACCCTGGGGATAACAGGCTTATCTCCCCCAAGAGTCCACATCGACGGGGAGGTTTGGCACCTCGATGTCGGCTCATCGCATCCTGGGGCTGAAGTAGGTCCCAAGGGTTGGGCTGTTCGCCCATTAAAGCGGTACGCGAGCTGGGTTCAGAACGTCGTGAGACAGTTCGGTCCCTATCTGTCGCGGGCGTAGGAAATTTGAGAGGAGCTGTCCTTAGTACGAGAGGACCGGGATGGACACACCGCTGGTGTACCAGTTGTACCGCCAGGTGCACAGCTGGGTAGCCAAGTGTGGAAGGGATAAGCGCTGAAAGCATCTAAGCGTGAAGCCCCCCTCAAGATGAGATTTCCCATGGAGTTAATCCAGTAAGACCCCTTAGAGAAGATGAGGTAGATAGGTCCGGTGTGGAAGTGCAGCAATGCATGGAGCTGACGGATACTAATAGGTCGAGGGCTTAACCAAAGCTCAAGTAAGGTGAAAGAAACTCGCATCTAGTTTTCAGGGTGTATAAAGTTATACTTTACAACTGTAAAAGTATAACCACACCATAA
>NZ_MIJF01000061.1 GCF_001730235.1 Vulcanibacillus modesticaldus | reverse complement strand
GTGGTCTAAACTTATTGAGTTGTCACAGGAATTTATTTTAGAGCAACAGTCTGCTTAATCTAACAGTATTAATTAGGCTCTGTTTTAAGAGTCTGCTTCAGTATGCTCTTTTTTGTCACTGTTTAAATGAAGTCATGCTTTTGCTATACTTGTTTAACCCTTTGTGAAGTTCTTTGTTCCCCAATTTTGTCATTCTTAATTTCTTTTTCACCAAACGTTTAATTTTTCATAGAACTTTTGACACTACCAAATGAAATAACAAAGTCACATCCATGCTCTCTAAGCATAGCTAATCCATCTTCAACATTTTTCACAGTTGGATTTGGTTGAGTTCCATCGAAAATCACGTATTTAATATCTTTGGAATCTAACATATCGGTTAATTTTTTAACCAAACCATTTTCAACCAATACTTTATCTGTAACGATTAACGCTTTTTTATATCCTAATGAAACTATTTCATCTCCAGCACTAATTAAAGAATCTGCTCCCATTAAACTAAGTGATGGCATATAAAAGTTATAACTCATGGTAATTCCTCCTATTTTTTAGACAATTTTAATTAGATTTTTATAGAACCTATGATTACCTATCATCTCCTTTCAATTTATTAGTTTTATTAACTTAAATCATGTTTTCACCAGTGAAAATTTGTACCCAATTAACATCTAAACATATGCATTGACCCAAATCTTTTATTGTGAAAAATCGGCCCAGATCTTTCTATTGTGAAAACATGAACAAATAATTATATTAAATGTAGCATAATTTTAATCAAAAGATAATAATGATTGTGAAACTTTGAACATAATGCTATGTAAAAAAATTGAAACATCGGTTATTCTCTTTGAAATAATTATAAAACCATCCAATTTGAACTTCAAGTCACATTCACATCAATTATTTTACAAATTAGTGAACAAGTTATTAATAACTATTTTCTATTTATCTTTTTGAGTATTTTAAAATTGTAATACCTTTATCACCCACCATCTTCTGACGCTATATATCCGTCAATACTTATTGCTAAATTCAATATTATTTGTCCAGTCATAATTATTTCCCCCAATGTTTGTTATTGTCATATTTTAATATTATCTGATATCCATAATAGATTATATCAGTAAAAAAGAGAGCCGTTATATACTCAGTTTGTTTTTCCAATTTTCATGGTGCAAAACATATAACATATATCTAGCTCTAGAAGCCCCCACATAGATTTCTTCTGGTGAACACATTAAATCATTATTATGGACATCGATCAAAAAAACAATATCTGCTTCTAACCCCTTAAAAGACCTAATGGTACTAAATTTTATTCCCGATCCATTTTCTTTCTTTAGATCTACAATTGGCCACTCTTTAATTCTGCTAATTGAGCCAAGACAACTTTTTTTCTTTGTATATGGTGACAATATTGTTATTCGATTTGGAGATAAACCCTGACTAACCAATCTACTAATTTCTTTTTCAAGTATCTGTTTTTCCTCATCTTGATTTTTCCACTTAATGGTCTGTACAGGTAAACCGCCACTTAATTTGCTTCTTAACCTTTTTTCATTTATAAAAGAGGCAAACCATTCGTTAATTTTCTGTGTATTTCTGAAATTCACAGTTAACCTATGCTTAGAGATATCAAATCTACGCAGTGCTTCAATATTCGTTCTAAAGATGTTCTGTTTATCATCAGCAAAAATGTAGAAGTGACCGTTTTCTTTTACCATAGATAACAAGGTAATAATCCACTCTTCTTTAAAGTCTTGACCTTCATCAACAATAATGGCATCAAACTTTTCCGCTTCAGTTAATGAAGAGTAATAATCAAAAGCTGTAGAAGGTAAGATTTCATCATAATAAGAGCTTAAATCCTCTTCTTTTTTAGGTTTTTCCATATAAATACCTTTTTCAGTTAAATCTTTCTCAATATAATCCAAGAAATTAAGAGCTTGGATATTTTCATGATCAATATAGTTGTTAAAAAGCTTTGCCAAATTTTTATTATAACAAGTAAGAAATACCTTTTTCTGCTCATTAGCTAGCCGTTTTGCTTTCTCCATGGCAATATACGTTTTACCTGTTCCTGCTGCACCGAAAAAGACCTTACGATGATCCTCCTCTGTCTCATCCAATATTCTTTCTTGCTCCTCTGATAGAATAATTTCCGATTGTTGATGAAACAAAGCAATCTGATCTTCTAGGGTTGAATAGATTTTAAAAACTGGCGATAAAACTTTGTTAATTAAAATCTTATTGGCTTCATAAGCATTTCTTTTGTTTTGTTTATCAAAGAGTTTTTCGATTGTTTTTTCTAAGTTTCCTAATTCATTTAATGTCCAAATACTTTCCTTGTTTAAGTCTTGGGGTAAGACACCTGAAAACTTTGTAGCTTCAGGAAAACAAACTGCATATCTAATACCCAATGGATAATCATTACCACCTGATTTTTTCCTATAACTATTTAATATTTCAAACATTGCAGTACGAGCTTGTTCTACTGGATCCTTATGTAATGGTTGATAATTGCCATCTTTAATTTCATACCATCTTCCATTGTGATAACTAATATTACCTTGTTTCACTTCTACCACAATATACCCTCTTAAGGGATGTACAATAATAAAGTCTGCCTCTCTAACCAAATTATTTTCATATTCTCCTATTTGGTATTTGTAGGAATATAAAACGGTATAATCATCAGGCAATAATGATGCGATCCGATAAAAATCCCTTTCCCCTTTATTTTGAATAGAGTCTATATGAATATCTGGAATCATAATTGCCAACTTAGATCACCCTTTAAATATATTTATTTGATTTCTATTTCTATGCAAGTATGGGAAAATCCTGTTATAAGTTGGCCGAATTTTGTCCAAATGGTAATTAACCGGTTACTACCATATAAATCACTAGTAAAAGCCAATTTCTAATAAAATTTGCAGGATTTTTCCTTTGTTTGTAGAAAATATATGCAATGAATCTACTGATATCTACTATAAAAGGAGCGAATAAATGGAAATGAAGAGAATATTTGTTGGTATTATTATAGGCGCTATTCTAACAACCTATCATCCAGCCCTTGCAAATAGTATTAAACAAATAACAGCATTGGTAAAAGAAATTAATATTCAGATTAATGGTAAACAGATCAATGAAGGAAATACATATTTTAACGGTAAAAAAAATGTTCCACTTGCTTTAAACTATGAAGGTACAACCTATGTACCTTTCAGCTTGTAGACAAAGTCTTTATTTAGACAAATCTACAAGCTTTTTTTGTATAATAGATATTGTAATAAATATCTTGTGAGGGGAGAAATATGTTAACAAAGCGTAAGGAAGATGTGAGAACTCAAGTTGAATTAGTATCAATAGAGGATCTGGTACCAGAGGATCATTTGGTTAGGAAAATAGATCAAGCAATTGACTTTAGCTTTATATACGATTTGGTTAAAGATACCTATTCTTTAGAT
>NZ_MIJF01000060.1 GCF_001730235.1 Vulcanibacillus modesticaldus | reverse complement strand
AGCGCTGAAAGCATCTAAGCGTGAAGCCCCCCTCAAGATGAGATTTCCCATGGAGTTAATCCAGTAAGACCCCTTAGAGAAGATGAGGTAGATAGGTCCGGTGTGGAAGTGCAGCAATGCATGGAGCTGACGGATACTAATAGGTCGAGGGCTTAACCAAAGCTCAAGTAAGGTGAAAGAAACTCGCATCTAGTTTTCAGGGTGTATAAAGTTATACTTTACAACTGTAAAAGTATAACCACACCATAATTTAAGTAAATAAGAAGAAGTCTGGTGACGATAGCGGAGGGGACACACGCGTACCCATCCCGAACACGACCGTTAAGCCCTCCAGCGCCGATGGTACTTGGACCGCAGGGTCCTGGGAGAGTAGGACGTTGCCAGGCTTCTTTTTTTATATATTGCATACATATTTTTATATATTACCAACCGTACTTATTGCAGCCTATTTAGGCTGCTTTTTTGCTAACATCCCAAAAGTAAAAGAATCAAATGTAGTACGAGAATTATATATGGAGCAAATTCATACACAAGATAATCTTGTAAAGTATTAATAAGTGCCGCGCCGCATTAGACAAAAAGCCCCCAATCTAGTAGGGGACTTTTTGTTATATCAGATTAAATTAAAACTGATGGTATTTTGTCAAAAACGCGTAGCTATTATTTTTCATTACGCCAATTTTTAGGAGTAATTAACGCTATGATTGTGAATAACTCCAATCTGCCGAATAACATTAACATTGATAAAATTATTTTACTAAAATTAGAGAAATCACTATAGGTGCGAGTAGGCCCTACAAAACCAAAACCCGGGCCCACGTTCCCAAGTGTTGCGGCAACAGCACTTGCTGCGCTCTCGAGATCTATATTTTCTAACGATATTAAAATTGTTCCTATAATAAACAGAAAAAGATATAAAACAAAAAAACTGGAAATACTTGCATTAATATCTCTAGCTAATGATTTATTTTGAATTTTAATCGGTATGATTGCTCTTGGATGAAAAATCTTTGCAATTTCTCTTTTGACCAATTTTAGTAATACTAAAATTCTGATGTTTTTCATACCGCCACCGGTTGAACCTGCCGATCCACCAATAAACATTAATACAAACAGTATGCTTTTGCTGAAAGTAGGCCATTGATCAAAGTCTGCAGTTGTATAGCCGGTCGTAGTAATGATCGAACTCACCTGAAACAAAGCATCTCTAAAAGCCCTTAAGTCACCATCATAGGTTGTTAAAAAAATATTTGTTCCAATAAGAACAGTTGCAGCTAAAATTATTAGTAAATAGAAACGCAGTTCCTCATTTTTTACAACATAACGCCATTTTCCCTTATAAATAGCAAAGTACAAAGAAAAATTTGCTCCAGATAAAATCATGAAGATGGTGATGACTAAATGTATATAGGTGCTATCAAAAGCACCAATACTTGCGTTTCTATTAGAAAATCCACCAGTTCCAACAGTTCCAAAGGTATGTAAAGCAGCATCATATAATGACATACCACCAAGAACCAACAAAATGATCTCTATGATAGTGAATGAGATATACGTAATGTATAAAATTTTTGCGGTATCTTTAATATGAGGGACAATTTTATCTGCTATTGGACCAGGGCTTTCGGCTTTAAAGATCTGAAAACCACCTACTCCGATAGTTGGGAGTAAAGCAACCGTGAAAACTAAAATCCCCATTCCACCCATCCAGTGGGTGAAAGAACGCCAAAATAAAATGCCTCGCGGCAATGCCTCAATATCATTTAAAATTGTCGCACCAGTAGTAGTAAATCCCGACACTGTTTCGAAAAAGGCATCTACGTATGAAGGGATACTGCCTGAAATTACAAAAGGTAATGCTCCAAAAACAGAAGAAAATAACCATCCCAATGCAACAATTGCTAATCCCTCTTTTGTCTTAATCTTATTATCATTAGTTTTAATATTTGCCATGAGAAAACCGGTTATGGCAATGATAAATATGCTGATAAAAAAAGCAGTGCTGTCAGATTGGTGATAAAAAATTGCAATGATTTGGGCTGGTATCATAAATGCTGCTTCAATAATTAGTAGTATTCCTATTACTTTTATTACGATGGAATAATTCATTTATACGTACTCCTCTGCTAGGTTTTAGGAATATATCTAATGCATCAATATTTGATGTTAAACTAAAGATTATTAATCGATCACGAGCATCTATGACAGTGCTTCCTTTGGGAATAATAACTTTACCTTTATGGACTATAGCACCAACAATAACACCTTTTGGTAAGTTCAGTTCAGAAATTTTCTTACCAATAATTTTCAGTCCTTCTTCAACAATTACTTCAGTTACTTCAGCTTGTCCACCTAACAATAAGGATACAGATACTACTTTTCCTCCGCGAATAAATTTTAATATATCGCTAGCTGTAATGTAAATAGGATTAAATGCAACATCGATTCCTAACTTTTCAATAATTTGCTCGTAATTAGGTCTGCTAATTTTTGCGATAACTTTGTTGATGCCTGATTGTTTTGCCATCAACGTCATTAGAAGATTTTGTTCGTCAAAATCTGTTACAGCGATAAAAGCATCCATACTTGAAAGGTTTTCTTCTTCTAATAAATTAATATCTGTACCATCTCCATGTATGACCAAAGCTCCATTTAATTTTTCTGATAAATAAATACAGCGGTTGCGATCTCGTTCAATGATGGTAACATTAATTTTAGCCTGAAGTAATTGCTTTGCTAGATAGTATCCTACTTTACCACCACCGAAAATCATAACATTTTTAATATATTTTTTTTCTGAAGTCAATTCATAGACTTCGATCATTTTTTGAATATTATCACTTTTGCCCATGATATAGATGATATCATTTTCTTTAATGATTGTCGTACCATCGGGAATAATAATATTTCCATCTCGCATAATTGCAACTATAAGTAATTCTTCCATCCCTGGTAGATCCATTACTCTTTTGTCAATAAAATTTTTCAAATTGTTTACATGAAAATCATGCATTTGAACTTTTCCTTTAGCAAAGTCACCGAAATAGAAACTATATCTTTTCAATAAGTACCGACTAATCTCGCTTGCTATTGCTAAATCAGGGCTGACAATATGGTCAATTCCCATTTCATTTTTGATAAAGTCTAGCTGAGTCATATACTCAGGATTCCTGATTCTGGCAATCGTCTTTTTACATCCTAGTTTTTTTGCTAATGTACAAATGATTGTATTTGTTTCGTCACTACTAGTTGAAGCAATGAGTAAGTCATATTTTTCAATGCCTAATTCTTTTAAAACACCAACTTCTAATCCGTTGGCATTAACTGCGAGCACATCTAAATGGTCATTAATACTGTTAATCACCTTGGCGCTAGAGTCTACAACGGTTACGTCAATGTGACTATTTAACAGTGATTCCGCTACTTTATAACCTAATTTACCGGCACCAATTATCATAACTTTCATATTTAATCCCCTCTAGATCATTACGTATTGTCAAAAGTTTTATAGATTATTGTGTCAAAAACCTTGTTGTTATTGAAAAATTTATATTAAGGTATTGCCACCCCCTCAATTTAAGGGTAATTTTTAGTTGACCATTCAAAAAATTACTCAAACAAAGGAGGCGGCAAACTTGATGTCTAAAGTTATTTCTTTGTTGCTACTATACATTGAGGTTCAAAATAAAATCATTGTTTATTTGATGGGGGCATTGCTTGGTAAGAATTCTCTTC
>NZ_MIJF01000059.1 GCF_001730235.1 Vulcanibacillus modesticaldus | reverse complement strand
AAAGTATAACCACACCATAAATTAAATAAGAAGAAGTCTGGTGACGATAGCGGAGGGGACACACGCGTACCCATCCCGAACACGACCGTTAAGCCCTCCAGCGCCGATGGTACTTGGACCGCAGGGTCCTGGGAGAGTAGGACGTTGCCAGGCTAATAAATAAAATATTGTTCCTCGTTAGCTCAGTTGGTAGAGCACTCGGCTGTTAACCGAGTTGTCGCAGGTTCGAGTCCTGCACGAGGAGCCATGGAGAGGTGTCCGAGCTGGCCGAAGGAGCACGATTGGAAATCGTGTAGGCGTTAAAAGCGTCTCGCGGGTTCGAATCCCGCCCTCTCCGCCATTAACAATTTAAATTAATTATTGACACTTAGATCAAATCATGCTAATATTATTTTTGTCTTGATTTGGTTCGGTAGCTCAGTCGGTAGAGCAGAGGACTGAAAATCCTCGTGTCGGCGGTTCGATTCCGTCCCGAACCACCATTAATGAGCCGGTGTAGCTCAATTGGTAGAGCAACTGACTTGTAATCAGTAGGTTGGGGGTTCAAGTCCTCTCGCCGGCACCATTTTTTTAGCAAGTATACAAGTATAATAGTATTTGTTAATACTTCGCAAACTAGTGCAATGATTTAATTGCATTATTTTTATCCATAAATTTTATTAGGAAGGGTACCAAAGTGGTCAAATGGGGCGGACTGTAAATCCGTTGCGGAAGCTTCGTAGGTTCGAATCCTACCCCTTCCACCATCATAGGGGTGTAGTTTAATGGTAGAACAGCGGTCTCCAAAACCGTTAGTGTGGGTTCGATTCCTGCCACCCCTGCCATAAGCTTATAATGGCGGCCATGGCGAAGTGGTTAACGCACCGGATTGTGGCTCCGGCATCCGTGGGTTCGATTCCCACTGGTCGCCCCATCCGATGTGCTGATAATATAGATAGGCGGACGTGGCTCAGTGGTAGAGCATCGCCTTGCCAAGGCGAGGGTCGCGAGTTCGAATCTCGTCGTCCGCTCCATTAATTGCGGCGGCATAGCCAAGTGGTAAGGCAGAGGTCTGCAAAACCTTTACCACCGGTTCGAATCCGGTTGCCGCCTCCATAGTTTAATAATTGATTTGCCGGGGTGGCGGAATTGGCAGACGCACAGGACTTAAAATCCTGCGGTAGGTGACTACCGTACCGGTTCAAGTCCGGTCCTCGGCACCATTTAATATGTGCCCTTAGCTCAGCTGGATAGAGTGTCTGACTACGAATCAGAAGGTCGGGAGTTCGAATCTCTCAGGGCACGCCATTTACATCGTTTGAACATTCTTCGATCAGAAGATTAGAACGATAGGGAGTTCGTCGGAAACACGTGTAGCTCGGAGAGTATGCGACGCAGTGGTTTGCGGTTTTAAAAAATTTTAAATAGCAACAATTTATGTTGCTCTTTTTATATATTTGCCGGTGTGGCGGAATTGGCAGACGCGCGCGACTCAAAATCGTGTGGGAAACCATGGGGGTTCGAGTCCCTTCACCGGCACCACTTATTGATATTATTCACTTATTCAATTGAATAAGTGTTTTTTTAATTTTATTTAGTCGAAAATTAGTGAGTATTTTGACTATGTAATCATAATAAAGCTTATTAGGTAACTAAATATTATGATTTTTTAGTAATAAAATTATAAAGAAACCTTGACCTAGGACCAAAGACATGGTATATTAACATTTGTCACAATATTGTAGATAAATTTCGATCTTCTTTATGATATAATCAATCTTTAATAATATGTTCAAGATATTTTTTAATTCGTGTTTTGATTAAATGGCTTGGACTAACGCGGTTTTTCGTTCCATCTTAGGACGAAGGGTCGCGTTTTTTTAATTTATTCATATTAACTTTTTGAAATATTAAAGAAATAAAAAGGAATTGTTATTTTAAAATAGAAGAGTATAGAATAACTTTTTAGCTAGTTGTTTTTATTGTGAATGGAGGATAAGTTATGATTGATAAATATGATGTATATACTGATGGTGCTTGTTCAAATAATCAAGCATCTGGAGGACAACCAGGTGGCTGGGGCGTAGTCTTTACAGATGGTAGGAAATACTTTGGTGGAGATCCTTCAACTACTAACAATAGAATGGAACTAAAGGCAGCAATTGAAGCTTTAAAAAATACACCAATCGGAAGCGAAGTCAATATCTATTCTGATTCAGCATATGTTATTAATGCTTTTAATCAAAAATGGATACCAAATTGGATTAAAAATGGGTGGAAAACGTCGAAGGGCAAACCGGTTGAGAATCAAGATTTATGGATGGAATTGCTTGACCTTGAGAAAGAACGGAATGTTAAATGGATTAAGGTTAAAGGTCATTCAGGGAACAAATGGAATGAATTAGCTGATAAATTGGCTGTTGATGCTATTCCTAGTGAACCTAAAGTGATATTAGCCTTATCTAAGAGAAATTACTCATTATTACTTAAAGTGGTTAAGGAATTAGCTACTAAAGATCCAACATTCATCGGTTTATTTAGGGAACTGAGTCAAGATAACAATAGTTGATTATATAATAAAAACAACTAATTAAGAGTGATAAATATGAGCATTGAAGTCAAAGAAAAATTAATCGATTTTGCAAATAAAATAGGTATAGATAAAATTGGATTTACATCTGCGGATCCTTTCTGGGAATTAAAAGATATTCTTATTAGGCACCGGGAATTAGGTTATGAGTCAGGGTTTGAAGAAAGAGATATAGATAAAAGAGTAGACCCAAAACTTACGATGAAAGATGCAAAATCTATAATAGCTATCGCAATAGCCTACCCTACAAAGATTAGTGAACCTTTAAAATCATCTAAAGGTATGTATAGGGGATTTGTAGCTCGTTCCGCATGGGGGATAGATTATCACCTAATTCTAAGAGAAAAAATGAAGGTGTTAGGCGAATACCTGAAGAGCTTAGTACCAGATGCAAAATATGTTTATATGACTGATACTGGTGTACTTTCTGATCACGCTGTAGCACAAAGGGCAGGTATTGGCTGGATTGGAAAAAACTCATTATTAATAACCCCAGAATACGGTTCATACGTTTATTTAGGGGAAATCATTACGAATGTTGAACTACCTAGTGATACTCCCCTAAAAGAGCAGTGTGGCGAGTGTAATAGATGTTTAACCACTTGTCCAACTAAAGCCATTGTAAGTCCAAAGCAGGTTAACTCAAAGAAATGTCTATCTTACTTAACTCAAACTAAAGTTTTTTTGGATGAGCGATGGATGGAGAAGTTAGGCAATCGATTATTCGGATGTGATACTTGCCAGCAAGTATGTCCAAAAAATAAGGGGATTAATTATACTCATCATGAACAAACATTACCTGAGCCGGAACTAGCGAAACCCTTGTTAAAACCTTTACTTACAATTAAAAATAAGGAATTTAAAAATACCTGGGGTAAGTCGGCTGCTAGTTGGAGAGGAAAAAAACCTATTCAAAGGAATGCAATTATTGGATTAGCTCATTTTAAGGATGTAACTGCACTTCCTCAATTAATCCAATTGTTAATGGAAGATAATAGATCAACAATTAGACAGACTGCTGCGTGGGCAATAGGGAGAATAGGTGGAAATAAAGCCAAAGAAGGGTTGCAAATGGCGAAAAACAAAGAAAATGATACTAAAGTCCTACAAGAGATAGTTAAATCCTTAAAAATGCTTTCAAATCAAGAAATTCTAGATTCGCAAAAAAGTGAATAAATATATACCATAATTAGAAACGGACCTGGTAGTGTCAAAAGTTCTATGAAAAATTAAACGTTTGGTGAAAAAGAAATTAAGAATGACAAAATTGGGGAACAAAGAACTTCACAAAGGGTTAAACAAGTATAGCAAAAGCATGACTTCATTTAAACAGTGACAAAAAAGAGCATACTGAAGCAGACTCTTAAAACAGAGCCTAATTAATACTGTTAGATTAAGCAGACTGTTGCTCTAAAATAAATTCCTGTGACAACTCAATAAGTTTAGACCAC
>NZ_MIJF01000058.1 GCF_001730235.1 Vulcanibacillus modesticaldus | reverse complement strand
CGAAGAGAATTCTTACCAAGCAATGCCCCCATCAAATAAACAATGATTTTATTTTGAACCTCAATGTATAGTAGCAACAAAGAAATAACTTTAGACATCAAGTTTGCCGCCTCCTTTGTTTGAGTAATTTTTTGAATGGTCAACTAAAAATTACCCTTAAATTGAGGGGGTGGCAATACCTTAATATAAATTTTTCAATAACAACAAGGTTTTTGACACAATAATCTATAAAACTTTTGACAATACGACTTAGAAATAGAAGGTGTACTTATGAATGAAGCTCGTCCAATTAATTTAATAATTATCACAGGTATGTCGGGTGCTGGGAAGACTGTAGCGATCCAAAGTTTAGAGGATTTGGGCTACTTTTGTGTAGATAATCTACCACCAATTTTGATTCCTAAATTCGTTGAATTATTTATAAAATCAGGTGAAAAAACTAATAAAGTAGCTTTAGTAGTTGACCTTCGTGGTAGAGAATTTTTTGAAACCCTATCAGATTCATTATTATTTTTAGATGAATCTAATAACATTAACTATCAAATAGTATTTTTAGAAGCTGATGATAAAACTTTAGTAAGAAGATATAAGGAGACTAGAAGAAAACATCCTTTATCCAAAGAATCTTCACCAATTGAGGGTATAATTGCTGAAAGAAAGTTGCTAGAAGAATTAAAGGGTAGAGCAAGTCAAATTATTGATACAAGTTCGTTAAAGGCAATTGAGTTAAAAGAGAAAATGGTTGCATGGTTCTCTGAAATAGGGAACAGTAGGGTATCAATAAATATTATTTCTTTTGGCTTTAAATACGGGATTCCAATTGATGCCGATTTGGTTTTTGATGTTCGCTTTCTACCAAATCCACACTATGTAGATTCGCTACGTCCATTAACTGGTTTAGATGTACCAGTGTACGAATATGTGATGAAGTGGGCAGATACAAAAGAATTCTTAACTAGAATAGTAGACCTTCTTAATTATTTAATTCCCAAGTACCAGAAAGAAGGGAAAAGCCAATTGGTGATTGGAATTGGGTGTACTGGTGGAAAACATCGATCTGTTGCTATTACTGAATATATTTCTAAGGCTATCAGTACCGATTGGAGAGTGAATACTAGTCATCGGGATCTAACAAAAGATCGCGGGTAGGTGCAAAATGGAAGATACAAATAAAAAGAAAATAGTTGTAATTGGCGGTGGGACTGGTTTATCGGTTATTTTAAGGGGATTAAAGAAAAAAGATATAGAGATAAGTGCGATTGTAACTGTGGCAGATGATGGAGGAAGTTCGGGTAGACTTAGGGATGAGTTGGATATGCTTCCCCCTGGCGATATTCGAAATGTGATCATTGCTTTAGCTAACACAGAGCCATTATTAGAAAAATTGTTGCAATACCGATTCCAAAAGGGTGATGGTTTAGCTGGCCATACCTTAGGTAATTTATTCATTGCCGCAATGCAAGAAATAACAGGAGACTTTGTTCTTGCCATAAAAGAAATAAGCAGGGTATTGGCAGTTAAGGGGCAAGTATTACCTGCGACTTTACAAAAAATTGTCCTATACGCTGAATTAGAAGATGGTTCAATCGTTAAAGGAGAGTCTAACATCCCTAATACAGGTAAGGCGATCAAAAGGGTATTCATAAAACCAGATAATGTTAAACCGCTGATAGAAGCTTTAAGAGTGATAGAAGAAGCAGATGCTATTATTATTGGACCGGGTAGTCTATATACCAGTATTATTCCTAATCTTTTGGTTCCTAAGCTAAAAGAAACGATTCTTTTGGCAAAGGGGAAAAAGATTTTTATTAGTAATGTGATGACACAACCAGGTGAAACAGATGGGTATACAGCCTTAGATCATGTTGAAGCTATTGAAAGACATGTGGGGCAACGTTTCATCGAATATGTTATAGTAAATGATGAGAATATTCCTGAAGAAATTATTGAACAATATCGATTAAAGGGAGCAGAACCAGTAATAGCTGACCAAAATTTATTTTCCAAGGGGTATCAAGTGATAACTGATAAGTTTTTAAAGTATAATGCATTTTTACGTCATGATGCCGATAAACTGGCGGAATGTGTTTTAAATATTTTAGATTAGCGAACATTTTTATATAAAATATGGTAAATAATCATCTTTATAGGTTAAGGTGAATTGGAATAATTGTTTTATTGGAAATGGGGTAATGATAATGTCCTTTGCCTCCGAAACCAAAAAAGAATTAACATATGTTGAGGGTAAGGATTTTGATAGCAAGATTGCTGAATTATCAGCATTAGTTAAGATGAACGGTAGCGTACAATTGACTAATCAAAAAGTGATAATAGATGTTTTAACGGAAAATGCGGCAATTGCTAGAAAAATATACTCTTTGATTAAAGAACTATTTCATGTTCAAGCCGAATTGATGGTTAGAAAAAAAATGAGGCTTAAGAAGAATAATATTTATGTTGTGCGGATTCCCGGGCAAGTTGAGCAAATACTAAAAAGACTAGCAATAGTTGAAAAGGGATTCAGCTTTTATCCAGGGATAAAGGAAGAGTTAATTCAAACTGTTGATAGTAAACGTTCTTACTTGCGTGGAGCTTTTTTAGCTGCAGGTTCTATTAACCATCCGGAAAGTTCTTCATATCATCTTGAAATATATTCAAGTTATCGTGAACATATTGTAGCACTTTCTCAATTAGCAAATGACTTTATGTTAAATGCTAAATGGATTGAAAGGAAGAAAGGTTTTTTTATGTATATTAAGGAGGGGGAAAAAATTTCAGAATTCCTTAATATCATAGGGGCGCATCAAGCGTTATTGAAATTTGAAGATGTGAGAATCGTTAAGGATATGCGTAATTCAGTCAATAGGATAGTAAATTGTGAGACAGCAAATTTAAACAAAACTGTCAAAGCTGCTATGAGGCAAATAGAAAATATCCAATTAATTGATGATATTATTGGCTTAGATTCTCTTCCTCCAAAACTAAAAGAAGTAGCTGAAACGCGTCTGAAATATCCAGAATTAACATTGAATGAACTAGGAAACTATATTCCAAGTGGAAAAGTCAGCAAATCTGGGGTTAATCATCGTTTAAGAAAAATAGATGAAATTGCGAGCAAATTGAAAAATAATTGATGTATTTAAATGCTAGATTATAGTATATTAGATATTAATAAGCAACCTACATGATTATAGGAGGGATTTAGATATGGTAAAAAAATTAGTAAAGGTAAATTTAAAAACTGGTTTACATGCTCGTCCAGCTGCACTATTTGTTCAGGAGGCAAATAAGTTTTCTTGTGATATTTCTATAGAGAAGGACGAAAAAGTTGTTAATGCTAAAAGTATCATGGGAATTATGAGTTTAGCTATTAACTCTGGGTCAGAAATTTATATCATTACAGATGGCGTAGATGAGGAACAAGCAGCTGAGAGATTAGCAGAATTGGTTAGTCAAGAAGATTAAAACTATTTTGATGGGGTAGACTCAGAACATCCTTTGTGGATAGATTAGGGTCTGCTCTTTTTTTAATATGTAATTTCCGTCGGTTGAAATACAGTTATATTATTGACTTAATGACTTTTGGGAAATACTATGAAATAAAAAAATTAAGGGGTGCTAACATCATGAATGTTGCAGAAAATATTGCTAAATTAATTGGAAATACACCAATTGTAAAGCTCAAATCAAGCGAGGATTCAGCTGATATCTATGTCAAATTGGAATACTATAATCCTGGTGGTAGTGTTAAAGATCGAATCGCGCTTCAAATGATTGAAGATGCAGAAACTGCTGGAATAATAAAACCAGGTGATACCATAATTGAGGCAACCAGTGGAAATACTGGGATAGGATTAGCGATGATAGCAGCAGCAAAAGGTTATAAAACTATTCTTGTTATGCCAGAAACAATGAGTATAGAAAGAAGGAATCTATTAAGGGCATATGGTGCTGAATTGATTTTAACTCCCGGGACCAAGGGGATGAAAGGTGCAATTGAGAAAACCAATGAGTTGGTAGCTACTTATGGTTATTTTCCTTTAAGGCAGTTTGAAAATCCTTCTAATCCCAAAGCCCATCGTCTCTATACAGCTCAAGAAATTTTAAGACAGATGGATGGAAAAATAGATGCTTTTGTAGCTGGAATTGGAACTGGAGGTACTATAACTGGAGTAGGAGAAGTGCTAAAAGAACATTCTCAAGATATTTTCATAGTAGGTGTAGAACCAAAGGATTCGCCTGTACTTTCGGGTGGTAATCCAGGTCCTCACAAAATCCAAGGAATTGGAGCAGGTTTTATTCCTAAAATATTAAATACTTCCATTTATGATGAAATATTTCAAGTAACAACAGAACAAGCGATGGGAACTGCGAGAGAAATCGCCAAAGGTGAAGGGATTCTAGGAGGTATCTCTACCGGAGCTGCAATATATGCGGCGAAAGTGTTAGCGAAGCGTCTTGGAAAAGGAAAAAATATCGTAACAATCGCTCCAAGTTATGGTGAAAGGTATTTGAGTACTCCATTATATAGTTTTGAGGATTAGTGGAATAAGGGTGGAAGATATAAAAAAGCACCGCTTGAACTGACCCCTGTCAAGTAGACAGGAATAAAAAAGCACATTTATGCAGCCTGAGTCCTATATTCATAAGGACTCAGGTTATTTAATTTCTCTTGGAATCGGTGATGATTATAAAAACGTATGTACCTTTTAACGGCATTTTTTACTTCTTCAGTTGTGCGAAAAGAGTATAGATGAAAACACTCTGCCTTAAAGTGGCTGAAGAAATTCTCCATGCTGGCATTATCTAAACAATTTCCTTTTCTGG
>NZ_MIJF01000057.1 GCF_001730235.1 Vulcanibacillus modesticaldus | reverse complement strand
CGTTATCTAAAGAATAGGTATCTTTAACCAAATCGTATATAAAGCTAAAGTCAATTGCTTGATCTATTTTCCTAACCAAATGATCCTCTGGTACCAGATCCTCTATTGATACTAATTCAACTTGAGTTCTCACATCTTCCTTACGCTTTGTTAACATATTTCTCCCCTCACAAGATATTTATTACAATATCTATTATACAAAAAAAGCTTGTAGATTTGTCTAAATAAAGACTTTGTCTACAAGCTGAAGTCACCCTTTTGGGTGACTTTTTAAGTGGTGTTCATTATTTTTCTTTGCCATGAGAGTTACAGTCGTCACAAATACCAAATAGCACTTCTGATTTTTCTGATGGTATTGGTGAAATTATTTGATCACATTCCTTACATACTATTGTACCCATAACTTTTAATACCCCCACCCTAGAAATGAAAACGCTTTATTACTGTGTTACTTTTATTTTAATATGTTATACTATTTATGTCAATCAACATTTTAATGTGTTTTATATGATGTTTATTGATTATTGTGTTATATTGTTTTTAAAATCCATTCAGTCATTATCTTCAAATACTCTTCTTTTTCAGGCTCATTAAAAATTTCATGATATAAATTGGGGATATTACGATAGGTAACTTTTTCTTTGTGTAAAAGTTCGACAAATTGGTCTGCTGCTTTAGGATCTACCAATTGATCTGCGCCTGCTTGCAAATATAGTATCGGAAAATTCAGATTATTGATTTTATCAACATTTTTCCATACCTCTTCTATTGCTTTGACGAATTCAAAAAACCAACCTATACTCACTTTCCCATAAACAAGAGGATCCTTTGTATATTGCTCTACTACATTCGGATCCCTACTTACTTGATCAGGCTTTATCCCGCTTTTCATTCGAAATGTTGGCCATATCTTTTCTAATAAGCTAGCTATGACCAATTGCCATTTGGGAATGGTTACTCCAATCTTTATTGCCGGTGATGTTACTATAACTCCGTTTAATAAATCTTTATCTTCTAGGGTTTCTATATACCTTAGAACGATAAGCCCTCCCATACTATGACCATATAAGAATATTGGTAAATCTGGCCAATTTTCCTTCGCAAACTTTATCCACTTATCAACTTCACGTAAATAATCGTTGAAATCATCAATGTGTCCTCTTTTCCCCTTTGCCCTTCCCAACCCTGGTAAATCACCACCGATCATTGATATCTGACTATCATTAAGCCATTTAGCAATATGTTTATATCTGCCTAGGTGTTCTCCTGAACCGTGTACAGCTACAACGATTGCCTTTCCATCGTCGACTATGTGAGTTTGTAATGCCTCCACTTATCCCACCGTTACCAAATACCTATAAAAATTTATAAATAAGCTGAAATTTATAAGTTTTATGCTTTGTTCCTCGTTCATTGAGTCCGATTTCATAGTTAAAATGACTATTACTTTCGTTTGATATAACTCTCCGAAGGCTTAAATTCCCCACTAACGAATGGGTACATATCAGTAGTATCTTTTAAGTGGTTAAGCTACTGATTTTCTATGCTTTATAGTATAATCTTTAAGGTTAATACTTGCATTTAGATCCCTGTTAATCTCTAATCCGCAGCTATCACATTGATATTTCCGATTAGATAGTTTTAAATCTAATTTTAGATGTCCACAATTGGAACATATTTTACTGGAAGGAAAATATCTGTCAGCTGTGATTAAATTAATATCATACCATTCACATTTATACTCTAATTGCCTTCTAAACTCTCTTAAAGATTGTTCCGATATAGCTTTTGATAGTTTTTTGTTTTTCAACATTCCACTTACGTTTAAATCCTCGATTACGATATACTTTGGTTTGGCTTTCACCAAAGATGTTGTAATCTGATGTATATAGTCATCTCTGATACCTTTTATTCTCCTATAAAGCCTGTTTAATTTCTTTTCAGCTTTTACTATATTTTTTGTTTTGTGGTATTTGTAACGGTTTTCCCTCCCTTCAATTTTAGATTTATTCATATCGTATTTTCTTGAAATTTGTTTTTGTAATCTTTTATGTTTTTTTATTAATTTCTTCATTTTGGGTGATTTATTAATGTTTTTAAATTTCTCACCATTACTTATTACTGCTAATTCTTTAACACCTAGGTCAATACCTATCCCTTCTGTTTGATATGAAGTATTATTTTCTTTTTCTTCTTTAACTCCAATACTAATCCACCAATTAAGTCCATCATACGTTATTCTTGGATTGATATATTTAATATTTTTCCCTGTTGGTATTCTGCCTTTTTCAGCTAGTTTGATCCAATTAAATTTTTGCTTATTTCTTTTTTTACTTGTAGTCAATTTTTCTAACTTAACATGAGTTGCAGTGATTTTAATTTTTTCAGTATCTTGGTAAAAACTATACTTTGACCTTTTCTTAGACTTAAATTTAGGGAATTTGCTATAACCATTGAAAAACCTTGTGAAGCTATCGCAAGCGTCTTTAATAGCCTGTTTAGTTATATTATTTGAATAATTATTTAACCAACTATATTCCTTTGTTTTCTTCAAAATAGTTAGTTCTTTTCTTAGAACACTGTCTTTAAGAAACTTTCCACCTTTATCATAGTTCTCTTTTTGTCTTGCTAAAGCGAAGTTATAAGCCCATCTACTTACACCAGAATTTTCAAACAACTTAGTTCGTTGCTTGTTATTTGGTTTTAACATGACCTTGTAAGTTTTAATCATTTTCTTTCAATTCCCTTATTATTTTTTGGGCTTTATTAGCTCGCTTACCTTGTAACTTAGCGGCAAATACTGTTACTATTTGGATCATATCTTCAACTAGTTCTTGCTCGTCAGTTTTTGGGGTATTATCTATAATTTCGATAGTAGTTCCATATTTTTTGCAAAGGTTTTCTATCAACTCAAACCCAAATCTAACTAGCCTATCTTTGTATAAGACCACTATTTTATCAACTTCTGCATTAGTTATCATGTCTATTAATTCATTTAGTCCTTTTTTGTTATAATTAATGCCACTACCTATATCAGTTATAATTCTAAATTGATAACCCTTTGCAATCATATAATCTCGTACATATTGTATTTGCCTTTCCAGATCATCTTTTTGTTTATTACTAGAAACTCTGCAATAACCTACTGTTATTTTATCTTTTTGGTTTATTCTTAGTATAGAATTCAATTGGCTTTGGCTATACATTCTGTGTCCACCTTCTGTAATAAACGAAGGCTTTAATTTTCCTGTTTTATCCCAATTTCTTAAAGTTTGTTGAGTTTTTCCTATTAATTCAGCAAATTCACCTATGCTATAATATTTCATTTTTATCACCCCAAAATTATTATAACATTAAATTATAAATAATTTTGAGATTTTTATAAATTTTTATATAAATCCGACAACTGTTAATCAACCTCCATAAATTTCTCCTATTTTTAAAAAAAGCCCCTTTAATTAGGGACTTGGCTTAGTAGTTCTTGGATATATTGAAATAGTTTTACTTCATCTTGATCAATGAATTTGGTTGTTTTTATAATCATCTCACCTAAAAGATGGTGCCCATCATAAAATGGAATATAGATCTTTTGACCATCAGTTTCAAATTCACAGGAGATTTCTCCACGTGCAGCTACAATACTTAAAAACCCTTCACCAAACGGAATTTTTTGTTTTAAGTTGTTAGAATCACCTTCATGTTTATAATAGATAAAAGCCGTTTCATCAGTTAAATAGATAGTGATTGTTTGATAGTGAGGAATTTTAGATTTTAAAACATGGATAATTTTATCATAACATTCTCGTCTGTCCTTGATATTATTAAAGATCACGCATAGCTCCGATCGAATCTCTTCAAGGTCAGTTTTCGCCATAACTATTCCTCCAAATACTTTTTTTAAATTTTACCATATATCCTATCCATCTACAAACACACCACCTTTTTTGGATATTCTCTTTATCTCAGGTAATACTAAAGGATGTAAACATGATGGTGAGGTGATTATAATGATAAATAATAATGATGATACAAAGAATTTAGAAAACGATAAAAATAAGTTTATAAAAAACTGGGCCGAAGACGAATCTCCGGAGCAGTTTGCTGGTGATGAGCAGACTGATAAGATCGTTAGTTACAATGACTTTAATGATAGTCTATCCCTAAGGATGACTTCACCTGCCGGTGGTATTTTTATGCATCCGATACATGATGTTACCTTAGATAATTATAGTAATGAGTTAGACGATTACGATGAAGAGAAAAATAAAGAATAAAAGCGTTGTCATCCTAATAACCTAGTGCTAAAATTACTATTAGTAGTATTATTCTAGGGATATTGGGGTGGAAAAAGTTGAATAGGAGTATTTTTGTTAAATTAGTGAAGGGTTCAAAACAATCGGAGATTTCTTTACAGCAGGTTAAAGATTTACTACATAAGTACATCGAAATTTTTAATAAAGATGGTGAACAATTCGATTGGGATGGATATCACAATGCTGTCTTTCCATACAACTTGGAAATAAAAAAGGAAGACGATACCGAGTATTTATATTTAAATGCGAAGGATCCTCTTTACAATTACATTTTGATAGGTGTTGGTACTGAAGGCGATAGTAGTTTTATTCAAATTGTTATACCTGATGAGGATCATTGTACTATTGGAGATCGACAAAAAGCTGTTGAATTTGCGAGATATTTAGGAAAGCAATTAAAAGCTGAAGTGAAATTATTTAATGATCGAGTTATGTACTTCAATCCACGAAAATAGGAGTGTCAATTAGACACTCTCAGCTTGTAGACAAAGTCTTTATTTAGACAAATCTACAAGCTTTTTTTGTATAATAAGTATGTAATAAATATCTTGTGAGGGGAGAAACATGTTAACAAAACGTAAGGAAGATGTAAGAACTCAAGTTGAATTAGTATCAATAGAAGATTTAGTACCAGAGGATCATCTAGTGAGGAAAATAGATCAAGCAATTGACTTTAGCTTTATATACGATTTGGTTAAAGATACCTATTCTTTAGATAACG
>NZ_MIJF01000056.1 GCF_001730235.1 Vulcanibacillus modesticaldus | reverse complement strand
TTATCTAAAGAATAGGTATCTTTAACCAAATCGTATATAAAGCTAAAGTCAATTGCTTGATCTATTTTCCTAACCAAATGATCCTCTGGTACCAGATCCTCTATTGATACTAATTCAACTTGAGTTCTCACATCTTCCTTACGCTTTGTTAACATATTTCTCCCCTCACAAGATATTTATTACAATATCTATTATACAAAAAAAGCTTGTAGATTTGTCTAAATAAAGACTTTGTCTACAAGCTGAAAGAGTCACTTGGGTGACTCTTTTCTTTTGGAAAACTACCGTTAACCTTCCTAAAGCCATACTTATACAAAATACAATTCTTGATCAAAGGAAGTATTTTTGTTCTTTAAGTAGAAAAAATAAAAGAACAACATAAAATATAATCAAGACACATTTAATAGTGATTTTTTAAAAAATATGTTATACTTAAAACGTAAAATTTTTATTAGTATGTTACATAAGGGTAGGGGAGGAAATTTATAATGCCGATAAAAATAGCGATTAACGGATTTGGACGAATAGGACGGATGGTATATAGACGTACATTACAAGACCCTGATCTAGATGTTGTTGCTGTAAATGCTAGTTACACTCCGAAACAATTAGCACATATGTTAAAATATGACTCAGTTCATGGTAAACTTGATGCAGATATAAAGGTGAGGGAAGATAGAATAATTGTAGATGGGAAAGAAACAAAAATCATTTCAGAGAGAGATCCAGAAAAATTACCATGGAAACTGTTAGATATAGAAGTTGTTATTGAAGCTACAGGTAAATTTAGGGATAGAGAAGGTGCTAGTAAACATCTTAAAGCCGGGGCGAAGAAGGTAATTATTACTGCTCCTGCTAAAAATGAAGATGTGACAATAGTTATGGGAGTAAATGAGGAAATCTATGATCACAAACAACACCATATTATCTCCAATGCCTCTTGTACAACTAATTGTCTTGCTCCTATCGTTAAAGTTCTTCATGATAATTTTTATATAGAACAGGGCATGATGACGACTGTCCATTCCTATACCAATGACCAAAGAGTTTTGGATAATATGCATAAAGATTTAAGAAGAGCTAGAAGTGCTGGACAATCAATTATTCCAACAACTACAGGAGCCGCAAAGGCAGTTTCTCTTGTTTTACCAGAGTTAAGCGGAAAATTAAATGGGATAGCATTAAGAGTCCCTACACCAGACGTTTCAATAGTTGATTTAGTAGTAAATGTAAGAGAAAAAGTTACCGTTGAAAAAGTAAATGAAGTTCTAAAAAAAGCAAGTCAAGAAGAGATGAGAGGTATATTAGATTATACAGAAGAGCCCTTAGTTTCTGTTGATTTTCTCGGTAATGATAATTCTTCGATTATTGATGGTTTATCGACAATGGTAGTTGGTGAAAACCAAATAAAGGTGATGGCTTGGTACGATAATGAGTGGGGATATTCTTGCAGGGTTGTTGATTTAGCAAAATACGTTTCTAATATCAAAGTACAGAAGCGAGATAATAAAATTTTAACAGCATGAAATATGTAATAGAGTAAATTTTAAAAAGGAAGAATATTTGATAACAGCACTGAGAAATCCCAGTGCTGTTTTTGTATCTATGGTATATTTCCAAATACCAAAGATCTACACTTTGCTTTATTTAATTATGCTTGAGGGAATTGTTGCCCTGCAAGTTGTTGTTCAGCCATTTGAACTAAACGACGGGTAATGTAACCTCCGATAGCACCATTATCACGGGAAGAAATATTACCCATGTAACCATCCTGAGGAATTTGAATTCCTAATTCATTAGCAATCTCATACTTTAATTGTTCTAAAGCCTGAGATGCTTGAGGAACAACTAACCAGTTGCTACTACGCTCTTGTCCTGCTGCCATTGTTGTCACCTCCTTATCTATTGGTAGTAGTAGTGTATGTGAAATTCCTAAATTCCATACAGGAAAGTCATTCCTATAAAAAAGAGGCCTAATTAATAAGCAAATAAAAACCAATAAAGTAGTGAAATATAGAGATATTAAGTGACGATAAAAATTTCTAAGATACGTTAAAAAAATCTTGAAAATTGATCTTAAAACAAGTATACTGAAAATCGTGAACTTTAGTTAAATAACTAAGGAACCAGTATCTACTTAAAGGGTTAGGACCTCTTGGACTAACTTGCCCCCGTGGTAGATAACGCAGGTCCCGCATGCTTGGAAGGGCATGAATTTTATAATAACAAGGGGGATGTACGCATGGATACAATGGGACGTCATGTAATTGCTGAATTATGGGGTTGTAATGTTGATAAGTTAAACAACCTAAAATTTATTGAAAAAATGATGGTTGATGCTGCTTTAGAATCCGGTGCAGAGGTACGTGAAGTCGCTTTTCATAAATTTGCACCAATGGGAGTTAGTGGAGTGGTAATTATTTCCGAATCCCACTTAACAATTCATAGTTTTCCTGAGCATGGATACGCAAGTGTTGATGTATATACTTGCGGTGATCGCATTGACCCAAATGTTGCTGCTGAATATATAACTAAACAGCTGGAAGCGACTAAACGTGAATCTATATTAGTTCCACGTGGTATGGGTCCGGTAGAAGTTAAACCTTATAAGGTTGAAACTTTTCAAAAATAGTCTAAAAAGAAGGAGTTAATCCCTTCTTTTTATTTATGTCTAAATAATTCTCTAATTATTATTAAAAGAAAAATTTTTTTTGATAATTTTTGTAACAAAAAGAGGAGCAATGTTATTGCTCCTCTTTTTGTTATTTATTGTTGATCAAGTACAGCTTGAGCTATGTTAAAAGAATGGTCCCCTATACGTTCTAAATTACTAATTATATCTAAAAATACTACACCTGAACTTCCAAAGCAAGTACCTTCATTTAAGCGTTTAAGATGGCCTTTACGATAATCTTTTTCCATTTGATCAATAATTCTTTCGTTTTTAACAACTTCTTTAGCTAACTCGATATCATTATTTTCTAATGATGATAAAGCTTTTTGGAATGTTTCTAATGTTAAGTTAATCATGTCATTTAATTCTTTTTTAGCTTCTTCGGAATAAGGTAATTTATGTTCGTGTGAATATTGGGCCAACTCAACAATATTTTCAGCATGGTCTCCAATTCGTTCGATATCATTTACAATTTGAAGATACAATGTTGATTGATTGGATTCATTGCTTGATAATGAATTTTGACTTATTTTGACTAGGTATTCAGTGATCTTATGATCTAAGTCGTTAATAACTTCTTCTTTTTGTAAAGATTGTTGACTCTTTTTTTCTTCACCTGTAAAGAAGTAGGTAATACTATCAGTCAAAGCTTCTTTAGCCAAGACACCCATTCTTAGAAGTTCTTTTGCAGCTTGTCCTAATGCAACAGAAGGGTTACTTAAAAAACGACTGTCTAAGTATTTAGGACCATACTCTATTGTTTCTTCTTCACCAGGAATTAATTTTGTAACTATATAAGCTAATAATCCAATGAATGGAAGTTGGATTATCGTATTTGATACATTAAATAAACCGTGAGCCCATGCGATTTGCATTTTAATATTTAACCCATCGGCTATAAACTTTACTATACTAGGAAATATCCCCAATGATAGTAGTGGTAAAAAGATCAAAGTACCAATTATGTTAAACATTACGTGTGTCAATGCAGCACGCTTAGCCATAACAGAAGTACCGATGGCAGCTAGAGCAGCCGTAACTGTTGTACCAATGTTATCACCAAAAAGGATTGGAAGTGCTTGATCAAATGTTACACCACCACTTTCAGCAAGACCTTGTAGAACACCGATTGTGGCACTACTACTTTGAACGATCATTGTAAATACAGTACCAACTAAAACACCTAATAGTGGTTGATCTGCTAAAGTCTCCATTAAATTAAGAAAAACTTCTGACCCACGTAGCGGTTTCATACCGGCACTCATGTATTTTAGACCTAGAAAAAGCAAACCAAATCCAAAAATTACTTGACCCCAATAGTTGATGCTCTTTTTTTTGCTGAAGAAAATCAATATTGCTCCTACAGCAACAATTGGTAAGGCGTATTTAGAAATTTTGAATCCAATAATGAAACTAGTTATGGTTGTACCTATGTTTGCTCCCATGATAATACCAATGGCCTGTTTTAAGGATAATAATCCTGCATTAACTAGACCAACTGTTAGAACGGTTGTACCACTACTACTTTGAATAATTGCCGTTACTAAAGTACCTGCTAAAACGCCCATTAATGGATTTGATGTCATTTTTTCTAAGATTGTCCTTAGGCGATCTCCAGCTGTTTTTTGTAGTCCTTCGGACATATACTTAATACCGAATAAGAAAATTCCAAGACCACCTAAAAACGTGAAAAGCATTTCTTTAACGTCCATGATATCCCCCTAAAAAAATGTACTGTGATATTTTAAATAAAAATTACGAAATCATTATACTTTAATGCAACTATAAATGAAAGAAAAAAACATTATTTTTTTTAATGGAATAAAATTCAAATTTCATAAAACTTAACAATTTACGATTTTTTCTTGACGTTTCAGTTTATCTAAGGGAAACTTATATATGACTTGATAAATGTTTCTCCTGTTGAGTATATTAAGAGGTGAGAAAGATGAGATGTCCGTATTGCAACTATAATGGTACGAGAGTACTGGATTCTAGACCAATAAAAGATGGCAAATCAATCAGAAGAAGAAGAGAATGTGATTCATGTAATAGAAGATTTAATACTTACGAAGAAGTTGAGGAAACACCAATATTGGTGATAAAAAAAGATGGTAGTAGGGAAGAATTTAGTAAAGAAAAAATCCTTAGAGGAGTTATACGAGCGTGTGAGAAAAGACCAGTTCCATTGGATACTTTGGAAAGTATGGTTTCAGAAATAGAACGAGAATTACGGAATCAATTAAAATCTGAAGTGGATAGCCAAACTATAGGCGAAATGGTAATGGAACGGCTTTATCATATTGACGAAATATCATATGTAAGGTTTGCTTCAGTATATAGACAGTTTAAGGATATTAATGTATTTATAAAGGAAATTTCTGAGCTGTTTCGTAAATCCTAGCAGGAGGTTTTAGACATAATGAAAGTTAAGCTTAAGTTATTAATCGTATTAGTGGTTCTTGTCCTATTAGTAACGGCATGTAGTGGACAACAAGCTGATACTCCAGATAAAGAATTACCACCTAACAAGGTTGTTCAGGAACCATCGAAGGGTGGGAAGATAACAATTGGAATTGACTTAAATAACTTGATTATTGATCCATTAGGATATCAATCAACTAGACCATCGTTTTATAATATCCATTCAATACTTTATCGAGGACTGTTGAAATATGATCAAGATTTGGAGCTAATTCCCGATTTAGCTTCATCCTTCGCAATTGACGAAGAGAATAAACAAATCAAAATAGTTTTAAAAGATGATTTAAAATGGGCTGATGGTACACCATTAACTATTGAAGATGTGGAATTTACTTTTAATTGGTATAGTCAAAGGGATTATAACGGTAATTGGAAAACTTATACTTTTCACATCCTAGGTACAAAACTATTTCGTACCGGTGAAGCTGCGGATGTTTCCGGTATTATTATCGAGCCAAGCGAACGAAGTATAACTATTCAATATGATCAAATAGATAGCAAGGATTTACAGTTATTGACTGCGCCGATATTGCCAAAAAAACAATTACTAGGAAAGTCTATTGAACAGGTGATAGAAGAGGCAAGTACCGGTAAACTCATGGCTAGTGGACCTTATAAAGTAGAGATAAAAGAAAATGAATGGATTTTGACTAGAAATGATTACTATGAAGAAACTGTATATTTGGATCAAATAGAAATTACAAACTACAATAATGATCGAGAATTTAATTTTCTGCTTGCTTTACCACAAGATGTTGGTGAAAATCTAAGCTCTAAGAAGATTCATGTTTTGGAAGGAATAGGGTATCAATATCTAGGTATGAACTTAAACTCTCCAAAATGGAAAGATATCGAAATGAGAAAAGCATTAGCATTAGCTATCGATTATTCTAAGATAATTGACGATATATATCAAGGGTACGCGGATACACCTGCTTCTGTATTACATCCAAAATCATGGGCATTTAATTCGTCGATTGAGCTTAAAACTAATATTGAGGAAGCTAAGGCAATTTTAAACGGTAAAGAAATCAACGTTGAGCTAGCTTATGTAGATACACCAATGAATCAAATGATTGCTGAGAAGCTATCTGAGCAGTTGAATGTGGTAGGAATTACGATTTCCTTAAACCCGCTTGATTTGGAACGATTTATCCCAGAACTTTTTTCTAAAGGGAAATATGATCTTTTTCTGGCTAATTGGCCTTATGAATTAGATCCAAGCTATGAAAATGATAAATGGCTAACAAAAAATGACGTATTAAATGGTGGGTTCAATGTTAGCCATGTTAATGATACAATTTCGGATCAATTATTAATTGATGGTAGTAAATTGTGGCATTATCAAGAGAGAAAAGAAATATATAAGAAGTGGCAAGATTACTTTATGTCCCAATATTACCTTATTCCTCTAGCGAGTCCACAATCAATTATATTGGCAGATCCAACCTTGCACCTTGAAATAAAAAATAGTTTAACTCCGTATATATTTATTAATAAATGGTGGATAGAAAAATAATCCAGATAATGACAATATCTAAAAGAACATAAAAGGGGCTAATTTCAAAAAACTTTAATTTTTAGAAATTAGCCCCTTATATTTTGTGAATTTTAACCACAAGTTGAACCATGTGCAGCCCTAACTACGAAACCACTACCCCAACCAGAATCACGATAATCTATTTCAACTTCTCCAATCATAGCCAATTCATTGGAGTTAACAACAACTTTAAATGTTTCTTGGTCAAATGTTTTATCGTCTTCTTTTGGCTCATCCAGAGCCAATCCTAGTGATGGACCACCTCAGCCAAAACCAGCAACATATACACGTACTGCTTGGTCGCTTTCTTTTTCTTTAAGTAACTGCTCAAGCTGTTCCTTAGCACTTGGTGTGACGTTAACCATATGAATCTCCCTTCCATATGTCAAACAATAGTTTTAGATATTCTAAAATATCCATGGGTCCAATTATATAAGAATAAAAATTTCAAAGCAATAGTAAAGAGTGATTTTTAGAAATGAAGAAAATGGTTTTTATGAACCCTTTATAGGATATCTGGTAGGATGATATAATGATAAAGATCTAATTCATAGAAGGAGTATGTGTATGTCAATCATATTTAACGAAATAACGCCTCAAGATCCTTATATAGTTAGTTTTAATGAATCTATCGAATTGTCTCATATTTCATATATTATTGATTTATACCAACCGATAATCGGTTCCAAAGCTACTATATTTTATATTACATTAATAAATCATCTTTCAATAGGGCAGATAGGTATTTCGGAAAGTAGACTACATCGTCATTTGATGAGTCAAATGAATCTTTCATTCCCTGAAATCATTACGGCAAGAAAAATGTTAGAGGCGATTGGATTATTAAAAAGTGTAAGATATCAGCATAAAGAAACAGGGGAGTATATCTATGAGTATTCGTTATCTAGACCACTGAACCCTGTCGCTTTTTTTCAGAGTGATATTCTAAGTGTTTTACTATTAAATAGGATTGGCAAAACTCAATTTAAAATATTGAAGGAAAGAATGACTAAAAATTTAAGTTGGAATCGTGGGGAATATATTAAAGATGAAGATATTACAAAAGCCTTTGATGAAGTTTTTGATTCAATTTTAGCTTCAGAATTAACAGTTGCACCTGGTTCTGAGGAGGAAGCACTAATACAACAACCGGTTGATGAAGAATATGTTAATAAGTCAAATGCTAAAATCAATCTAAAACGTCGTTATCTTGATATAGAATTTATTAAAGGGATGTTGGGTAATATTTATCAAGTTGAAAAAAATTTTGATAGAGAAATGATTGAATTATTGCAAGAACTAGCTTTTTTATACCAACTTTCAGAAATTGAGATTATTAATCTATTAAGGGATCATACCATTTATGACGATACGGGTAAGATAGATAAACAGCTTTTAAGAAATAGAATGAGGGAAAAATTTCAATATCAAAAAAAGGAAGTTGTTATTGTAAACAAGGAAAATAAAACATTTGATAAAGAACCATCAAATATCAAAGATAAAGCCCAAAGGCATGTGTGGATATTAGAAAATTACTCACCGATTGAATTAATGCAACAATATCAAGGGGGAGGCAAAGTTCCAGATGCTGATTTGAGATTGATTGAAGGGTTATTATATGATTATCAGCTACCAACAGGTGTTGTTAATGTCTTGATCGAATATATCATGCTATCAAATGATTATAAATTACCAAAAAACCTCACAGAAAAGGTTGCCGGACACTGGAAAAGGCTGAAAATTACCACGGTAGAAGAGGCCTTGTCTGTAGCTAAAAAAGAACATCAGTTATATAAGAATTGGAAAGAAAATAACAAACAAACTTCTAAATCTAATATTAAACAATCAGTTAATAGAAAGGAAAAAGTACCGGATTATATTTTACTTCAAGAACAAAAGTATCACCAAAAATCAGATGAAAAGGATATTAATAAAATTGATCAAGAGAAAAAAGCAAAGATAGATCAGCTTCTTAAGGATTTGGGTGAAGTATAACCAAATTTTTTGAAAGGAGGTAGAGATAATGAATAGCATAAAAATGGTGATAGAAGAGTTAATGCCGGGGGTTTCTAATAAACAGAAAGAATGGATTAAAAAATTGATGGAACATCCAGACATAAAAAAATTGATCCATTACCATAACATATCAAATGATAATGTTTTAGCTTCCTTAAACTTGCTACATCAATATGTAGAAGAAAAGGAGAATTGCAGCAAATGTAATAATTTGCTTAGTTGTTCAAATATACTAAAGGGACATTTTACAAAAATATATTTTCAAAATGGACAATTTCAGTCTTCATTAATTAAATGTGAAAAATTGATACTAAAAGAAAAAGAAGAACATAGAAGCAAACTATTTAAAAGTCAATATATACCGCAAGAGATTTTGGATGCTTCTTTCAAAAATATTGATCCAACCCCTGGAAGAGAGGATGCACTGGCGGCACTCATGGAATTTTGTAAAAATTTCGATCCAAATGTAAAACAAAAGGGAATTTACCTCTACGGACCCCTAGGGGTAGGAAAAAGTCATATGATGGTAGCTACTGCAAAAAAGTTGGCTGAAAGAAATATTTCAACACTGATGATTTACGTACCAGATTTTTTTAGAGAAATAAAAAACTCTATCCAGGATAATACCTTAAATAAAAAGATTGAGATACTAAAGAATGTTCAGGTTTTAATATTAGATGATATTGGAGCAGAAACACTAAGTACCTGGGAAAGGGATGAAATCTTAGGTGCGATACTTCAAGCTCGAATGATTAAAGGTCTTCCAACATTATATACATCTAATTTAAATTATGATGATTTGGAGGAACATTTAGCTTACTCTAATAAAGGTGGACAAGAGTTGCTTAAATCTAAAAGATTGATGGAAAGAATACGTCATTATACGTCAGCTTACTTTGTAGACGGTCCAAATAGACGAATTTTGTCATAAACTAACTAATTCTCTTCACTATTTTTCCTTCTTGAAAGAATTATTTAAACATGCTATAATACATTTTGTCGTTGAAAATGGGGCTATAGCTCAGCTGGGAGAGCGCCTGCCTTGCAAGCAGGAGGTCAGCGGTTCGATCCCGCTTAGCTCCACCATATATAGGATATTTACCCTTGCTTAAACAAGGGTTTTTTATTTACTGTAAGCAAATCTATGTAATTTTATGATCACTTCCTATGGGGTGATCTTTTTTAATAAAGAGTGATCTTTTTTTAATATCACATATATGTCTGTGGTAATAAGGTGATTTTTATGATATATTAATGTAATTAAATTATCAATGCATATTTGAAGAAAAAAGTCAAAGGATTCAGTTCAAGAAAGGTGGTTAAAATGGAAAACGGAAATACTTCTTCAAATTTTATTAAAAATATAATGATAGATGATCTTAATTCAGGGAAACATGACCAGATTATTACACGTTTTCCTCCGGAGCCAAATGGGTATTTACATATCGGACATGCCAAGTCAATTTGCTTAAATTTTGAATTGGCTGATGAATTTAATGGTAAAACAAATTTAAGATTTGATGATACCAACCCATTAAAAGAAGATAAGGAATACGTTAAAGCTATTAAAGAAGATGTGAAATGGTTGGGCTTTGAATGGGACGGTTTATATTTTGCTTCAGATTATTTTGAAGAGATGTATAATAGGGCAATTTTATTAATCAAAAAGGGAAAAGCATATGTTTGTGACCTATCAGCTGAGGAAATAAGAGAGTATCGTGGAACATTAACAGAACCAGGTAAAGAAAGTCCTTATAGAAATAGATCTGTAGAGGAGAATTTAGAGCTATTTGAAAGGATGCGTAAAGGGGAATTTAAGGATGGGGAAAAAGTCTTAAGAGCGAAAATTGATATGGCTTCTCCGAATTTAAATATGAGAGACCCTGTCATTTATCGAATATCCCATGCTACACACCATAACACTGGTAATAAATGGTGCATTTATCCTATGTATGATTTCGCTCATCCAATTGAAGATGCCATCGAAGGGGTTACTCATTCAATTTGTACCATCGAATTTGAAGACCATCGTCCGTTATATGATTGGGTTGTAAGAGAATGTGAAATGGAAAATCAACCACAACAAATCGAGTTTGGAGAACTTGGCATAACCAACACTATTTTGAGTAAGAGAAAGTTAAAACAGTTAGTGGATGAGAAATACGTTGATGGTTGGGATGACCCAAGAATGCCTACAATCTCTGGTTTGAGAAGAAGGGGATATACACCAGAGTCGATCCGTAATTTCGTTAGAGAAACAGGGGTTTCAAAAACCAACAGTGTAGTAGATGTCAGGATGCTTGAACATTTCGTTCGAGAAGATTTAAAATTAAAAGCCCCTCGAACAATGGCGGTATTAAGACCTTTGAAAGTTGTAATTACCAACTATCCAGAAGACCAAGTGGAAATGTTAGAAGCGGAGATTAATCCGGAGAATCCTGAAATGGGCACCAGAAACATTCCATTTTCTAGAGAAATATATATTGAACAAGAGGATTTTATGGAGAATCCACCCAAAAAATATCACCGATTATTTGTTGGGAATGAAGTTAGACTTAAACACGCCTATTTCATTAAATGTAATGAAGTAATTAAGGATAAAGAAGGTAATGTGGTTGAGTTGCGTTGTACTTACGATCCAGAGACTAAAAGCGGTACAGGGTTTACTGGAAGGAAAGTTAAAGGTACTATCCATTGGGTCGATGCTAAACATGCGTTACCTGCCGAGTTTAGATTATATGATTCTTTAATATTGGATGATGAACAAGAAGAAGGTAAATCGTTCCTTGAAAGAGTTAATCCAAATTCATTGGAGATATTGCAAGGTTTTATTGAGCCAAATATGAAAGATGTTAAACCGCAAGACAAGTTTCAATTTTTCAGACATGGCTATTTTAATGTAGACCCTAAATATACTACAAAAGACAAAATTGTTTTTAATCGAATTGTCTCCTTAAAAAGTTCCTTCAAATTAAATGATAAATAGCTCGTTATAAGTCACAGGTGTTTCATCTGTGGCTATTTTTTCATTCAGGAAAGAATCGTTTTTTATTTTTGCTGATAAGTCAAAAGCTGAATTTGATATAATTATGATATTATTTAATAGTTTTGAAGAAATAAATTAATTTATTTAGAACATTTACTAAACAAATGAAAAAAGTAGTGAAATAGGATGTGTTGGATAAGATGGCAATTTTAAAAAACGATTGGGCAAACATACTTGAGGAAGAGTTTGAAAAACCATACTACCTAAAACTGAGAGAATTTTTAATTGAGGAATATCGTAATAGAGTTATCTATCCCGACATGTATGATATTTTTAATGCCCTGCATTATACTTCCTATGCAGATACAAAGGTAGTTATTCTTGGACAAGATCCTTATCATGGTCCTGGTCAAGCTCATGGTTTAAGTTTTTCTGTTAAACCTGGGATAAAACCTCCTCCATCTTTACAAAATATCTTTAAAGAATTGCAGGCAGATATGGGATGTTATATTCCTAATAATGGTTATCTAGTGAAATGGTCTGAGCAAGGAGTACTGTTATTAAACACTGTTTTGACTGTTAGAGAAGGAATGCCTAATTCCCATAAAGGAATTGGATGGGAGATATTTACCAATCGAGTAATTTCCAAATTAAATGAACGCGAAGAACCGGTGGTATTTGTGCTTTGGGGTAAGAATGCTCAAGAAAAACTGGGGTTAATCAGTTCACCACAACACTATATTATTAAATCCCCACACCCTAGTCCTTTTTCAGCCAATAAAGGTTTCTTTGGAAGTAGACCATTTTCTAAGATAAATCAATTTTTGATTAGAATTGGTAGTAAGGAAATTGATTGGCAGATACTTAATATATAAAAGGATAGAAATTTTGACCTCCTAATAAATAGGCTTTTTACTTATTACAAAAGACTAGATTTTTACATATAAATGTACAGAAGTCTAAAATAATAAATTAAACATTAGGAGGTGATCGGTGTTGGCACCTAAAAGAAAAAGACAAAATCGTCCGTCTAAAAAAAACAAGAATATTTACGCTAAAACTTCCAAAGTATCGCATAATAATTCAGAGGTGTTAGATAGTCTAGAGTTTTCAGTAGATGAGTTGCACAATGATACAGATGAATTGGGATTACCGGGTTTCCCTGAAAAGCAATTTGAAGAGTCGGATCACTTTCCAGGTATAATGCCAAATAAAAATAATTCATATGAAGAAGTACTTATTTTTCCTGCCACACCTAAAATGCTAAATAGCGATCAAGTAGATAGTGTAGAACAAAATCATTTTTTAATGCCAGACTCACCAATTTATTCGATTTTTCCTTTTTCAGAAGAGATATATTTTAGTTTACCAAGTGATGGAGTAAAAATACTTTACACAGATGATGAGATGATAGAGAACGGAGAGCTTACTATTAGTAATACAGGAGATTGTGAATTTGATATTTGGAAATCTAAAATAGTAATAACAGATGAATTAACAGAAGAACTTAAAAAGAAAAACATATCATTAAAGGATTATATAGAAAAAACAACAGAAAAAGGCAAAAGATTGTTCATAAAGCTCGGAACCGTTAAATCTCAAAATACGAAGGGGCCATTTAATATAAGAGGTGTAAATACGCTCGTAGTTATTGGTAATGGCAAAGGAAATGAATGTACAGGCAGGTATAAATTAGACATTAAAAATAGTTAGTTTTATAAAAAATAGATACACGTTTAAAAATCATCCGAAAGGATGATTTTTTTGCTTATAAATTGCTAAAAATAATACTTACAGTCAAGTAGAAAATTGTATATAATATAAATAAGAGAAAATTAAGATAATTATGAAAATTACAATATTTAGTGTCTGAAGTTGGTATAAATGAATGTAATATCGGTAAAAAATATAGGAGGTGGGAGGTATGCCGAAATTCATCTTGGATGAGCTCAACAATAGGATTGATAGGCTACGAAGTTACGAGAATCAAATAGGAACTACTGAGGAAGAGAAAAATTGCATCCAGATTAGAAGAGCAGAACTTGAAAGTATTAGAAATTTTATCAATGAAAGTATCAATCATAAAGAGGAGAAGAGAAGAAATACTCATGAGTTCTGGAAGGATTTTTGGAAATTAGTTGATGAATTTTAAAATTTAATTTACTTCGGATATGAAAAAAGTGCTGTTTCACGTATGAAATAGCACTTTTTTATGGTTTAATATGAATGGAATAGTTAATAAATTGAGGTGATATCTATTGAGGATTTTAAGAAATACCCTACTGGTTTTTATAAGTTTAAGTTTAATCATAACCATTCCATCAGCGACTTTATTGTATGCTATTCATTCCACCGTATTAAAACCATATGAATCCATAAATTATTTGAAGCAAAGTGGAATATATGAAAAATCTGAAATAATAATCAAAGAAAAAGTTTCAAATGAAATGGAATTTGAGAATACCGTAAAAAATGAATTGGTTGTAAGAATATTTAAGAAAGTTATCGAAAAAGAAGTGACAGCTGATTGGATTGCTTATATTGCAGAAACATTTCAAATTTCATTATGGAATTATCTCCTAGGTGAGAGTGATGAAATAGCTCCGATCCCTATTCAAAATTTTTATGATTCTGTAATTGAAATAACAGGCGATGAAATAGATCGATTTGCTGCAGAACAAAAGATTCCAATTAACTTAATCAAGGATGAGATTATTAGTAAAATAAAAGGACAACTACCAACATCGATAGATGTTATCAAGTACTATGATATTGACCCCCAAAATCTAGAAAATATGAGATTAAATTATCAAAAATCAAAAGATATTAAATTGATTATTTATTTTGCAATTATTTCATTAATTTTATTAGGTTTTTTAATTTCTTACCGCTTAAAAAGATTTTTTAAATGGGTTGGTTATACCTTTATAATGAGTGGAATTTTTTCAATGGTTCCTGCGGTCGTACTATATGTTTATGATGAACAAAAAATATCTAATAAATTACAATTTAATGGTATTATTCAAAAATTTGAAGTTGAGATTACCTATCTTTTAAATCTAGTAATTAACGATATAGTTAAGTATTTAGTAATTTCGTCTTTGATCATATTAGCTGTTGGAATAATTTCAATAATTCTTTCTAGTACACTTAAAAAGCACAAAAATCCCTCATAAGAGTTGTTCTTATGAGGGATTTTTAATAAATTCAATTAGTTAACTAGAAATATTAGATTTTTTACTTCATATAAATATATAAATGATCTTAGGGGGAGATTGATTTTATGTTAGAAATAAGTATCATTATTGCAATGGCCATGTCATTAACACCAATTATAAGCGACTGGCTGAAAATCCACAAAAAACTAAGAGCTTGGGTAAATTTAGGGCTCATTGTTTTGTTAAATATTTTTAATAGTTTACTTTTTGGAGAGGGTCAAATAATTGAAGCAATGAAAACGGGGATTGAAGTAGGGGTTGTAACTGTCGGAATATACTCGACTAGTAAAAATACTATTCAATACATGAAAATAAAAAAAAATAATGGTTCATAAGATTAACCCCTTGTAATATTCGAAAAATTATTGACTAAACAAAAATAAAATGTTATTATAACTTTTGTCCTGAAAACGGTTCGGTAGCTCAGTCGGTAGAGCAGAGGACTGAAAATCCTCGTGTCGGCGGTTCGATTCCGTCCCGAACCACCATTTGATTGTTTGCGGACGTGGCTCAGTGGTAGAGTATCGCCTTGCCAAGGCGAGGGTCGCGGGTTCGAATCCCGTCGTCCGCTCCATATATGCCGGGGTGGCGGAATTGGCAGACGCACAGGACTTAAAATCCTGCGGTAGGTGACTACCGTACCGGTTCAAGTCCGGTCCTCGGCACCATCTTGATCGAGATAGTTTCAAACGGATACGTTTGAAGCTTTTTTTTTTATGTTTTTTTACTTTTCTTGTCATATAGGCAAAGTTAAATCAATATGTTACGATATATTGTAAGTAAATGTTTTGTTAGTGAAATCGGGAGGGAACAGGTATTGTCTCATATAGATCGTATTTTACAAAAGGCACTAAACGGTGATCGATTGACGTTGGAAGATGGGATTAGATTATTTGAAAGTGATGAAATAGAGAAGATCGGAAATGCCGCTAACGAGATAAAAAAAAGATTTCATCCTGAACCGATTACAACTTTTGTAATTGGAAGAAATATCAACTATTCTAATGTGTGTGACACTTACTGTAGGTTTTGTGCTTTTTATAAAAAGCCTGGTGAAGAGGGAAGTTATGTTTTAACTAATGAAGAAATCTTAGAAAAAATTCAAGAAATGGTTGATGTTGGTGGTACTGAAGTGCTGATGCAAGGTGGTACTCATCCAGATTTACCATTTGAATACTACCTAAATTTATTAAGGGATATAAAACAGCGTTTTCCAAAAGTTCATATGCATTCTTTTTCTCCAGCCGAAATTCTTAAGATGAAAGATGTCTCTGGGTTATCCTTAGAAGAAACTCTACGTCAAATACATGAAGCAGGTTTAGATTCCTTACCTGGAGCGGGTGCAGAAATTTTAGACGATAGAACTAGACAAAAAATAAGCAGGAAAAAAGGAACTTGGCGAGAATGGATAGAAGTTATGAAAGCAGCAAATAAAGTTGGTTTATCAACGACGGGAACAATGGTAATTGGTTTTGGAGAATCAATGGAAGAGAGAGTGCTTCATTTAATCAGATTACGTGAGGCCCAAGATGAGTCTAAGGGATTTTTAGCATTTATACCGTGGACTTTTCAACCGGATAATACCAACTTAAAGGCTGAAAAAGTAAAACCAGAAGAGTATTTGAAAACGGTGGCTATTAGTCGATTGATCTTAGATAATATCCCAAACATCCAGGCTTCATGGGTTACCGTTGGAGCTGAAGTAGGTAAAAAATCTTTATTTTATGGTTGTAATGATTTTGGTAGCACAATGATGGAAGAAAACGTTGTTTCTGCCGCGGGAACAGCGCATAAAATTAATACTAATCAAATAATCCGATTGATTAGAGAAGCAGGATTTATTCCAGCTCAAAGGAATACAAAATATGAGATTCTTCATGTATTTAATGAGGACGAAACTATTGAAAATGATTTTGTGATGGAAAACTAAAAAGCACCGAGTTAGGCTTAACCTAACTCGGTGCTTTTATCTGCCAAAAATAATTTATACAGTTACATTTTCATCTTTTTTCTTAGATTTTGTAAAAATTTTATCCCAATAAGGCTTGATATAGGGGTCTAAACCGAATCTTCCGGCATTTGAACCAGCCACTAAAATTAAGAATGTAATTATTAATAGTGGCGGAATATGATTTCCTCTTCCAAGAGTACCACTAAACATAAATGAGAAGTACATTACAGCCCCCATTAATGCTGAGAAAGTAGTGAAAACACCTAAGATAAGTCCGAGTCCAACTAAGAATTCTCCCCAAGATACTAAGAAATTAAATAAACCTACATTTGGAATAGCAAATCCCTCTAAAAATGATGCCCACCAACTTGTCACAGTTGGATTATCACTAGCTGCTTTGGCAACTGCACCTTTTAAGAATCCTGTAGCATCAAAATCTCCTGTTATTTTATCCCAGCCAGCTGTCAACCAATCATAACCTAAATATAAACGTAATACTAGCATTAACCATGAAGACCATACATTTTCACGCAGCCATTTTACAAACATAAATTTTTGCTCCTTTCATTTAATATATTTATATTCCTAACACAACAATAATAACCATTATTATCTAATGCAATATTGCTTGATGATTATTCATAATTTTTTCAAAAAATTTTGAACAATAAATGAAGTTTTTGAAATTTTAAATAATACTGAATTGATTACCTCAAGCTTTACATAAACTTAATATTTGCTTTACAAAAGTTAATATTTTCATAGCCATTCGTTAACACTAAGTTAATAATAGAATGTTAGAGTTATATGTGTAACAAAGATCAATATAATTTAGGGGGTCATTCAAATGAAGAAGTTAGCCTTATTTTTCATCATGGCAACATTAATACTTGTACTAACTGCTTGTGGAAATCAAGAGGATTCAGTTGACGGAGGTTTATCCGGCATAGTAAAAATTGATGGTTCAAGTACGGTATTTCCAATTACAGAAGCAGTAGCTGAGGAATTTCAAATTGCTAATAATAAAGTACAGGTTACTGTTGGTGTTTCAGGTACTGGTGGTGGATTTAAGAAATTTACAATTGGTGAAACAGATATAAATGATGCATCTCGTCCAATAAAGGATTCTGAAATTGCGAAGACTAAAGAAAATAATATTAATTATCTTGAATTGCCAGTTGCTTATGATGGCTTATCTGTTGTAGTAAATAAGGAGAATGACTGGGTAGATTATTTAACAATTGATGAATTAAAGAAAATTTGGGAACCAAATAGCCAAATCACAAAATGGAGTCAGGTTCGCCCGGGTTGGCCAGACGAAGAAATCAAACTTTATGGTCCTGGAACTGATTCAGGTACATTTGATTACTTCACAGAAGAAATCATTGGAGAAAGTGGTGCAAGTCGATCTGATTACACCGCAAGTGAAGATGATAATGTACTTGTAAAAGGTATTGAAGGTGATAAATATAGCTTAGGATATTTTGGTTTTGCCTACTATGTGGAGAATAAAGAGCGAATGAAAGTTGTTCCAATCGATGCTGGTAATGGTCCTATAGTTCCAACACTGAAAACAATAAATGATGGTAGCTATTCACCATTATCCCGTCCATTATTCATCTATGTAAATACAGAATCACTTAAACGACCAGAGGTCTATGAGTTTGTTAAGTTTTATATGGAAAATGCACAACTAGCTGAAGAAGTAGGTTATGTAAGATTGCCTCAAAACCAGTATGACGAAAACCTACAAGCTATTGCTGCCTATCAACAATAATTGAAACTATCAATAAATAATTAGGGGAGATGTGGCATTATTTCGATGTCACTCTTTCTGTTGTTCAGACGAAAGGATGTGCGAAATTAGGCTATGGCTATACGTGATATTGAAAACAAGCCTAAGGTTAATATTTTAGAAACGATCATCCCTAAAATATTATTCTTGTTTGCTTTAATATCTATTTTGACTACGGTTGGTATCGTTTTTATATTACTATTTGAAACTTTATCTTTCTTTAGGGAGGTTTCATTTATTGACTTTATAACAGATCCTAAATGGACTCCGTTATTCATTCCTAAGCATTTTGGAGTTTTACCATTATTATCTGGAACTTTAATTGTTACCTTTATTGCAAGTTTAATTGCTATCCCAATAGGGTTGGGAAGTGCTATTTATTTAAGTGAATATGCTCCGGATAGGGTTAGAGCGATCATTAAACCTATTTTAGAAATATTGGCTGGTATACCAACTATTGTTTATGGCTATTTTGCATTAACATTTGTTACTCCAGTATTGAGATTTATCTTTCCAGATATGGATATTTTCAATGCCTTAAGTGCGGGAATTGTTGTCGGAATAATGATCATCCCAATGATTTCCTCTCTTAGTGAAGATGCTATGTTAGCGGTACCTAATTCAATTAGGGCTGCTGCATATGGGTTAGGTTCAACAAAATTTGAAGTCGCAACGAAGGTGATAGTACCTGCGGCACTATCTGGAATAGTGTCTTCCTTCGTTTTGGCTCTGTCACGTGCAATTGGTGAGACGATGATCGTTACAATTGCTGCAGGTGGGACACCAAAGTTAACATTGAATCCCCTTGAGAGTATTCAAACAATGACTGCTTACATTGTACAGGTTAGTCTAGGTGATACGCCGCAAGGAAGTATTGAGTACAAAACTATCTTTGCTGTTGGGATGAGTTTATTTGTTTTGACATTGATTATGAACTTAATTGCACAATATATCACCAAAAAATATAGGGAGGAATATCAATGATTAGACATAATGGTAATATTAAAGATATAGAAAAAAGACGAAAAAAGAACATGTTTTATTTCTCCCTTTTTCTATTCGCCACCCTATTTGGTGTTATTACTTTAGCTGTATTATTAGTTGATGTCTTTATTAAAGGTATTCCTTGGTTGGATTGGCAATTCTTAAATAGTTTCCCTTCAAGATTTCCTGAACGTGCAGGTATTAAATCGGCATTTTATGGTACATTATGGATGTTAGGATTAACAGCACCAATCGCCTTTATATTAGGCGTTGGAACAGCACTTTACTTAAATGAATATGCTGGAGACACAAAATTAAAGCAAATTTTACAAATTAACATCAATAATTTAGCAGGGGTTCCTTCAATCGTTTACGGGTTGTTAGGTTTAGGAGTTTTTGTACGTGGATTTGCACTAGGTAGGAGTTTAATTGCTGGTTCTTTAACGATGGTTCTGCTTATTTTACCTATTATCGTTGTTGCTTCTCAAGAAGCCTTAAAAAGCGTACCTAGTTCACAACGTAACGCTTCATATGCACTAGGTGCAACAAAATGGCAAACTATTCGTCGAGTAGTTATTCCAGCAGCTTTGCCAAATATTTTAACTGGAACCATTTTAGCTTTATCAAGGGCGATTGGTGAGACAGCCCCACTCATAATGATCGGTGCATTAACTTTTGTAGCTTTTGTACCAGGATCACCTATGGATTCATTTACAGTTTTACCAATTCAAATATTTAACTGGACTTCAAGACCACAAGAAGACTTTCAATATATTGCTGCCGCAGGCATAATCGTTTTATTAGTTGTACTATTATCCATGAATGGTTTGGCAATTTATTTAAGAAATAAGTATCAAAATAAATATTAGTATTAAAGCATATTTAAAATAAATTATTATATATTTTATAATTTTATAATAACATGGAGGAAAAAGATGGCTATAATTGAAGTTAAAGATTTAAATTTGTATTATGGTGAAAAACAAGCATTAAAGAATATAAACTTGGAAATAGAGAAAAATTCCATCACGGCTTTAATTGGACCATCAGGTTGTGGTAAGTCAACATTCTTACGTACGCTAAATCGAATGAATGATATGATAAAAGATGTGAAAATTGAAGGAAGTGTCAAAATAGATGATGTAGAAATCTATGATAAAAACATTTCTGTGGAGATTTTACGTAAAAATGTTGGAATGGTTTTTCAACAGCCTAATCCATTCCCGAAGTCAATTTTCGAAAATGTGGCTTACGGCTTAAAAATTCATGGTATCAAAGACAAATCTCTCTTAAATGAGATTGTAGAAACTAGCTTAAAAGGTGCTGCCTTATGGGATGAAGTAAAGGATGATCTTAAAAAACCTGCCCTAGGTCTATCGGGAGGTCAACAACAAAGATTATGTATTGCTCGTGCTTTAGCAGTATCTCCAGATATAATCCTAATGGATGAGCCAACATCGGCTTTAGACCCTATTTCAACTGCAAAAATTGAGGAATTAATTTTAGAATTAAAGAAAGATTATACGATAGTCATCGTAACTCATAATATGCAACAAGCAGCAAGAATATCTGATAAAACTGCTTTCTTCTTAAATGGTGAATTGATTGAGTACGCAGATACTGAAGAATTATTTTCTTATCCAAAAGATAAACGAACAGAAGATTATATTACTGGTCGTTTTGGTTAATAAAGGAGGAATGATAAGGTGAACAGTAGACAAAACTTTGACAGTCTATTGCAAAAGCTCAAGGAAAAATTACTAACTTTGAGTGAGTTGGTTGAACAATCGCTCCATAATAGTGTCGAATCACTACGGACACTTGATGGGGAATTGGCCGAAGAAGTTATCGCTGGTGATAACAAAATTGATGATTTAGAAATCGAAATCGACGAAGATGCTGTTAGACTTATAGCGACGCAACAACCAGTTGCTAGAGATTTACGAAAGATAATATCGGCGATCAAAATCGCTAGTGACCTAGAGCGAGTTGCTGATCTTTCAGTTAATATTGCTAAAGTAACAATAAGGTTACAGGGACAAAAGCTTGTAAAACCACTAATCGATATTCCTAAAATGGCAGAGAATGCTCAGAAAATGTTACGGGTTGGAATTGATTCCTATATTAAGGAAGATATTGCATTAGCTAAGCAATTAAAAGATATGGACGATACTATTGATCATATGTATAAATCAATTCTGAATGAATTGATTGAATTAATGGTTCAAGATTCACAAATAGTAAATCAAGGCCAGCAATTAGGTTTTGCTGCCAGATATATTGAACGTATTGCAGATCATATAACTAATATTGGTGAGAGTGTTATATATTTAGTAAGTGGTAAACGTCATGAATTGAATGATTAAGATATCTTCTGAAAACTTTTTTGTAAAATTACTTGACTTTAAAAACATTGATTTTTATAATGAATGATAATTATTGCGAATATTTTCAACGCTATGATGAGGACATGAATAATTGGACACCGGTTCTTAGAGAGGGAATCCTTGGCTGAAAGATTCTCATCCAGGACTAATTATTTACCACCTCTGAGTTGTGATAGTGAATTTTAGTAGCTATTACCGGGTCAATCCCGTTATCGGATTATGAGTGTTTATCGGTTTATACTGATAGGCAGAAGTTGGGTGGAACCACGGCACGATCGTCCCAAATGGATGATACGTGCTTTTTTAATTAGTTAAAAGTTGTATTTTGTAACGTGCTCACCTTGTTCGTTTCACTTCCAAAATATAAAATGCTTATACATGTGTACGTTAGTTCTTTATTAATAAAATTTAAATAGTTGTCTAATGAATTAAAAGAGGAGTGTGGATAGGCATGGAGAAAATTAAAATAACTTTTCCTGATGGGACAGTTAAGGAGTTTGATAAAGGGACTACTACCGAAGATATTGCTTTTTCGATCAGTCCGAGTCTTAAGAAAAAAGCGATTGCTGGTAAACTAAATGGCAAGTTAATCGATCTATACTTACCAATAGAAGAAGATGGAGCGATAGAAATAATTACCCTAGAAAGTGAAGAGGGCTTAGAAATATATCGTCACAGTTCCGCACATTTATTAGCACACGCAGTCCATCGTCTATATCCAGGAACAAAATTCGGAATCGGTCCAGTGATTCAAGATGGATTCTACTATGATATGGACTTGCCAGATTCCTTTTCTCCAGAGGATTTAGAAAAAATCGAAAAAGAAATGAAAAAGATTATTAATGAAAATATTCCAATTAGAAGAAAAGTGCTATCAAGAAACGAAGCATTAAAATTGTTCACAAATATTGGGGATCAACTAAAAATTGAACTTATAAACGAATTACCTGAAGAAGCTGAGATATCTATTTACGAACAGGGAGACTTTTTTGACTTATGTCGTGGTCCACATGTACCTTCAACAGGGAAAATTAAGGCATTTAAGTTATTAAGTGTGGCCGGTGCTTATTGGCGTGGTGACTCAAGTCGCCAAATGTTGCAGCGTATCTATGGTACTTCCTTCTTAAAACAAGCTCAACTAGACGAATATCTAAATTTTCTAGAAGAAGCCAAAAAACGTGACCATCGCAAATTAGGAAAAGAATTAGAATTGTTTAGTTTTTCAGAGGAAGCTCCTGGTATGCCATTTTACCATCCAAACGGAATGGTTATTCGAAATGAATTAGAAAATTTATGGCGTGAAGAGCATAAAAAAGCGGGATATCATGAAATTAAGACTCCTATAATGATGAATCAACGTTTATGGGAACAATCCGGACACTGGGAGCATTATCATGAAAATATGTATTTTACCAAAGTAGATAACATTAATTTTGCAGTCAAACCTATGAACTGTCCTGGGGCGATGTTGACTTATAAAACAAAACTACACAGTTATCGTGATTTACCATTACGATATGGAGAATTGGGATTGGTTCATCGTCATGAGATGTCAGGCGCACTAAATGGCTTACTTCGGGTACGTAACTTTACCCAAGATGATGCTCATCTATTCGTACGTCCAGACCAAATTGAGGAAGAAATCAATAAAATCATTGAATTAATCGATAAATTTTATTCTTTATTTGGATTCAGCTATCATGTAGAGTTGTCTACACGTCCAGAGAAGTCTATGGGTTCAGATGAATTATGGGATTTAGCGACTAATGCCTTAAAGAATGTTTTAGAAAAAAGAGGACTTCCATATGTGGTTAACGAAGGTGACGGAGCGTTTTATGGTCCGAAGATTGATTTCCATGTATCAGATGTTTTAAAAAGAACATGGCAAACTGGTACCATACAATTAGATTTCCAAATGCCTGAAAAATTTGATTTAAGTTATATTGGTGAAGATAATCAAAGACATACACCAGTTGTTATTCACCGAGTAATTTATGGCTCATTAGAACGTTTCATGGCACTATTAATAGAGCATTATGCAGGAGCTTTTCCAACTTGGTTAGCACCGGTACAAGTAAAATTATTACCTATCGCTGAACCACATTATGAATATGCAAGAAATGTACTTAAACAAATGGAGAGCGTGGGGATTAGGGTTCAACTGGATGACCGTAACGAAAAAATCGGGTATAAGATTCGTGAAGCTCAACTTCAAAAGGTTCCATACATGCTAATAATCGGTGATAAAGAAGTAGAGAATAATCAAGTAGCCGTTCGTAAACGTGGAAAAGGGGACCTAGGTGCTAAAGCCTTAGATGAAGTGATTGAGCAAATTATGACAGAAATAAAGAATAGAACTTCTAACGAGCAATAACATTTCTCTAAATTTGTGTTAAATGTATAAAAGAAAAAATGTTGACATGAAAAATTATTTATGATAATATAATCTAGTGAATTTAATGATGAATGGATACTAAAGCAGAAGCGCCCGCTTCTCACCTGATCGACTTAAGTTGGTGGGTTAAACGATTATATTTTGTTTATGTAGTATAAGTGTGGGCGCGTATCGTCTACACTTTTTTATTTGCTTTCTTATCCATTCCCCAAATCTCTTGGAGGTGGAAGGTTATTAGCAAGGAACATTTAATTAATGAGGATATCCGTGCTCGTGAGGTTCGAGTTATTGGACCAGAAGGTGAGCAAATCGGTATTCTTTCATTAAAAGAAGCTTTAAAGGTTGCATACGAGAAGAATCTTGATTTGGTTAACGTTGCTCCACAAGCTAAGCCGCCTGTTTGTCGTATTATGGATTACGGCAAATTCAGATATGAGCAAAGCAAGAAAGAAAAGGAAGCACGTAAGAAACAAAAGGTTATCAATACCAAAGAAATTAGGTTGAGTCCAACTATTGAAGAAAACGATTTTCAAACAAAACTTCGTAGCGCAATAAAGTTTATTAAAGCTGGCGATAAGGTTAAAGTTACAGTACGTTTTAAGGGTCGTCAGATAACGCACCATGATATTGGTGAAAAAATCTTAGAACGCTTAGCCAAAGAAGTAGAAGATATATCTGTTATTGAGCGCAAGCCAAAGCTTGAAGGTCGTAATATGATTATGATCATAGCACCTAAATAATAGATTAAAATTGGAGGAAGTAGATATGCCAAAAATGAAAACCCATCGTGGTTCTGCAAAACGTTTTAAGAAAACAGGTAGTGGAAAATTAAGAAGACACCACGCATATACAAGTCACCTTTTAGAAGGTAAAACTCCTAAACGTAAGCGTAATTTACGTAAAGGTTCACTTGTTAGTAAAGGTGATCAAAAGCGTATTGAACAAATGGTAACATACTTATAATATTAGAGATCCGATTTAGGAGGGAATAGACATGCCAAGAGTTAAAGGCGGATATGTAAGTCGTCGTCGTCGTAAGAAAGTATTGAAATTAGCTAAAGGATATTTCGGTTCTAAACACCGTTTATTTAAAACTGCCAATGCGCAAGTGATGAAATCATTGCTTTATGCATACCGTGACCGTCGTCAACGTAAGCGTGATTTCCGTAAATTATGGATTACTCGTATCAATGCAGCTGCACGTATGAATGGACTTTCATACAGCAAGTTCATGCATGGTTTAAAAGTGGCTGGTGTTGATATTAACCGCAAAATGTTAGCAGATTTAGCTGTAAATGATGCAAAGGCTTTTTCTGAGCTTGCTGAATTAGCTAAAGGTAAATTAAACGCATAAATTAAAAACACCCGTCAGGGTGTTTTTTTGTATAGCGTGCCCATTTCTATTCAACAACACACTAATTACAGAAGGAAGATAACATATGAAGATCATTTTAACAACATTAAATGCCAAATATATTCACTCTTCTTTAGCATTAAGATATTTGAAAGCATATAGTCAACGTGATTTTAAAGAAATAGAAATAGTTGAATATTCAATTAAAGAACCGCTTATGAATATCCTTAGTGAATTATATCAGAAACAGCCTGATGTAATCGGCTTTTCATGTTATATATGGAATATTGAAGAGACGATAGATTTAATTAAGATGCTCAAAAAAGTAATGCCAGAGGTAAAAATAGTATTGGGTGGCCCAGAGGTTTCTTACGATATCCCATATTGGTTTAAAAGAGTTAGGGAGATTGACTTTATCGTTTATGGTGAGGGGGAAATAACATTTAGCCAATTATTAAAAGCGATAGAAAAGGAAACTGGGTATCAAAGTGTTTTTGGAGTTGCTTATAGGAATCAAGATGGCTATATAATTAATCCTCCACAAGAAAAGGCTAACCTAGATGAATTGCCAAGTCCTTATAATGATTTAGATGATTTAAGAAATCTAAAGGATAAAATAGTTTATTTTGAAGCTAGTAGAGGCTGTCCATACTCTTGTGCTTATTGTCTATCCTCACTTGAAACGAATGTTAGGTATTTTACTATAGAGCGTGTAAAAGATGATTTGTTGAAGATCATCAATAGTGGTGTAAAAACTGTAAAATTCGTCGATCGAACCTTTAATCTTCATAAGAAATTTGCTTTAGAAATCTTTAAATTCCTAATTGAGAATCATAGGGGTACAGTATTTCAGTTTGAGATAACAGCAGATATTATGAAGCCGGAGTTAATTGATTTCTTGGTAAAAAACGCTCCAAAAGGAATATTTCGATTTGAAATAGGGGTACAATCTACAAATGAACATACGAATTCACTGATTAACAGAAAGCAAAATTTTAAAAGGCTATCTGAAACGGTAATAAAATTAAAACAAAATAATAATATGGATTTACATTTGGATTTAATTGCTGGATTGCCAAAGGAAGATTATAACTCCTTTAAAAGGACATTTAACGATGTCTTTGCACTTAAACCTGAAGAACTGCAACTTGGATTTTTGAAATTATTGCGGGGTACGGCCATATGGCTAGAAGCGGATAAATATGGTTATGTATATATGGATAAACCTCCTTATGAAGTATTACAAAATGATGTGTTAACTTTTAAAGATGTGATACGTATAAAAAGCATGGAAGATATTTTAGAAAAATATTGGAATGCCCATCGAATGGACAAGACAGTAGAATACTTAATCAATGTGGAATTTAATACACCTTTTGATTTTTTTCAAGAATTTGGGGATTATTGGTCTGGTAAAGGTTGGAATAGGATAGGTCATCAGTTAGAAGCATTATTTGTAAGACTGCGTGATTTTTTATTAGAACGTAATATCAAGAATTTGGAATTTGTATTAGATTTAATGAAGTTTGATTATTTCTTGAATCACAAAAATAAGCCACGAAAAACCTGGTGGGAATTTACAATCTCTAAACAAGATCAAAACCAATTGATTAGGGAACTAGCAGAGAAACCTCATTTGGTATCGGGAGAGTTTGAAAACTTAGATTTAAACGAAAAGGAGCTCCATAAACATATAATGATCGATATATTAAAATATGACCTTGAAGGTTATTTGAAGGATGGAATGATTAAGGAGCAAAGGACACTTTTAATCGCTTATTACAATTCACCAAACTTTCCAAAATATTTTTTTAAAAAGTTGATATAGATTCGATATGAGGCTAAAAACAAACTGAATTTTAGATAAATATTAAAAAATGTAACTGTAATCTTAATGAAAAAATGATAACATAATTTTATAAATTAAATTCTTCATATCCGAAAAATATCCAAAATATTATAGCAATTTGTCTTTTGAAGGAGATGATTTACCTTTGATCCGCAAACAAATTAATGTGGAAAAATATGTACATAAAGAACGTAATCTTGATTATAAGGCCCCAACCCAATTAGAGGGAAGATTGAAGTTTTATCGAGTTAACAAAAAAGATGTTGAGTTGATCGAAGAAGTATCAAAAGATATTTCAAAATATGAACAGCAAATTATCGACCATTATAAATCGATCCTCTATCAATTTCCCGGCTTACAAGAATTCATGGAGGAAAGAGGCCTAGCTGAACAATTTGAGAAATATATAAAAAGTTTTAAGGAATCTGTTTTTACAGAAGAATATTTTATTAATAGAAAACAAAGAGGGGAATATTTTCGAAGTTTAAACCTTACCCATGATTGGTGTACAGGAACAGAAATTCGTATTTTTGAGTATATTATTCCATCACTAATTAACAAATATAGAAATCAACCTGAAAAGCTAGCGTTGATGGTAAATGCTATTCAAAAGGTTTTCTTTATCGATACTCAATTAGCATTGGATGGTTATTTAAGTAAAGCTGAATTTGATTTTATTCAAAGTCTTGGAGATATGATGGAGTCCATTGCAAATAACAATCAAATCGGTCTTTTGCTCGAAGCTGTAGATGAAACCGTAAATTATATCAATAGAATTCATACTAACATAAATGAACTAGAAAGTACTGTGCATAATGTAGCAAATATTGTAGCTAATGTTGCAGAACAGGCAAATGATATGGAACAAGAAGCAGTTTCAAGTAGAGAAACAATCGAAAAAGTAATCAAACAATTTGTTGAAGTTGTAGAAAAGTTTATCAATACCAATGAACATATCGAAGTGCTTTTTAATAGAATGGGAGACGTTCAAAACATTACAAACTTAATTGAAAGTATCGCCTCCCAGACTAATCTTCTAGCACTAAATGCTTCAATCGAAGCAGCGAGGGCTGGTGAAGCTGGAAAAGGATTTGCTGTGGTCGCAGATGAAGTGCGTAAACTAGCTGAGCAAACTGCTGAATCTGTTAGTGAAATATCCAAGATAATCGAAAAAATCGAAGATGAGGTTGCGATAATCCGAAGCGAGTCAACGGAATCAACGAAAAATATTAATAACAACGTTACTCAGGCTGATAGAGCTATTGCTAAGATATCAGGATTGCTAGATAAAATTCAAGAGATTAATAAGGAAACAACTAATATTGCTGCGATTACTGAAGAGCAAGCAGCTACAACTTCGGACATCATGCATCAGATTAATGAATCACTAAATAAAACTGTTTATATAAAAGAGGAAACTACTAAGCTAGGAAAGAGCGTAGTAGAAATTAGTAAGGAAATGGAATTGGTACGTGAAAAAAATACAGATTCCATAGCTATAAAAACCTCTAAACTTTTATTTAATTCGTTAAAAACGGATATTAGCTTAATTAAATGGTGGGCTTATAATGATGTCTATAATTTTACAGAAATAAATTCAAATCAAATCGACTTAGAACAGAATCAAATATTCCTCAAACTAGATGAATTAACAAAAATAACATCTGTAGACACTCAAATTGTTAAGACCAAAATTAAAGAAGTAAATTCATTAAGAAAAAAAATTGTGGTTCAGGCACGAGATAGAGATATTTTAGAAGAGATCAATGCGCTAGTCGATCAGTTATTGATCTTATTAAGAGAAATAGAAAAATCTGCAGAAGTCGATTAGACTCCTGCAGGTTAATTTAAGCTTCATCACTACCGTCTAATAAGGAAGCCCAAACATCTGCATAATTTTCTTCCTCTTTGACGTAATTTTTTATAGTGTAGTATAAGTCATCAGGTGAGCGCATTCCAAATAGTGTTTGAACTACTTCACCGTTAACAAATAATTTAAATGATGGTGCAGAAGTAACCTGATATTTTTCTGTGATTTCAGTGGAATTTTCTACATTGCACTTAAAAGCTGGAAATTCAGGTAACTGAGGTATTACTTCTTCTAGAAATCGCTCCGCGATTTCACATTTACCTCAGAAAGGAGTAGAAAATAAAATCAGAACAAAACCATTTTTCTTGTCTATTTCTTGCATTATTTTTTTTTCTGGAGTTTCTTTCATCATCAACCACCTCTAGTTTGAAGCTTTACTAGAAAATGATACCGAAGGTAGCTGAAAAAAGCAAATATTATTTAATAATAATTTTAAATAACGTAGTTTTATAAAGATTATTGGAATTTAAAAGAAATTATGAGTTAAAATATAGTGGAAAACTTCTTAGTTTATTATTAAACTTGATAGTTAGAAATAAAAATAAATTTTGGTTAATAGGTGGTAATAAATGATTAATTGGTTAAATGAAGTTGAAAAAATAAAAGGAAATTTAGTTAAAGACACTCAAGAGTTTCTTAGAATTAAAAGTGTTCTTGATGAAAGTGGAGTCGTTGAAAAAGGACCATTTGGCAAGGGGATAAAGGAAGCGCTAGAATTTGTTTTACATAAATGTGAAGACTTTGGTATGACGGTTAAAAACCTAGATGGTTATGCAGGGCATGCGGAAATTGGACAAGGCGATGATCTAATAGGGATATTGTGCCATGTTGATGTAGTTCCAGAAGGGGATGGATGGACAACTGCACCTTATTCAGCTGAAATCAGGGATGACAAAATCTACGCCAGAGGTGCTATCGATGATAAAGGACCTACTATGGCGGCAATATATGCAATGAAAATTATTAAAGATTTAGGTTTGCAACTTAACAAGAGGGTTCGAATTATTTTTGGTACAGATGAAGAAACTGGTTGGCGTGGTATCGAACATTATTTTAAACAAGAAGAAATGCCAACTATGGGATTTGCACCTGATGCAGACTTTCCAATTATTATTGCTGAAAAGGGGATTGCCAATATAACTTTAGAAGGTAAAGTAGAGACTAACCAGATGGACATCAATAAACTTCAGATAGTTTCCTTTATTTCGGGTAATAGGGTTAATATGGTACCTGATTCTGCCATTGTTAAGCTCAAAGGTAATAATGAAAACATCGATAAGATTAGAGCTGAATTTAACACTTTTCTAAGTATCTATCCACATGGTGGTGATATTGAAAGCCTAGAAGATCAACTAATCTTAAAGCTTAATGGGGTATCAGCTCATGGTATGGAACCAGATAAAGGTGTTAATGCTGGTTTAGAATTAATCAATTTCTTAATTAGTTTAAATAAATATATTAATATCAATGAATGGTTGGATTGGACAAAATCTTATCTATACCATGAGTATAATGGTGAGACATTGGGAATTGCCTTTAAGGATGAGATTACAGGGGCATTAACGGTTAATCCAGGTATTTTATATATGGAAAATGGAAAGGTAACGTTAAAACTTAATATTAGATATCCTGTAACTTATTCCTTTGACGAGATGGTGAAAACAGTTGAAGATAAGGCAAATGCTGTGAATTTATCACTTGTAAATGTTGATAACTCAAAACCACATCATGTTGATAATAAGCATCAATTAATTAGAACACTAAAACGTGTTTATGAAGAACAAACGGGTGAAGAAGCCAAACTGCTTTCAATCGGCGGCGGCACATATGCTAGGGCTTTAGAGGTTGGAGTTGCATTTGGTCCTTTATTTCCAGGGAAAATCGAAACTGCCCATCAGAAAGATGAACATATTGAAATTGATGACCTAGTTAAAGCATCGGCAATTTATGCTCAGGCAATATATGAATTGGCTAAGTAATAAAATATCTGTCACAATGCAATATATTTTGAATGAAAAGCAAAAATTAATGGAAATGTGATTCAAAGAGATGGCCCAAGTGGTTATCTCTTTTTTAAAATCTTAACATCCCTTATCATGATTTTTTATAAAAAATTAGGTTTATCTGTAATAATACAATCATATTTCATGATTGACTGTTATATAACTAAATTGTTATAATACAGATATAAAATAAATAGGGGTGTTATAATAAAGTGATGAAAAAGTTATACCAAACTAAAGATGGTAAGCCTTTTTATTTGAGAGATATCGACCCACTATTTTATGCTTGTTGTTACTTGGATTCAGATCTTAGCTTTTTAATGGAGAAAGGAAAATTTTATAAAGCATTGAATAATGGAACAATTACCGAATTTCGCTTGGCTAGTAATCTTTAATTAAATTAAAAAACTACTGACAGAATTTTGTCAGTAGTTTTTTAATGTTTTATAGTTTAAATAGTTCGATCAACTGTTTTAATTCTTTAGCTTTTTGAGCTAACTCTTGAACATATGAATTAATTTCTTCCATAGATGCATTTTGTTCTTCTACAGAAGCAGATACTTCTTCGGTTGTTGCAGCAGTTTCTTCAGTTACAATGTTAATATTATTAATAATTTCTACAACATCGTTCTTTGCTTGTTCGAGATTTTTAATTTTAGCATAAACATTTTCAATCTTTTCGGTTGTGGTATTAATTGTGTTGTTTAGATCCATAAAAATATCATGAGTATGATTTACAGACTTATCTTGTTCAAGTGCTACTTCAGCTGCCTCGGCAACTGACTCCATAGCTGCCTTGGTATCATTGATGATATTAACAACAATATCATGGATTTCAGTGGCAGATTGGTTGGATTCTTCGGCTAATTTTCTAATCTCGTCTGCTACAACAGCAAACCCTTTTCCTTGTTCTCCAACTCTAGCTGCTTCAATCGCGGCATTTAATGCAAGTAAGTTAGTTTGATTAGCAATATCCGATATTGTTGTGGTAAAGACATTTATTGACTCTATTTGTTCGTTTAGTATTGTAACAACCTTTTTAATTTTTTCGACGGAAATTTTACTTAATTCTTGTTTCTGTTTTAATTCATCTACAACGTTTTTACCTTTATCATTTAATAATTTCATCTCATCTACTGACTTTTTCATTTCTTCAGACTCACTGTATAACATATTGGTGTTTTCTTCTAAAAGAGTCACTTTTTTAACACCTTGCTCTGTTTCAAGGGCTTGGTTTGAAGCGTTGCTAGCTATATCTTCAACAGCAGTAGATACTTGTTCAATTGAAATTGTTATTTGGCCTATCATTTCTGCTAGGTTTTTTGAGGTGTCTTCAACAGCTTTAGAAACATCTGATGATTTAGCTGTTAAATTTCTAAGATTAACAATCATATCATTGAAAGATTGTTGTAGTTCACCTAGTTCATCCTTACTCGTAACTTCTACAGTAGAACTTAAATCTCCACTGCTAACCTTTCTACTCACTTCTTTTAAAGCTAAAATTGGTTTGGTAAACTTTCTTGCAATAATAATAACGATAACTATGGCAATAATTACACTAACTATTAATATGCTAATTATAAGTTTTGAAATATAGTTTACAGCTTCATAAACTTTGCTAGTATGTTTAGCAACTAAAACATAACGCTGATTTTCATCGTCATGCAATACATAAGCGATCTTTGATATTGCATTATCGGAAGTATAATCTTTTACCGTGTACTCAATGTAGTCGTTATCGGTATTAAGAATTTTAGTAAGGATATCTTCACCTGTATTAAGGTCTTTAAGATTTAATTTCGTTCCAATTTTTTTCTTATTAGTATAATACAAGATTTTTCCATCTTTATCTAAGATAACGATGTCCTCTGATTTGCTTAGTTCATCAATCTTATTTTGTAAAAGTATTCTATTCTTGGCAGCTAATTTATCTATTTCTTTGGTAATATCATCTACATAATTACCTGTACCTGGAACCCAGCCCCAAGGCTCGAAAAGTTTGGCATATCCTCTTTTTTTGAAAGTACCTTCTTTCCCTGGTTTTGTCCAGTAGAAGTCAACATAGACTTCACCCTTATTTTTAGCTCCATCAACTAGTTCTTTGATTATCAATTTTCCATTGACATCCTTTACGTCTCCGCGATACTTACCTTCTTTATCCTTTAGATATGGGTGAGCCAATAGGATATAATCAGTATTATCAATCCAAAAATATCCACTATCGCCATACCGGGCACTTCTTACCACATCGATAGCTGCCTTTTTAGCTTCTTCTTCAGTCATTACACCTTCTTGGGATAATTGGTAGTAATAATTTAGAATACTAATTACGTTTTCAACTTGATTTTTTATATTTTGGTCATATTTTTCCAATAATTCTTCTTTTAATAAAGCTGATGTTTTTTCAATGTTGATCATCGATTCATTCATCTGAAGTGCTTCTCTGTAAAGAGTTTCTTTGGCATTATTCTCGAGTTCTTTTTGTGTGAGATAAAGAGTTGTAATCCCTTGAGCACTTAATACAACTATAATCATTACTGATATAAAGATAGTTAACTTAGCCCTTAAACTTTTCAAATCATATCACGTCTCCTTGCTTGATTAACTAATGTGTTATTTTAACATGAATTTGGACATCCAGTATTAAATTCGTCAAAATATGCCAAATTCCTTCAAAAAAATTTATTTATGCAAAAATAAATAAAAACCATGAAAAAAAATAGCGCTAGGCTATTTTTAACGATTTCTTATTGAGAGAATTTTTGATTCTAGAAGTGCAACAGCTTGATACATTAATGTAGCTGCAATGCTTATTATGAATAAACTCATCATGACCAACGTTAGATTAAATACCTGAAATCCATATATAATAAGGTATCCTAAACCAGCTTTTGAAACTAAAAATTCTCCAACAATCACCCCTACCCAAGATAGACCCACATTAACTTTTAGAGTAGCAATGATCGTAGGAAATGAGGCAGGTAAAATAACTTTGAAAAATATTTGATGTTTTTTTGCTCCAAAAGTTCTGGCCAGTTTCAGATAATTAGGGTCAACTTCCTTAAAACTGCCGTAAATAACGATAGTCGTAATGATAATTGAAATTGCTAAAGCCATTGCAATAATTGATGTATAGCCGGATCCAAAGGTTACGATAAAAATTGGTCCAAGTGCAACCTTAGGCATTCCATTTAATACTACAAGATAAGGCTCTAATACTTTTGAAATAAATGGTGAAGCCCAAATTAAAGTAGCCAATATTGTTCCGAGTAATGTTCCTAAGATGAAGCCAACAACAGTTTCTAGTAAGGTAACATAGATATGGTGTTGTAATTCACCTGTGGTCAACATTTCAATAAATAGATCCCAAATTTTACTTGGTCTACTAAATAAAAATTCATCTATCAATTTTAATTTCACTGTTAATTCCCATGTTCCTAATAGGAATATAAGTAGTAGTAATTGCGTAATCCTGATATATATATAATTAAGTCTTAATTTGGATAGGAAAATCCCATGTTCTTCAGATTTGGCACCCTTCGTCAAATATCTATTCATCATCTTCTATTTCACTCCAAATCAAATGAAAATAGTTTTGGAATTCGGGCACATTTCTTGCTTTTAAGGGAAGGGAATTACGGATAGGGTCGGGGACATTAAATACCTTTTTAATGTGTCCAGGATTTTTTCCTAATAAGACAATTCGATCTGACATAGCAATAGCTTCACTGATATCGTGAGTGACTAAAATTGCTGTTTTCTCATGCTTATGAATCGTTTCTACAACTAAGTCTTCAAGTTTTAATCTTGTTTGATAATCAAGTGCTGAAAATGGTTCATCTAGTAATAAAATATCGGGATTAGTCGCTAAAGTTCTTACTAAGGCGACACGTTGTCTCATTCCTCCAGAGAGTTGGTTGGGATGAGAGTCTTTATATGAAGTTAGTCCCATTTCTTCAAGAAGGTGAAGGGCTTGGTTTCTGTTTTTAGTGGTCAATCTCTTTTGAATTTCTAATCCCAATAAAATATTTTCTTCAACGGTTCGCCAATTTAATAAATAATCTTGTTGTAACATATATCCGATTTTTCTTGTAGGACCAGTTACCTCTTGTCCATCAATATATATTTTTCCTTTGGTTGGTGGAAACAAACCGGAGATTAACGATAAGATAGTACTTTTTCCGCAACCGCTAGGTCCTACCAAACTGATGAATTCTCCCTTTTCTATATTCAGGTTAATATCTTTAACTGCAAAAATTTCGTCTATTTTAGTATGGTAAAGTTTACTTACGTTTTTTAAGCTGATAATACTTCTATTCATTATCTCCCCCCCTTTTCATATACTATTCACTAGACGTTAGTTTAGTTCATAGTCATTCTTTGATACTTAATTTTTGTTGTTATGAAGGATTTTTGTTAAACTTTGAGAATGATAATATTTTAAATAAAGAAAAATTTAAATTATGAGAGGATGGTAAAAATGAATATGAGATGGAGCTTAGATGCTTTATATACATCTTTTGATTCTGATCAATTTAAGAGTGATTTGGAAAAGTCAATCGAAAAGATAACTGAAATTAAAGAGTGGGTTGGGGTCAATTTTAAAGATAAAGAAAATGCTGGGAAGAAGGTTGAACAATACCTTAATATGTTAAATTCAAACTATAATCTTTTCAGTCGTTTACATAGTTATGCTGGGCTAACATTAAGTGTAGAAGCAAAAAATGAAAAGGCTTTAGGAATATTAGAAAAACTAGAAGAGATGATAACGGAATTAACAGAGCCAAATGTAATTTTTCAAAAGTTCTTAGGTTCTTTAGAGAATTTGGATGAGATAATTTCGTCTTCAAAAGTATTAGAAGAACATCGCTATTATCTCAAAGAGATAGTACAGAATAATAAATATACTTTGAGTGAAGATCAGGAAGTACTGATAGCAAAGATGAAAAATACTGGTTCTAATGCGTGGTCAAAATTACAATATTTACTTACATCTACCCTTTTAGTCGATATAGAAATCAATGGGGAACAAAAGCAACTTCCACTATCAGTTGTTAGAAATATGGCTTACGATAAGGATAAGAAATTAAGGAAGACGGCTTATGAAGCGGAGCTAAGGGCGTACAAGAAAATAGAAGAGTCCTCGGCTGCGTGCCTAAATGGTATTAAGGGAGAGGTAATAACTTTAGCTAAAATGAGAGGTTATGAATCCGTATTGGAAAAAACTTTAATTGACTCTAGAATAGATCAAGAAGTATTAGAAGCGATGCTTTCAGCGATTAGAGAGAGTTTACCAACATTTCATAAGTTTTATCGAAAAAAAGCCGAGCTTTTAGGATATAGTAGTGGATTACCTTTTTATGAATTATTTGCTCCGTTAGGTAATGTAGATATGGAATATACCTATGAGGAAGCTAAAGATTTTATTGTAACTAATTTTAGGACCTTCAGTGATAAACTGGCGGATTACGCTGAACGAGCTTTTAATGATGGTTGGATTGATGCTGAACCAAGGGAAGGAAAAATGGGCGGAGCCTTCTGTGCTAATATACATGCGATTAAAGAAAGTAGAATATTGGCTAACTTTACTGGTAGTTTTAATGACGTTACTACACTAGCTCATGAATTAGGACATGGATACCATGGATCTTGTTTAACCGATGAATCATATTTAAACAGTAATTATCCAATGCCAATTGCGGAAACAGCCTCAATTTTTTGTGAGACAATCATAAAAAATGCTGCTATTCAAAAGGCTACTAAAGAACAAGTTTTTTCAATTTTAGAGAATGACATATCCGATGCCGGTCAAGTTATCGTTGATATTTATAGCCGTTATTTATTTGAAACAGAAGTGTTCAAATTAAGAGAAGAGGCATCGCTTTCTGTAAATAAGCTAAAAGAAATAATGTTGAAGGCTCAAAAGGAAGCCTATGGAGATGGCCTTGACCATCAATATTTACATCCATATATGTGGGCTTGTAAACCACACTATTATGATGCTGATTATAATTTTTATAATTTCCCGTATGCTTTTGGACTATTGTTTGCTAAAGGGCTATACGCAGAATATTTAAAGAAGGGGGATTCTTTCGTCAAAGAATATGATAAGTTATTATCTGTAACAGGAAAGAAGAGTATTGTTGATGTGGCTCTGATTATGAATATTGATATTCGTTCAGTTGATTTCTGGAAAAATTCATTAAACTTAATTGAAAAAGACATTGAAGCTTTTATCAACATGAAATGATCATGGATTTATTTGAAGTGGTTAGTAATGAATTTTTTCTGAATAAACCTATTGATATTTACTAATAAATATAAAGGATGTTAATATTTAATAGAGAATGATTAGGGGGGATTGTCATGCTAAGTGGAAAACTATTGAACGCATTAAATGATCAGATGAACTTTGAGTTTGAATCTGCTAGTATCTATCTAGCGATGTCTGCTTATTGTGCATCAGAAGATTTAGATGGATTTGCCCATTTTTTTAGAGTACAGGTTGAAGAAGAAAGATTTCATGCTATGAAGTTTTTTGATTTCATTAATGACAAAGGTGGAAGGGTTATTGTTAAGGGATATGAAGATCCTGAAAATGAGTTTGATTCGATTATAGATGTATTTGAAAAAGCATTAGAGCACGAAAAGTTAGTAACTAAGAGAATCTATGCCCTTCAAGATATAGCAACTGAAGAAAAAGAATATTCGACTATCAGTTTTCTAAATTGGTTTATTGATGAGCAAGTGGAAGAAGAAGCTACTTTTGAGTCCCTCGTAAAGAAATTAAAACGAATTGGCAATGATAGTAGTGCCTTATATATGTTAAATGATGAATTGGCTAAGAGGGTATTTACTCCACCTGCAGAATAGCAGAAATTTAATTGAAAATAAATTTAATCGAAAAAAGGTAGAAACTTGAGATGACTCATAGTTCTACCTTTTTTTATTAATAAATCAAAAGTTATATATTGTAACTAAACTACAATTTAATCATTGCTCTTTAGTGTTGATTGCATTTTTTGCAAAATCTGTATTAACGATTGCTTCGTAAGGAACTCTTTGTTTTAATTCCCCGGAGTATTCCATCACTTTTTCAAGATTTTGGTATTCTTCAATGTCAAGGATGGGATCCATCGCCCATGAACCTTGTGAGCGATAGCGATTTAAAACCTGTAACATTATTTCACGATCCAAATCTGGGAATTGGGGCGCGATCACATTTGCAATCTCTTCTAGAGTGTTACGATGAACCCAAAGCTGGGCTTTATATATTGCGTTAGTAAATTTTTGGATGATTTCCGGGTTGTTGTCTATCATACTTTGTTTTGTAATATAAACTGTGTAAGGAAGTTTTCCACTACTTTCTCCAAATGAAGCAACGATATATCCTTTACGCTCCGCCTCAAGTTTTGAAGCTACTGGTTCAAATAACTGTACAAAGTCACCAGTTCCTGAAACAAATGCACTGCTTAAGTTTTTATAGTCTACATTTTGAATGATTTCGTTGTCGACTTTTGGCTCGATTCCATTAATATGTTGAACATATTCACTTACCATTTCAGGCATACCGCCTTTTCTTTGTCCTAAAAGAACTTTACCCTTAAGCATATCCCAAGAGAAGTTCTTAATTGGTTTTCTTGAAACCAAAAATGAGCCATCGGTTTGGGTCAATTGTGCAAAGTTTATTGCTGGATCTTTGGGATTTTGATTGTATACGTAGATTGTGGTTTCTGTTCCCACTAAAATAATGTCTGCATTTCCGCTTAGAAGGGCAGTCATTGTTTTATCTCCACCATAGGCAGTCGTTAGTTCTACATCCAATCCCTCTTCTTTAAAAAATCCCATTTCTAATGCTACATATTGAGGTGTATAAAAAATAGAATGGGTTACTTCAACCAATCTGATTTTTGGATTATCAACTTTACCAGTAGAATTTGAACACCCAACGACAAAAATAATAGACGTGAGAATCAAGATAATCAAGCTAATTTTTACAATTTTTTTAAACATAAGACACCTCCACAAATGCCTAAACTCATAGGTTATAATATGAGACGACACGATAAAATGTTCAAAAGATAAAAAAAAAATGCTGAAAAATCTTTACAATGATATAATGAAATTAAAAAGATTGTAATTAATTAGAGTGTAAAAACTTATGAAGATAATCAATTTTAATTGAGCACTAGGGTGAGAAAAAATGCATGTTATGGTTGTAGGTTTAAATTATCGCACAGCACCAGTGGAAATAAGAGAGAAGTTTACTTTTTCTGAGGAAAAAATAGGCCAAGCTTTATTAAGATTAAAGCAGACAAAAAGCATACTTGAAGCTGTAATCGTCGGAACATGTAATAGAACAGAAGTTTATGCTATTGTTGACCAACTTCACACCGGAGAACACTTTATTAAAAAATTTTATTCAGAATGGTTTTCGGTGTCTAAGGAAAAAATTATTCCTTTTTTATATGTAAAAAAAGATTTTGAAGCTACGGAACATTTATTTAAAGTTATTACCGGACTGGATTCAATGATCTTAGGTGAAACACAAGTTTTAGGTCAAGTTCGACAAGCTTTTTTTTTGGCCCAACACCATGAAGCAACCGGCACGATTTTTAATACATTATTTAAACAGGCAATTACTTTTGCTAAAAAAGTTCACTCGAAAACAAGAATCGGAGAAAAAGCAGTCTCCGTTAGCTATGCAGCAGTTGAATTAGCGAAAAAAATATTTAGTCGATTAGATGATAAAAATGTGTTAATAATTGGTGCTGGGGAAATGGGAGAATTAACAGCAATTCATCTTTATTCAAATGGCGTTAAACATGTAATGGTAGTTAATAGAACTTATGAAAAAGCTGAAAAAATGGCGAAAGCTTTTAAAGGTGAAGCTTATACAATGGAGCAACTGAAATTGGCACTAACAAAGGCAGATATAGTAATAAGCTCCACCGGCTCAAATTCACTGATTATTAATAATTCTCTAATTGAAGAAGTTATCAAGGAACGGAGCGACAAACCATTATTTTTAATTGATATTGCTGTTCCTAGAGATATTGATCCATCCATTGGCAATTTTGACAATGTCCACTTATATAATATTGATGATTTACAGGATATTGTTGATAGTAACATGAAAGAACGACAAATAATTGCCAATCAAGTAAATAATTGGATCGCTAGTGAGGTAGAAGAATTTTATCGTTGGGTTAATACCTTAGGAGTAATTCCCTTAATAGCGGCTTTAAGAGAAAAAAGCTTAATAATTCAAGAAGAGACAATGAACTCGATAGAAAAAAAACTTCCGCATCTTAGTGAGAGAGAACTGAAAGTGATTCGTAAGCACACTAAGAGCATTGTTAATCAGCTATTAAAAAATCCAATTATTAAAGTTAAGGAAATGGCTGTGCAGCCAGATGCGGAGAATATGATGAGGTTTTTCAAGGAAATTTTTGGCTTAGAAGACGAGGAATTGAAAACTAATTCTGTGTATAAAACTTATAATATCTTCAGGAAATAGGGAGGAATAACAACAAAAAAATGAAATCATATTACCCTTTAATGATAGATTTAAGTCATAAGTCCTGTGTAGTAATTGGTGGAGGTAAGGTAGCACAAAGAAAGATAAGTTCACTTTTAGAATCACAAGCTAACGTTACAGTCATCAGTCCAAAAGTGACACCTAATATAGAAGAATTATCAAGAAAAGAGGCTATTACATGGATAAACAGGGGCTATTATCAAGGTGATTTAAAGGGTTTTTTTTTGGTAATTATAGCCACGGATAATTCAGAACTAAACTTGAGTATCTATCGGGCTGTTGATCATTCCACTCAGTTTGTGAATATAGTGGATCACCCCGAGTTATGTACTTTTGTTGTACCTTCAACATTTAAAAGAGGACATTTGCAAATTGCCATAACAACTGGTGGAGCAAGTCCGGGATTGTCCAAAAAAATACGACAAGATTTAGAAAAACGATATGGTGTAGAATATGATGATTATACTGCATTTTTGGCTAGAATGAGAAAATGGATTCTTAGTCAAAATATTGATCAGGAACGTCGTAGACACTATTTTAGCAAATTATTGGATGACAAATGGATACAAGAAGTATCGAAATATAAAAAAACGCAAGTAGAAGAAAAATTCAAGCAAATGTTTAAGAAGGAGAATTTCTAGAAAGATGAAAAAAATCATAGTAGGTTCTAGGAAAAGTCAATTAGCTTTAACCCAAACTAAATCAGTAATTGATCAGCTTAAAGCTTTAAATCTTCCCTATGAATTCGAGATTAAGGAAATTGTTACTAAAGGTGATAAAATCCTTAATGTTACCTTATCAAAGGTCGGTGGGAAAGGCTTATTTGTTAAAGAGATTGAACAAGCATTATTAGATGGTGAAATAGATTTTGCTGTTCATAGTATGAAAGATATGCCATTTGAAATGCCAGAAGGTCTAACAATAGCCGCAATACCGAAGCGAGAAGATCCTAGAGATTGTTTGATTTCCAGGCAAGGATTCACCATTGATTCCTTACCTAAAGGAGCTAGGATAGGTACAAGTAGTTTAAGAAGGGCCGCGCAAATACTATCTTATCGAGATGATCTGCACATTAAATCGATCAGAGGAAATATTGATACCAGAATTAGAAAGTTAGAAACAGAAGGTTTAGATGGAATAATATTAGCTGCAGCAGGGCTTAAACGAATGGGATGGGAAGACAAAATAACAGAATGCTTAGACGTTGATCTTTCTATTCCCGCGGTAGGGCAAGGAGCACTTGGTATTCAAGCTAGAGAAAATGACCATGAATTATTAGAATTACTAAAAAAGATAGATGATTCAAAAACGAAGATTTTAGTTTCTGCTGAAAGATCTTTATTAAATAGATTACAAGGAGGGTGCCAAGTTCCTATTGGAGCACATGCTAAATGGGAGGATAATAACATTCATTTAGTTGGAATGGTAGCCTCTTTAGATGGAAAGCTGATAATTAAGCAAGAAGGTAAAGCTAGTAAGCGTGAAGCAGTTAAGTTAGGAATTCAAGTTGCAGATAAATTATTAGCAAAAGGTGCTGCTAAAATTTTAGCTGAGGTGAAAGGAGAAGAATAGGTTGAGTGTAGGTAAAGTTTTTTTAGTGGGTGCTGGCCCTGGTGATCCAAAATTAATAACCTTAAAAGGAATTGAGGCGATTAAAAAAGCTGATGTTGTTATTTATGATCGCCTAGCACATCCATCATTATTAAAGTATGCAAAAAAATCTGCTAAAAAAATATATGTTGGGAAATTACCCAATAAACATACCTTAAAACAAGATGAAATTAATCAATTATTAGTTGATAAAGCTTTAGAGGGTAGTATTGTCACTCGGTTAAAAGGTGGCGATCCGTCGGTTTTTGGAAGAGTTGGAGAAGAAGCGCAAATTTTAGTCAAGCAGCAAATTCCCTTTGAAATCATACCAGGTATAACATCGGCAATTGCTGTACCTATCTATGCGGGGATTCCAATTACCCATAGAGATTTTACTTCATCATTAGCGATTGTTACTGGACACGAGGATCCTAGTAAAAATGAATCTAATATCAATTGGGAAAAAATTTCTACAGCGACAGGAACAATCGTTTTTCTAATGGGAGTTTCTAATATTAACTTAATTAGAGAGAAATTAATTAATAATGGACGAGATCCTAATACTCCAGTTGCCGTAATTCAGTGGGGGACAACGGTTGAACAAAGAACGGTTGTAGGGACATTAAATAATATCGTTCAAGAGGTTGAAGAAGCTAAAATTACTTCTCCAGCAACTATCGTTATCGGTGATGTGGTAAAACTAAGGGAACAACTACAATGGTTTGAGAAAAAACCTTTGTTTGGGAAAAGAGTGTTAGTAACCAGGGCAAGAAGCCAAGCGAGTGAATTATCGGCCATGATTGAGGAATTGGGAGGAGAACCAATTGAATTCCCAGTGATTAAAATCGTTCCACCTAGTGATTCAACCAAGTATGATTTAGCGATTAACCAATTAGATACTTTTGATTGGGTTATTTTTACCAGTGTTAATGGAGTTAATTCTTTCTTCGATAAGTTAAAGGAGAAGAAAACAGATATTCGTAAAATGAGCAATGCAAGAATTGCTGCAATTGGACCTAAAACGGCAAAAGTTTTAGAGGAAAAGGGACTTATAGTCGACGTTCTTCCTCAAGAATTTCGAGCAGAGGGTTTATTAGATTCATTAGAAGACCAATTAAAAGCAGGACAGAGGGTTTTATTACCAAGAGCGGATATTGCACGTAAAGTATTGTCTGAAAAACTAAAGGATAAGGGATTAGAAGTAATCGAAGTAGATGCATATGAAACAAAAATTGATGCTGAAAATAAAAATGAAATAATAGATATGTTCAAAAAAGGAAAAATACAAATTATCACCTTTACTAGTTCTTCTACTGTAAAGAATTTTGTTGAGGCACTAAAAGATGAATCTTTAGAAGAATTGCTCCAAGGAGTAAAACTTGCTAGTATCGGACCTATTACATCAAAAACAGCTGAAAAACTAGGATTACAAATTGATATTACAGCTGCGGAATATACAATTCCAGGATTGGTAGATGCTATAAGGAGAGTTTAATATTATGGAAATTAAATTTGATCGCCACCGTAGATTAAGACAAAATTTAGGAATACGAAACCTAGTTCGGGAACACCGACTTCACATCCATGATATGATATATCCGTTATTTGTAACCGAGGGTACAGGGATTAAGCGAGAAGTATCCTCGATGCCTAATGTATTCCAACTTTCGCTAGATCAATTATCCAAGGAGATAGAGGAAATAGTTCATTTGGGAATACAAGCGGTAATTCTTTTTGGTATACCCAATACAAAAGATCCGATGGGAACAGAAGCCTATCACGATCATGGAATTGTTCAAAAGGCAATACGACAAATTAAACAACAAGTTCCTGAATTATTAGTTATTGCAGATACATGCTTATGTGAATTTACAGACCATGGACATTGTGGAGTGGTACATGAAGGGAAAATATTAAATGACCCTTCCTTAGATTTACTAGCAAAAACTGCAATCTCCCAAGCTAAAGCAGGTGCTGATATTATTGCTCCTTCAAATATGATGGATGGATTCGTAACGGCCATTCGACATGGACTTGATGAAGCTGGATATACAGATATACCGATAATGTCTTACGCTGTAAAATATTCTTCGGCTTTTTATGGACCGTTTCGGGAAGCTGCTGAGTCGGCCCCACAATTTGGTGATCGTAAGACATATCAAATGGATCCAGCCAATAGTAGAGAAGCATTACGAGAGGCGTATTCAGATATAAAAGAGGGTGCAGATATATTAATGGTTAAACCTGCACTAGCTTACTTGGATATTATTCAGCAAGTAAAAACAAACTTTAATCTACCTGTAGCTGCTTACAATGTAAGTGGTGAATATTCGATGATTAAGGCTGCAGCAAAGAATGGTTGGATAGATGAAAAAGCAGTTGTTCTAGAAATGTTAACCGGTATGAAACGTGCCGGTGCAGATATAATATTAACCTATTTTGCCAAGGATGTGGCGAAATGGTTACAAGAGGGGAATTAGGATGAGTATCTTGCAAATGGATAAAATCAATCAAGAATTATTAAATTTAATACAAAAGGATTTTCCATTAGTTGAAAGACCCTTTTTAGAAATTGCCAATCGTTTAAATATCTCTGAAGCAGAGGTAATTAATAGGATTAAAGAATTAAAAGGGAATGTTATCCGCCAGATATCTGCTATTTTTGATACTAAGAGCTTAGGGTATAAATCTAGTTTAGTGGCAGCTAAAGTTAATCCTGAAAGTATAGATAAAGCAGCTGAAATAGTTAATCAACATCCTGGTGTTTCACATAATTATAAAAGAAACCATGAATTTAATCTTTGGTTTACAATTGCAGTTCCGCCAAATAGTCGTTTAGGATTGGAAAAAACAGTAGAAATCTTAGGGAAATTAGCTGGAGTAGAATCGATTCGTTTACTTCCTACATTAAAGCTTTTTAAGATTGGTGTTCAGCTAGATATGACAGGTAAGGATACTAAAAGGAAAGTAGAATCCCAATTTTATAATGAGAAAAAGCGTGAGGAATCATCAATACAGTTAACAGATAAAGAGATTGCTATTATTCGTGTATTACAAAAGGATTTGGCTATTATATCTAGACCATTCTCTGATTTAGCAAATGAAGCGGGGGTTACTGTTCAAGAATTATTGGATAAAGCCAACGCTTTTAAACAAAGAGGGATAATGCGTCGTTTTGCTGCTGTTTTATCCCATCGTAAAGCTGGATTTAAAGCAAATGGAATGGGTGTTTGGAAGGTTCCAAAAGAGAAACAAGAGGAAATTGGTGCTAAAATGGCTGCCTACCAAGCTGTAAGTCATTGCTATTTACGACCTACCTATCCAGATTGGCCATATAATATTTTCACAATGGTACATGGAAGAAGTGTAGAAGAGGTAGAGGATATTTTTAGGATGATTGAGGAAGATACTGGAATAACTGAAAGATTTGTTCTCTATTCTACTAAGGAATATAAAAAGACAAGAGTTCAATATTTTACACCTGAAGTGGAGAGATGGGAAGAACAATTTCTGAAAAAGGAGTAGAGTGACATGAATCGATACGCTAAATCGATAGAAAAATTTACTGAGGCCAAGGAAATAATTCCCGGTGGAGTTAATAGTCCAGTACGTGCCTTCAAATCTGTTGATAGAAACCCTGTTTATATCGACCATGGAATTGGTTCAAAGATTTATGATATCGATGGAAATGAATATATAGATTACGTAGCTTCATGGGGCCCATTAATTGTAGGACATGCTCATCCAGAAGTTATATCTTTTGTTAGGCAAACATTATCTAAAGGAACAGGTTTTGGAACTCCTACAGAACTTGAAACAGAGATGGCTAAACTTATTATTGAAATGGTCCCATCTATCGAGATGGTGAGAATGGTTAATTCAGGTACTGAAGCAACAATGAGTGCAATTCGTTTAGCTAGAGGGTATACTGGTAAAAGTAAGATTATCAAGTTTGAAGGTAACTATCATGGTCATAGTGATAGTTTATTGATAAAAGCAGGTTCAGGAGTTGCTACCTTAGGTCTACCAGACAGTCCTGGTGTACCCGAAGGTATCGCAGTAAATACAATTACTGTGCCGTATAATGATATAGAAAGTGTAAGGTTTGCTTTTGAAAAATATGGTGAAGATATTGCTGCTATTATAGTTGAGCCAGTAGCAGGAAATATGGGAGTGGTCCCCCCTAAGCCGGGATTTTTACAAGATCTAAGGGAAATTACAGATAAGTATGAGGCTTTGTTAATATTTGACGAAGTGATGACTGGCTTTAGGGTTGGTCCAAATAGTGCTCAAGGATTATATGGGGTAACTCCTGACATAACCACATTGGGTAAAATCATTGGCGGTGGTTTACCGGTTGGAGCATACGGTGGTAAAAAGGAAATCATGGCACAAATTGCTCCAGTAGGTAGCGTTTATCAAGCAGGAACACTTTCTGGTAATCCTGTGGCCATGGCAGCAGGTATAGCAACGCTGAAACTATTGAAACAACCGGGTGTTTATGAGGAATTAGCAAGAAAAGCTAAAATGCTTGCTGAAGGATTAGCAAAAAATGCTTTGGATCTGGCAATTCCATATCATATTAACAGCGTAGGATCGATGGTTGGATTTTTTTATACTGGTGTAGAAGTGATAGATTATGAAACTGCAAAAACCTCCGACTTGGAAAGATTTAAACGAGTTCACGGTTATTTACTTGATCATGGTATCTATATCGCTCCATCACAGTTTGAAGCATTATTTATTTCTACAGCACATACTGATGCCGATATTAATAAAACAATAGAGATTCATTACCAAGCGTTAAAAGAATTAGTTAAATAAGGAAATTCACACACACCTCATTTTTAAGTGAGGTGTTTTTTTTGTTAAAGAAAGAGTAAAATGTTGTATTTTGTATAAGTGCGACTTTTGGGAGTGAAACGGACAAGGTGAGCACGGTATAAAATACAATAATTAATTAGAGTTATGATGGCTTTTTTTACACCATGAGGTGCAAAGGTACTCCTTTTCCGATAAGGATTAATGTTTTTTATGAATAAAAATTTGTTTTAAGTCATATCTAGGACGAAGATGAAATATATTTAATCGAGAGAACTACCTTTACAAGGGGTGATTAAGGTGACGGATCTACCATTTATGAGTTTTGAAATTCGCGAGAAAGTAAAACATCATAATGATGGACAAAGTTTTACGAACTTAGCTAGTTTAGAGTTACAACCGATTGTTAAAGTTTATGAGACCGAAAAAGAAACGGAAGTTTCAGGTTTTTTGGTATTGAATGGGGAGTTTCAAAAGGGTAAAGATTGGGAAAAACAGTTTGATAATTCAGATGGGATACACTATGGCTCTTTCTTTACCGAAGAAAATGAAATTGAAACTTTTCAATATCAAATTCCACTTTCAATCCAGATTCAAAATGACCGGATAACTAATCATGCAGATATTTTGGTCGAAGTTGAGTATTTTGACTATCAAGTCTTATCCGAAAAAGAGATTGAATTGATAGCCAAAATTAAATTATTTGGTGTTCATCCTATTCCTGAACAAGATACACCAAATGTAAATCATTATGAACTTGATGAAATTGCAGATCCTGAAAATACAACTAGGACAGAATTATTATCTCATGTTACTAGCGAAGATCAGAGTAAGGAAGAAAAACAAAGTAACGAAGATCAAGATGAGGAAACTATTATAAAAGACGTGAATCAAAATCTTGGAGCTGAAGAAAGTAATATTAAAAATGAAGAAGACCCTGTAGAACAGAAGGATATTAAATCTGATGATTCTGGTAAGGATTTGGAAAGTCACGAAACCGAAGATGATACAGTAGCTGAGTTTGATGAAGAAAAAGGAAAAGAAGTTATTGAAGAAATAGAAGAAAATATAGAAGGTGCCGACGTTGATGATGATAGTACTGCAAAAATGAATATCGGCATACATGATAGAAATAGCAGGACTTCTCCTGATAAAGAACAAGTAAATCCATTATATTCATTGTTCAATCATGATAGGGCAAACAAAAGGAAAAATGATAATCATAATGAAAACAAACATCATGTAGGAACTGATGCTCAAACAACGTTTAATAGAGATCAAGATTATTTAATATCAAATGAAAATACTGTTTTGGAAGAAGACGGTTTTGAGGATAGTGGATATAATACTTCCGAAAATAAAGGGTCAGAAACCAAAGAAGAGAACACTAAAGAAATCTTATATAGCTTAATGCAGGGAAATGAGGAGCGTAAGTACAGAATCAAAATCTATTTAGTTCAACATGAAGATACTTTAGACCAAATTGCGGAAAAGTACGATTTAAAAGAAGAAGATATAATTAACTATAACAACTTAGAAAATAAGGAGCTTGAAAAAGGTCAGTTATTATATCTTCCGGTAAAAAGGGAGTAATAAGTAATAATGAATTCTATTAATGTGTTAAATAATATGAATTTGGTAGAAGTACTAAGGCAATATGAACTTAGAGTAGCGACAATAGAAACTTACCCCTCATTTTATAAATTAAAAACTGACCGTGGAACGAAAATATTAAAAAAATGGAATGATATTGACACCTTAAAAGAAGTATTTCGTTTTAAAGAATCGCTTGCAAAAGCTGGATTTCGGAAGATCGATCGTTTAATTAGGACTAAAGAAGGTAAACCTTTTGTGCTTTATGAAGGGCATGGGTATGCCCTAACAGACTGGATAGATGGAAAAAAACCTTCTATATTTGATGAAGAGGATTTGAAAATATTGGGTACTACCTTGGGTAATTTTAATCTTGCAACTGCTAAGATAAATATTAATCATCAAATAGCTCCTTGGTCAGAGCATTTTTTTCGGGGATTAAAACATCTTCAATACGTTGAAAGATATCTGGATAATAAGTCAGACAAAAATGATTTAGATGAAATTATCCTCAAAGATATCGTTAAATTAAACGAACAGGTAGATAGAAGTATTCAAATGGCTAGAAAAATAGAGAAAACTTCTTTTAGGATTGGAATAGAACCAAAGCTATGTCATGGGAATCTTTATTCTGAGTCATTTAAAATTGATGAGTATAAAGAGGGCTGGATAGTTGATCTTGGTTTACCAATAATTGATATACCGGTTTATGACATCGCTAAACTCGTAATCCGTATTTACAAGGAAAGTGGGTTTAAAGATGAGATCATTTATCAATTTCTCAATCATTACCAAAGTGTTAAGCCTTTGCAGAAAGAAGAAAAATATTGGATATTAACTTATATCGCTTATCCACATAATATTTGGAAATTTTTATATGTCTATTATGTTGCGAAAATTCCCCATCCAACAGAAAATTTATCTCAATATAAAAAATTAATGGATGAACAAATAAATTTGGGTAAGCTTTATCAATTATTGTTTACTTATTTTGATTTATAATGGGGGAGGTATCCACCATGTCACTCATGGAGCCATTCATTGAGATAGGCATTTACCCTCATATTTTCACAGAATACGATTTTCAAGTGAAAAGTGTTAATAGGATCAAGTCAGTGTTTAAAATTGAGACCCAATTTGGGGAATATGCCGTAAAAAAATCTAAGATTAGTAAAGTTCAAGCAGAAAGAATGAAAAATGTCTTAGAATATCTTGAAAACAACAACTATCCAGTTGTTAACTTGTTAAAAAATAAATACGGTGACGCCTTTATCGATTTAGAGGGAAGCATCGTTTATGTGGTGAAATGGATTGACGGCAAACCATTAACATTAAATTATTATCCTCACCTACTTAAGTCTATATCAATGATGGCTCAGCTGCATAAATTGGGATTTTCATACCATCAAAAAGTTTCAAAGACTCCCTTTGTAGATGAAATATATTTGCGAAATTATTGGGAAGATCGGATAAGTTGGTTAAAAAAATATGAAAAGAAGTTGAAGAAAAAAGTTTCAAAAACCACATTTGAGCACATATATCTTACCTATATTCCTTTTCTTTTAGATTGGGCCAAAGAAGCTGTTGAATATTTGAATAATTGGGTTATTCAATACAATTCAATAGGAGGATTAAGAAAGACGATTTGTCACGGTAGATTTCATCATCGTAATATTATCATTACCACCGATGATAGAATAAAGCTCATTGATTTTGATCATTTTAGTATGGATACACCGGTGAGGGATATAGCTTTTTTTATTCGTCATTATATTCTTGATAAAGAAAATAGAAATTGGACTCAAGACTGGTTAGATGCGTATCAACAATTAGTTCCACTAGATGTCGCTGAAAAGAAACTTTTAGCAATTTATCTTCTTTTTCCGGAAAGGATGATTGTTCTAGCCAAACGATATGTGGATAAGGTGAATAATTTGTCTGACCTCGAGTATTTGAATAGACTACAAGTAAGTTGGACTCAAATGAAAGAAATGGTTTGGTTTATCGATAGTCAAAGATGGCTAAATGAATAGTAAACTGACGTCTTGACAAATATTTCACTTATTATATAATATTCAAAAAATATTGAAAAAAATAGCAATGGGAGGGAATCTAGGGTTCCGTTCTACAAAGTTAGAAGTCTGGTCCGAGCGATTCCAAGCGTAATGCTACACCGTGGGTATAAAAGACTCTTGCGGTAGGTTCCAGTGTCGAATCTACCTGCAAAGAGTTTTTTTTCTATTAAGCATATCATTATCTTCTCTTTGCATCAGAAGTAGTATTTTGTAACGTGCTTACCTTGTTCGTTTCACTTCCAAAAGTCGCACTTATACAAAAATACTACTTATTTAAAATTTTTTATACAACATTACTGGGGGGGCGATCTTATGCTAAAGGGAAAGTTAGTGCAATTAAAAGCAGTAGAAAGAGAAGATTTACCTAAGTATCTTGAATGGATGAATGATTCAGAAGTGAGGCAGTACTTAGCCATTGGAATTTCTTATCCTTTAACTATGACAGAAGAGAATGATTGGTATGAGTCAATGCTCAAAGACAAAAGTAGAAAGACGTATGCCATACACACGATTGAAAATGACCAATTAATAGGAAATTGTAGCCTTTTTAATATTAACTGGAAAAATCAATCCGCAGTCACAGGGATCTTTATCGGGGATAAAAACTATTGGGGTAAAGGATATGGAACTGAAGCATTACGTTTATTATTATATCTTGGTTTTCAAGAATTTAATCTTCGACGTATTGAGCTAGGAGTTTTTGAATTTAATGATCGAGCTATAAAAAGCTATAAAAAATTGGGTTTTGTCGAAGAGGGAAGAAAACGTCGTGCCATATATCGTAATGGGAATTTTTATGATGAGGTTATCATGGCTATCCTACGTGAAGAGTACTTAGAAAAATTTCAAAAGGAGGATGAAGAGAGATGGCGGCAATATTAAAAGGCAAAAGAGTAAGATTAGATACAGTAGCACTGGACAAAATCGAACTAGTTAATCAATGGTTTAATGATCCCTATATCACCAAAAATCTTAATGTTGGGGTTGCACCGTTCCCTCTTGAAAGTTCGAAATCATTTGCTGAACGTAGTCAACGTCCTTCGGAAAAGGTAAGAAACTTTTCAATCAATGCTCTTGATCTTCCTAAAGAAGAGGAATATATTGGCCATATTGGTTTACATGATATCAATTGGCTAAACCGTACTGCTGAACTAGGTATCGTTATTGGCAAAAGAGAACATTTAAACAAGGGCTATGGTACAGATGCCATCAAAACATTACTTCGCTTTGCCTTTTTGGAAATGAACTTAAATCGTGTGATGTTAACCCATTTTGAATTTAATGAACTTGGTCATCATGCCTATCTTAAAGCAGGATTTAAGGAAGAAGGGCGTTTAAGAAAGCATATTTTTCGAAATGGTAGATATTGGAATATGATCGTGATGGGGATTTTAAGGGAAGAATTTCTAGAACTAATTTGACATTATCTCATAACCTCATTAAAATATAAATTAACTCTGGGTTTAGGAATTCATGAGCTATTTATAACTGGATATTTTAAATACAATGCGAGGGAGGAGTAGGTAACAGAACCCTAAAGAGAGGAAAGCCATTTAGCTGTGAGGTTTTCTAGGTGTTTCTTTACTGAAGGTCGCCCTTAAGTAGTCTGTTTGATGCGTAAGTCGAGTAGAACAGACCGGTTTTATCCGTTAAGAAAGAGTGCATGGCTTATGCCATGAATAAAGGTGGTACCGCGAACACTTTTCGTCCTTTGGGATGGAAAGTGTTTTTTTGCTCTATGGAATAATTATTTGTTTATTAATATTAGGGGGGATAAAAAATGGAAAAAATTGAACAACAAATTCCTACAACCTATGACCCGAAAAATGTGGAGAAGAAATGGAATGACTACTGGGCAGAACATGATTTTTTTAAAGCAGGTCAGGATCAAAGTAAGGAGCCATATTCGATTGTAATTCCACCACCAAACGTAACAGGAATGTTGCATCTGGGCCATGCTTTTGACTTTACGCTTCAAGATATTATGGCGCGAATGAAGAGAATGCAAGGTTATGATACCCTTTGGCTACCAGGTACTGACCATGCGGGTATTGCTACCCAAGCTAAAGTTGAAGCGAGATTACGTGAGGAAGGTATCAGTCGTTATGATTTAGGTAGAGAAAAATTCCTTGAAAAGGTTTGGGAATGGAAAGGCAAGTATGCCAATACCATTCGTGAACAATGGGCTAAGTTAGGTTTGTCTTTAGACTATTCTAGAGAACGTTTTACGATGGATGAAGGACTTTCAAAGGCAGTAAGAAAAGTTTTTGTAAGTCTTTATGAAAAAGGGCTTATCTATCGTGGTGAATATATTATTAACTGGGATCCACAAGCAAGGACTGCCTTATCAGATATTGAAGTGGAGTATAAGGAAGTCAAAGGTGCCTTATATCATATGAGATATCCATTAAAAGATGGTAGTGGTCATGTAGTTGTGGCTACAACTCGTCCAGAAACTATGTTAGGTGATACAGCTGTAGCGGTACATCCAGATGATGAACGTTATAAAGATTTAATTGGAAAAACTGTTGTACTACCGATTATTGGAAGAGAAATACCAATTGTTGCAGATGAATATGTTGATCGTGAATTTGGAAGTGGTGCTGTTAAGATCACTCCTGCTCATGACCCTAATGATTTTGAGATTGGTTTACGTCATGATTTACCAAGGGTATTAGTTATGGACGAATCAGGACATATGAATGAAAATGCTGGTAAATATCGTGGTTTAGATAGATTTGAGTGTCGTAAACAAATCGTAAAGGATTTACAAGAGCAAGGTGTTCTATTCAAAATTGAAGAACATATCCATTCTGTTGGACATAGTGAGCGTACTGGCGTAGTTGTTGAACCATATTTATCAACACAATGGTTTGTTAAGATGAAACCATTAGTTAAGCGGGCGATTGAGTTACAAAAAAGTGGTAAGGGAGTTCGTTTTGTACCGGAGCGTTTCGAAAAGATTTACTTGAATTGGATTGAAAATATTAGGGATTGGTGTATTTCCAGACAACTATGGTGGGGCCATCGTGTTCCAGCTTGGTATTGTGAGAGCTGTGGTGAAATACATGTACAGATGGAAGAACCAACTGTTTGTTCAAAATGTGGTCATCAACATCTAAAACAAGACGAAGATGTATTAGATACTTGGTTTAGCTCTGGATTATGGCCTTTTTCAACCATGGGATGGCCTGAACAAACGGAAGATCTAAACAGATACTACCCAACTAATTTATTAGTTACAGGATATGATATTATTTTCTTCTGGGTAGCACGTATGATCTTTACAGCACTTGAGTTCACGGATCAAATGCCATTTAAAGATGTTTATCTTCATGGACTTGTAAGGGATAGCGAAGGAAGAAAAATGTCTAAATCCCTTGGTAATGGTATTGATCCAATCGAAGTGATAGATAAATATGGTGCTGACGCTTTAAGATTCATGATTTCTACTAGTACTACTCCAGGTCAAGACTTGAGATTTTATTTTGAAAGAGTTGAAGCGGCAAGAAATTTTGCAAATAAGATTTGGAATGCTTCTCGTTTTACTATTATGAATCTAGGGGATTTTAGTGTCGAGGATATAGATTTATCTGGGGAACTATCTACTGCTGATAAATGGATTCTTCATCGCTTCAATGAAACTGTAAAAGAGGTAACCCGTCTATTAGAACAATATGATTTTGGAGAAGCAGGAAGAGTATTAACACACTTTATTTGGGATGAATTTTGTGATTGGTATATTGAATTGGCTAAATTGCCATTATATGGTGATGATGAGCAAGCTAAAAATACTACTAAGTCGGTATTAACCTATGTGTTAGATAACACATTGCGTCTATTACATCCATATATGCCATTTATTACTGAAGAAATTTGGCAGCATTTACCTCACAAAGGAGAAAGTATTACTGTAGCTAGTTGGCCAGAATACCAAGAAGATTTCTATAATCCTGCCTCAGCAGAAGAAATGACTCTATTGATGGATGTTATTCGTTCAGTAAGAAACATTAGGGCTGAAGTTAATGTTCCATTGAGCAAGAAGATACAATTAATGATCAAACCTAATAGTCAAGCAAGTGAAGAGACCATTCAAAAAGGTAAAGCTTACATTATTAGATTTTGTAACCCAGAAAGTCTAGAAATATCGACTGAATTAGCATCACCTGAACAAGCAATGTCTGCGGTGGTCACAGGAGCAGAAATCTATCTACCTTTAGCAGGATTAATCGATATTGAACAAGAAGTAAGTAGGCTAGAGAAAGAATTAGAAATCCTTAATTTTGAAGTAGAACGTGTTCAGAAAAAACTAGCTAATAAAGGTTTTGTTGAGAAAGCTCCGCAAAAAGTTGTAGAGGCAGAAAGAGAGAAAGAAAAGGATTATATAGAAAAAAGAAATAAAGTCTTAGCAAGAATAAAAGAGTTAAAAGGTTAAGATTACTAATTTATTATGATAGGAAAACAGGGCGAACCTTGGGTTCGTCCTCCCATAAATATCTGCTTTAGCTTAACATAAACTATAATTAAGAGGTGGATAGGGTGGAGTATAAAGAGGTCAAGACTAAGGATGAAGCAATTGAATGGATTCATAACCTTAAAACTCTTGGAATTAAACCGGGACTTTCGCGGATGGAATGGATGTTAGAGAGATTAGGAAATCCTGAGCGGAGGGTGAAATTTCTGCATATTGCTGGTACCAACGGCAAAGGTTCAACAGCAAGTTTTATCAGTAATGTTTTGAGAAAATCAGGATATAAGGTAGGAATGTTTACTTCTCCATATTTAATCGAGTTTACAAACCGGATACAAATAAATGGGGAAGATATTTCCGAGGAACATTTAGTCGAAATGTTAAACCGTGTAATCCCTTTGGTAAAAGAACTAGAAGTTTCTGAACTAGGGAGTCCCACTGAATTTGAGGTTGTTACCACTATAGCAATATTATATTTTGCTAGTGTTGCTTATCCAGATATTGTTGTGTGGGAAACTGGACTTGGTGGAAGATTTGACTCAACTAATGTAGTGTATCCAATAGTATCGGTGATTACGAACGTTGGTTTTGATCATATGGATTTGTTGGGAGATGATATTAAGCAAATTGCCATGGAAAAAGCCGGGATTATCAAGCCTGGTGTTCCTGTAGTATCTGGAGTAGAAAATGAAGAAGCTAGGTCAGTAATAAAGGATATTGCTAAATCAAAAAAAGCTAGTCTATATCAATTAAATGAACAATTTTTTATAAAAACCCATAAAATGAATCATCTAGGTAGCAAATTTGATTTTACAGGACCATTTTTAACTATGCCAAATCTTGAAATAAAAATGGTAGGTCCGCATCAAATCAAAAATGCTGCTGTAGCTTTAATGGCATTAGAAATATTGAGACAGTATTATGCTTTTATAATTGAGGAAGAAGCGGTTTATTCAGGGTTAAAACATACTTTTTGGGCCGGACGTTTTGAAATTATTTCAGAAAAGCCTACAGTAATAATTGATGGAGCACATAACCCAGAAGGGGCGTTAAGTCTAGGGGAAACAGTATCATTATTTGAATATAACCGTTTGATTATGGTAACAGGAGTATTAAAAGATAAAGCAATTGAGGATCTTTTTAAGAATTTTATACCTATAGCTGATCAATTGATTATTACGAAACCAGATAATCCTAGGGCTTTAGATTTAAAAGATATAAAAAAAGTTATTAGTACCATTGTTCCTACAAAAGAAGTAATCTTAAATCCTGATTGGCGTGATGCGGTTAAACAAGCTCTGCAAATGGCTGATCAAGAAGATCTGGTAGTAATTACAGGGTCGCTATATTTAATATCCGATGTAAGACGTTATCTATTAGAAGAATATAAAAAGATCCATAGTTAATAGAACAACGATAACATTTAGAGTTTAAAGGTTGGTGAATAGGTTGAATACAGCTCAACATGTTCATTTTATTGGTATTGGCGGATACGGGATGAGTGCAATTGCTCGAGTAATGCTTGATTTAGGATATCATGTTAGTGGTTCTGACGTGATGAAAAAGGATTTGACTGATAAATTAGCAGCTAGGGGGGCACGCATTTTTATTGGGCATAAAGAGTCCAATATTGAAGGTGCTGAATTAGTTGTATATTCAACAGACATTCCACATGATAACGTGGAATTATTGGCGGCAAAAAAGCAAAATATTCCATATATCCACAGGTCCGAAATGTTGGCTAAGATTATGAATGAAAAAAAGGGAATTGCTGTAGCTGGGGCACATGGGAAAACAACTACTTCCTCAATGATTGCTTTGATTATGGAGAGTAACAATTTAGACCCAACTTTTGTGATTGGGGGAGAGGTCTTAAATATTGGCAGTAATGCTAAGGCTGGAAAAAGTGATTATGTAGTAGCAGAGGCTGATGAAAGTGATGGCTCTTTTCTACAATATTATCCATATATCAGTGTAGTTACCAATATAGAAGCCGATCATTTGGAGAATTATGGTGGAAAATTTGAAAACTTAAAACAGGCATATCGAAAATTTTTAAATCAATTAAAACCAGAAGGACTGGCCATTGTTTGTTATGATGATCCTTACATAAGGGAAATGCTACCGGATGTAAAAGGTAAGACTATTACATTTGGATTTGATAATAATGCTGATATGGTTGCTAAGGATCTTGTGTTTATAAACAGAACCTCAATATTTACCGTTGTTTATCGTGGTAAAAAACTTGGGAATGTAAAACTTTCTATTCCAGGAAAACATAATATCTTAAATGCGTTAGCGGCAATTGTGGTTGGACTAGAAATAGGAATTCCTTTTTCAGGAATTGCTGAAGCCCTTAAAGATTTTACAGGTGCGAAAAGAAGGTTCCAAGTTATTGCTGAACATAAGCAAAGGGTGATAATTGATGACTACGCTCACCATCCAACTGAAATTCAAGCAACTATAAGTGCTGCAAAAGCAACTGGAAAGAGAATTGTTGCAGTTTTCCAACCACAGAGATATACACGGACATTTTTCCTTCTGGATGCTTTTAGTCGTGCCTTTTCAGAAGCTGATGAAGTTGTGATTACAGATATTTATTCTCCAGCAGGGGATAATCAAATTGAAGGAATTAATGCTAAAAAATTAGTTGAATTAATAAAGAAAAACAGCAATCCAAATGTTAAATTTTTTCCTACAAAAGAAGAGGTTCTTGAGTATCTTTCTGAAGTATCTAGGCCAAATGACCTAATCCTAACGATGGGTGCCGGAGATATTTGGAAAGTGGCTTACCAATTGGCGGACAAGTGGGATAACGAAAAGTTATAAAATTAATTTTTTTAATAATATTTTTAAAATTATCTTTTGATGTTTCATTTGTTAGCAAAAAATAGTATTATTTACCTAGATATCTAACTGTTAATGTTTAATTATTAAAACAATTTACCTTCCGTGGGGAATTGAATGGGTGGATAAAAATGGTAAAAAAACGAATAGGAGACATCTTAGTTGAAACAGGATTAATTACAAAAAAACAGCTAGAGGATGCTTTAGAAACACAAAAACAAACCAAGAAACGATTGGGAGATATTCTGATTTCCAAAGGAATCATATCAGAACAGCAACTGATTGAAGTATTAGAGTTTCAACTAGGTATTCCCCATGTTAATTTATATAAATACAAAATCGATCGAAGTATAGTTCAAATTATTCCAGAGCAATTAGCACTACGATATCAAGTTATTCCAATTAAAAAAAATGGCAATAAATTGACGGTTGCTATGGCAGATCCTCTTGATTATTATGCGATTGATGATCTGAGAATGACAACTGGATTTCAAATTGAACCAGTTATCACTTCAAAGGATGAGTTAGCTAAAATTATTGATCGCTATTATGGAATACAACAGACCGTAAATGAGATTATGGAACATCTTCCTAAAGAAGATGAGATAGATGAGCAAATTCAATCGGAAGATGCTCCAGTTAGTAGGATGGTTAACCAAATACTTCAAAACGCCGTTCAACAACGGTCAAGCGATATTCATTTTGACCCACAGGAGAATGAGTTACGTGTACGTTTTAGAATTGATGGTATTTTAAGAACAGAACAAATATTGTCTAAACACTTACAGGGAATTATTACTGCACGGTTAAAAATAATGAGTAAGTTGAATATAGCTGAAAAAAGATTGCCTCAAGATGGACGTTTCCAATTGGAAATTAATCATCGTCCAATAGATGTTAGGGTATCAACTTTGCCAACAGTTCATGGTGAAAAGGTAGTACTAAGGATTTTAGATTTAAGCCAAGCCATTAAGAAAATTGAACACCTAGGTTTTACTGAAACTAATGCCAACCTCTATCGACAAATGTTTCATAAAGCTTTTGGGTTAATCTTAGTGACTGGTCCGACTGGTAGCGGTAAAACCTCGACACTATATAGTGCGCTTAATGAATTAAATAAAGATGATGTCAATATTATTACCATTGAAGACCCTGTGGAATATCAATTACAAGGTATCAATCAAATCCAGGTAAATGAAAAGATCGAGTTAACCTTTGCCAGGGGATTACGTTCTGTTTTAAGACAAGATCCCGATGTTATTATGGTCGGTGAAATTCGAGATCACGAAACCGCAAGTATGGCCGTAAGGGCAGCATTAACCGGGCACCTAGTTTTAAGTACCTTACATACTAATGATGCTGTTTCAAGTATTACTAGATTGATTGATATGGGAATTGAACCGTTTCTTGTCTCTTCATCGTTAACTGGAGTTGTTGCCCAAAGGTTGGTTCGTAGAGTGTGTACTGATTGTGCAGTCGAATATGTCCCTTCAGTCGAAGAGGAAGTTTTACTAGAACGATATAACGTAGACAATAAAAGATTGGTTAAAGGTAAAGGTTGTCCTAAATGTAATATGACAGGCTATAGAGGAAGGGTGGCAATCCATGAACTGCTTCTATTAGACGATCAGATAAAAAAGATGGTGGTAGAAAAACAACCAGATTCAGAGTATCGTAAATATTTGCAGCAAAATGGTTTTGTCACTTTATTAGAAGATGGGTTAATCAAAGTAAAACAAGGAATTACTTCAATTGCAGAGGTAATGAGGGTGACTATGAATGATTGAGGTGGATAACTTGCAACAAGGGATAAAAGAATTGATGCTAGAGGCATTTAATAGACAGGCATCGGATTTGCATATAACTGTGGGGGCTAAGCCTACATTGAGAATTCATGGCAGGTTAGTTCCAATTGGCGAACGGACGTTGACATCCCAAGATACCTCATCATATCTTAAGGAAATAGTGACCGAAAGCCAATATCAGGAATTTTTGGACAAGGGTGAGTTGGATTTTTCTTACGGAATACCGGGCGTATCTAGATTTAGGATTAATGCTTACAAGCAACGTGGGACTATTAGTTTAGCTATTAGGGTAATTCCAACAAGAATACCTAATTTAGATGAATTGGGTGCAGCACCTATTTTGAAAACTTTTGTGGATAAACCACAAGGCCTAATCTTGGTAACTGGTCCCACAGGAAGTGGTAAATCTACTACCCTAGCCGCGATGATTAACTTGATAAATAGGACTCAACAAAAACATATCATTACCCTTGAGGATCCGATTGAATACTTACATCGCCATGACAAATCATTAGTAGATCAACGGGAAATAGGAGTTGATTCTGATAGTTTTGCAACTGCCTTAAGGTCAGCTTTACGTCAGGATCCTGATGTCATTTTAGTCGGTGAGATGCGTGATTTAGAAACGATTTCTACTGCTATTACTGCTGCAGAGACAGGACATTTAGTATTGGCAACTTTACATACAACAGATGCAGCTAATACGATTGATAGGATTATTGACGTATTTCCAGCCTACCAACAACCACAAATTAGACTTCAATTAGCTTCAGTATTGGTTGGTATTGTATCACAGCGTTTAATACCGACGTTTGATGAAAAGGGACGAGTTGTCGCTATGGAAATCCTGGTTAACACACCAGCTATCGCCAACTTAATTCGATCAGAGAAGGTTCATCAAATCAAGACGGTAATGCAAACAGGTAAAGGTTTTGGAATGCAGACGATGGAGGCAGCTTTGAAAGAGTTAGTACTAATGGGCAAAATCAGTGATCAAAGTGCTAAACGGTATTTGTTAAATTGGAATGGATAGTAGGTGAATTGGATGGTCTATCAATATTTAGCGGTTAATCAAAATGGAAAACGTGAAAAAGGGACCATCGAAGGTAACAGTAAAGAAGAAGTTATCAAATTGCTTAGAAATAAAGGATTATACACCTTAGAAATAAAAGAAGAAAAACAAAGCATCTTAAAGAAAGAAATTGAAATCGGTAAAGTAGTAAAGATTGAGGAGTTAGTAGTTTTTACTAGACAACTGACCACCTTAATTAGGGCTGGTGTAACAATTATTGATGCAATATATATCCTTAGTGAGCAAACAGAGAATAAAAGATTGAAAAAAATTTTGAAGCAGATAGATTCTGGATTGCGGAATGGCGAAACATTTTCTTCACTTTTGGCAGTTCATAAAAAGGTATTTCCAACCATGTTCGTAAATATGGTGAAAGCAGGAGAAGTTGCTGGTAATCTTGATGAAACATTAGATGGTGTGGCAACTTATCTTGAAAAGGAAAGTAATACTAGAAAAAAGGTTAAATCGGCACTTACATACCCGATAGTTATAACGATTTTTGCGACATTTGTTACAGTATTTTTGATGGTAAGTGTAGTACCGACTTTTGTTCAGATGTATGCTGATTTTGGGGCTGAGCTACCTCTACCTACTAGAATTGTTATTGGAGTAAGTCAATTCATTCAAAATAGATGGTATTTACTATTAGGGTTTGGTATTTTAATAGTCATAACTTATAACTTACTTGATAGAAACATAAAGACTAAATATTACTTAGACTATTTTAAATTGAAAATGCCGGTATTTGGTAAACTATTACAAAAAGCAGCGATTGCTAGATTTTCAAGAACGCTCAGCTCTTTGCTAGTTAGTGCAGTTCCTATCTTGCAGGCGCTTACGATGGTAAGTCAGGTTGTTAATAATGAGGCAATCGCAAAACCAATTAGGGAATCGATGGATAGTCTAAGACAGGGTAAATCGTTACATGAACCTCTTAAGAATTATAGTGTTTTTCCTCCGTTACTTATTCACATGATGGCCATTGGTGAGGAAACGGGTTCATTGGAAGAAATGTTAAATAAGGTAGCCGATTTTTACGAATCTGATGTTGAGGCGATGACAGATCAATTAAAGGCACTGCTTGAACCGATGATGATAATACTACTGACGGTGATTATCGGCACGATCATTATGGCAGTGTTGACACCGATGTTTGGTATTTATAACATGATAGGATAAGATATTAATAGATTTAAGTGGCCTACAGTGCGATCCTGACTAGGCCACAATAAGATATACTAGATGAGGGAGGTGAAATGAATGAGGAAGACAGTTCATAAACATTTATCTAACCAACGTGGTGTAACTTTAGTAGAGTTACTTGCTGTTATTGTAATCTTAGGTATTTTAGCAAGCGTGGCAGTTCCTGTAGTTTTAAATCAGATTGAAAATGCGAGTAGTGAAGCAGAAGATGCAAGTGGTGAAATTATTTTAGATGCTGCCCAAAGGTATTTTATAATGACACCTAGTGATGACGATGTTACTGTTGGTGAGTTAATCACAGCGAAGTATTTAAAGAATCTACCAGATGGTTATGAAACAGATGATTATATATCCAGAGATGAACCTAATATAATATATGAAGATGGTAACGCAAACGATACAAAATACCAATCAAAAATCACTAACTAATACTATTTCTTTGGTGCCAACCTTCTATAATATGTTGGCACCTACCATTATTTTTTAAAAATGAGGTATAAACTATGAATCTATTATTTTGGATTTTTTATAGTATTTTAGCATTATTTATTGGTTCTTTTTTAAATGTGGTGGCTTTACGCGTTCCTAAAAAAGAATCTATTATTTTTCCACCCTCCCATTGTCCAATTTGTCAACATCGTTTATCTGTACTAGATTTGATCCCAGTATTAAGTTACATTGGACTTAAGGGGAAATGTCGTTATTGTGGTACGAAGATTTCTCCAATTTACCCATTAGGAGAATTATTAACTCTTTTTATTTTTTTATTGTTACCTTATTTTGTTGGATACAATACAGAATTGGTTATCGGTTATCCATTTGTAATGTTAATGATTGCTGTTACCCTAAGTGATTTAAAATATCAGATTATTCCTAATCGCTTAACTTATCCAGGCATTGTTTTGTTATTTGTTTTACGTTTATGGATACATACTGAAGCTATTTGGAGCTATCTGATTGGTGCATTTGTCGGAAGTGGATTTCTATTATTAGTTGCCATTTTAAGTCGAGGCGGAATGGGAGGCGGCGATATTAAGTTATTCTTCTTCATTGGCCTGGCCTTAGGATGGCAGAATACTCTACTGGCATTATTTTTATCGATGGCAATCGGTGCAATCTTTGGAGGAATACTTCTAATTACTGGAAAAGTTCAACGTAAGCAGATGATTCCCTTTGGTCCTTTTATTTTTATCGGAACAATCATCACCTATTTTTATGGTGAAGAAATTTGGCGTTGGTATTTAACATTGGTTATATAGTCTTATTTTTTTCTACAGATAGATGAGGTGGATTATTTATGACATTTTTCAGTAAAAAGTTGAGACAACTAGCAATCGTATTCGATGATTATACTATAAGATTTGTTGAAGTTACAACAAAAAATGATGATATTATTGCTATCCACCACGTATCCACAGTTGAGAACAATGTTGTTGAAAATGGAATTTTAGATAAAGAAAAATGGAAAGATCTCCTATTGGAACAATTAGAATCTAACAATATTAAGGCAAAAACGGTGCGGATTGTTATCCCTAGTTCCATAGTAATCATTCGTCATCAAACAATGCCGGATATACCCGTCAAGGATTTAAAACAAATTGTTCAACATGAGCTTGGATATTCAATTCACCTTCCTTTTAACAATCCAATATTTGATCTAGTTAAAGTAAAATCCGATTTACCGATTTTTAATGAAGTGGGTGAACAGGCGATCCAAGTGGTTTTGGTAGCGGCACCAGGTTCATTTATCTTTCCTTTAGTTGATGTGTTGTATGAAAACAAAATGAAGCCAAAAGTAATCGATATCCCAGCTTTAAGCTTATATAGATTATTTTCTCACCTGTATCCATATCAATCTGATGATGCGTTATTATTGGTGAATGTTACTAAGCATGGAGTAGATGCGCATATTTTAGATAAAGGAATCTTGGCATTTACAAGACATATACCGATGGAAGTCTCCAACTCCGAAAACTATCAACCTTTCATATCTGACTTTGCCTATGAGATTGAACGGGCGATAAATTTTTATCAATATACTTTAAATAACCGGGATAAAAAAATAAATAGTTGCTGGATTACTTCAGAAATAGATTTTCCTGAAGATTTTTATCGTTTATTAAAAGAGAGGCTAGATATAAGCGTAAATCCATTAGTTTACAAAAATAGTGAACTGTCTCAACAAGGAGACGAGTATAAGGGGTATGAAGTTGGTATTGGTCTCTTCTTGAGAAAGGCGGTAGTTGAAAATGGAAATTAATCTTTTACCAGAAATACCAGCAACAAAAAAATTTTTGTGGCCTATTGCGATCATAGCGGCTATTTTAATAATTTCTACTAGCTCTTTGGTAAGTTGGCATATTTGGGAAAAATCCAGAATTTTAGCTGACAAAAATCAACAATTAGAGCTAATAAAGAAGCAACGTGAACAACAACAAAAGATATTAAATAAAAACAAAGAAGATTCACAACTATTTTCAGCTTATTTAGCCAATTACAATTCGTTAATAAAAAAACATGTTAATCTGGTCCCTTTAATTGATGATATGAGCAGATTATTACCAAGTAATGGATATCTTTATGTTGTTGAATGGTCAGAAGAAGGAATTATTAATCTTATAGGTGAATTTCCATCTCTTGAAGTTATTGGTCAATATATTCAACTCCTTAATGAGTTATACTGGGTGAAAGATATAAGTATTAAAAGCGTGAATGAAAGTGAATTTTCTTTAGATTTACAATCCAATCAAAAAAGTGACCGTGGCCAATTAATGCAATTTAATATGGAAATCAAAATAGACCTTCAGTCCTTTTATAAGAAGGGAGCTACATATAATGAATGAGGCTAAAAAAGCGATTATTCTCATTGGAATTTTTTTTATAGCTTTAGGAGGGTTTTATTTCTATAAGATTAATGCTTTGAATCAAGGTATTTATGCTGTTGAACAGGAAATTAAGAAAGAACAAGAATATTTAACTTTAATTACTGAACAGCTAGCTAAAATGAAGAAAGAACCAACAAAGGATGATATCGATAGTTTTTATTATCGTTTGCCCGGTTCTAAAGGGATTCCTCAGTTATTTCAATTTTTCTATCAAATATCCAAAGCAGACAAAATCAACTTAATATCCTTAAATCTTAATGATGATGACGATGTTAAGAATCAAGATAGTCGGAAAAAAAATGAAGAAAATACAATTTATCAATCATTGACTTTTAATATGATGGTAACTAGTGATAAATACGAGCAGATAAGATCATTTATTCAAAATATCTATGAAGCTGATCGATTGATTAATTTAAAAAAATTAGGTTTTTTTGTGGATGAGGACGGTCCTATCTATGAGTTAACATTTGATATATTTTATATTCCAGATATGCAAGGTAAAATTCCTGATTTAGAACCTATTATCACTTATCCTCCATCAAATAAAATAACTCCTGTGATAGAGCTAGAAGATTAGCTTTGGGAAAATGGTGAAACATATGGAACAGAAGCATGAAAAAGGAGTAACTCTAATAGAGCTATTGGCGGCAATGACACTTTTGATGGTGGTTCTAATACCATTTACTAACTTATTTTTTCAAGGTTACAAATCAAATCAGGAAAATATTAAACAATTAGATACCAAAATTGTTGCCACTGGCATTATTGAAGAATTAAAATCGGGGTTGCGACAAAATCAATTATCTGTGAATATTGGAGGAGAATCATTTGATATTTCTAATCCAAGCTCTGTCAAGATAACTAATTATCCGATTTCACTTAACGGAACAGATTTCATATTATCATTTACCATTGAAAATTATCTAATACCAGATAGTATGCTCTCTGCTATTATCAATACAAAGCCAACGAATCTCTACAAAATTAGTGTTAGTTTAGCACCAAAAAGTGACGTAATAAATTACAAACCTATTAACTTAAGTGTGATAATAAAACGTTAGTGGTAAAGGGATGTTTTAATGTTAAAAAAAATTCTTCACAAAAACGATGGTATAACCTTATTAGAAGTATTAGCAGTTGTGGCATTATTAACTACCATAAGTGCAGTCACTTTGCCTTTAGTTATGGAAACGATAAATGATTTTCAAGAGGAAACATTAAGGAGTAAACTTTTTAAAGAAGCACAGAAGATCGAAGCACAATTAATATTTGTTGTGCGAAATTCAACCAATATTCCAGATCAGAATTCATTTCTAAAAGTTACTGGAAACCGTTATAGTTTTTATTCATCGGAAGATCAGACTGAAAAGTTTGTATTTGAATTAAATGGTACAAGTTTAATATATTATAATGATAATTTTCCTGTCACACTTTCGAATAATGTTACCGGTTTTTTTCTTAAAGAAGAGGGTGAAACGGTTAAAAAGTTACTATATACTATTAAACTATCAAGTACAGTAAACGACAAAAATATCGAAGTTAAATTAGAAAACAGATACATTTATTTCCCGATTTGGAACTATTGACGGGCAATATTTTAAAGGTGATAACAATGAAGTATCTATCTAATGAAAAAGGGTATGCTCTTATAATGGTGTTGGCATTTATCGTGATTGCCACAATCTTTACTGTCCCTTATTTGAATACTATTTTACATGATACTCGGGAGATGGAGATAGAAACCCTCAAGAATCAAAATAATTATGTACTTGAGAGTGCCGTTGAAATAACTAAGGCTATAGTTGAAGCTAATAATCTTCAAACAGAAGACCAGTTAGAAGAAGTAGTAAAGCAGATCGGCGTCAATAGTGAAACCCTATTTAATATTAAATTGAGCTCTGGAATTGACAAAAGTAAAAATAGAATATTTTATGCTACTGAAGGCGATTTTTTTAATCAAAGATCTAATAGTCAAATTGCAATAACTTATCGGACTTTTGATATTACGATATTTGATAATAATAAGATAATAATAAGTAGTAAAACCAATCCGGAAGCACAAGTTGATGGAAATAATAATTTTAAGTCTAGTTATCAAGCACAGGATATAATAGGAATTTCTGACACCCTATTTGCTAATTTAATCTTTCAAAAATATAGTAGTTTTGTGATTGGATACAACGAAAATAGTTATTCTAAGTTTGACAGCTTAGATGAAAAGTATGATAGTAATGTAACCTTTACTAATTTATGGGTGGAAGGCCCGCTGAAGATTAAAGGAAAAGGTAAAAAAAGACCAAACATTACAGTAAACGGTGATGCGTATATTAAAGGGGATATGGAGCTTAACAAACTAAATAATTTTACAGTTTTAGGAGATTTAGTGATCTACGATGGCGATTTGAAGATTGATAAAGTTAATAACATTAATATTGGTGGTAATTTGATAGTTAAAGGTAAAATAGAGATCAAAAAATCTCCCAAGATATATCTGAAAAGTATTGCTGCTGATCAAATTTATGTCGAGTCTAGTAATACAGACGTATTTCCTGCCAATTAGCTGATGGGGTGATAGAATGACGAAAATATCGGTGCTGAAGAAAATTTATTTAATTATAATATCTATCTTATTGATTTTTTCTTTAACGGGATGTTGGAACAGGTCTGTTGATAGTACTTACGATGGAAGCGGAGGTTACTATAGTGGTGATGACAAGATAGATAATGGAGATAGAACAGATGGATACCAGGATAAAGATGACGATAAAAATAAAAAAGATGATGATAAAAAAGATGAAGACGGCAAAGATGAAGATGATGATGAAGATGAAGATGAAGATTCTAATAATGGAAGTAATGATGGGAATGTGGGAGGAAATGGTGATTCTAATACCGGATCAAATGGTAGTGGTGAATCTGACTTCATAGATGGACAACTGCAATTCGATAGTTGGATAATTGACTAAATAGACTCATAGAAGTCTATTTTTTTTTGCTAGATTTTTTGGTAATAAAGTTCTATTTAGCTTTTTTTGAAATATATATTGAATAGTAGTTTTATCAAAAGGAGTTGAATAGAATGGACAAGCCTAAAATAACCATTAGAGCATGGGTACCTTTGGAAAAACGAAAAAAATCTTCAGATAATCAACTAAAAGACAATAGTAAGCTAATTTTTAATACACAGACAATTGGAAGTATGGACTTAGTGGAAAAAAATTTTAATAAGGAAGATAACCTTCAATCAGAATTAAATGATCAACACAATATGGATTATGTAACTTTTACAAAGCACCCAACTAGGAATATATACTATAGGGACTACTCAGATGTTGACAGAAGGAAAATAAATAGGAGAAAACGTAAAAATAATGGGATTAATCCCCAATTTATTAAAGCAATAGTTGCTGGTACCAGTGCCATAATTACTGGAATGATTTTTGGTTATATCCTACTTAATTATTATCTGCAACCGATGTTTGAGCAAGAGAATGTCAATGGGCAAATATCAAGTCAACAACAGTTTTCTAATTCTGAAATTAAGATTAATCAATCAATTCCATTACAAAATATATATGTGCTCCAAGTAGGTGTGTTTTCAGAACGTTCAAGGGCGGAGCTGATTTTATCTGAGCAAAAAACACTCGGGAGGGCTGCAGTTATAGTTGGACAAGGTCCTTATCGGGTATTCGTGGGAATTGGGTCGACAAAAGAGGTAGCAGAAAGCCTAAAATCATCATTAAATTCCCAGGATTTAGAGATATATGTAAAAGAATATACGATACCTGAATATAAGATAAAATTACCTAGTGAAACTAATCAATCATTTTTTAAATTTATAACTATAGGGGACCAAATGGTAGATCTTTTAGCTAAGGGGTCAATTAGTGGTTTAACTGATTATCCATCTGGAATTGATTATGAGGAATTAGTAAGGTTACATCAACAATTTTTATTGGAAGCACAAATCATAAAAGCATATATAAAAGAAGAAAACCTCTTTTTAGAGCAAAAAGTTCTTCAGAGTATGGTTGAACAGATGAATTATGCAGTTGAAGCAGCTACTGAGTACAGAAAAAATCCAAATAAACAATATTTATGGAAGATACAAGAATCATTGATAAACTATAAGATGAGTTATGAAGGATTAACCAAAAGTCAAAGTGAAATATAATAATATTGTCTTTATAAAACATAAGTGAGATAATATTTAATACGTGAAATAAACAAAAAATATGAAAAATTTGTTCTAATTTTACTTGGGGGTCAAAGCAATATGAGCGAATATCGTATCGAAAGAGACTTACTAGGAACTAAAGAGGTACCACGTGATGCCTATTATGGTATTCAAACCATGCGTGCTGTAGAAAATTTTCCAATTACCGGATATCCACCTCATAAGGAATTAATCATTGCTTTTGGTTATGTGAAGAAAGCAGCAGCAATGGCAAACTCTGAAGTTGGTTATTTAAATAAAAGAATTGCTGAGGCAATAATTAAAGCCACTGACGAAATTATCGCTGGTAAATTACACGACCAATTTATAGTTGATTCGATTCAAGGTGGAGCAGGTACTTCATTTAATATGAATGCTAATGAAGTTATTGCTAATCGAGCTATTGAAATATTGGGTGGGAAAAAAGGTGATTATTCAGTTGTTAGTCCCAATACCCATGTTAATATGGCGCAATCAACAAACGATTCATTCCCTACGGCCATTCATATTGCGATATTTAATCTAGCTAAGGGATTGTTAGAAGCATTATATGAATTAAAAAAATCATTACATAAAAAAGAAAAAGAATTTGATGATGTTATCAAAATGGGAAGAACCCATTTACAAGATGCTGTTCCTATCCGACTTGGACAAGAATTTGGAGCTTACGCCAAAGTTATTGGTAGAGATATAAAACGAATTGGACAATCTGTTCAACACCTTGGGGAAATTAATATGGGTGCTACCGCCGTCGGTACAGGACTTAATGCCAAACCTGAATATATTAAACGGGTTGTTGAAATATTGGCAGAATTGACTGGACACCCATTAAAAAATGCGGAAAATCTTGTTGACGCAACACAAAACACAGATGCCTATACTGAGGTCTCTTCATCATTAAAAATATTAGCGATAAATATCTCAAAAATTGCTAATGATCTTAGATTGATGGCATCTGGTCCTAAAACAGGTATTAATGAAATTAACCTACCACCTCGCCAACCTGGGTCATCAATAATGCCAGGTAAGGTTAACCCGGTATTAGCCGAAGTAATTAACCAGATTTCATTCCAGGTTATTGGAAATGATCATACTATCTCTCTTGCTTCAGAAGCAGGTCAATTAGAACTAAATGTTATGGAACCAGTTTTGGTTTTTAATCTACTACAATCTTTAAGTATTTTACAAAATGGAATAAAAGTGTTTACAAAATATTTAATTGATGGTATTACGGCAAATGTTGATCATTGTGAACATCTGGTTGAAAAGAGTGTTGGAATAGTTACAGCTATTAATCCTCATGTTGGATATGAGGTGGCAACCCAAGTGGCCAAAGAAGCTTTAGAAACAGGTAGGTCAATTAGAGAAATCTGTTTAGAACGGGGCTTATTGACAAAGGAGGAGTTAGATGTCATTCTTGATGTTAAGGAAATGACCTCCCCTGGAATTGCTGGAGCTAAATTATAGTTTTTTAACTTAATTTGGTTAGAATAACTAATTCATAAGACTGCTAATTATCGAGCAGTCTTTTTTAACATCTAGGAAATCATCTTTGTGCACTTGTCACCATATAACTCTTCTGCTACACTTATAATTGATTGTAGTAATCAGTAAAAAAGTACATTAAATAGAAATTTTCATTTATGAATAATTTTTCAAAATAAGTAATGGTAATGTTATAGTACTTGGAGTATAGGGAGAAATTGAATCTTATGAGAAATAAACAAACAGCGATACTAGTGATATTTCTTGTAGTTGGATTATTACTAGGAAGTCTAATTGGGGAATTTTTTGCAAATTGGCTTCCAATATTAAACAAGTCACAACAGATTGTATGGGAGCCAAGAGCCGATTTTAATATTTTGAAGTATGATTTTTATCTTCAGGTTAAACTAAATGTAGCCAGTGTAATCGGTTTGTTGATTGCAATTTGGTTATATCGAAAAATATAGGTGATGTCAAATGAAAAAAATCATACTTGCTTCGTCTTCCCCAAGACGTAAAGAGCTGTTAGAATTGATTAAAATTCCCTTTACTGTCCATCCAAGTAAAGCTGAAGAAGTAATTGAAAAAGATGCTTCACCAGAAGATGTAGTTGAACAGTTAGCAATGATAAAAGCTAAGGAAGTTTCTAGTTATTATCAAGATGGGATAATAATTGGTGGCGATACTATCGTTGTGTATAACGACGTGATATTAGGAAAGCCAAAGGATGAAGAGGAAGCTTTTTCAATGTTAAAAATGCTTCAAGGTAATGTACATCAAGTGTATAGCGGTGTTGCTTTGGTGGATGCTAAAACAGGAAAATCATTGGCCGCCCATCAAGTGACCAATGTATATATGAGTTCTTTAACAGATGATGAAATAAATCTTTATATTAAAACCAAAGAACCAATGGATAAAGCAGGTTCTTATGGAATACAGGGTTATGGAGCGTTATTTATCGAAAAGATTGAGGGGGACTACTTTAATGTGGTTGGACTTCCTTTATCACTCCTTAAAACTCTATTCGAGAAGTTTGGAATTAATATAATGAAAGGTATATTACATCCCAAAAGCAAAGTGTAATCATCCGTGCTTTCCTCCTGCTTGTGGATGAGAAGTGGGAGGTATAAAATATGGAACAGATGAAGCAAATAATGGTAAGAGATATCCCGAAGGACGAGCGTCCAAGGGAACGGATGATACGTTTTGGGCCACAAAGTCTTAGTAATGTCGAGTTACTGGCTATTCTTCTGCGAACTGGTAGTTCTAATGAATCTGTATTTCAATTGGCGCAAAAAGTACTATCTGAGTTAGAAACTTTGCAAAATCTTAATGATGTTACGTTAGAGGAGCTTACTAAGATTAAAGGGATTGGTCCAGCAAAAGCTATACAGATTAAGGGGGCTATTGAACTTGGGAGAAGGGTTGTTAAATCGATTCCTCAGGATAAGATTCAAATTCGTTCTCCAAGGGATGTGGCCAATTTTATATTAGAAGATATGAAACATTTGAAACAGGAGCATTTTATAGCATTACTATTAGATACAAAGAATCAAATCATTGCAAAAGAAACAATAAGTATTGGTAGCTTAAATTCATCTATCGTTCATCCAAGAGAAGTGTTTAAACCAGCGATTAAAAAAAGTGTTTCAGCAATAATTGTGGTACATAATCATCCAAGTGGTGATCCTACTCCAAGTAAGGAAGACATTGAAGTCACTAACAGACTTGTTGAAGCTGGTAATATTCTTGGTATTGATCTTTTAGATCATGTAATAATTGGAGATTCGCGGTATATATCACTTAAAGATAGAGGAATGTTATAAATTAGGGAACAATACACCATAAGAACATGAAGGGAGATACAATAATGTTTGGTGGATTTAATCGTGAAATTGGAATTGACCTTGGTACAGCAAATACATTGGTTTATGTTAAGGGTAAAGGTATTGTATTGAGAGAACCGTCAGTAGTGGCGATTAACAATGATACTAAAGAGATTCAAGCTGTAGGTGAAGCAGCGAAACAGATGATTGGGAGAACTCCAGGAAGTATAGTTGCACGAAGACCGATGAAAGATGGAGTTATTGCTGATTTTGAGACTACTGCAACGATGTTACGATATTTTATTAACAAAACCGTAAAAACACGGGGTATTCTTCCAAGGAAGCCTTTTATTATGGTTTGTGTTCCATCTGGAATAACAGAAGTTGAGAAAAGAGCTGTAATTGATGCTGCTAAAGCAGCTGGTGCAAAAGAAGCCGGAACGATTGAAGAACCATTGGCAGCGGCAATAGGTGCTAATCTTCCAGTTTGGGAACCAACCGGAAGTATGATCGTAGATATAGGTGGTGGAACTACTGAAGTAGCCGTTATTTCTTTAGGTGGAATCGTTAGTAGTCGCTCAGTACGTGTGGCTGGTGATGAGATGGATGAAGCAATCGCTCATTACATTAAGAAAATGTATAATCTAATGATTGGGGAAAGAACTTCAGAACGTTTGAAGATTGAAATCGGATCTGCTATACCTCCTGAAAAGGAAGAATTTATGGAGATTAAAGGTCGAGATCTTGTAACTGGTTTACCTAAGACGATCAAAGTATCTTCAACTGAAATAGCTGAAGCGTTATCTGAAACCGTTAATAATATCATCAATGCGGTAAAAATGACTCTAGAGAAAACACCACCGGAACTAGCAGCGGATATAATGGATAGAGGTATTGTTTTAGCAGGTGGAGGAGCTTTACTTAGAAACCTTGATCGTCTGTTGAGTCAAGAAACTGGTATGCCAGTTCTTATTGCAGATAATCCTTTAGACTGTGTTGCTATTGGAACCGGACAGTCCCTTCAACATAGGGAGTTATTGCAGAACCAGTCTAAACGAATCAAGAGGACCAAGTAAATTTATGAGTAGGTGTTTGAGTTGGTTTCTAAGCTATTAAATAATAAACATCTGATTATCATTTTATTAAGTTTAATATTTTTAATTATTATAATGGGGATAACGATCAATCAACGTGATTTAACATGGCCTGAAAAACTAATTAAAGATACAGTAGCATGGACCCAGAATATTTTATATAAACCCGCTAATGTCATAGCGGGTTTCTTTGAAGATGTTCATGATTATAGGGTTGTTTTTGAAGAGAATAAAGCTTTGAAGAATAGTTTAGATCAATATATACAAGTTTTGGCAGAATTAAATGAATTAAAGGAAGAGAACGTTCGCTTAAAAGAAATGCTAGATTACAGACAACAAAATAGCTCTCGTTATCAGCTTACCGTGGCGAAAGTAATAGCGAGGAATCCTGATCGTTGGAATAATATGTTAGTGATCAATAAAGGTTCAAAGCAGGGGATAAAAAAGAATATGGCTGTGATTACTACCAAAGGATTTATAGGTAAAGTGTACAACGTTTCTAATTTTTCAGCAAACGTACAGCTAATAACTGATAATGAAGATAATAGTTTTGTTTTTGCTTCTATTCAAAGTAAACCCAAAACCTATGGCGTTGTTGGAGGATACGATAAAGTTAAGAATGAACTAAAAATAGAAAAAATAGATTTAGACGCCAATGTAGAACCCGGACAACTTGTTATTACTTCTAGTTTGGGTGGTATATTCCCAGATGGCTTAATCATAGGTGAAGTGGTTAGGGTTGAAGAAGATGGTAGTGGAGGTCTGACGAAGATAGCCTATGTGAGACCTGCTGCAGATATGTATCATATAGATGAAGTATTTGTAGTTACCGAAGCATTATTTGGAAACAATCAGTCAACCGCTACTGCTGTACCTAAAAAGGAGGAAGATTAGGTGCAAAGAAGATGGATGAGTGCTACCCTATTTCTTCTGTTCCTTTTGGAAAGTACAGTTTTTCAGTTGTTGCTTTTCGGCCGTTATGGATCAGATTATTCTATTTTTCCACGTTTCATGTTAATCTTCATCATATATATTTCTATCTACAAGGACAAAAAATTTGCTTTAATAGCAGGGCTCATATTTGGTTTACTACATGATATTGTACTTGGAAGGGTTATTGGCGTTTATATGATAGGAATGGCTGGGATTGCTTATTTCAGTGGTTGGCTCACTCAACATTTCCACCCTACTTTTTTATTATATTTTTTAGCTGAATTAATAGGAAATTTGGCATTTGAATTGTATTTGTACGGGATGTTACGATTGTACCAACTGATAAATATTCCATTTAATTGGATGGCCTCCAATATTCTAATTCCAACAGTTATTTTTAATCTCTTTTTTGCACTAGTTTTTTATTTACCTTTAAGAAAATTAATAGAAGGCAGTGAGTGATAATTGTCTTTATTTTGGGGTGAGCAGCTATGAAGTTGTCAAAGGATAAGAAGCCAATTGCTATAAAAAAAATAAATATTCTTTTTTTCATTGTTTTTATTCTATTTGCTGCTATCATTTTTCGATTATCATATGTCCAATTAGTTGAAGGTGAAAAATATAAGGAATTAGCTGATAAGAATAGAACGAAAAAGATTCCAATCACTGCACCAAGGGGATTAATTAAAGACGCTAATAAGGAAATCTTGGTTAGTAATAAAACTGTTTGGACGATAACTTTCCAAATCGATGAAGATTCAGAGCAGGATTTCGAAAAAATAGCTTATAATTTGGCAAAAATTTTAGCAAAACCTGAAGATGATATAGAACAGGTCAAAGAAGACATCCTCAAAAGTATGGATGTTGGTCCATATTATCGAGCATCTAAATATATTCCACGGGTTATTAAAGTCGATATTAACGAAAAAGCAAGAGCTTATATTGAAGAACATAAAGCTGAGCTTCCTGGAATAGAGATCATTCCAGATCAAATGCGAAACTATATCTATAATGATTTTATGGCGCAAGTCATTGGCTATACGAGAAGCATACCAAACAGCGAGTTAGATTATTATCAAGCTTTAGGGTACAAATTAACGGATCGGATTGGAAGGTATGGTTTAGAGAAACAATATGAATATGTATTACATGGTCGTGATGGAGAAAATGTTGTTGAAGTTGATAGTAGGTACTCTGCGATCAAGCAAAAGGACCTAAAAAAACCGATTCCTGGGAATAACATCATATTAACTGTGGATAGACGTTTTCAGCAGGCTGTGGAACAATCTATGGAAAAGCAGATCAATAGACTACAAAGTAGAACGGTAAAACCATTAAAAGATGTTGAGAAAGCTACTGCAGTGGTGTTAGATGTCAAAACTGGGGCTGTTCTTGCAATGGGAAACTATCCACGTTTTGATCCTAATTGGTATAATAGTCCGATTTCACAAGAATTATATGAAAATTATATTATGCCATATGCCGCAAATACCGCCATTAGAGGACGTTTTCCAGTCGGATCAACAGTAAAGCCACTTACAGTCTTAATGGGGTTAGAAGAAGAAATTATTGAACCAGATACGGTTATCGTTGATAAAGGACGAATCCTTTATGACCGAGATCCCAATGGTAATCCTTTATATATGAAAAACTACGGAAGCAAAGCAAATGGACCGATCACATTACAACAAGCTCTTCAAAAATCTAGTAATGTTTTCATGACGGAAATAGCTTTAGCGATGCGTGAAAAATTTGGGATTATAAAGACTTTAGAGATAATGCGTTATTATGATCGAATGTTTGGTTTAGGGGAGAAAACTGGCATTGATCTTCCTGAAGAACTTCCCGGATACATGTCGTCAAGTTTAAACTACGTTCACCATACTATCGGACAGCATGATACTTTTACAGCAATGCAATTAGCACAGTACGTTACTGCAATAGCTAATGGTGGTTATCGAATGAGACCATATCTAGTTCAAGCGATAGAGGATGGTGTTTCCGGTAAGATCATCTACAAATTTGAACCTGAAGTATTAAATAAAGTAGATATATCTGAAGAGAATCTTAAAGCGGTACAAGAAGGAATGTATGAAGTTACACAACCTGGTGGTACAGCTTATTATGCTTTGAGAGGATTACCAATTAAGATTGCAGCCAAAACTGGAACGGCTCAAGCTGCAGAAAGGAATAAGGATGACCATGGTATTTTTATCGGTTATGCCCCTTATGAAAGTCCAGAAATAGCCTTTGCAATCATCATTCCATATGGTGGAGGTAGTTCTGCGGCTGGTCCAATTGTTAGAGATATTATTGAGGCATATCTTCAAATATATAAATCGTAAATCATAGTTTTTCTTACCATCATGTTGCAGGAATTTTTAGGTTATTGGCGAATTGTTAAGAATGAGGTGATCTTTGGCAATGGCAAAAAAACAAAATGTAAGCATCAAAGGAACCAAAGATGGCCTAGTATTTCTTATTAATGACGATTGTTCTTTTGATGATGCAATAAATGAATTGAAGGATATTTTAGAAAATACCCATCAAAATATTTTAGATGGTCCACCTACAAAAGTAACTATCAAAGTAGGGTATCGAAACTTCTCAACCGAACAATATAAGAGATTAAAAGAAGTTTTTAAAGCAAAAGAAAATCTATTAGTTGAGAAAATAGAGAATGAACTTGATAAACTAAAAAATCGTGTAGAGAGCCAAGTAAAAGTAATCACTGGAACAATACGCTCGGGACAGGTATATCAACATCAAGGGAATATTTTGTTGATTGGAGATATTAATCCCGGGGGATTCTTGAAGGCTACAGGGGATATTTATGTAATAGGTTCCTTAAGAGGGATAGCACATGCAGGTTATGATGGGGATGAGAGCTCAATTATAGCTGCGGCAATTATGGAACCTACCCAGCTAAGAATTGGTAAGTCCGTCAGTTTTGCTGTAGAACAATGGGGAGAAATGGATAATTCAAAAAATCTGTTTGCTTATGTCAAAAATAACGAAATTGTTTTAGAAAAGTACCAGCACATTTCGAGATTGAATAGGGATTTCATGGGCACTTTGTATTAGGAGGTAAAAAGATGGGAGAAGCTATCGTTATTACTTCGGGTAAAGGAGGAGTAGGGAAGACAACAACAACTGCAAATATTGGTACGGCTTTGGCGTTGTCTGGTAAAAAAGTTTGTTTAGTTGATACAGATATTGGACTTAGAAACCTAGATGTGATTATGGGTTTAGAACACCGAATTATTTACGACCTCGTTGATGTCGTTGAAGGGGTTTGTCGTCTAAAGCAGGCTCTAATCAAAGATAAACGATTTAATGCTCTATCACTTTTACCTGCAGCTCAAACTAAGGATAAAAATGCTGTAACTCCTGAACAGATGAAAGAGATAGTAGATGAATTAAAGAATGAGTTTGATTACGTTCTTATCGACTGTCCAGCTGGAATTGAACGAGGATTTAAGAATGCAGTAGCTGGTGCTGACCATGCAATTGTGATTACTACTCCTGAAGTATCTGCTGTTAGGGATGCGGATCGGATAATTGGTTTATTAGAAGCTGAGCGACAAATAAGTCCTCCAAAACTAATAATTAATCGTATTCGACCACATATGATGAAAAATGGAGAAATAATGGATGTAGAAGAAGTTGTGTCTATCTTGGCGATTGATTTATTAGGAATTGTTCCTGATGATGAAAATATCATTAGATCCTCAAATTATGGTGAGCCGGTGGCTTTAAATCCTGAAATTAAAGGTGGATTAGCTTATCGGAATATTGCCCGCAGAATCTTGGGAGAAACAGTACCTTTGATAAAACTAGAAGATAAACCAGGATTCTTTACTAAAGCCAAGAGAATCTTAGGTATTAGATAAACTTAAATATTGTGATGTAAACCCCGGCAATAGGGGTTTTTTACTTTTACAAAGTAATTAATTACAGGTTAGTTAGCGTTGTTATTTTTTGGATGAATTTTTACCTGTTTTTTTTTGCTGTCAAAAAGTATAATAAAATAGGAGAATTACCCTAGATTTAGAGGGGGTATCATATATGGTTTTTTCAAAGCGGTTAATTAAATACATTGATTATTGGATAATACTAATTATCATCGGATTAGCTATGTTTAGCTATTTTGGAATATCTAGTGCCAAACCTGATTCTTCTTATGCTTTAAAGCAATTGATATGGTATGGCTTGGGTCTTATCGTTTTATTAGTAATACTTTACGTTGATAACGATTTGATCCGTCATTATGCGTATTTTGCTTATGTTGTAGGAATTGTTTTATTATTGGGACTTTTTCTTTTTGCTGGTAAAACTAAAGGAATCACAGGTTGGTATAATTTAGGTTTTTTCAAATTCCAGCCAGCGGAGTTAATGAAAATATTTACAATTATTACCGTCGCTAAATACTTAGACAAGAGACAAGAAAAACGATTTGAAAGTTTTATAGAATTATTTCCCTTGTTTTTAATATTTGGTGTACCGCTTTTATTAATTTTGATTCAGCCTGACTTGGGCACCGCTCTTGTTTTTGTAAGTATCATGCTTAGTATGATGTTGGTTTATGGAGTAAAAGGTAAACACTTCGCGATTTTAGGTGGTATTGCTGGGCTGGGACTTTTAGGATTAACACTTTTATACAAATTTAATCAAGAATTGTTTTCTAAGCTTGTCCCCCCACATCAGTTGAATAGATTAGTCTCCTTTATCGATCCCAGTAAAGATCCTTTAGGGAGTGGGTATCAAGTTATTCAATCACTGATAGCCGTCGGTTCGGGGCAATTATATGGTGTAGGGTTATATCAAGGACAACAAGGCAAGAACAACTGGGTTCCTGAGGCCCATACGGATTTTATTTTTTCGGTTATTGCTGAGGAACATGGTTTTATTGGTGCAAGTATATTAATTTTACTATTCTTCTTATTGATTTATCGAATCGTTCATATAGGAATTAATTCGCAGGATCGATTTGGAACTTATGTAGCTGCAGGCATGGTTGGGATGTTCGTTTTCACCATTTTTGAAAATGTGGGGATGACAATAGGTTTAATGCCGATTACTGGTATCCCTTTACCTTTTGTAAGTTATGGAGGAAGTTCTCTATTAACTAACTTTATCTCTATTGGAATTATATTGAATATTGGAATGAGGAGAAAGCCGTTGATGTTTGAATAATTAAGTCACATCAGTGGCTTATTTTTTTTACTTACTCAAAGGTGCGTTAGCTTTTTTATGAATAAATTAAAAAAATAGTTCATATGTTGTAATAGATTAGACAAGCCGAAAGGGGGAGCAGAAATGGGGTACAATTCTGAGATACAAAAAAGAAGAAAAAAAAGAATATCTGAACTCTATAACAAAAAAGGATTATCTTTTCAACATAATAGGCGCCCCGAATATTTACCCTCAAGCGAGCTAGGTTTTAATTATGGTTCAAGATTTTTAATAAGAGCTATTATATCGATATTTTTGGTGCTTGCGGTTTACGTAGTCTTTCAAATCAATCAGCCAAATGCAATTAATACACAAAATTTTATTAAAGAATCACTGACAAGAGAATATAATTTTAGAGGTTTATATAATTGGTATCATCAAATATTTGTCGGCAATCCTGCTATTATACCGACATTCAAAAAAAAGGTAAGGAAAATTAATTATGAATTTCAATCACCATTTTCAATTGCTCCTACTAAAATCACTAGAAGTGAACAAGGAATTTATATAGACGTCAAGGATAAACAACCTGTTCTTGCAATTGGAAAAGGGATCGTAATCAATGTAGGAAAAAATCGTAAACTAGGAAATATAGTAATGATAAGACACAAAAATGGGGTTGAAAGTATATATGCGTTATTAGACAAGGTAGCTATCGAAAAAAATGAATGGGTTGAATCAGGACAATTATTAGGTACTGTGAAACAAAGAATGTTTTTAGCCATCAAAAGTAATAATAGTTATTTAAATCCCCAGGATGTGATTTCTTTTGAATAAAGCATTCTTTATAAGCTTCTATTCCTTTGAAAGGTTCAAAATAACGATTAATCCCTTTTTTTGGATTATTATAATCGGAGCAATATTAACTGGCCAAATAGTGGAAATAATTACGTTGTTCGCTGTAGTAATAATTCATGAAATAGGACATCTATTTACAGCAAATAGTTATCAATGGAAAATAATAGAGATTCAGCTGTTGCCTTTTGGAGGGATGGCAAAGGTTGAACAAATTACTGATTCCATCTGGGAGGAATTTATTGTCGCCATTTCTGGACCTTTTCAAAATTTAATGATGATCATTATTGCGATTACTTTTCAAAAAATGAATTTGTGGTCAAAGGAATGGACCACTTTTTTTATTAATGCAAATGTATTAGTTGGAGTATTCAATTTGTTGCCTATTTCCCCTTTAGATGGTAGTAAAATTTTGAAAGTATTTTTCTATCGGTATTTTCCCTTTCGTAAGGCTTTGATATACTCAATATTTATTAGTATTGTATTAAGCATATTATTTTTGCTATTAGTTAGTGGAATAATTTTAGGTACGAAAATAAATATTAATGGACTAATCTTAGCTATTTTTTTTATTTACAACAATTTACAAGATTTTAAACAGGTTCCATACCTTTTTTGGAATTTTCTCATTCAGAAGTTGAAGATAAAGCCAAGAAGGAATATACAGGCTCTCCCTATAATTGTACATCGGGATACTCCTTTGATTGAAGCGTTGCAATTATTGCGAAAGGAAAAGTACCATCTGTATTATTTACTTTCTGATGATGGAGAAATTATTAATGTTATACCAGAAGAGAAGTTACTAGAAAACATTTTTGATAATAAGGAATTGTACCGGCCGATTTATCAGATAGTAGGTTAAAACGTATATAGAATAAAAGTAAAATATGTTAAAATGGTTATATTATTCAGTACCAATCTTAGGGCTTTCTTAAAGATAATTTGGTAATGTTGGAGTGGAAATTTATGAAAAAAATTATTGTTAATATAGCTCACAATCAATCAAGGGCAGCAATACTTGAAGATGGGCGACTCATTGAGTTTTACGTTGAAAAACCTACAGAGAAGTTAGTGGGAAATATCTACATAGGAAAAGTAGTGAATGTTTTGCCGGGTATGCAAGCAGCCTTTGTTGATATCGGAATTGGAAGGAATGCTTTTTTGTATGTAGGTGATGCCATAAATATCAATGAAAATGAAAAGGGCAAGGTATTACCGAATATCAACGAAGTTTTAAAAGAAGGACAAAAATTAATTGTCCAAGTAAAAAAAGAACCCTTTGGAACTAAAGGTCCAAGGGTTACCGCTCAGATATCGCTGCCAGGTCGCTATCTAGTTTATATGCCAAATGGATCACATATTGGGGTATCAAAAAAAATTACAGATGACGAAGAACGCAACCGCTTAAGAACACTTGGTGATTCATTGAGACAAGAGCAAGAAAGTTTGATAATACGAACAAAGGCAACTGAAGCTAGTGATGAGCAACTAAAGAGAGATATTGAATTTCTAAGAGGTTTATGGCTATCAACAACAGAACAAAGTAAAAAAATTAACACTCCATCATTGATATACAAAGATTTAGATTTAGTGGCAAGATTAGTTAGAGACTTACTTACAGAAGACGTGTTGCAATTTGTAATAGATGATGGCTTTGAATACCGAAAAATTAAAGAAATGATTAAACATTCTGCTCCAGAGTTTGTTGAACGCTTATCTTTGTATACTGATAAACAACATATATTTGATGCTTACGATATTCAAGCTGAAATTGATAAGGCTACCAGAAGGAAAATATGGCTAAAAAGTGGCGGTTATATTATTATTGACAAAACAGAAGCTCTTACTGTTATTGATGTAAACACAGGTAAGTACATTGGACATTCGCGCTTAGAAGATACTGTGCTTAAGACTAATTTAGAAGCTGCTGTTGAAATAGCAAGGCAATTAAGATTACGTGACATTGGTGGTATTATTATTATCGATTTTATTGATATGGAAAATGAAGATAATCGATTAAAAATTTTAGAAGTTCTTGAGGAAGAATTGAAAAAGGATAGTACTAAATCTAAAGTATTGGGTTTAACACAATTAGGTCTTGTAGAAATAACTAGAAAAAAAGTGAGGCAAAGTTTAGATAGCGTTCTATTAAGATCATGCCCAATGTGTGATGGTACAGGAAGAGTTATTTCCGAAGATGAAATATACCGCAAAATTGAAAGGGAAATAGCCTCTTTTAAAGAGCATACGTCAATTAAGAGCTTGATCATTGAAGTTCATCCGTTAATGGTTCCCTATTTTAAAGGTACGAATCAGGATAATTTACAATATCTAGAAAAAATAAGTGATAAGTTGATATATATCAAAGGAAATAGTAATCTTCATTTTCATCATTACAATATACAATTTATGTAATAGATAAAAAGTGAATTGACACTTTATCTCGTATATGATAATATTTTTCTGTAGTGTGCAAAAAACACTTCGACAACCGCTCAGAGTGGGTTTAAGCATGTTTTCATGCACCTATGATGGCGAGTCCTAATTAAGAGGAGGTGCGGCATATGTACGCAATTATTAAAACTGGTGGAAAACAATACAAAGTTCAAGAAGGCGATGTAATCTACGTTGAGAAGTTGTCCGCAAATGAAGGAGACGTTGTTGAGTTTGATCAAGTATTAATGGTTCAAAATGACAATGGGCTAGTTGTGGGCAATCCAACAGTAGCTAATGCTAAAGTTACTGGTAAAGTAGAAAAGCACGGTAGAGGTAAGAAGATTATCGTGTACAAGTATAAAGCTAAGAAGAACTATCGTCGTAAGCAAGGACATCGTCAACCATACAGTAAAGTAGTAATCGAAAAAATTAATGCTTAATTTGTTAAGGTTATGATTAAGGTAATAGTAAAGAAATCGATAACTGAAGATCGGATTCTTCATGTAACTATTAAGGGTCATGCCTATTATGATGAACCAGGTAAAGATATCGTCTGTTCTGCCGTATCTGCTCTAGCGATAGGTGCGGTAAATTCGGTGGAGATCCTTTTAAACCTTAACTTAAATCCTAAGGAAGGGTTAGAGGAGAATGGATACTTAGCTTGGGATGTTCCTAAGATAGATGATCCACAAACAGACGATCGTTTACAGCTTTTAATGAAGGCAATGGTTGAGTCATTACTGATGATTGAAGAGGAATATAAACGTTATATAAAAGTGTTCATAGAAACAGCCCAATAGGAGGTGGATAGTTATGCTAAAAATGAACTTACAACTATTTGCTCAGAAAAAAGGAGTAGGTAGTACTAAAAACGGTCGTGACAGCATTTCCAAGCGTTTAGGTGTTAAGCGTGCTGATGGACAATTAGTAACTGCTGGAAGCATTCTAGTTCGTCAACGTGGTACTAAAATTTATCCAGGCGTAAACGTGGGTATCGGTGGAGATGATACTTTATTTGCTAAAGTAGAAGGTGTTGTAAAATTCGAGCGCCTTGGACGTGATCGCAAAAGAGTAAGCGTATATCCAGTAGCAGCTGAAGCTTAATTGAAAACTAGATTCCCGGTCTTATGACTGGGATTTTTTTGTTTCTTCATCACTAAAAAATAAGATATACTGAAATGTAGAAATAATATGGAGATGGTTTTTTTGAAAGATTTGTTTAGAAATCAAAAAAAGTGGGAATCTAACGATAGTGATGATTTTTTTGACGTTGCAAAAAATGAAGAATTAATTCAAGTCCTGAGAAAATACCGACATGATTGGTTAAATCATCTGCAAATTATTTTTGGTTATGCCACCTTAAAAAAATCTGAGGAGATTATTTCATACATAAAAAAAATTAATCATAGTTCAAGGCGAGAAGCTATTATTTCTTCTTTCAATAATGTAAATTTGGCGGCTTATCTCCTAAAATTAACTTTGGATTATCAGGAATTATTTATTGAGCTAGAGTTAGAAGAAAGCGTACCTTCTAAAGAAAAGTATGTAGATGGTGATCTGGTTTTAGTTATTCTAAAGAAATTTGTTGATATTTTTAATGAAGCTGTTACTAAAAATGAGGATCAAAAATTATATATATCAATTTCTGGAACAAATAACTACTTGATCATTAAATTAGAGTTTGAAGGGAATACCAAAGAGATTTCTCAAGCTATACATAACTTGGGAGAAGAATTTAATAATCAAAATGGTGAATTTTTCATCAATATAAATAATGATGATGAATTTGTATTGGAATTACACTTTCTGTTAAATCAATAAGATTGAGGTGTTATTATGTTCGTTGATGTAGTCAAAATATATGTTAAAGCTGGAGATGGCGGAAACGGTCAAAAAGCCTTTCGCCGTGAAAAATATGTTCCACTAGGTGGCCCTGCTGGTGGAGATGGAGGCAAGGGTGGAGATATAATTTTAGAAGTAGATGAAGGTTTGAGGACTTTATTAGATTTTCGTTACCAAAAACATTTTAAAGCTGATAGAGGGGAACACGGAAGAAGTAAGGGACAACATGGTGCTAATGCTGAAGATAAGATTATTAAAGTACCACCTGGAACAGTGGTTATTGATGATGATACAAAGGAAGTTCTTGCTGACTTAACTCATCATGGACAACAAGTAGTTATTGCTAAAGGGGGTAGAGGAGGCAGAGGAAATATGCGTTTTGCTACCCCAGCAAATCCAGCACCAGATATTGCAGAAAAGGGTGAACCAGGTGAGGAACGTTATATTACGCTCGAACTTAAGGTTCTTGCTGATGTGGGATTAGCTGGTTTTCCAAGTGTAGGTAAATCAACTTTATTAGGAACAGTTTCAAAGGCTAAGCCCAAGATTGCTGCTTACCATTTTACTACATTAATGCCAAACCTAGGCGTAGTCGATGTTGGTGATGGCAGAAGCTTTGTAATGGCAGATCTCCCTGGATTGATAGAAGGTGCTCATTTAGGAGCAGGATTAGGGCATCAATTTTTACGACATATTGAACGAACTAGGATTATAGTTCATGTAGTTGATATGTCGGGAATTGAAGGTAGAGATCCTTATGAAGACTGGATTAAAATTAACAACGAGCTTGAGCAATATAATTTAAAACTTATGGAAAGGCCGCAAATAATTGCTGCAAACAAAATGGATATTCCACAGGCTGAAGAAAATTTAGTAGAGTTTCGAAAAAAAGTCGGAGATAAATATCCTATATACCCTATTTCAGCAGCAACCGGACAAGGGATCCAAGAATTATTATTTGCTGTAGCAGACATGTTAGATCAAATCCCTATAGAACCATTGGTAGAAGAAGTTGTAGAAGAAGAGCGAAAAATTTATAAACATAAGCCAAAAGAAGAAGTTGAGTTCACCATAAGAAGGGAAAATGAAATTTTTGTAATCGAAAGCAAGAAAATCGAAAAGTTATTTAAAATGACTGATTTTAATCAATATGATTCTGTACAACGTTTTGCTAGAATTCTACGTAAAATGGGTGTGGATGATCAATTGAGGAAAATGGGTGCTAAAAATGGCGATAGCGTTCGGATAGCAGATTATGAGTTTGAATTCGTTGAATAAATCAAAAATTTTATTGATGATGCTCTAGCAGTATTACCAGATAAGAGAAGGATTTTATTAGAAGAAGTCCAGCAAATAAGTTTTCCAACAATAAAGTTAGCTTTGAATGACTAGGTTTCTTATGATTATTAAACTTTTTTGGGAGCAGTTGCTCCCAAAATTGTTATTGTTATTCACCAAAATCCATAGTAAAATGTCCATTATAAAAATACCATCGTACATTCCAGGGGGACTATATGAAGAAAAATACCGAAAAAGATACGTTCTATTTAGTTCGTTCAAATATTTTACCTGAGGCTATTCTTAAAACGATTGAAGCAAAAAAGCTATTAGATAGTGGAGAAGTAGATATGGTTTATGAAGCTGTGAAAAGGGTTGGACTAAGCAGGAGTGCTTATTACAAATACAAAGATGGAATTTTTCCCTTTAATGCAATGATGAAAGAAAAAATAGTGACGATCTCCATGGATTTGGAACATAAATCGGGACTTTTATCTAAAGTATTATCACTAATTGCAAGACTAGGTGGAAATGTATTAACGATAAATCAAACGATTCCTCTGCAAGAAATAGCAAATATTGTCCTTTCAATTGATACGGTAAATATGAAGGATGGAATTACAGAATTGCTAGATTTGTTAAAGGAAATGGAAGGTGTTAAGAGGGTCCAACTTATCGGGAGAGGTTAGTGAAAGATATTTTTCTGCCCAATTTATTAGCAAAATGCCTATAGACGCATATGATGTATTGTATTTTAGCTAGGAGGGTAGAACGGATGAAAATTCACATTGTAAAAAAAGGTGATAATTTATGGATAATAGCTCAAAAACATAATGTTGACATGCAAACATTAATTGAAGCTAACCCACAAATTAAAAATCCTGATAAGTTAGAGGTCGGAATGAAGATAATTATTCCTCAGGGAAATATGTCTAAAGAACCAGAACACCCAAAACCAATGCCGCAACCTGAGAAGCCAAAACCACCTGAAAAGCCTGAAAAACCAAAAATGCCACACAAGATGCCACATAAGATGCCAAAAATGCCGGGAATGCCGATGATTCCAGTAATTCCGATAATACCGATATTCCCACCATATATGCCTGAGATGCCAGTTCCTTATCCTGAACCACCTCAAGAAAAATATCCCATGAAGATGCCACAAATGCCACAAATGCCGCAAAAGAAACCGCCTAAAATGCCAATGAAGAATCCATATTTTATAATGCCATATGGTCAAATGTCACAAATGGACCCATGCATGGACATGAACTCACCTTATGAAAGATATGAGAGTTCTTCAAGCTCAAATTATGAGGGATATGAAAACTCTGATAGTTCTGATTAGGCAATTTATCTTTATAAAATATGCTCCCACTGGACTGAGTGGGAGTTTATTATATATATGATTTTCTAGGGGGAATAGGTATGGGGGAACTGTTTCAAGAGAAAATATTCAAAAATTATGGTATTTTACCTAATAAAATTACACGTTTTAATCATCTTTTGAGGGTTACTTCAAGGGAAGGGGAGTGGGTGATAAAGGGTTATAAGAAACCAGTTTCAAATATTATGTGGATAAATTATTTAAGCCAAGAATTGAAAAAAAAAGGATTTAAAAGAATTTCAATGATTTTATTAACAAATAATGGTCTGCCTTGGTTTAATATAGGTGAACAATTATTCATACTTATGCCATGTATCAAAGGGAAAATGGCCAATTATACAATGGAAACAGATCTTGAAAAGGTAATAGAAGTATTGGCTGGTTTTCATCATCATGGAGGTTGGATTGGTGACGATTATTTTCCTAATATATACAAGCCCATATACCTCAAATATCTAGAACGATTAGGACGTTTTCAGGAACTATATCAACATCTCATTAACAAAGTAAAAAAAGATCAGTTAGATCGGCAAATACTTGTTTTAGCTCCTACAATCATTAAACTTGCTAAAAATTCTTTGCAGGCGATAGACCTTAAACAACTTAATCATTTGTACCAAGAAGCTATTGATAATCATTTGGTAGTACATAGAGATGTTGCAAGTCATAACTTCATTATCGGGGAGCAGTCATGGATTATTGATTTTGATTTGTCAAGCTATGAGCCACAGTTTTTAGATTTATTACAACTAATAAATAGGGTTATAGTAGATTGGAATTGGGATCTTGAGATGTTTGTTAAACTGGAAAATACTTATCATTCTTATCGGAAAATACGAAATGAGGAAAAAAAACTAATACGTCAACTATCTTTATTTCCTAATGATTTTTTTAGGGAAAGTTTAGGAGCATATTTATATCCAAACAGATATAAAAAGAAAAATGTTTTAAAAATTATCAATAAATACAATGAAAACCTAGAAGCATATCTTTTTTTTCAAAAAAATCTTAAGGATATATAATAATTTGTTAAAACATTGAAGCTTTTGTATAATCATCTTGATAGAACTTTTACGGAACGAGTTTGACCGTGTTAAATGAAACAAGGAGGCTGATTAACAGTTGACGAATTTATATGTTACAGAGAAGATATGATCCAAATAGTAACAGCCCAAAAAATAATAAGGGAAATGAAAGAAAATGATTAAAACTTACAAAGTGATATTAAAACCAAATAACAAGCAGCGAACTAAGTTATTTGAAAATGCTGGTGTAAGTAGATGGGCTTATAACTTTGCTTTAGCAAGACAAAAAGATAACTATGATAAAGGTGGAAAGTTTCTTAAAGATAGTGTTCTAAGAAAAGAACTAACTATTTTAAAGAAAACAAAAGAATATAGTTGGTTAAATAATTATTCAAATAATGTAACTAAGCAAGCTATTAAAGACGCTTGCGATAGCTTCACAAAGTTT
>NZ_MIJF01000055.1 GCF_001730235.1 Vulcanibacillus modesticaldus | reverse complement strand
ACGAAGAGAATTCTTACCAAGCAATGCCCCCATCAAATAAACAATGATTTTATTTTGAACCTCAATGTATAGTAGCAACAAAGAAATAACTTTAGACATCAAGTTTGCCGCCTCCTTTGTTTGAGTAATTTTTTGAATGGTCAACTAAAAATTACCCTTAAATTGAGGGGGTGGCAATACCTTAATATAAATTTTTCAATAACAACAAGGTTTTTGACACAATAATCTATAAAACTTTTGACAATACGTCATTTATTAATGAGGGGAGAATATGATCAATGAAAAGAAAAAAATCATTAAATCAAGCAATATTAATTTCAGTAATGTCAGCAATTGCCTTCATCATTCAGTATTTTGATTTTCCTTTACCATTTATGCCACCTTTTTTAAAAATTGATTTTAGTGAAATACCAGCTTTATTAATAGCTATCATGTTTGGTCCGAGTGCAGGTATTATGGTTGAGTTTCTTAAAAATACTCTCCACTTTATCATTAAAGGAAGTGAAACAGGAATTCCGATTGGGCAAATGGCAAATTTCTTGGCTGGTACAATTCTAATTTTAGGTACTACATTAGTTTATAAGAAGAAATCAACGAAAGGTGGATTAATCTTAGGACTTATTTTAGGAAGTATAAGTATGGCTATTGTTATGTCCATCGCTAATTATTATTTAATTTTACCATTTTATGAAAAAATGCTAAATTATTCTACAACGGCATCGGAAAAATTAATACTTATAATTTCGGGTATCGGCCCTTTCAATATAATAAAGGGAATCATAATTACCACCCTAATGGTACCAATTTATAGTTCTTTAAAACCGCGTTTAAAAATAAACTAAATATCTTTTATTCGTATAATATTAAAAAAAAAGTCACTTCTGTGACTTCTTTTTTTATTGAAGTGTAGAGAAGTGCTACTCAAATTTGCTTTGAGGTATTTGGCTTGATAAACTTATGTTAGTAGGAAGGAGTGATTTGTTTGGCTAAGAGACCAGAGATTTTTTCAATAGGTGACATAGCTCCAGATTTTACATTACCTGCTAGCAATGGACAAAACGTAAGTCTTCATGATTTCAGAGGGAAATACGTTGTTCTTTATTTTTATCCTAAAGATAATACTCCTGGATGCACAACAGAGGCTTGTGACTTCAGAGATTATTATCAAGATTTTTCAAACTTAGATGCGGTTATTCTTGGGGTTAGTCCTGATCCGTTGAAATCCCATGAGAAATTCATTTCTAAATACCAGCTTCCTTTTTTATTGTTATCTGATGAAGATCATGAAGTTGCCAAGAAATATGATGTTTGGGTATTGAAGAAAATGTATGGCAGAGAATATATGGGTATAGAACGATCAACGTTCATTATAGATAAAGAAGGAAAGATAATGAAGACATATAGGAAAGTAAAAGTAAAAGGTCATGTTGAAAATGCTTTAGAATATTTAAAGACCCAATAAAATTATTTATAGTTGTTTAAATTATCCCGTCACCCTTAAGGGTGATTTTTTTTGTAAACTGCTCACCTTATTCTGTTGCCTTTAAAGTGCGTTAGCATTTTTGTTCTAGAGGATTTTTCAGATAATTTCAGAAATATAAAAATAGTATAGTTATTAGGAGTTGATATGATGAAAATTGTTTCTTCTGCTAAAATGAGTGAAAAACATCAACTTAATCTAAGAGAAAAATATCCTGAAGTTGATTTTTACTTTTTTGATAATATCGATCAGGCTTTTGATGAATTAAGTTCAGCCGATGTATTAATAACTTATGGAGAAGATCTAACTGAAGAGATAATGAAAAATTGCATCCATTTAAAATGGATTCATGTACTTAGTGCAGGTTTGAATAAAATCCCATTCAAGGTTCTTAAAGAAAAAGGGATTGTATTGACAAATGCTAGGGGGATACATCATATTCCGATGTCTGAATACACAATGGGAGTGATTTTACAATTAGCCAGAAAAACTATAGATATTTATAAAAATCAATTGGCTAAAAAATGGGATCGTACGATCAGGGTCTCAGAAATAAACGGCAAAACTCTGGGAATAATCGGTTTAGGTTCCATTGGTAAAGGGATCGCAGAAAAAGCTAAAGCATTTGACATGAAAGTTATCGGAATGAATACTGATGGTAAATATGTGCCTAATGTCGACCAAGTTTTTAAACATGAACAGTTACATGACTTATTGGCCGAGAGTGATTATGTAGTGGTGATTGTTCCTTTAACAGAGAAAACATACCATTTGATTGGTGAACAGGAATTTAAGGCGATGAAAAATACAGCGTATTTTATCAACATTTCTAGAGGAGATGTGATTGATGAGTTAGCCATAATAAATGCCTTAGAAAACGGGGAAATTGCCGGGGCTGTTTTGGATGTTTTTTCAGAAGAACCGTTACCAACTGACCACCCATTGTGGTCTTTAGAGAATTGCTTTATTACACCACATCTTTCTGGAAGATCACCTAAATACATGGAAAGAGCACTAGAGATTTTTATTAATAATTTAAACAAGTACATAGAAGATAATTACTCAACTATGGAAAATTTAATTGATTTAGACAAAGGTTATTAATGGAATAAATTGATTAGGAGGATTTAGAAAATAAGCTGTATTGACAAAAAGGGAGGAAGTGCATTGAGTAAAATATATACAAAAACTGGGGATAAGGGATACACTTCATTGACAGGTGGTAAACGAGTCAGAAAGGACGACATCATTGTAGAAACATATGGCACCATAGACGAGGCAAATTCAATGATCGGTTTAGCAGTAGCCAAGATTAATCACCAATCATTGGAGAAAATTAAGAAGATGTTGATAGATGTTCAAGGTGATCTCTTTCACGTTGGTGCAGAAGTTTCAACTCCAAAAGGAGAAAGGGTTTATTGGCCTTTGAAAATAACTCAGATAACTAAATTAGAGAAAAATATTGATGAATTAGAAATTGAATTGCCCAAACTACAGAATTTTATATTACCCGGAGGTTCAGAAATTGGGGCTATTCTCCACGTGGCAAGAACAATAATAAGAAGAGCGGAGCGTCTAGCAATATCAAATGAGAATGTAATAGTTAAAGCATATTTAAATCGCTGTTCTGACTTTTTATTTACCGCTGCTAGATGGGTAAATTATCAATTACAACAAAACGAATTGGAATTTAAGCCAACCAACCATTAATTTCCAAAGATTTTGAAGAATTTTCGTATTCCAATAGGACATACTATCTCTTGAGTGGAAAGGGGGGATAGTGATGCCTAAGAAGAACAAAAAACAACAAAACCAATTACAACAACAGCAACAGCAGGAGGCGCCAGCGATGTCAGTAACTCAAAATACTGGAACCCCAGAAGAAAGAGGAGCGAATCGCCAACCTTAATAAGTAAAAGCGGAGTACTAGTGTTAACCTAGTACTCTATTTTTTTACAGTTGAAATTTAACCAAACATTTACAAGATAAAGTAATAATTGATATTATAAAAATACGACTTTTTTTTAACATTAAATATTGATTAATGGATTATCTCAGATATATAAGGAGAAAAGTATGGATATTGAGTGTAACGTTAATATAGATGAGATATTAAAAATTTTCGCAAAGTTATATCCTGAGGCAAAATGTGAACTATTATTTAGTAATCCTTTTGAGCTATTAATAGCAACTATTTTATCTGCCCAATCAACGGATAAAAAAGTAAACCAGATTACACCAACCCTTTTTAAGAAATATAAAACCCCTGCTGATTTCCTAAAGTTGTCTCAAGGGGATCTAGAAGAAGAAATTAAACAGATAGGATTATATAGATCAAAAAGCAGAAACATTTTGAAAACTTCCAAGATCTTGGTTGAAAAATTCGACGGGCAAGTTCCAAGAAAACGAGAAGACTTAGAATCATTACCCGGTGTTGGAAGAAAAACGGCAAATGTTGTGTTGAGCAATGCTTTTGGTGTACCTACAATTGCAGTAGATACCCATGTGTTTAGAGTGTCAAATCGAATAGGGTTAGCTGATAGTGATAAAGTATCAGAGGTAGAAAGACAACTTATGGAGAAGATACCGAAATATTTATGGGTAAATGCTCATCATTGGTTGATATGGCATGGAAGAAGGGTCTGTTCAGCTAGGAAGCCTAAATGTCAAACTTGTTCTTTAAAACCTCATTGTTGTTATGGGAAAAATAATTTTGAGATAAAAGTTTGATTTGTGTATGAAGGGAGAGAATGAAAATGTCAAGCGATGGTTTAAAGGAAGCCTTAGAAAAATTAAAGGATAGTGGGGTAAGGATGACTCCTCAGCGCCACGCGATTTTAGCCTATCTGTTCAAGTCAAAATCACATCCTACTGCTGATGAAATATACAGAGCTTTAGAAAAAGACTTTCCAAACATGAGTGTAGCTACAGTTTACAATAATCTAAAAGTATTTTTAGAGGTGGGATTGATCGAAGAACTTTTATTTGGTGACGATTCAAGTCGTTTTGAAGTGAAGCATGAAGAACATTATCATGTTGTTTGTAGAAAATGTGGCCATATCGAGGATTTTATTTCACCTTGTTTATCTGATATGGAGAGTTTAGCAGAAAAAGAAAAAGGATTTATCATTGATGGTCATAGGGTAGAATTTTATGGTATATGTAGTAAATGTCAGCAGGAGGCTAAATTGGATTAGCAATAAAATAAAAGTAAAAAACAGTTGACATAACACGCAAAAAGATGGTACTATATGTCATGTCGCTTCACAAAGAAATTGAGCGAAACAAGATAAAGAGAAATGTTAAAGAGAAGTTGTCAACTGGGTAAGATGACTTTTAAAAATCAAAAAAAGTATTGACAACAAGCAGCGAGATATGATAAGATAACAAATGTCGCTGAAATTGCTCTTTGAAAACTGAACAGTGTAACAAGCCAAGCGTGCCACAAGGAATTGTGGGACCAAAGTCAAAGAGAGCTAACTCAAACTTTTTATGGAGAGTTTGATCCTGGCTCAGGACGAACGCTGGCGGCGTGCCTAATACATGCAAGTCGAGCGAAGTTTATGGGAGCTTGCTCCTAATAAACTTAGCGGCGGACGGGTGAGTAACACGTGGGCAACCTGCCTGTAAGACTGGG
>NZ_MIJF01000054.1 GCF_001730235.1 Vulcanibacillus modesticaldus | reverse complement strand
GTGGTCTAAACTTATTGAGTTGTCACAGGAATTTATTTTAGAGCAACAGTCTGCTTAATCTAACAGTATTAATTAGGCTCTGTTTTAAGAGTCTGCTTCAGTATGCTCTTTTTTGTCACTGTTTAAATGAAGTCATGCTTTTGCTATACTTGTTTAACCCTTTGTGAAGTTCTTTGTTCCCCAATTTTGTCATTCTTAATTTCTTTTTCACCAAACGTTTAATTTTTCATAGAACTTTTGACACTACCTAATTAATAATCATTCTCATTTGTATTATATCTTGGATAGGTTAATTTGTAAAGATTTTATCTAAAAAGTCAACAATTATTCAATTTATTAAACATTTAGTTTCAAATTAAAACAAGTTAAGGATAAAATTGATTTTATCCCGATTATTCAATCAAAAAAAACAGACTTGCAAAATTAAGAGCAAGTCTGTTTAAATCAACCTTACTTAAAGGTGCTTTATACCATCCCTAGGATGTGATAACCACTATCTACATGGATAACTTCGCCAGTTATTCCCCGGGATAAAGAACTCATCAAGAATAGAGTTGTGTCACCAACTTCTTCAGCATCAGTAGTTCTACGTAAAGGCGATTTTTCCTCAATTTCATGCAAAATACTATTAAAATCTTTTACTCCCTTTGCCGATAAAGTACGAATCGGTCCAGCAGAAATTGCGTTAACACGAATATTCTTTGGTCCTAAATCGTTGGCCAAATACTGAACACTACTTTCTAAGGCAGCTTTAGCTACCCCCATCACATTATAATTCTTAACAACCCGTTCTCCACCCAAATATGTTAATGTAACAATGCTTCCACCTTCAGACATAAGAGCTTCTGCTCCCCTTGCCACCGCAACTAAGGAATATGCACTAATCTCCTGTGCCATCAGATAACCATCCCTAGATGTATCTAGATATCTTCCTTGAAGTTCTTCAACTTTGGCATGAGCTATACTATGTACCACACCATGTAGTATGCCTATTTCTTCTTTAAGACTTGTGAATAGAGAAGTTATCTCCTCATCCTTTGTAATATCACATTGATAAAGTATAGAATCCGATAATTCCTTTGTTAATTCACGTAAATTTTTTTCAAACCTCTCCCCTTGATAAGTAAAAATTAATCTAGCCCCTGCTGAATGTAATGATTTTGCAATTGCCCACGCAATACTACGTTTATTTGCAACACCCATGATCAAGATATTCTTTCCCGATAGAAGTTGATCCATAAACCGAACACCCTTCCTTTTATCTAATTATAGTACCAGATACTAATATTTACTATTAATTTTACACCAAACTACAGTTATTTTCAAATTTTAATCAGGGAACTATTATCAATTAAGTATTGATATGTCTTATTTTCTCAATGTTGCGATCAATCTATGTTGCTTTAATAATAAATCCAGTCCATCAGAAATATGTTGAACCACAATATCTGCTTTCATTAGGGAAGTAACTGCACACCCTTCTCTTCCAATAACAGCGATTGCTAATTCTGATACCTCAAACATTAATTCATCATTAACCCCGTTCCCCATGGAGATGACTCCTTCGGAGTTCAAACTTAAAATAAACTTTTCTTTCTCCTTTTCCTGTTTTTCTTTTCCAATTATACAAACTTCGACTGGTAAACCTTCACATTCTCTAGCTACACTCCCATTAGTATCTGCTGTCAGTACGTGTATTTTTAAAATCTTTGCTAATTCTAAGATCCTGTCTTTCACACCATCTATTATCTTTCCATCAAGGGCGATCGTTCCGTTAAAATCTAAAACTAAGTGTTTAGCCACAAATTCTTTATTTCCAGGTATTTGGATTATCAAAACACCTCACTCCTTATGTAAATTATGTAAATTATCATTTCTTGTTTCTTTTTTATCATTTTTCACATAATAAATAAAGGGAGGGTAACTGATTTATGCATTTATTTCGTGGAGATGTTCATAAATTTTACTTAAAACTAAGAAAGACGATACAGGATAAAGGATCTTTAGAGTTATTGAATGAACTTAAGGAGATAGATGAAATTCGACAATTTTATCAGCAACTGTCCATTTCAGAATTAGTCAACATTCGTTATCGAATGCTAAAAGAACAAAATGCAATTGGAATGATACCCCTACTGTTTGCATCAATTCCATGGTTAGGCTTAATCTTCTCCAAACAACTTCAATATTTGTTATTTAATAACGGAGATTTTTTATGGGCATGGTTTATAATCATATATGGTATAATCCTCATGTTTGCCTTTGTGTATCATTATCGCGAAAAGGCTTGGTCGGCAGTCCATATTGATATTGTTGAAGATATTATCAACGAAAAAAAAGATCACCCTTTGGAGTGATCATTACAATAAATATATAATTATCTGTCCAATAATTCCCGATAATAGAATGAAGTAAAGCATCGGGCCTAGAGTAAGACGAATTATTGAACCTTCCTTACCTATTAAACCAACCACCGAAGCAGCGGCAACAACATTTAAAACACATATCATATTCCCAGCATTAGCCCCTAGTGCTTGCAAACTCAGAACAACTTTGGGATCCGCCCCAATTTGATCAGCTACGCTAAATTGGAATAAAGAAAACATCATGTTACTGAAGGTAGCACTCCCTGAGATAAACGATCCCAACGACCCTATCAAAGGGGCAATAATCGGCCAACTAGAACCCATTAACTGCGAAACAGTATTAGCTAACTCTAAAGGCATACTATCAAGTCCCGCGTTATTTAATTCAGAATTAATAAATATCCTAACTAGCGGTACTGATGTACCAAGGGCAATTGCACTTCCAATCATAGCTTTTAAAGAATTCGAAAATACAAAAATGCTTTGTTTCTTATCAAGTCTATGAATAAAAACGGTAATCAATACAACCACAATAAATATCGTTCCCGGCAAATAAAACGGAGCAAAAGAAGTGCTTATCTCCGTACCCAGAATATTATTCCACCCAATTCTAAAAATATTTAGCCATAATTTTATTGGTAAAAAATTAAGCCTAGTCAATATCAAAAAGATAGCAACCAATATATATGGGGTCCAAGCTAAAGGTAGGCTCAACTTCTTATCTGATTGTATTTCTTCTTGATTTTCAAAAGCACCTAACCAATTATTTGACCAATCCTCCTTTTTGGGAAAATCCCAAACCTCTTGTGGACGGAACATTCCTTTTTTTACTGCAGTTACAACAATCACCAGTCCAATCAGTCCTCCGAAAATAGAAGGAAATTCTGGTCCTAAATAGGTGGCAACCAAATAAGCTGGCATGGTAAAACTAAATCCAGCAAATAGAGCAAACCTCCAAACTTTCAATCCTTCTAACCATGATTTATTTCTACCGAAAAACCTTGTTAACATCATAACCATTATTAAAGGAATGGTAGTTCCAATTATTAAATCGATTAAAACAGCTTGAGCACCAACCGCTCGTAAATAATCATCAAACTGCTGATTTTTTAAATATTTTTGGACGATAGGTGCGACGCTTCCACCTATCCTTAACCCTTGATTAATCCCAACTATTATCGGAGTTCCAACAGCCCCAAAAGATACTGGACTACTATCGGCCATTAAAGCTAAAGAAACCGCTGCTAAAGGGGGAAAACCTAGAGCAACTAATAGAGGAGCTCCTATCGCTGCTGGAGTACCGAAACCTGCCGCACCTTCAATAAACGCTCCAAATAGCCAAGCAATTATGATTACTTGAATACGCCTATCCGGTGTTATATCCATAAAACCAGCCCTAATGGCATCCATAGCTCCACTTACTTTTAAGGTGTTTAACATCAAGATTGCACCGAAAACGATGTATAAAATTGAAATGGCAATAATAATTCCTTCCAAAGTAGCTGCTGCAATTTGAATCGCCGGTACCTTCCAATATACCAAGGCTAATAACACTGTAACTAAATAACTAATAGGCATAGCTTTAGTGGCTGGAATCCTTAAAACAACTAAAAAAATTAGTACAGCGAGAATAGGTGTTAAGGCAACGATTGTAGTTAAAACATTCAAAAAAATCATCTCCCAATAAAACACAATTCTACCCGCTTATTATTTTACATTTAAGATTAAATATTCATAAAAACGTTGATACTGGAATTTTAAATGAAGTGCAAATAAGATCATTATTAGGGTTTTTAACTATAATATGTTTTAATATAATGGTTTAAAAAGCTATTATGAAATGGTGATCAAGATGATTGATGAAAATATAATGAGATCGGCTTCAGAGTTATTCCCTTTTCTCAACTCTATATTTCAAGATAAAGAAAAAAGTAAGCACCTAACATTTTCAACGATTAAAGCTGGAACATATGCCTTCAATGAGGGAAAATACTATCATTTTATTCCTTTGATTTTAAAAGGCACTATTAGAGTTTCAAAAATTGGAGAAAACGGAAGAGAAATTGTTTTGTATCGAATAAGCAAAGGAGAAAGTTGTATTTTACTATTAAGTAGCGCCCTATCATCTGAACCATATACCGCTACAGCCTATGTTGAAGAAGATACTGAAGTTCTCAATATACCTATATCTTTATACCAAGAAGCAATAGTTAACTTCGACTTAGTTAGAAATTTTACATATCAGTTATATAATAAGAGAATTGCAAACATGTTAAGTCTTATTGAAGAAATAGTTTTTAACAAAATGGATAAAAGAATTGCCGAATTTGTATTAAACCACACTTCTGAACATTCTAATGTGGTTGAACTTACTCACGAAGCTCTAGCGATTGAATTAGGAACAGCTAGAGAGGTTGTTAGCCGTATTTTAAAAGAATTTGAAAAGAAAGGCTTTCTTAAATTGAGTCGAGGAAAAATAATAGTTCTTAACCATAATAATTTTCTCCTATATTATCAGAAAATGTGATTTTATCACTGAATTAAAGTAACTTTTTAGATATTTTAAGGATGAATAAAATATGGTAGTGTCAAAAGTTCTATGAAAAATTAAACGTTTGGTGAAAAAGAAATTAAGAATGACAAAATTGGGGAACAAAGAACTTCACAAAGGGTTAAACAAGTATAGCAAAAGCATGACTTCATTTAAACAGTGACAAAAAAGAGCATACTGAAGCAGACTCTTAAAACAGAGCCTAATTAATACTGTTAGATTAAGCAGACTGTTGCTCTAAAATAAATTCCTGTGACAACTCAATAAGTTTAGACC
>NZ_MIJF01000053.1 GCF_001730235.1 Vulcanibacillus modesticaldus | reverse complement strand
GAATCCTTTCCTTCACCTACAGGGGTATAGGACCTAATCCATTTATATATCGTTACTTCAGATACACCATATTCGCTACTTAATTTTTTTACTGGAGTTCCAGAATTGTAGAGTTCCACTATTGTTTGTTTAAAATCTTCAGTATATTTTTTTGCTACACCTTTTCTTTTCATATAGGACACATCCTCTCAAAATTATTGTATTAGACTTAACTAAGGTGTGTCCACAAAACTATACTAACTCCATCTCTTAGGTAAACATTTGGTTTTAACACAAAAATATAATCTGCTTTATTAAAGCTTTCATTTAACCAACTAAAATATACTCCTTCAATTATCCAACTTTGCTCCTTAAGTATTTTTTCAAGATCTCTGTTTCTTTTTTCAGATGAATTCCTATTGCCATACGTCTTCGACTTATTATCCCAAAAAATATCATCAAGATCGTATCGATTTATATTTAAATTTTTAGATAATTCTTCCCCGATATATGATTTCCCACTTCCCGGGCCACCAATTATATGAATTTTTACCATAACTTCACCTTGCTTTTTTATCTTTATTATATTCTATAAAACTAATGAAATACTTTAGGCTAAATAACCTTAAGTTACTGTTCCTTAGCCCAATAATAAAATGAATAGACTTCTTAGCTTATATCTTCTAACCATAGAACGACCAGAGCATTGACCGAAGTGTGAATGCATTGTAATTAGCCACTTTTATCTATTTATCATTTAGTAGGTGTAAAAAACTGAATAAACCCCAAAGTTAGTAACATAAAAAATAATATAATTACTATACTAACCAAAATGTTTCTCCATGACATTTCATCTCACCCGATTTTTGATTATTTGTTTTTTGTGCCATAGCAGCACATTTTTATATTGGATTTCGTATAACATCAGGTTATTCACGACATTCTTGAATGTTACAGGTTTCTATCTAGTCCTTATCAGGCAACCAAGGCAGCTTAATATTAAATTTGCTATTACCGCAGCGTGAATATTCTGTTATGTAATGTTATAGTTGAATTTATCTATCTTACTTTTTCACCATTACTATAAAAATCAATATCAGCACCATTCACAGGCCTTTCAGTATAAATATACCAAAAAGAAACTTCATTTGAGATTATATGTTTTAGAGGCAATCCTTGAACGGTAACGTTATCTACATCTTCCGGAGCAGATACCAAAGCCAAATTGAATGGCATACCTGTATTTGCGGTTAAGATGTATGAATACTCATTTAATGTTACATAACCACTATACACACTTACCCATTTCCCATCATCATTTGTCACATATGTGAATGATAAGGAATTAGAGTCATAACTTGTATAAAATATTAATAAACCTGATTCTTTAATGTCAGTGTGTACAATTTCTTTTAGATTTTCATCAAAAACATTATCAATTTGCATTTTTATTTCCTCTTCGAATGTCGAATAAGGTGAATTTATATCAATTTGAAAAGTACAAGAAGTTAATAAAACTGAAAGAATGATAATATATAAAAATTTAAAAATAATATTCAAATTATTTGTTCCTCCTAAATAACCTTATATTTTAAGATTTATGTTATATTGTGACGGGTGACTGCTATTCATCTCTGAATAAACTTACTAACTTCTTTTTTTATAAATTCTTTAAAATTAAGTACCAATTGTTGATCTAAGGTTACATTAATATCACTTTCATAAATCTCTAATGTATCTTTTATTAGTTCTTTATATTTTCCGGGTAATTGTTCAATTGCCCACATCCCTGCTTCTTGTTTTGAAAAAATATGATAATCAGTTAGATATGCATATATTCGACATGAATTAAGAATTCCATAAATAGGTTTTTGTAGTATGCCTTCCAGTGCATACTTAAAGTCTAACAAAATTGAATCCTTATAATCTTCTTTTGGTACATCTGGAAAAACAGTATTAATTGCTTCCCCATATAAAGTTATTCCTCTTTGCAATATTATTGTTATATGCGCTGCTAAGTCCACATCTGTTTCTTTTTTGTTATTCCATTCCTTCCATTTCTCAAATATTAATTCCTTTTTGTATTTATTTCTCCAATCTTCACTATAATGCAAATCAAAAGGAGTGGGATATTTCCATTCTTTTAAGTCATCATTAATAATAAAACTAACTTCAATTGGATGGGGATTATTTGATAAAACTAATAATTCTTCTATTATTTTTTTCTTTGTACTTATGTCCATCTGTTCAGTAGTAACAACTATTAAATCAATGTCACTCTTTTCTGGATTAAAACATTTCATAGTAAGAGATCCATGTAAGTAGATACCAATTAGATTACCTGTTAATTGTTCAGTTACTAGTTTTATAAATCTATTTATTTGTTGTTTTGTAGATGATGGACTATTATCCCAATTGTAGAATGCCATTATATTTCTCCTTATATCCAGCAGCGTGAAAATTTTGTTAGGTAATGTAGCCTTCAATGAATAACTGCATAAATATAGTATATAATTTTCAGATTAGCATAGAGTTAATATTTGGAAATCATCACTTTATTAAATATTTTTTAAAATCGTATTCCCTTTGTTCTTCTGAAACTTCAAATATCCATAAAACTAACTGTGCCTTATAAAAATAAAATTCGTCATTTATTTTAAAGTATGGTAACATTTTTCCATTAAATCCATTTTGTGATTCACGCATTATTTTCTCGGTTATAATTACTTTTTTTATATCACTTTCTGTCATATTCAAATATTTTGCAGCTTCTTCTATATTAATAATATTACTGTTCATCAAAAAACGATCATTATTTTCTATTGCTTCAGTTTCAATATAACCTTTAGATATATTTCGAATATTTTCACTATCAAATGTAATATAAATAAACAAACCTAAAATGAAAGAGCTCATTATAATTGATATACCAATGATTAATGATGATTTTTTATCCAATATCATCTTCTCTCCCCAAATTTATTTTTTGTAACATTAGAAACCCACCGAATCAAATTATATTAAATGCTATTTCAACTAATATCAGGTTATTGACGAGACCCTTGAGCTTACAGACGTTTCCAAACTTTAGAAATATTATATCCTTTATTCCATCATTAATTTCCTAATAACTACTTTGTGTTTTATATTTAAACCTGATCCTGGGTAATACTTATTAATAATTCGCTTTAAATCATTACTAGCACCATTAGACAAAATCGCTAGTTTAACATCTTTAATCGTCGCTTCGTAATAATTACCTAAATAGCTAAAATGAATAACTACCTCTTCAACTAATCCTATATTTTGTTTAAGCTGTGTTAAAAAATATACATTTGCTTCTTGAAATGGCTTTATTTTCACGTTATTAAGGTTATATCGTTTTAATTCATCCCAATAAGGATTTCCCTCTGATAAAAATTTATAAGATATAGCAGCCTCTTCAAATATTATTCCTTTTTGAATTTCATAGATACTTTCACGTCCAATATCTTGGTTTAAAATTAAATAAGCATTTACTATTTTTATAGGAAAAGGGCTAATATTTTTAATTTCAATTAAAATCGCTTGTCTTTCATCTATTTTACTCTCGATAACTAAAGGAGGGATTGGTGTAACATATATCTTAGGGATTACAAACCATTTCAATGCAAAATATAAGGTAATTAAAACTATTATTATTATCAGGATTCGAAAGGTTTTCATTTTCTCACCAGCTTTAATAATATAGACTGCGGCCAAGAAACATTAGTATATTAAGAATAAATATCGCGTAAAATACTTTTTGTTATTTTGAGATTTCATAGGGATTCTTCCTAAAATTAATTAATATAAATATGCTTATTTCGATTACCGTAGTTAAATTTGTATTATGTTATTTTGAGTATTGTTTGAATTTCTTTCCGATAGAATTTTTTAACATTTCTCGCAATTCGTCTGATGTCCCATTAAATATTCCATTTTTCGGGATTATGAATGCCTGCATGTTACTTATATAGATAAAAAAATGTGTTTGTGTCTCATATGCTTTATAGACTAGATTCCATCGCACCTCAAATATTGAAATCATATCTGTTTTTTCCATTCTATTGAATAAGATTTCATTATCTATCTTAAAGTAATTTAACGTTTCATTTGAAACTAATTTCATACTTCTAAGATGAAACCATACTAAAAGTTTCATAATTATATATGAAATTAATGGATAGCCTATTCCAAAAACTACTAAAAATATAGTTCCAAATATTCTATCTCCATTATCTTCTGCAAATATTATCATTAGTACTCCTATTACTATAAACACAAACATTGGAATTAAAAATAGCCATACATTTTTTCTAAATAAATGAAACTTGTTTAAGTTGAGAAGTTCGTGCTTATCAAGACGAGTTCTTGCTTCAACCATATTAATTACCTCCGTATAAATAGAAAATCAATATAACTATTAGTTTTTGAACATTACTAAAATTTTTGTTTACTAAAACTTCCCTATAAAGATTTTGTATTCACGACGTTTTCTCATATCTTAGACTCGGGAATGCTGACTCGGTTAGAGCATGCCTATTTTTTTTGATTAAAATATTCTTCTTTTAAAATTCCCATAACTACATCATCAAAGTATTTACCGTCTCTATATACTTCCTGTCTTAGTATTCCTTCTTTTTTGAATCCGCATTTTTCATAACTTTTTATTGCACGTAGATTAAATGAAAAAACATGAAGTTTAATCTTGTTTATATTCATTTGTTCAAATATAAATTTTATTAAGATTTTCATTGCATCCGTTCCATATCCCTTACCCCAATAGTCCTTATCACCAATAAATATTCCAACTTCAGTTACGCTGTTTTTCCAATCAATCTTATTTACTCCACATCCACCAATATATTTATTATCCTTTAATGTTTCTATTGCAAAACTATATGTATCTTTTGTTGCAGAAAGACTATCAAACCATTTCTGCTCATCTTCAAAGGTATATAAATAAGGAATTCCGGGATGCAAAAGTCTTTTTACTTCTGGATCATTTATATAGATTTGTGCTTGTTTTACATCATCTTTACTATATTCTCTTAATCTTACTGGATTTGAGTCAATATATTGGACACAAAAAAGTTAACTCTTATGCTGAATGTTTCAATTGATCTTCGATGGCTTGAGGAGTCAAATAACCTAAAGCACTATGTATTCTTCTTCGGTTGTACCAGCCCTCAATATATTGAAAAATTGCTATCTTAGCAGAATAGTAATCTAGATATTGCACGTGATTTACTTCTTCTTTTTTCAATATAGCATGAAATGATTCAATACAAGCATTATCATAGGGAT
>NZ_MIJF01000052.1 GCF_001730235.1 Vulcanibacillus modesticaldus | reverse complement strand
AAACTTTGTGAAGCTATCGCAAGCGTCTTTAATAGCTTGCTTAGTTACATTATTTGAATAATTATTTAACCAACTATATTCTTTTGTTTTCTTTAAAATAGTTAGTTCTTTTCTTAGAACACTATCTTTAAGAAACTTTCCACCTTTATCATAGTTATCTTTTTGTCTTGCTAAAGCAAAGTTATAAGCCCATCTACTTACACCAGCATTTTCAAATAACTTAGTTCGCTGCTTGTTATTTGGTTTTAACATCACTTTGTAAGTTTTAATCATTTTCTTTCATTTCCCTTATTATTTTTTGGGCTTTATTAGCTCGCTTACCTTGTAACTTAGCAGCAAATACTGTTACTATTTGGATCACATAGTGTATTTGCCTTTCTAGGTCATCTTTTTGTTTATTACTAGAAACTCTTCAATAACCTACTGTTATTTTATCTTTTGGTTTTATTCCTAATATAGAATTTAATTGACCTTGGCTATACATTCTGTGTCCACCTTCTGTAACAAACGAAGGCTTCCCCCTAAAAACACCATAATAACTGCTATTAGCATTGTACTAAAATTAATCATAACATTCAAACGTTTGCATCTAAACAGTTACTTGTAAGAGAATTAAACTCTTGAGAGGGAGCTATTAATCGCTCTAGTTATCACCTCCATAAATTTAAAAAACCCCGTTATGTTAAAAACATAACGGGGTTATTGCTTCCAATTGGCTTTTATCAAAAAATCAGCTTATCGTTTCCATCTTTTTATCCATCGAATATGCTATTAACTCGTAGTCCGGAGTATAAATGAATTTACCAGTGATTACTTCGTCGCTATTAAGAATATGTTCTAGGTAAATATTATCTCCTTGTGCTTTAGGTAGAGCTAATATTTCATTAATATTTTTCCACTCTAATATTCCCTCTTCACAATCCAAATTCAATTCTCCAGTATAACTATCGGCAAAGTAAGTAAACATCATCCACTCTTCAATAAATTTTTCACCATCTTTAATGATGATGTTAAAAACCCCCCTTAAGACAGGATTTATAAGTTTTAGATTAGTTTCTTCATAGAATTCTCTAATAACAGCTTCTTGTATCGTTTCAGTTGTTTCCACCTTCCCACCTGGAACAACCCACCAGCCTCTTCTTGGTTTTTGAAGCATCAAAACCTGTTCTCCCTTTTTCAATAAACAATTCGCTACTCTTTTCAATTTATTCACCCCTTAGTTTTCCCAAACACTATTTTATCAAATAATCCGTCTACACAAAAATAGCATGGTAAGATAACCATGCTTCAAAAAAATCTATAGAAAAGGGGGTCAATTCTTAACTACAGTATACCCCCTTTATGTTTCACTTATATTACAACGGTATTAAAAAACTATTACATTAATTTTTAATCCCCTAGACTCTCAATATAATGCTGCACTGCCATAGCTGCAATACTGCCATCTCCCGTAGCAGTTACTACTTGACGCAATGATTTTTCACGTACATCTCCTGCGGCAAAAATCCCTGGAACTTTAGTTTCCATATTATCATTGGTTAAGATATAACCAGCTTCATTAGTAATTCCTAGTTTCTCAACCGCAGATGATAGCGGATCGGTACCTACATAGATAAATACGCCATTCGCACTAATATCGGTTTCTTCGCCAGTTAATTTGTTCTTAATACGAACGCCCTCTACCCTATTTTCACCTAGTATTTCTTCAACTGTAGAGTTCCAAATAAACCCAATTTTTTCATTTTTAAATGCCCGATCTTGTAAAATTTTAGTTGCCCTCAAAGTATCACGACGGTGAATAATTGTGACTTTGGAAGCGAATTTAGTTAAATAAATTGCTTCTTCTACCGCAGAGTCACCTCCACCAACAACAATTAGTTCACGATCCTTAAAAAATGCTCCATCACATACAGCACAATAGGATACACCACGTCCAGATAATTCCTTTTCACCGGGAACACCAAGTAAACGTGGTTTCGCACCCGTAGCTACTATTACCGCCTTAGCTTTGTACTGCTTATTACCTACATCGATAATCTTGTATTCTTTGCCATCTATCACTTCTTTAACGTCACCATAGGCATATTCAGTTCCAAATTTTTTTGCATGCTCAAACATTTTATTCGCTAAATCCGGTCCCATAACATCTTCATAACCTGGGTAGTTTTCAATCTCTCCAGTATTCACCATCTGTCCACCTGGAACACCTCTTTCAATCATTACCGTGGACAAGTTGGATCTAGCTGTATATATAGCCGCAGTCATGCCTGCAGGTCCCGCTCCTATAATGGCCACATCATATATTTTTTCCTCACTCATGTATGCAACCTCCTCTACTTAAAAATATAACACATAATCATCTTAGCGAATTAAAAGTATTTTGTCGAGTACCCAAGGGGGTATTTTATACTTAGACATGTTAAGTTTAACCTAAAGCACATATATCTATTACATATCCATTCTTTAGAGTTCGAAAACATCTTCAAAAATCCCGATATTTTTCGATATGGTACTACTAGATACATGGTATTTTTCACTCAAACTTTCAATTGAAATTGGTTTTTGATGTATTTTCATCACGATATACTCTAATGCCGCTACCCAACCTTCTACCTTACGAATTTGTGGAGTCTTGGGATATGTTTTGCTGATAAATTCATACCACAACGATTTAGCATCAAAAAATTCCTTAACATTATAACTAACATTTTCATTAAGATATTCCAAGACCAATAACCAATTCTTTTTCCAACTCTTTAAATCTGGAGTTTCGCGTGTCATTTCAAACACTTTATTATTGATTAATATTTTAAAGGGCGGTTTGACATTCATTTCTTCTAGAACAAACATAACTTTTTTCTTTAAGTAATAAGACTCTTGTTCATTTAATAGAAATTCCCTTAGCTTTTTTTCAACCATCTTATTTTTATAAATGGATAATCCAATTATACTCAGTTCTTTAACCTTTTCTGAACCGTTTGCTAGCCCCCATTCTAGAATAGAAAGGAAATATGAATGTTTATCCACATCATTTAAATATAATCCGGTAACTAGGTCTTCAATAGGTAACTCATATTGGTAAAAATAATTTGGTAGTTCAATATTAAAATCTTCACTATTCAAATTTGTAATAAAATCTAAATAAAAGCTTGCAATTTGTGAGTTGTTATCTATCCGTAGTATCTGATTCCACCATTTTTCTGCAAAAATAAGCTTCCCACTATTAAGTGCTGCAATAGCCCCATAATGTAATAAAGTTGGATCAGCTATTTCACCTCTATTTAACAACCTGTGTAAATGATTAAAAGCCATCTCGTGTTCTTCTAAAATAGCAAATGTTGTAGCTAGTTTATATAAATATTCTTTTTGAAAAGGATGTAACTTTCGTAAAATATTCAGAATCTGATTCAATTCTTCTTCTTGATTTAAATGTCGATAAAAGATTGCTAAATTACAAAAAGCATGAATGTTTGTATTTTCTTTTTCTATTACTGACTTAGTATGTTCGATAGCCTTAACATAATTTCCTAAGTAAAAATATGCTAAAGCAAGATTGTTTCTAGCAGGTAAATAATCTGGATAATCATTCACTAATTTCTTTAATTTTTTTTCAGCTTCATAATATTTACCTTCATCAAGAAGATTTTTGGCAGCATTATGAACTATATATAACTCATCTTCAGAATCAGAATGCTCAAATCTGACATCATCAACCTCAGAAGAGATATAAGATAACATCTCGTATGCTTCACTAATAAATTCACCGTCTGGTGCCGCATCTATATAACGTTGCAAGTACTTATAGGAAGTTGCAAAATCATCTAAATAAGCATAATTATTTGCTAAATAATAATAACATTCAACTATTGTTGGATCTAATTTTCCAATCACGTACAAAAGCAATTCATTTGATTCTTTAAAGCGGCCCATTTCAGCTAATAGACTCGCAATGTTACAATAATGTACTGGATTATTAGGCTCAAAATCTATAGTTTTCCAAAAATATTTCAAAGCTTTTGGGTAATCTTTTCGATCCAAGTAACGCAATGCCCTATTATAAAAAAATTCCACATCGAACGTCATCGAAATTACCTTGTTACTATTTTTTATAATGGACATCTGATTATGTTCTCCCATAGCATATCCTCCAGATAAAAGCACTTCCATACATTGTATGTTTAATACAGTATATCACAATCAAAATAAGGACTCCATTTCCAAAGTTTATGAATCACAGTTAAAGATTTACCATAATCCTATTTCTTTGGTTGAAGGTAGCAAGTTTACTAACTCCCAACTTTTTCAATAACATTCTTCCCTCTTCGATACCTCTATGGATATGTTCAGGTTTATGAGCATCGGAACCTAATGTAAAAGGAATTCCAAGAGAAATCGCCTTTTCCACAATCCCTGGTGCAGGAAATATTTCTTTAGAAATCTTATACAATCCAGATACATTAATCTCCATTGCCATATTTGCGTTTCGTATTACATTTAAAGTAGTTTCAATCAGAGGATTGATATCGCTTTGGGGTCTGTGTCCATATTTTTTAACTATATCAAAATGACCTATAATATCATATAATCCGCTTTTAGCCGCATTTTGAACCGATAGATAGTAGTCCGTAAAAATCTCATCAATTGACCTTTGTTTCCAACCTTCCATCTGTCTACTGTCAGATAAATCCCATTCTCCAAGGAAATGAATCGATCCTAAGATATAGTCAAAGGGATAAGGACTTAATAGTTTTTCAATCTTTTCTTCATATCCCCTAATGTAGTCAGCTTCCAGCCCCAATTTTATCTCAATATCTTTTTGATATTCTTTCTTTAAATCCAATACTTCAGTAACATATTCTTCAAGTTGATATAGTTCCATTGCTACTCCGGGCAAAATCTTGTCCTTCGTAAGATGAATAATCGGCATATGATCAGATAATCCAATCTGATCTAATCCTAACTTTATTGCATATTCTACGTATTCTCGTAAATTCCCAATTGCATGACCGCATCTCTCATGGTGTGTATGATAATCAATTAACACATAATCCACCTCCTTTTTACATAATAAAGAGTAAAAGTCTTTGCGTCAAATAAATAAATATATAAAAAAATGCTAACGCACCTTTGATTAAGTATTGTATTTTGTATTAGTTTCCTGTAACGTGAGTCTGTCTAACAATCCGTTTGAATAAGTATTAAATGTGGTAGTGAAAAGGTGCTTTTAATACTTTTTTGGAAAAATAATGAATATTTATAGATTTGAAGAAATATCCTCTCCTTAAAACGTCGTACTAACTCTCTAACTCCCACAATGTTAATCAGCCTTCCCAAATTATATGCAAGACAAATAAAGGACCCCTCAGTGTTTACTGAATCAAGACCCCTTGTTAAAAAATATGTGTAACCAAAGTGTCTTTTTATTGTTCCAAAAAGATGCTCTACAATTGAGCCCCTTTTTTTGTAAAGATCATTTTTTTTGATGGTGTTCTCGTTGACCATCTCTATGATTTCTTCATCTTTAAGCCTAGTAATAGCTCTTCCATTTGTAGATGAAGTGCATAAGTCTTTTTTTCCACAGTCCATATAATTTTCACAAACATATCGCTTATAATCTTTACCATTTTGTTTACCGTTCCACTTAAATTCTAAAACGTAACCCATTGGACATATGTAAGCATCATCTGTTTTACTATATTGGAAGTTTGTTTTATCAAAACCATTTCTAGCTTGCTCTTGTTTTCTTTCCTGTCCTTTTATCAATATTTCTGTGTTATCATCAACTGTCTTTATTATCTCAGACATATTAAAATAACCCTTATCTGCTACTGCTGTAATTTTTTGTTCCTTAAATATTTGCTTAGCTTTTTTTATCATATTTGATAGTTGACCTTGATCATTTACATCATTTACTACTTCAAAATCAATTAAAAATTTATGTTTATTATCAACTATGGTTTGCATATTAAAACAAACTTCAAATTTCCCATTATTTTTCATTGATTTTGCATCCGGATCAGTTAAACATATTTGTTTCTTCCCTTGTTCTTTAAGGTCCTTTTTAAGAGTGTTTAGTTGTTCTATTCTATCTTTGTAATCTTCAATCTTCTCAGTTATTGATTGCTTCAAGGTTTCATCATCATTTATATTTAAAAAGTCGCTAATATACTTATCAATTTTAGATTCATAATACTCTATTTTCTTTTTTATAATGTTGTCGTTATAATGTTTGTTTTTTGCACTATTTGCTTTTATTTTTGTTCCGTCTAAAGCTATAAGATTGCCATCAATAAGTCCAAACCCTTTTAACATAAGTGTAAATTCTTTAAATAATTTTTTTATAGCCTCTTTATTATTTTTCATAAATAATGAAAGGGTGCCATGATCGGGAGTAATTCTGCCAATAAGCCACATTACTTCAACATTCCTAGTCGCTTCCATTTCCATCTTACGTGAGACCAGCATTTCGTCCAGAAAAAGTTTTAAATCCTAACTCTTCCAAATTCAAACTGTCTACATATGCATCAATTACTCTTACTGGATTGTCATCACTAATATAATCATCCAATGTATAAGGCAATAAGCTTATTTGATTTCTATCTTCCCCTTCAATAAACGGCATACTATCAACTCCCTTATATTATATATTCGACAGTGATAGCAATTTTCTTTTTTATTCACAATAATTGTTAGACAGACTCACGTACGGTTTGATGAGGGGAAGCTGAAATTAAATAGGCGACCTAAGTCGCCCAAATTAATTTCAGTTTTCTACTCTACAATGAATTACTGAGTTCATCAAATACATAAATATTGGCTTCTCTTAGCAAAATTCTCAATAATCCGATACGCTTCTGTTCTCCGCCCGAAGCAGAATCAATTCTTGTTTCAATATTATATTCATGAAAAAGTTCACTCAATCCAAATCTATCAATCAGATCTATCAACTTCTCTGAATCAAAATAATCAGTATACAATTCAAGATTTTTTCTTAAAGAATCATTGAAAATCAGGCAATTTTGGTTTAATACCGAAAAGTTGTCTAATACATTTGAATGTTCATCTAATTCATATTTATCATAAATAATTGAACCAGAAGTTGGCTTAATTAGTCCGAGTAGTATTCTAATTAATGTTGATTTTCCAGAACCACTTTTCCCTACAATAGCAACTTTTTCACCTTTGGAAATTTTCATATTTATGTCTTTCAATATTTCTTTATCATTAACAATATAGTTTATATTCTTTAGTTCAATATACCTATCAAAACTAACATCTTTTTCATTTTTTTTGTTGATTTTAGGCGATATTTTATTCAATCTTTTTAGTGATACATTCACTTTTCTCCATTCTTTAATTACTTTTGATATATTCAAAAGTGGGTCAACTAAAATCGAATTATACATCATAATAGCGACTAACCCCCCATAGTCATATGACCATAGTAGACTAGAATTGATGTAATAAGATACAATATTCCTATTGTAGACATAAATATCACATAATCTATAGCATACATTTGTCTTGAATGCTTTGTTTCTGCTAGATGTTCAATTCTGTATTTATCACTCTCATGTTTAGCCAATTTTACGAAATTTTCACTTCTTCTATTGGTAATTATTTCTTCAAAATACTTGTTAATGTCATTAAAAAGCTTCCATACACCATCGGAAGATATCCTTGATTTTTCGATTAACTTGTCATATTTGTCAACAAAGTGCTTATTCACATATGCAGCCAATAATCCAACAGCTATTAATGTAATAGTTATAAATGGACTTATAGTCAATACTAATGCAAGACCCAGAATAAAAGAAATTAAAGATCCTAAGAGCTCGCTCAAAGGTTTTATTGAGTTCTCAGATATAATTTTCACATCCTCCAATAATGACGAACTTTCTTCATCAAACCTTCTATTTTTATGTTCATAATAACTTAACGATAAAATCCGATTGAACATTTCTACTCTCAAATTATGCCCCACATCTAAGGCTAATTTATCTATATAAAAATCATTTAATCCTTTAGTTACAGAAGATAATAAATAAAAAAGAATCAAAGAAATTCCAGAAATAATAACCAAAGATAAATCTATTTTTATTGAATCAATCATATATTGTATTAACTTTATTGGCATAAGCGAAAAGAATGCTGACAAAGTAGAATATAGCAATATTGTACTCCAATTTCGAATTTTTAAGTTGTAATGCATTTTAAAACTATTGTTCTTCATTTAACTACTCCTTTACATAAATTCTAACAAAAGGCATATCTCTTTCTACTAGTCGGTTCTAAAAGTGTAGTTAATATATTCATAAGAGTCGTTTTCTCAGCCCCATTATGTCCTAATAAACCAAATATTCCTCTTTCTATGGTAAATGAAACATCATTTAGAGCTTTTTTATCACCTTTTTTATATGCTTTTTCTAAATTGTTTATTTCAATCATTCAACCCCCTCCTATCATTCCTCATCTTAATAAGAAATCTTGAAATATTTATTTCTTTGCAAGCAAAAAATACAGAAGATTTCAAATAAAAATATATAGTTGTGGATGCTAAATAAAATGGATAGTTTGAATAGGTTCCTCGCTAAATAATATTGGCTTAAAATAGTGAAATGTCACCTTCATTTTAATGATAAGCTGATAGGAGTAATATCTTAAGATATTAACAATTTTTTTACTGTAAAAATCTATTTTTAAATTGGATGAATTCTTGTTCAGAGAACCCTTTTTTATATAAATTATTAACCTGCCATAAGCCGCTTTCTCTAATTTTTTCTTTTGTAGAATACTTTCCTAACCAGTTTGAACTTGGTTTGCAATTACTACACTTTGAGATTTCAGCTATAATTTTTGATTCAAGAAACAACCTATTTTCTTTATCATTTTCTTCAAATACAACGAATGAAAAATTATCTTGTATAATCTTACTAACTTCTATTTCAATTTTATTTTGATAGTCTTTGTCGACCAAACTATTATATTTCTGCTTATTTTTCTTTGATGTTAAATCTAACTCCCATACCTTGAGGTAATCGTCATTTCTCATATTTAATAAAGCACGACCTATATTCTTCCTAAAGATACTTCTGTCTTTATTTTCGTCTATAAAATGTTGTATTAGTCTTGATCTAAGTTGGTTATTTCCGGTATGAGTTCCTATTCGTACTATTCTATCTAGTCCATTACAACGTTCTCCTTTTTCGAATAAGATATAAATCCCATTTTGCGGTATTAATTGTTCGTTAAATGGAAAGTAAAACCTATTCAGATTATTGAATATATAGTGAAGATCAGCACATCTTTTGTTCATCTTGCTATACTTCCTTTTAAAAATGATAATTGTTCACCGATTCTCATTCCTTCTAATGGAATTTCATAATTCGAAAAATGCTCTAATAAATATTTTCTGTAGTTGTTACCTGCTAAAATTATAAAATGATCATTTTTTAAATCGAGTCCCTTGTCTTTCATTTGTTTTAATACCATATTGCTCCACTCTATTTTTTCATTTTTCTTCATACTATTTAATGTTTTATTATAAGGGGCAATTTTGTCAGTTGTCTCTATTAATCCATAAAGAGCAGATAATATATATATTTTATCTGGCTTTAAGAATCTAGCATATTTTAAAGAATATTTAAAAAGACTACTATCATATAAGTTTTCAGCTATAGTTTCATAGTCTTTCTTTTTACTCACACAGGATAGTAATACTACTTTTTTCAAACTGATCCCTCCCGATAATAATTGTTATTTTCTTACTTTCGATATAACAATTATTTATCCTTCTATATTGAAATAATAAATTAGTAAATATATATTACTCTATTGAATAAAAAAGTGTTTTTTGCAAGCAAGAATACAAAAAAAATAAGCAGGTTTACAAGCTCTTTAATAAAGCTTGCATAGGCAATATCGTAAGGTAACCAAAACAAAAGCTGTATTCACTACGGACACAGCTTTGTTAAAAATGCTGCTCTACTTGTATACAATGAATATAACAAAAAAGTGGACGAATTGTCATCGTAACCGGGACAAGGTACTTGCCCAATTAAACATCACACAAAAAGAACTAAGATAATCGCTTACCTATAACTTAGCTGTTATTTTCTTACATTCAGAAAAATATATATAATTCCTTTTGAAAATTGGCAAAATATTTAACAAATCCTAATAAAATGGGTATAATTATATTTAATATTTATTTTCATAATTACAATAGAAAAGTGAAATCTAATGATTTCACCTCAGACTGAAGACTAACCTCATGCTAAATTACCTAGTATGAGGTTATTTTTGTCAAAAATGCTTAAAATCTTGGATGAAATAAAAAATTGAGAGCGATTCGGACGTCTCTTCCACGTCCAATTCGCTAGCTTTTTCAAATTCATGGCAGCAAAAACTAACATCGCCTGCATCGAGACTTTTTTCAAACCTCTTAACGTAGTCCAACGCAAACCATGTTTCTCTTTCATATCTGCAAATACTCTTTCTA
>NZ_MIJF01000051.1 GCF_001730235.1 Vulcanibacillus modesticaldus | reverse complement strand
AACCTAGTAAAGAATTAATTCTTCATACAGATTTAGGTTCTCAATATACAAGTTCAGAGTTCACAGGATATGTTCAAAGTCGTAAAATTATACAATCATTTAGCAGAAAAGGTAATCCCTATGATAATGCTTGTATTGAATCATTTCATGCTATATTGAAAAAAGAAGAAGTAAATCACGTGCAATATCTAGATTACTATTCTGCTAAGATAGCAATTTTTCAATATATTGAGGGCTGGTACAACCGAAAAAGAATACATAGTGCTTTAGGTTATTTGACTCCTCAAACCATCGAAGATCAATTGAAACATTCAGCATAAGAGTTAACTTTTTTGTGTCCAATATATTGACTCAAATCCACATACTATAAATTGTAAATAATCTCATGAACTATACCTCCTTGTCTATTATTTATCAATCTAAATATTGTTCAGACTAAAAACATAATATATTTCTAAATTCATAAAAAGTAGTTAAGTTATTTAAAAATCTTGCTAACTAAAACAATTCTTCGTACTTTCATATAACGTTCCGTATTCACGACGCCCTTGAGCTTACAAGCGTTTCCGAGCCTTAGATAACTCATAACTTAGGCTCGGGAATGCTGTCTCGGTTAGCGAAAGGGTGTGTCGCTGATTATGCTTCTTCGTTTCTATTTGAATCTACTTCTCCTTGATTTTTCTTCTTATCGCTTCAAGCGACCAAGGGCGTCAGCCCGCAGTGTGAATACTTTGTTATACGCTCGTACGGTCTAAAAGAACAAATCTATCAAGCATAATCTTCTCTACCACTTCTTTATTGATTTAATTCCCTTACAAACTTTTTCCACGTAAAAGAACTAGTCAATAGACCTAGCATAACATTAACTAAAAATCCCATAGCTATAAATTCTAATAAATCCTCAGTATTTTTTACCATCAACATTTTCATATTTGATTCAATGGGCAGAACTAATAAATTAAAATATAATATGCCAAATACAAACATGTATTGAAATTTCAGCAATCTATTACTACTTATTCTTTCTCCTACCTTAATTAATTTGTAAACCTTCCATTCAAATAATCCAGAAAAAATATTTAACACAAACAACATGAAGAGTGGTAATAAAATAACTTGCAACCGTTGCTCAAATGTTAAAATTTTCTTTGAAAACACTAATAATGAAAAATTAATAACAATCATTAAGCCTCCAGCATATAGTGTTCTTTTTAAAAGTAAGTCTGAAATTACAAAGTCTAAAAAGTTTTTACCTTTTTCGATTTGCACTATCCATTTTTTATCAAGGAACATGTAGAATCCTCCACAATTGATCAATTAAATATTTTTAATCTACTTTGAAGATGCAGCAATACCGTATGGCGTATAACGGTCTCGTATTCACGACGCCCTTGAGCTTACAAGCGTTTCCGAGCTTTAGATAGCTCTTATCTTAAGCTCAGGAATGCTGACTTGGTTAGCGAAAGGGTGTGTCGCTTGATATGCTTTCAAACTTCACTGTTAATGCTTCTCTGTAACCTTGCTTCGGGCGACCAAGGGCGTTAGCCAGCAGCGTGAATATTGTGTTATAAGATGTCCCCGTCTTCGAAGCGTTTCTTAAAGATCCATTAAATCCTTTAACCTCATTTCAAAATCACTTAAATCCATAATAGATGTTACTCGTCCCTCGTACTCTCTTATTGAATTATTTATCTTAGTTAACAAACTATCTATTTGTTCATTTAAGTTGTATTTAGTCTTAATAAGAATAGCATCTTGGTAACCAATATCTACACCTAAAACAAAATCTATAAATATATCGTTGTCTTTCAATATGTCTTCTAAGTTAGGAATCTCACTTAAAGTTAAAGTATTTAACATATGATGAATGTCCACAGCATTATTCATAGCAAAAATGTTAATTTCAGAAAATGCATCAGAAAATATCAAAATATTATGAACATCTATTAATTCTTGTAACTCACTTATCTCGATTATTATTCCTTGTTTTCTATGTTTGTACTGAAATTCATTCTCTTTAGGATAAACAATATAGGATGACTTTGCTGGAACAAATCCTAAATCTATAAATTTATTATCCTCAGCTAGGACACTATATTGCCAATTTACGAAATTGTAATTTTTCCCTGTTCGTTTTATTACTTCGTGAATATTGAATATAGGTACTATAAAAATCCGCTTACCTTCTACAAGCTTCCATATAAGGCTTAAATATATAACTAGTTCCTCACGACAATATGGTGTAATTCCAAACTTTTTATGTAGTCTATCCCATTCGTTGGTTTCAACAAATTTCATAAATCCATCCCAAGGGTTGGTTATTACATCTTTATTTTTTGAGAAATGATGATATGTATATATGTTGTTATTAAAGCTTCTATGGAATTTCAGGGGCATATTTCACCAACTTTCAGTAAAGACTTCTTGTCATACGGGGATTTCTTATAACGTTCCGTATTCACGACGCCCTTGAGCTTACAGGCGTTACCGAGCCTTACATAACTCCTATGTTAGGCTCGGGAATGCCGCCTCGGTTAGCGAAGGGAGTGTGTCGCCTGAATAGCTTCTTTGAATAAATTGAATTAACTTCTCTGCCTTCTATCTTCTAAACCTTCGGGCGCGACCAAGGGCGTTAGCCCGCAGCGTGAATAGTTTGTTAGGTGATGTTGTAATTGAAATACTAAATTTTTTATTCTTTTTACTTTTTATAATTCTTTTTTGAATACATAACTTGGTTTCTCATATCCCATTTTCTTTTCATAGAATCTATGTGCATCTTTTCTTTCTAAACCTGATGATAAGGCAACTATTTTACATCCATTTTCTTCTCCCCACTTATGTATGAATTCTAATAATATTTCTCCATAACCATTTGATCGATAATCTGAATGAGTTACTAAATCATATACCCATACATGTCGACCATAATAAAAATTAGTCAATATTATTACTCCAGCTACAGCCATTATATTTCCATCATTATATAAAGCAAAAACTTTATATCCCTGTTTTATCATTTCATCAAGATATTTTAAGTACGTATCTTTATCTAAATCAGTACGTAGTTGATTCATAACTGGAAAAGTATCAATTAAATCTTCTAAATTTTTTTGTTCTTTTATTGTAATCATTATTAGTTACTCTCCTTTTCATTGTGACTATGAATAAAATAAAGTTCCATTATATAATGGCATTTATCACTTCTACAATTTCACCTAACGTTCCGTATTCACGACGCCCTTGAGCTTACAGGTGTTCCCGAGCTTTAGATAGCTCTTATCTTAAGCTCGGGAATGCTGACTCGGTTAGCGAAAGGGTGTGTCGCTGATTACGCTTCTTTGATTTTTTTTGAATCTACTTCTATTTGACTTCTCTTCTTATTACTTCGGGCGACCAAGGGCGTTAGCCCGCAGCGTGAATATCGTGTTATAGGATGTCAGCGCCTTCTTTGATTAGCTAAATTGGAATATATTTAAATGTCTCATCTGCAAATAAAAAGCAACAATTAATTTTTTACTCATACTTCTTAATAATCTTTTGAAGTACTGACATCAATTGCATATCCGATATATACTCTACATTGTTATTTAATTTACTATTTATACCCATTGTTGGAACCAAAAAAGTATTACTTCCATCCGAGCATATAATCCATGATAAATCATCTTTAGCAAAATTACGTCTAATAATTATATGAAGTAGATTATTTTTACCTTCTGACTTAAATCTTTCATAGTCACATTTTTTGGTTATATTTGTTTCTAATGGAATCGAACTTCTAATATATGTCATTACTTTATTAATTAATTCATCATCTTTTACAATTATTCTGTCTTCCCATTTAGTCCCATATGGATCAATTTCTAGTTGAGTAGAAGTATTCTTTATGTAAAGATATCCAGCCATATCCTCTACAAAAATAGAGAATGATAAAATTACAACAGCAATAGCTATTAAAATAAGTTTTTTAATTTTTCGTTTTGTTCCATTACTCATTGATATCATCCTTTTACAACCGTACTGCCCTTTATTAAATAATCTAAGCAGTTAGTTGAAGTTAATCTTATTAAAGTCCTGTCCCTACTTGGGTAACATAAAATACAGATGAATTTTTTTAATATAGGTAATCATACTGTGATATTTGTTTCACCAACACTATCAATCTAGTAACACTATAACTTAAACCATATTCGTAATCTTTTCCATTTGGTTTAATCATTGCTATATAACTTTGATAAAGATGTCCTTGTTCATAAATATTTTTTCTTATTACAGTTATAAGAGATTTACCGGACTTCGCCCCCGTCACACCTTTATAGAATGATACATAAACTATCCATTTTTTATAATGAATTGTATCCGTTTTATTTATAAAGATATGTTTTAAGCGCTGATTTCTTATAACGGTCGATTATTCGCGATGCCCTTGAGCTTACAAGCGTTTCCGAGCTTTAGATAGCTCTTATCTTAAGCTCGGGAATGCTGACTTGGTTAGCGAAAGGGTGTGTCGCTGATTACGCTTCTTCGATTCTTTTTGAATTTACTTCCCCTTGCATTTTCATCTTATCGCTTCGGGCGACCAAGGCGTACTCCATATGAATCTAATTCTTTGCTATCGCCGCAGCGTGAATATTATGTTATAGGATGTCAGTGCCTTCTTAGAAATACTTAAACAATAACTACTACACCCGTTAATTCATTTTCAATTAGAATTTTTTCTATCCTTTTCATTCTTAGAAGGTTTAAAAAAACTACCAATAATTATTAGTGCAATCCCAACTGATGTCATCACATAAAAAACTTTTTCTGATTCCAAATACCCTAATGGATAGATAATAGCACTTGCTACAACTCCTAAGCCAAAAGAACCAATACGGTAGCCAATTAACTTCCTATTCATAATCCTACTCCTCCATATTATAGATACAAGTTGAAAAAAATTTTAAATATAGTAATTCAAAATCCTACTCAGATATTGGAATAAGAGATGTATACCATAATAATTTATTGAATCAGTGTTGTACTTAGGATGTATTTTTAGCACTGATTTCCTATAACGATCGGTTATTCGCGACGTTCCCGAATGTTACAGGTATAACCGAGTCTTAGATAGCTCTTATCTTAGACTCGGGCATGCCGACTCGGTTAATTCGGGAATGTGTCGCCTGATTGCACCTCTTCGATTTTTTTGAATCCGCTTCTATTTGTTTTTTCTTCTTATCTCTTCGGGTGACCAAGGGCGCAGCCCGCAGTGTGAATATTGTGTTATATGAAGAAAATTGATTAATCTTAAAGTAGACAATCCTAGCATTATATGAGTATGACGTCACCCATTCCCATTTATCTACTTATCTTATTTTAAGATCCAAAACATTGATCATTTTAGAGTGTTGATATCAAGCATTGCTATATAGTCATTAGGTTTCAAAGGTACCAAAACTAGGATGAGTAAAACTATATCCTGTTTCGGTTGATATCATTACTTTATGAAATATACATTGTTCGTAGCTATTATTCCATTTTACTAAATATTACCTTTTGTCTATTATGATATCAACCCATTGTTAGAAAATTTTTAACTTTTAACATAAAAAAAGTTATATGTACCCTATATTCTATTATTTGTTGATATCAACACTTCTTCATTAAAGATCGGTGACGTCATTTACAGTAACTAAACTTATATAGTTGTAGTGTTACACCAGAGTATATGGTAATCTACCTTTTCAGTAAATATCTTCTATACAGTAGATATTGCTTCATTGATTTTACTTTAAAAAAATAAAAGCACCTTTTTCATATAACGGTCTCGTATTCACGACGTTCCCGAATGTTACAGGTATGTTCGAGTCTTAGATAGCTCTTATCTTAGACTCGGGCGTACCGACTCGGTTAATTCGGGAATGTGTCGCCTGATTTCACCTCTTCGATTTTTTTGAATCTACTTCTTATTGATTTTTCTTCTTATCGCTTCGGGCGACCAAGGGCGTTAGACCGCTGTGTGAATGCATTGTTATGAGACGTAACAAAAAATAAAGGACACCAATTAAT
>NZ_MIJF01000050.1 GCF_001730235.1 Vulcanibacillus modesticaldus | reverse complement strand
GGAATCCTTTCCTTCACCTACAGGGGTATAGGACCTAATCCATTTATATATCGTTACTTCAGATACACCATATTCGCTACTTAATTTTTTTACTGGAGTTCCAGAATTGTAGAGTTCCACTATTGTTTGTTTAAAATCTTCAGTATATTTTTTTGCTACACCTTTTCTTTTCATATAGGACACATCCTCTCAAAATTATTGTATTAGACTTAACTAAGGTGTGTCCACAAAACTATACTAACTCCATACATATGTTGCAAGCGGTAACTAATAAAACGGCTTTAATATGTATTTATAATCCCAATAATCCACCGGATCAAAGGTCCCTTCAATGTAAATCATTTAGCTCAAGTTGGAGCTTTGGCAATCATTACTGATCAAGATTTTGTTCAGTATAGTATAGCTGGGCTATTATAGTGCTGTTTATTTAGGTTTAGTATAATTTAATAAATTAGCTTTTACTCAATGAGTTTTTAAATTACATGATATTGAAGAGTTTTCACTGATATTTCAGATGAAAGCTTTTCAATATTTTTTTATTTGTTGTTCATATTTTTAAATCTAGAATATGGTAACATTTACAGATTTACTATAAGTACATATTAAAGTATATTGGCAATGAAACTAATAAGCAACTAGAGTTAGGAGGGTGAATGTTTTGAAAAAAATAGTCATAGTATTTTTAGGATTTGTATTGTTAATGATCAACAGTTTGGTAGTATTTGCAGAAGAAAATGAAGTTAGTAAAGAAATAGTATTATTAGTTGGTAGCAATCAGTCAATTGTAAATGGTGTCAAGATACAAATAGATAAGGATGATTTAGCTATAAAACCAATTATTCAAAATGGGAGAACTTTAGTTCCGATAAGGTTTATTGCTGAAAATTTTGACGCTAAGGTTGTTTGGGATGAAAACACCAAAGGAGTTAAAATTATTAAAGATCAAAACATCCTGGAATTGATGATTGGTGTTCCCCAAATAAAGAAAAATGGTATCACAATAGAACTGGATGCAACTCCCAGAATAATTAGTGGAAGAGCTTTCTTGCCATTAAGAGTTATTGCTGAATCTATGGGAAAAGTATTGTTTTATGAAAATAACCTTATAATCATTTCTGATGTAACAATTAATTATGATAATAACTTTTTAAGCCAACTAAGAAAAAAATTAAATAGTGAAATTGCTCTTTTAGTTGGAAGTAATCAGTCAATTGTAAATGGCTTAAGAATGATGTTAGATAGTGATGATTATAATATTAAAACTGAAATTAAAAATAATCGAACTTTAGTTCCAATAAGGTTTATCTCAGAGAGATTTGGGGCTGAGGTTACCGAGAAGCTTGAGATAGCACCACAAATAATAAATGGAAGGACTTATGTTCCTTTAAGAGCAACAATAGAGGCCATAGGGAAAAATATATATTATGACAATGGGTTAATTATTTTATCTGATGTAGCTGTTAATTACGATGATTCCTATTTACAACAAATGGTGAATAAGCTGCAAACAATTCCAAAAACAACATCAGAAGTTGCAACAGATAGCATTAAAAGTGTTGTTATTGTTGAAGTATTTAATGAAGGAGAAGAGCAAGGATTTGGTACTGGATTTTTTGTAGGTGACGGTTTGGTCATGACAGCCTTTCATGTAATAGAAGATTACGAAGAAATAAGGGTTGAAGATTATTTTGGAAATGTTTATGAAGTAGAGGGTATATATAAATACGACATAACTCGGGATTTAGTTGTACTAAAGTTAGATAAGCAACAATCTGTGAAGAGTTTAAAGCTTGGAGAAATGAGTTCTAGTGTGGTTGGTGAAAAAGTAGTAGCAATAGGTCATTCGAATGGATTAAGTTGGTCAGTAACTGAGGGTATAATTAGTTCCTTCAGAGAAGATAAACTTATGAATTCGTTATCAATACAAACAGATGCGGTGGTTTCGCATGGTAGTTCGGGAGGCCCATTGCTTAATAGTAATGGTAAAGTAATTGGGGTGATTACGAAAGGAATCGAAAATGAAAATTATAATTTTGCTGTTATTCCTGACGGTAAAATGAAAGTAGATTATCAACTGTTAGACTTTGATAATTTAGACTTAATCAATGATACAGAATTCATTATTTCAAAGGTAGAAGAACAAAATGTATTTGAGATGATCGATGATAGTTTAAGAGGATTAGTTAAAAATGATAAAAATCTATATCTATCAACTATACACCCCAAAAGTCCATTATTAGAAGTTGAAAAAGATAATTTCTCCAAAGAATCTGCTGACTTAAAAGGATACAGTTACCGGATAAACGGTATCGACTCAAAGAAATATGGTGATACAATCATCTCTGTCGCAAATATCACTTTTTATGGTTATAACACCATAAATACAAATGTGTTGTCACGATTAGCTTATGATAATACTGAAAAAAAATACAAATTCATGGCCACAATACTGTATTTAGATAAAAATAATTTAGATCAAAAAGCTGATGAGAATCAACCACTATGGATAGTCGATAAATCATATAATTTTTTCAAAGAATTAGAGTTTAAACCCTATGATGTTAAATTTGATAATGAAAATGGCTTTGTTTATATGATTGATAAAACTACCAAAAGTCTTGTTAGATATTCTGTTAGAGATAATGTTATGGTTACTAAAAGTTTTGAATATGTACCTGATAGGTTAGATTTAGTTGATGGCAAAGTTTATGTAACATTATTAACTAAAGAACACAATACTTATAGTGAAAGTGAAAGCTATATAGGTATAGTAAATGCTGATACTTTAGAAGTAATAAAAATTATAAAGATTATGGTTGATCCTTATGATATAACGGTTAAAGATGGAATTATTTATGTTTCTACCGGTTCATATTTAAAGATGATCAAAAGTTATTCTGAAAACACTGGTCTAGAAATTGATAGTTATGATGCCTTAGGAGTTTTATTAATTGAAAATTATCCAAATGGGGACAAACTATATGCAATAGCTACCAATGCATATCCAAGAGATTTACAGGCTTTTGGAGTTGACAATGGTAAGTTTGTCATGAACTACGACTCAATTTATCATGGCGAATACAAAATAGATCTGGGTTTCAAACTTTCTCCTGATGGGAAATATATTTTTAATTACTCTGGGGTAATATTTAAAACTGGTTTTGGTAAAGAAGGCGATATGTTATATCATAAGAGGTTTAGTGGACCTTATAATAGTATAGCTTTTGACTTGTCTGACAATAAAATATATATTAACCCGACCGATAGTAATTACATCTATGCATATGACTACACAACATTGGAATATTTGGCTTCTTTTAAAACAGAAACTCAAGTATATTTTATGGGTGTAATCGATGATAAATTAGTAACAATTGAGAATGAAGGTGGGAGTAATGGTATTAACGTGATAAAAATTAAGTAAGCTAGAATTACAATCTAATCGTATTACACTAAGTATAATGTTACCGATATAACAGAAATGGAGGAGAATTTTTGAAGAAAATTGGCCCTATTCTGATGGCAATAGCCTTATTAATAAATAATCTAGTGGTATTTGCAAATGAAAATAATATATACAAAGAAATTGTTTTGTTGGTTGGAAGTAATCAATCAATTGTAAATGGGGAAAAATTGGCGATAGATAGTAAGGATCCAACAGTAAAACCCATTGTTAAAAATAGCAGAACCTTAGTACCTATACGGTTTATTTCAGAAAAATTTAATGCTAAAGTTGACTGGGATAAGACCTTAAAAACTGTCTCGATTATTCAAGGTAATAACAAATTAGAATTGGTAATAGATGTTTTAGAGATAAAGAAAAATGGTGTTACGACAGAACTGGATGTAGCCCCGATGATAATAAATGGAAGAACATTCTTACCATTAAGAGCAATTGTAGATGCAATGGGAAAAGAGCTATATTATGATAGTGGTCTTATTATTATTTCTGATATAGTAGTTAGCTATGATAAAAGTTATTTATTTAATTTGAAAAGTAAATTAAATAATGAAGTAGCTTTATTGATAGGTAGTAATCGTTCCATAATAAATAACTTAAAAAAATATATAGATAATGAAGATCCAAATGTAAAACCTATCATTAACAATAATAGAACTTTAGTACCAATAAGATTTGTTGTGGAAGCATTTGGTGCTAAGGTTGAATGGGATAAGGTTTCCAAATCAGTATCAATAATTCAGGATAATAATAAATTCGAGTTGATAATTAATATCCCTGAGATAAAGAAAAATGGTATTGCTACAAAACTGGATGTAGCACCTGTTATTATAAACGGGAGAACATATTTACCATTAAGAGCGATCGTAGACTCTATGGGAAAAGCTCTATATTATAATGATGGTCTAATTATTATTTCTGATGTAGCAATTAACTATAATTATGAAAAAATAAACCAACTAATAAAACAATTGGAAGTTCCGAAAAAAAGTTCTGAAATTGCTAATGAGGCAATAAAAAGCGTTGTTATTATAGAGTCCTCCAACAGTGGGGAAGAAAACAAAATAGGAACAGGATTTTTTGTGGGCGATGGTTTGGTTATGACCGCCTTTCATGTTATTGAAGACTATGAAGAAATAAGGATTGAAGATTATTATGGAAATATTTATGAAGTTGAGGGTATATATAAATACGACATTACTCGTAATTTAGTTGTACTAAAGCTAAATAAGCAACAATCTGTGAAGAGTTTACAGCTCAGGGAAACAAATTCTAACGTGATTGGTGAAAAAATAGTAACCATTGGTCATTCGTTGGGATTGAACTGGTCAGTTACTGAAGGTGTAATCAACTCCTTTAGAAAAGACACATTTATGGACTCCATATTAATACAAACTGATGCTGCAGTTTCAAGTGGTAGTTCAGGAGCTCCTCTACTGAACAATCAAGGAAAAGTAATTGGTGTAATATCTAACGAGATAACAAAAGGTAGTTATAATTTTGCTACTATTTTTGATGGTGAAGTTAAAATAGATTACCAATCATTGGATTTTAATCGCCTTGAAGTTGTTCCAAAAACAGATTTCATCCTTTCTGAGGAAGAAGAACAAAATATTTATAAAATAACCGACGATATTTTAAAGGGATTGATAACTAATGATAAAGATTTGTATCTATCAACCATGCATCCTCAAAGTACCTTTTTAGAAATTGAAAAAGCAAGTTTTGATGATCTTGCAAAGCATTTTAATGGATATAGCTATCAGATTAATAATATTGAATCCAAAAAATATGGTAATACAATTATTTCTACTGCAGATATAACTTTATTAAATGATGGTATGATTAACACTAAAATTATATCCCGATTTTCATATGATCCTCATGACGATAATTACAAATTAATGGTATCTATCATACTGCTAAATAAAGTATTAGAAAATGTGATCGAAAAAATACAAGCGCTGGAGTATCTTGATATCGATGAAGACTACTATGAAGAATTGAGTTTTGAGCCATACGACGTAAAATATGATACAGAAAATGGTCTGATATATATGGTGGATAAAGATAATAAAAGACTTATAAAGTATTCAGTGATGGATAAAAAAATCAAAGTACAAAATTTTGAATATACACCTGAACGATTAGACTTAGCAGATGGCAAAATTTATCTGATTCTGACACCTGATAAAACCTATTATTATACTGGAGATAAAGATAAAGAAGGATATGTGGGAATTGTTGATGCTAGTACTTTAAGACTTATTAAGATATTGGATGTTGGATACAAACCATTTAATATTATTGCAAATGATGGGTATATTTTTTTAACTAGCTATAGTCAAGGTATAAAAAGTTTTTCGGAAGAAACCGGTATAGAATTGGGAGGTATTGGAACAACAGATGTTTCTCAGATCAAAATGTCACCTATTAAGGATAGGCTATATGCAACAACTGGTACCCGTCCTCGGGACATGAAGGTATTTTTTATAGATAAAGGTAATTTTATTACTATTTATGATTCTATCTATCATGGTGATTATGAGATGGATATAGGTTTCAAAATATCGCCTGATGGAAAATATATCTATAATTATTCTGGAGTTATATTTAAAACCGGTTATGGTAAAGAGGGAGATATGTTATATTACAAAAAATTTAATCAATCATATAATAGCATCGCTTTTGATTTAGGGGAAAACAAAATATATATAAATGCTGGCGATGCCGGTAATATTTACATTTATAATTACGAGACTTTTGAATATTTAGGTACAGTAAAGACTCTTGGAAAAGTAAAATATATGAATATTATTGGTGATGAGTTAGTAACTATCGAACAAAAAGATGAAATTTTTGGGATTAATGTTATAAAAATAAAATAAAAAAAATTTTAGGTAAACTTCGATAAATCAAACTCTCATTGGAAATCAATAGCGTTGCATAAAAGTTATAGTGGTTAGTTCACACAATATTCTGAACAATATTTTCCTAAACTTCGACCAAAGAACCAGTAACCAACTAAAGGTGATCACTGTCCATTTGGCAATTATTACTATTTGATTTAATTATTCACAAAAAAACAAAACAACTTACAATAACTATTTTTATCCTGGTGCTTTAACCATTAACTTTATCCAATTATCGTATGGCTTCCAAAGTAAAATTCGTAACCAG
>NZ_MIJF01000049.1 GCF_001730235.1 Vulcanibacillus modesticaldus | reverse complement strand
ATACAAAATTATACGATCATTATTATCTTCAGAATAAACAATATATGATAAATTGAAGATTGTTAATGTAATAATTAATAAAGCAATCTTTACTTTCATTTTATTGCATCTCCTATTTTTTATTGTTTTATTATCCATCAATTAATCATTAACAATTCAACGTTTTTGAATTAAAAAAATACTATTGTTTGAGCTTATACTAAGATGGCACATGACGTCTGATAACAAAATATTCACACTGCGGCGATAGCTAAGGAGTAGATTCAAATGAAGTACGCCTTGGTCGCTCGAAGTGATAAGAAGAGAAGTCAAATAGAAGTAGATTCAAAAAGAATCGAGGAAGCATAAACAGGCGACACACCCTTTCGCTAACCGAGACAGCATTCCCGAGCCTAAGATAAGAGCTATCTAAAGCTCGGAAACGCTTGTAAGCTCAAGGGCGTCGTGAATAATCGATCGTTATCTGAAAGATGAGGCAATCACCGCCACGTCCTGTGGCGGATTAACAATAGCAATCATTATGATTAAAAAGGTGATGTTCATGATAATCCATAAGAAACTTAACGAACAGCAACTCAAGGCGGTATGCGATGTTATAGCAGATACAAATCGAGGACTTACAAAGACAGAGTTGTCAAGATTACTGGAACAGTGTCAAATTCAACTTGTTGATGATGGGAAGTCTAATAATGGTTATAAATATACAATAGGATTAAGCAAGAGGGATTGGCTATATAATTGTTTCGTAAATGAAATTAATAATAGGGATACTTATGAAAGAATATATTTATTTATCGAGAAAGCACTAAATCCAGTCGCATATACGAGTGAATCTAGTAGAGAAAAGTATAATTTTCTTTTTGAAGGAACAAATAAAGCGCTATTGATGGCAGGACTATCTGTGTCCAAAGAGGGAGTGCTTAATGAGGTTGTGGAAGCTAAAACTCTTGATGAGGTTGATAGACGAGTAAATAATCTAAGAAGACACCTTTATAATAGAGCCATTCATCACGAGGTCGAGAAATATTGCATCAAGGATTACTTACGAAAGGATTATTATGATGCTGTTTTTGAAGCAGCTAAGGGCTTAGCCGAAAGGGTTCGTCAAATTACTGGTTTAACTTCGGATGGTTCTGCATTGTTCCAAAAAGCTTTTGCAAAGAATGACCCCTATATCTTTTTCAATTCACTGAAGTCTGAAAGTGAAATTAATGAGTTTATAGGATTAAAAGAACTATTAGAATCGATATTTCATTTGGTTAGAAATCCCGCAGCACATACTCCAAAAGTAAACTGGAAAATGGATGAAACAAAGGCTTTAGATATTCTGACGTTGATATCTTTTTCTCATAAATATTTAGACGAATGTCATAAAGTGCCAAGAAGTTAGTTGGAATAATTTATAAAAGGTACGACGTCCTGTCGTATTCTGAACTGTGGGACCTCATCCATCAGATAACAAAATATTCACACTGCGGCGATATCAAAGAAGTAGATTCATATGAAGTACGCCTTGGTCGCCCGAAGCGATAAGAAGAAAAGACAAGGTGAAGTAGATTCAAAAAGAATCAAAGAAGCATAATCAGGCGACACACCCTTTCGCTAACCGAGACAGCATTCCCGAGCTTTAGATAAGAGTTATCTAAAGCTCGAAAACGCTTGTAAGCTCAAAGGCGTCGTGAATACGAAACCGTTATCCGAAAATCGCTATTGCGTGGGAAAAAGCTGTAGCACAACAATAATGTTATCTACTTTAATCCCATAATTTAAAGTTGATGTTTCGCTAGAATTGATACAACGTTTATATCCCTTGAAATTATAAGTTAGCATTATCCAAAATTCTCGATCAATTCTTCTCAATATATATGATCATTCATTCAAAACCAGTGGGATGATGGGGTTATTTCGTGAAAACTAAAATTAGATCGATAACATTATTGACCATCTCATAAATACACATAAATAGGAATTGAATCAACATTTTTTAATAAGGTTTTGAAGATTAATAGAATTGGTTCGATGGTAAATACAAATATTTTTCAAGTTGGCAATTGCATAATCTTCATAATCCATCTTATATAGATATAAATATTTGAAATCGATTAGATGGATTAGGGGGATATTCAACGAAGAGAAGAAAAAAGTAGCTATTTCACCTCAATTCTATTTGAGACGAGAATGAGAACTCATCAATCTAAATAAGCAACCGGGAATGATAACGCAGATTATTAATGGTAAATAGTGGTTAATAGAAAGTATATGCGTTATCATCAGAAAAATGAAAAATGTTGATTCAAAATTTTAAAAGTTTATGAGATGGTGGAAGGATATTCAATCTATTTAAAGAGCGACATCGGATAACACAATATTCACACTGCGGCGATAGCAAAGAAGCATATTCAAAAGGAGTACGCCTTGGTCGACCGAAGCGATAAGAAGAGAAGACAAGGAGAAGTAGATTCAAAAAAGAAGCGATGAAGAATAATCAGCGACACACCCTTTCGCTAACCGAGACAGCATTCCCGAGCTTAAGATAAGAGCTATCTAAAGCTCGGAAACGCTTGTAAGCTCAAGGGCGTCGCGAATACGAAACCGTTATCAGAAATATATAGAAGAGGTGATTTATCTTTGTATGAGAAAATAGCTAAATTTTATGATCGTCTTGGGTGGAGTAAGTTTCCTTTAAAATTGTGGGATCAAATGAAAGTCTATTTTAAAAAGGAAAGCTTTAATCCATCAAGTCACCTTGATATTGCATGTGGAACAGGAGTTTTATCTATTAAAGCTGCTTCTGAAGGTATAAGATCAGAGGGACTAGATTTTTCAATTGACATGATTAATATAGCAAAAGAAAATGCGAAATCGAAAAATTTAGATATAACTTATTATCATGCTGATATGAGAAGTTTTAATTTAAATAAAAAGTATGCTCTAATAACTTGTACTTATGATGCAATAAATCACCTTCTTACCATAGATGAATGGAAACAAACTTTTTCCAGGGTTAAAGCTCATCTAAATGATAACGGTATTTTTATATTTGATTGTAATACACCAAAAGCTTTAAAAGAGCGATGGAACTGTATTCATGTTGATAAAGACAATGAAGGAAATTATATGATTCAAAAGGCTATTCATTATGAAAAAAAAGGAATATCTACTGCTTCATTTACTGTATTTACTAAAGAAGAAAATGGACTATATGATGGTTTTGAAGAAACATTTACAGAAATTTCTTTTCCATCAAGTCAAGTAATTGATATTTTAAGAGAAGTCGGATTTAGTAATATCACTATAACAGATACTAACTTTAATAGGTTAGATAATCCTGATGAAGAGTATAGAAACGTTTATATTTGTAAGTAACTCAAATATACATCTGATAACAAAGTATTCACACTGCGGCGATAGCAAAGAAGTAGATTCGTAAGAAGTACGCCTTGGTCGCCCGAAGCGATAAGAGGAAAAGTCAAGGCGAAGTAGATTCAAAAAAGAAACGCTGAAGAATAATCAGCGACACACCCTTTCGCTAACCGAGCCAGCATTCCTGAGCTTAAGATAAGAGCTATCTAAAGCTCGGAAACGCCTGTAAGCTCAGGGGCGTCGTGAATACGAGACCGTTAGACGAAATCTTAAAAAGGAGTTCTATAATGACAGATTGGAATTTTATTGTATTTTTATTATTTATTATTGAAGTTTTACTATTAACTAGTTGGAAGCTATATGCAGTGATAAAGTATAGACTTATTTCTAAAGTTTCTTTATTAAAAAAGAAAGTATCTATAATTGGTAGAGGATTTGAATATTTTTTTATTTTTTTAGCTCTATTTTGGATAATTAAACCTACGATTCAGTATTTTCAAGGAATTACTTTAGATGGACTTGCATTTGGCCAGCTAGCTTTTGTAGTAGCTATGAGTGAATTTATTAAAAGTAATGGTACAATATGGTCTATCACTAGTAATGGAGTAGTTCTATATGGACCTTATTTAATTAAATGGGAAGAAATTACATCATATAAATGGGGAACAATGGATGGATCTACACTAGAAATTACTTTTAAGAAACAGAAAAATATGTCTAAAGAAAAAATGATAAGAATTTTAGTTGACAGAAATGATAGAGAAAAAATAAAGAGTATATTTGAAGATAAATTGATAATAGATTGATTGAATTTATAACAATAAAATTATAATATATGCAAATTCGTCTAACAAAATATTCACGCTGCGGGCTAACGCCCTTGGTCGCCCGAAGCAGGATTACATAGAAGAATAAGCGAAGTAGTTTGAAAGATTAAACAAGCGATACATTCCCGAATTAACCGAGTCGACTTGTCTGAGCCTAAGTTAAGAGCTAACTAAGGCTCAGACAAGTCTGTAACATTCGGGAACGTCGTGAATACGAAACGTTATACGACACTAAAAATGTAAGTTTCTTATAGCATTAGAAGGAGGCTCAATATGGGTTATATCAAAGAAAGAGAGTATAACTTTAAAACAGGAGAGAAATTATTAATACGTACTGCATTACCCAATGATATTAAAGGTATATTAGCAATAAGCAAGGAAGTTATGAAAGAAGGCAAATTCTTTCTAACAACTTATGAAGAATTTAAATTAAATGAAGAAAATGGAAGTAAATGGGTTCAATCATACTATGAAAATCCCCAAAATATTATTATTGTTGCTGAATTATCCGGGGAAATAATAGGATCACTCGATTTTTTTAGTGGTACTAAAAAAAGAATTGCTCATCAAGGATCTTTTGCAATGAGTGTAAAGAAGGAATGGAGAAGTCAAGGGATAGGAAAGTTATTATTAGAAACACTAATTTCATGGGCAAAAGAAAACACTAATTTAGAAAAAATATGTTTAGAAGTACTTTCAACTAACATACCTGCTATTAAGTTATATAAAAGATTTGGATTTACTGAAGAAGGTAGACGTATTAAACAAGTAAAAATGGATGATAGAGAATATGACGATTTAATTTATATGGGATTGTTTATATAGAGAAATATTATATAAAAGGTAATTATTTTAGCATCGTATAACAAAGCATTCACACTGCGGGCTAACGCCTTTGGTCGTCCGAAGCGATAAGAAGAGAAAACAAGAGAAGTAGATTCAAAAAGAATCAAACAAGCGTAATCAGCGACACACCCTTTCGCTAACCGAGACAGCATTCTCGAGCTTAAGATAAGAGCTATCTAAAGCTCGGAAATGCTTGTAAGCTCAAGGGCGTCGTGAATACGAAACGTTATATGAAATTCGGCGTGTTAAATGCGGCCGTCCATGGCCGCAATTTTGAAGGTAGTACTGTGGGAAAATTTATAAAACTTATTTTCAATTAACGAAGGAGGTTGGTGTAAAAGTAATAGATTATAAATATTAGAAATAAAATCTGTTTAGGTTAGTGGGAGGGGAATTATGACTACAAGGGATTGGAAATGGATTGTAAGTATTTTATCTGGAATTATTGTTTTTTTATTATCGTATAAATTATGGGGTAAACCAGGGAACTTAACAGAAATTATTTCAATCGGAACTGGACTAGCTTCCATTGCGCTAGCTGTAACAGCTATAATTATTGCTGTTGCTGAAGGGATTAAGACTAGTAATAAAGAAAAGAAAGTTGATGGTGCACTAGACAGCATTATTGCAAATTTAAATACAATGAAAGAGTTAATAAATAAGCTAGATACTGATAACTTAAAAACACATGAAAAATTAACAAAACTTCAAGATAAAGTTGAAGCTTATATAAAATTTTATATTGAACCTAAAGAAAAAGAACTTGAAGAAAAAGAACTTGAAGAAAAAGAACTTGAAGGTAAAGAGAATCATAAAGGTATAAGCTATTTTAATATAAAAAGAGGTGATGTATTTTTTGCCGACCTTTCACCAACAGTAGGTTCAGAACAGGGTGGAGTTCGTCCAGTTGTTATAATTCAGAACGAAATTGGAAATAGGTTTTCTCCTACAGTTACAGTTGCTGCAATAACTGCACAGATTCAAAACGCAAAATTACCAACTCATGTAGAAATCGAAGCTAAACAATATGGATTTGATAGAGATTCGGTCATTCTTTTAGAACAAATTAGAACGGTTGATAAAATAAGACTTCATGAAAAAATTACCCACTTGGATGATAATATAATGAGTAAAGTAGATGGTGCATTATTGATTCAAATGGGATTAATTGATTTTTAATAAATTTTAAAGTGGCTTTTCTAATTGTGCTAACGAGTGCTTTAGTTGAAAAGGATGGGGTTGCCGTCTATGGCAACCTCTGAACTGCGAGACGCCGAACTCCATATAACACCATATTCACGCTTCGTCGAGCGAAGAAGTAGCTCACATAGAAGCACTCCTTGGTCGCCCGAAGCATAAAGAAGAAATAAGGCTAAGAAGTAAATTCAATCAATTCAAAGAAGCATAAACAGGCGACACATCCCCTTCGCTAACCGAGTCAGCATTCCTGAGCCTAAGTTAAGAGCTAACTAAGGCTCAGAAACGCTTGTAAGCTCAGGGGCGTCGTGAATACTTGAACGTTATAAGACATAACAACTAATAGTTATTTCATTGGTGTTTTTTTACAAACGAATTTATTGTATAATGTATTTAAATACATCCCAATGTTGAGGTGGATAAGATGAGTTTAGAAGAAAAATTACTAAAAGATTTTCAAAGTTTATCTGATGATAAAAAGAGGGAAGTAATAGATTTTGTTGAATTTTTAAAGATAAGAAATCGCGAAGTTGTAAATTTAATGGATGATATTATTGAAGAAAATCGTGA
>NZ_MIJF01000048.1 GCF_001730235.1 Vulcanibacillus modesticaldus | reverse complement strand
CCGCTAAGTTTATTAGGAGCAAGCTCCCATAAACTTCGCTCGACTTGCATGTATTAGGCACGCCGCCAGCGTTCGTCCTGAGCCAGGATCAAACTCTCCATAAAAAGTTTGAGTTAGCTCTCTTTGACTTTGGTCCCACAATTCCTTGTGGCACGCTTGGCTTGTTACACTGTTCAGTTTTCAAAGAGCAATTTCAGCGACATTTAACATTTTATCATATCTCACTGTGTTATGTCAACTACTTTTTTTATTTTTTATTTTAAGTCGTTGCTAACACCTATTTATCATCGCTCACCGTAATTATTCTTTTTAGAAGCGACAACAAATATACTACTACAACTTATCATCTTATGTCAACAACTTTTTTTCAAAAATAATCAAATGGCCATTTTAAAAGCGTATACAAAATTTGAAAAACTTAGAGCCATAGTAAAAAACCGTGATAAGATATAGATGACAATACAAGAAAACATATAGAGTTTTTTACTATGACTACTAATACTAATGTTCCGGAATCAAAACTTAATGTAGATACCCAATTCCTTATGAGAAATAACAATTTTAAAAGGAATTGTCCCTTATGTTAATTAGTATGCATTTATTTCTACACTATAGATCCTTGCTTCTTCTTGATTAGTTAGAATACGCAACGCACCCAATGCTAGAGATTCTAATTCCGCTTCACCCGGAACAACAAAAACTGGAGCTATATATTTTACTTTCCTTGTTATCTCTTGGACTATATAATCGGAAAAACTTAATCCTCCAGTTAATATGATTCCATCTACATCTCCTTCTAATACAGCAGACATCGCCCCAATTTCCTTTGAAACCTGATATATCATCCCATCTAGAACTAGCTTTGCTTTTTTATCTCCCTTAGTAGCTCGCTCTTCTACTTCCATAGCGTTTTTAGTTCCTAAATATGCATAAAAACCACCTTTTTTGGTCAAACGAGTTAACATTTCCTTTTCAGAGAATTTACCTGAATAACATAGCCTTACTAATTGAAATGCCGGAAGTCCCCCAGACCTCTCCGGAGAGAAGGGTCCTTCATTATTGGCATTGTTTACATCAATTATTTGCCCCTTCCTTTGGGCTACGATAGATATCCCCCCACCCAAATGGGCTACAACAAAGTTTAGTGATTGAAAATCTTTCCCAATCCGCTTGGCAATCTTCCTCGACACAGCCTTAATATTTAATGCATGAACGTGACTTTTTCTTTCTAACTCCGGAATACCGGACAATCTAGCAACATCTTCCATCTCGTCGACAACAATGGGATCAACGATATATGCAGGGATATCCTGCTCCTTTGCCAACTCATATGCCATCAACGCTCCTAGATTGGAGGCATGCTCTCCATATCGTGCCGTTTTTAAATCATCCAGCATTTCTTTATTAACTATATACGTCCCACTTTTTAAAGGATGTAAAAATCCCCCTCTTCCTACAACTGCATCTAATTCTTCAAGATTAATGTTATGATAATGTAACGATTCTATTAATAGCTTCAAACGATAATCCAATTGAGAAACTACTGTAGGAAAATGGATCAAATCCTTGTCTTCATGTCTTATTGTTTCTTTAAAAATTTGATTTTCTCCTAGAAAAACAGCAAATTTTGTGGATGTAGACCCAGGATTAATTGCTAATATCTTAGGATTTTCCATTAATCCTCCCCCTATCCCTGAATTTTTATAAAAATTAGCAAAAAAATAGTTCCTACTACTTTTCATTATTAGCAACCACTGATATTGCAATTGAAGCAAGTTTAGCCTTAGCAGAGTCAGATCTAGAATTTAATATCAATGGAACTTTGGCTCCCAAAACTACACCTGCCATAATCCCCTTTGCAAAATAAGTTATTGCTTTGCCTAAAATATTACCTGCCTCTATTGTTGGTACGAGGAATAAATCGGCCTCCCCATCAACTTCGCTATTAATCCCTTTATGATATAACGATTCTTTGCTAATCGCTAAATCCAAAGGTAACGGTCCCTCAACAATTGCTGATCCAAATCTCCCCTCACTAGCTAGTTGAGCTAATCTATGAGCCTCAACAGTAACCGGCATTTTTTCGTTAACCCTTTCATTCGCTGTCAATATCGCTACCTTCGGAGTATTTACTCCTAATTTATGAATAAATTCTATCGCATTATATAAAATTTGTTCTTTTTGATTTATGTCTGGTGCAATATTTAATCCACCATCTGTCATAAATAAAAGCCGTTCGTATCCTGGTATTTCAAAAATAGATAGATGACTAAGAATACGATCCGTCTTCAGTTTGAAATCTTTATGTAATACACCTTTTAAAAAGGGTGTACTATTAATAAACCCTTTCATAATGATTTGAGTCTTTTTTTCGTCTGCTAATTTCGCTGCGATATATGCTGTTTCTGTTTCTGTAGTTGTAGAATATATTTCAAAAGGATCTATGTCAAAGCCCATATGTTCAGCAATGCTTTGGATCTCTTTTTTATTACCTACAAAAAATGGTTCAATCAAACTCAATTCCACTCCCTGCTTGATTGCAGTTAGTACATCTTCATCATGCGCCGCAGCAACACTTACCCTTACTGGTTGTCCCTTTTGAGCACGAACAATTACTTCCTCAAAATTTTTGAATCTCAAACTTAATTCACCACCTTTGCAATTGCTTTAATATGAATGGAAGAGAAGGATTAAATCCTTCTCTTTGCATTTCATAAATTACTTTCTATTATACAAATTTCTAAAGGATTGATAAAATATTAATTTATCTCCCAGTATATTTACTTTGTAATTGACCGATAATCTCTATTCTTTTTTCAACCAATTTATCTGCCGCTTTATAGGTAGGCATATTTTCTTCTTTACTAATAGTAAAGATTTCAGTTAATGTATCATAAATTAAGCTCGCATTTCTAAATGCACGATCTTTGTTGTATCCTTGAAGTTCGTCAGCCACTTGAATTAATCCACCTGCATTTACGACATAGTCTGGTGCATACAAGATTCCTTTTTCATGTAAAAAGTCGCCATGATGCTCCTCAGCAAGCACATTATTCGCTGCACCACAAATGGCTTTACACTTGAATTGAGATATTGTTTCGTCATTAATTACCGCACCTAGAGCATTAGGTGAAAAGATATCGCATTCTACTCCGAATATTTCATTAGGACTAACGATTTCAACTTCTGGAAACTCCTCTTTTACCCTGTTGATATTATCTTCCATAATATCAGTTGCTATAACCCTTGCTCCTTCTTCTATTAAATATTTGACGAGAACATAACCAACTTTTCCTAGTCCTTGTACCGCTACAGTTAATCCCTCTAAGGAATCGGTGCCAAAAACTTCCTTTGCAGTGGCTTTCATTCCTCTCCATACTCCATACGCAGTAATTATTGCTGAATTACCACTTCCACCGTATTCTTCGGGTAGACCAACAATATATTCACTCTGTTTCGCAGCATGAACAAAGTCCATTCCCACCGTTCCTACATCAGTTCCTGTATAGTAACGTCCCTTTAATGTTTCAACAAAAGTTCCTAATGATTGAAATAATTCCGGGGTTTTGTCCTTTCTAGGATCACCGATAATAACAGCTTTACCACCGCCATGCATGATGTTTGAAACTGCACACTTATATGTCATTCCCCTTGAAAGGCGTAGAGCATCTTTTATTGCATCCTGCTCCGTTTCGTAATTCCACATTCTACATCCACCTAAAGCAGGTCCTAGAGTTGTATCATGAATTGCAATAATTGATTTTAAACCTGTTGCTTTATCATAATTGAAAATAACTTGTTCGTGACCATACTTTTCCATTTGTTCAAAAATGCTAAAAACGTCTTTTCTTTCATTTTTCATTCTAAACTCCTCCTAAATAACTTGTTATTTAAAAATTTTAGTTTGCTTACCCAATTAATATTTTCTATAAAATATTGCAATGCAAATATAATGCCAATTATAAATTATCCTTTTAATAGCCAAATAAAATGAAAAATTAGGTTTTTTGATAAAAAAAAGTGACAACTTTTTTTATCAGAGATAAAAAAAATTATCACTACTTCTTTTTAATCAATATCTTCAATTTTAATCCCATAATTTTTCATCTTATTTAAAATCGTTGTATTAGATACACCAAGTACTTTTCCAGCTTTTCTTGAAGAAGAATTGGTTTTTAATACCTTTAATAAAACTTGCTTTTCTACTTCACTTACAATTTCTTTTAATGATGGCCATTCTTTTTTGATTGGAATTTTTAGATTGATAATATCTTTATCGTAAGTAATAACATTATATTTTTTGGTATCAATATGTCCCCATTCATAAAAATGTTCAAGCTTTATTTCTTCTTGATTAACTACATTAATGATGCGTTCTAAGGTATTTTCTAATTGTCTTACATTACCAGGCCATTTCTGTTCCATTAAATATTGAATTGCTTCTTCTGATAAAGATATGTTAGATTTATTTAACTTTTTACCTATTTTTTTAATGAGATGTTGAGCAATCAGTGGGATATCTTCAACCCGCTCCCTAAGTGGTGGTATTCTTAATGGGATCACATTAAGACGATAATATAAATCTTCTCTAAATTCTCCCTTTTCTACCATTTCCTCTAGATTTCTGTGGGTTGCTGCAATAATACGAACATCAATTGAAATTTCTCTATTACCCCCGACCCTTCTAATTGCGTTTTCTTGAAGCACCCTAAGTAGTCTTACTTGAATCTGTGGCGAAATTTCTCCTATCTCATCAAGAAAAAGTGTTCCCTTATCAGCTTGCTCAAATAACCCTTTTCTTCCACCTTTAGCAGCACCTGTGAATGTTCCTTCTTCATAACCAAATAATTCACTCTCTAATAAAGATTCTGGCAGAGCTGCACAATTGATTGCAATGAATGGATGCCCATTTCGATTACTCTCCATGTGAATTGCTCTTGCAAATAGCTCTTTACCAGTTCCACTTTCACCCCTCAATAAGACTGAAGAGTCACCTTTAGCCACCATTTTCGCTGTGTCAACAACATTTCTCATTTTATCACTTTGGTAGACAATATCATTGAAGGTTGTTAACCTCTTTTTCCGGTCAATTTTAGATACGATCTCTTCTACTTGTTTAAAATCTTTAATTGTTGCAACAGCACCAATTATATATCCTTTCTCATTTACGATTGGACAACCACTCGTTAAATAATGAAACAATTTACCATTCTTTCTGTACTTTATTTCTTTTAAATTATACTTTTTGCCATATTGAAGCGTTTTCATAATCGGGATATCTGATTTCAAAACATCTTCAATCTGCTCACCAATCACAGTCTCTTTGATACTAAAAATTTCACAGGCCTTCTCATTTATATGCGTGATATGACCAGATTTATTTACTGCTATAATCCCTTCACTTACTGAATTTAAGATTGTTGTCAGCTGATCCTCTCTCTGCTCGTATTGCATTTGATCCCTAAAAGTTAAAGATAAAACACCGTCTATCTTTTTTAAATCAGCGATAAGGTTATTTAATTTTTCTTTGGGAATATACTTAAATTTAAGTCTCATTTCTTGATTTGCTTTGGCTTCCATGGCTAAAAGGTTAATTGAATGTTTTTTTAATACTTCCATAACATCATAACCTAAGCCTAAGCGATCTATAAAATCAATTTGAATTACCAAATCCTGTTTTTGCAAGAGTTTCACACTCCTTATTCAAATACAATACGTCATACACAACAATCTAGACACTTCATAATTAAGATATCATAGTATAATAAGATTTTTAATATCTATGTTTTTTATTTTAGTCAAGAGATTAAAAAAATAGCCCCATACTATATTGCTAGTATGAGGCTAATTATATTATAAAGTGGCTACTTAGCGATTATTATTTTAAAGTTTTTACGATTTGTTGATACTCATCGAAACTAATTTCTCCACGTACATATCTTAACTTAGCAACCTCTAATGCATTGTTGTTATAACTTACATCCTGTTTAGTTAGGTAATTAACATTTTTATTTCGTTTGATTAGTAAGTAAACTACCACTCCGATTAGTATTAAGAACAAAATACCAGAGAAACCTCCATACCAGATTCCATAACCTCCAGGATAATACCCACCAAATCCGCGGCCGAAACCGCCCATCATACTTCCGCCAAATCCTCCAAACATCATTTTTATTCATCCTCCTTTATAATTTAAATATTATAATATTTCCTTTAGCTTGTTATATTCTTCTTCAGTAATTTCACCTTTAGCCAAACGCATATCGATTATTCTTTTTACTTCATTTGTTTGGTAATTAGTGTCACTTTGTAAATTATTAATCATTTTTTGCAAGTCACCTGTTTTATATAAATAGAGACCAACTAGTATTAGGATTAATAAAAGAAACATATCTTACTCATCTCCTTTCAATATTTGTTTAGCCATTTGTTATCCTCTTTACACTTATATCCTATAACCTATTTTTCAAGAAAATATGAAGACAAAAATCGAAAAATAATGATACAAAAAAAGCAGCCTAAATAGGCTGCAATAAGTACGGTTGGTAATATATAAAAATATGTATGCAATATATAAAAAAAGAAGCCTGGCAACGTCCTACTCTCCCAGGACCCTGCGGTCCAAGTACCATCGGCGCTGGAGGGCTTAACGGTCGTGTTCGGGATGGGTACGCGTGTGTCCCCTCCGCTATCGTCACCAGACTTCTTCATATTTAATTTATGGTGTGGTTATACTTTTACAGTTGTAAAGTATAACTTTATACACCCTGAAAACTAGATGCGAGTTTCTTTCACCTTACTTGAGCTTTGGTTAAGCCCTCGACCTATTAGTATCCGTCAGCTCCATGCATTGCTGCACTTCCACACCGGACCTATCTACCTCATCTTCTCTAAGGGGTCTTACTGGATTAACTCCATGGGAAATCTCATCTTGAGGGGGGCTTCACGCTTAGATGCTT
>NZ_MIJF01000047.1 GCF_001730235.1 Vulcanibacillus modesticaldus | reverse complement strand
AGGAATCCTTTCCTTCACCTACAGGGGTATAGGACCTAATCCATTTATATATCGTTACTTCAGATACACCATATTCGCTACTTAATTTTTTTACTGGAGTTCCAGAATTGTAGAGTTCCACTATTGTTTGTTTAAAATCTTCAGTATATTTTTTTGCTACACCTTTTCTTTTCATATAGGACACATCCTCTCAAAATTATTGTATTAGACTTAACTAAGGTGTGTCCACAAAACTATACTAACTCCATAGTTATCAAATTAAATTTTACATCATCAATTATATCATCTGAATGGTTACGTACAATTGATAATTTATCTTGTTCTGCATTTTGTGCAACATAATTTCTTAATGTTTCCTTATATTTTTCGTTTATGAAATTAAGCAATGTTTTTTTTGAACCCGGGTTTAAATTATCAATAGCATTTAAGGTTGTTTGACAAGTATCATAATAAAAACCGTAGTCATCTACTATAAACTTATATTTTTTTAAATTATTATATTCTATTTTTTTATCAATATCATATTCTTCTGGAATTGAAATTTCACCATTATCATCTGACTCGTCACCTATAGCTTGACTTAATTGTTCAATTAAGCCAGGAAGTAAAGAACGGATCTCTGTTTTTCTTTCATAACTAAATGGTTTTCCTATTCTATCCTCAGCTTTTTTTTCAGCCTCTTTTTTCCATTCTAACAACAATTCAACAGGGTATAAAGTCTCATCATTATCTATTAATTTTGCACAATTTTGACATAACCATATTCCATTTTCTATAGATTTACGTTCTTTAGACGATAAATTAGGGTCATATCTAGGGCCACCTTCTTCTGCAGCTGTAATATGAGCAGCAACTCCAATATTTTTAATTTTTTTATTATCTGAGTGAGGTCCTGTTGTTGCAACAACGCAATTTGGATTTGAACAAAAACCACCTACTCTTTTATACAAAGTATCTTTTGTTTTTTGATTAAAATCATCTCTCAAAATTAAAACCTCCGAACAAATTATTTACTATTATAATTTCGACAAATCATGACTAATTTCGACATTCCCCATTAAACAGCAAAAACGACTTACCTATTGGCAGTCGTTTTGTTATATCTTTGATGATCGTAATATTTTATTTTTCTTCTTTCTTCTCCATTTCTACCAGATGTCTATTAGCTCTAACGAAGGCAAGTATCCCCTTGATTTCTTCTTCAGTTAATTTTACTCCATCAACATTAAAATTATATTTTTCCATGATCTCTTCATCAGTTAATTCTAAATCACGAACAAATTCAAAATCTTCCTCTGTGAATTCCACTGGTGAGTCGGATCGGCCGAGGAGGTAGTCTGTGGTTGTTGAAAGAATTTCTGCTAATCGTTTAAGTTCATCAGCATCGGGTTGATAAATATCTGACTCCCACTTAGAAATTGTAGTATTATCTTTACCTAAATATTTGGCCAAATCTAATTGAGTCATTTTATTTGCTTTTCTTAAAGATTTTATTCTTTCCCCTAGAGTCATATAAATACCTCCAACGTTGCTGATACATCAATTAAAGAATAACATTTATACATAATTTTGAAAACAAATTTGATTAAATAGCAATTTTTTTATTGACAATTGAGCAAAACTCAATTATTATATATTTAAAAGTTGAGGAAACATCAAAAAAGGTGGTGATTATGTTGAACTATACCAAACTTAAGCAACTAAGAATAGATAGAAATATATCTCTTATGGAAATGGCAGATGCTCTTGGGCTAAAAACAGCTGGTGGATATTCTCGAATTGAGTCCGGAGAAAACAAACTTAAGGCAGAACATTTACCTATAATTGCTAAAAAGCTTGATATGGATTTAACCGAATTAACAAAGGAAATTTTTTTTGAAGATAAACTTGAGCAAACCTCAACTAAAAAATCTTTAGCTTAACCTTATTATCAATCATTGATTCACAATTCATGCAAAAGGAGGCATCAACATGACTGAACAACTCAGATGCCCTTCATGTCAACGAAAACTATTCGAGATCCAGTTTAATGGCTTGGTCGATATGAGCATCAAATGTCCCAAATGCCGCAATGTCATTCATTTACATCTTGACAGCAAAAAAGGTGTAAGAATTTCGGAAGTTGTTGGCAAGGGGGTGAGCAAGCGTGGATAAAGCTAAGCTCCAGGAAACATGGTTCCTAAATGATATAAAGACAAGAATTCTCAAAGTTTGTTTCGAGATGATGGACGACAAAAATTACAGTAAGAACGATGCTGTAAATGACTTGATGAAGATAGCAGAAGATCTTCATCATGCAGCAGACCCAAAAGAATATTATGTATGAAGCGACGGGAGGAAAGTAAGAATGGAGGATAAAGATATTACAAATAAAATTAAGAATTTTGGTCCCTTAATCGGTTTAATTGTTATTACTTTAATCTTATCTATTTTAAGCCCAGAATTCTTATCGATTGACAATATGCTAAAGTTACTATTTATTTTTACAATCATATAGTTAAAGATTTATATATTTTCAAATTAGTTCAAATAGCACAATGTGAAAAACATTTTTATAAATGTTAAGAGCATTAATAATTTAAATATTAATTTTTAAAATATGGACAATCTCTCTCTTCATATATATATGAAAAAAAGGTAGAGGGAGAATTATGGATATAATAATTTATATTAAAGACTCAACAAAAGGTATGCATGAGGTATCAACAGCTTCAATAGACTTAATTATTACAAGCCCACCGTATTGGAATTTAAAAAACTATGAAAATCATCCACAGCAACTTGGATTTGGATTGACATATAGACATTTTTTTGAAATCCTTAAGCAGAATTTAATAGAAAGCATGAGGGTATTAAAAGAAGATGGTATAGCAGTTTTTATAGTTGGAGACATAATGGAATCAACTAGAAAAAGATGAAAGAATTTTAGGCCAAGAATTTTCCCTCTTCATTCAGATATTATAAATTATTTTGTTGAAATGGGTTTTGATTTTTTTCAACATTTTATATGGAAAAAACAAAGTGTGAAGAAAGGGAGAAAGGGGAAAATTGTTTGGGGATCAGTGGATAAAAGATGGGCTGTTCCTCCATATTTATATGCAGATTTGAGCATAGAACATATAATAGTATTTAGAAAGCCTGGCAAAAAAAGAGATTTGCATAGTATGGAGGAACGACAAGCAGAAGAGTATAATAGAATCCCAAAAGAAAAATTTCTAGATTGGGCTAATCCTGTTTGGGAAATTAATTCACCCCATAACAAGAAACATCCAGCAACATTTCCTTCTAGTTTAGTAAATAGATTAATTAAAATGTATAGTTTGAAAAATGACATTGTGTTAGACCCGTTTTGTGGAATTGGTACTACTGTAAAAGAAGCAATAAAGCTAAAAAGGAATGCTATTGGGTATGAAATCAATAAAACATATATTAATGATCTTATAGATGAATATAATTTAAAAAGAAAAGGAGACAGATATTCAAATTAATTCTCAAAATTTTTAATGTAATTGTTTAAGGTCATTTTGCATATGGGTATTCTCAATATATGGTAATAAGTTGTTTATCTCGTGGTTTTTAACGTTCAATATATATTCGATAAAAGAGATATACATTTCCTGACTAATTTCACGAGAAGTTGAATCAGCAAAAACATTTAGTATTGAAAGAACTAATTCATGAAATTTTTTATTTTCTTTTGACAGTATGTGTAAGTTTAAATTTAAATTGCTTAAACGTTTTTCAACTGAAAATTCAAAGACCTCATTCCATACTTTATTTTTACTTTTCTTTATTCTATTATCCAATTTTCCTTTTTTTGTTTCGTCATACCATAGAGGACTATTAACATCAATACCCCGAAGATCACAGTATTCTTTTCGACTTCGAATAGGTGAAGTAACCGTACAAATAAAAATTTCATTTAAAATCCATTTATCCGATATCTCGCTATCTATTTTCAACTTCCTTTTAACTTCATTCCAACTACTTCCTTTTGTATTAATAAACAAAACTTTATCACCTATAGATAAGTCAAAGTTAGAAAGTTTGTCAGATGGACACCAACGCCCACTAATATATGCTGGCGGTACTTCTTTAGTATGCCAGGCGTTTTCCCTTGTGTATTATTTTCCTTAAATAGAGTTGATTTTCCATAAAACGATAATTTATATAGTCGTAAATTGCGTACTCTGTTAAAAAAGACCATTCACCACTTGGCATTGTTATCCCTCCATAGTGGACATTATTTCCAAATGGCTGTTTTTTTATATATTTAATTTTACAATATTAACAATTAAAACTAATAACACATGGGTCACACACAACAAATAATTACGGGAAATACTCCAACCCGTCAATTTTGAAACAAGAAATCTGATTTCAAATTCGTTTTGATATTGGGCCAATATTTTGAAAGTATAATGGTAATAAATCGATTGCTCTTGAATAAATTTTTCTTAACTGCAGTTATGAAAAATTTATTTGGAGGGAAAATTTTTGAGTATATTTATAATAAAATTTATAAAATATATAATGATTTTATAGAAGAAATAGATAGTTATGAATCATTGCGTGAGTTAAGAGATTTAAGATACAATGATATTCATTTACATGATTATCGAAAAAAGGTTGTCCAACAATTATACCTCCTAAGATATCTTCCGTATCTTATCGAATATTATCAAAAATATCGAGATCTATTTGATACAAATCATTTGAATTTATCGCTAGATATTATGTCAATTGGCTCCGGTAATGATTTAGATTTTCATGAAGCAGCCTTTGCGTTTTCATCCAAAGATGATTTTTATTATATTGGTATTGATAAAATCGAATGGTATTATAAAGAAAATAACGAACATTTTAATTATCGCTTTTTTATGCAGAACATCAACAAATGGACCAAGTTAGATAAAGATACATAAAACGTAATTATTTTTCCGAAATCTATTGGTGAATTAGTTGGATGATATAAAGTATTTTGTGTAAGCACTTCTCAAAATAAAAAAGTAGGGTATCCTCGGAATTGTCCAGATTCTATAAAGAGAGGAAAAACCCTACTATGTCATCTAGTAACTAATTCCGAGTTAACAAATCAACTTGAAAATCTTATTAAAAACTTCTTAAAAGAAAAAATTGAATTGATAATGAAGGAAGAACTTAATAATTTTCTTAAAGTTGAAGTAACTGATTTAGCTAATATCAAGAACTACTATTATCTCCGCTCTTTGGATCTTGCTTTGGTTAAATTGAAAATATTTCAGTTCCCCATGACCGTCAAGGTGAATTCCATACTCAATTATTCGAGTCATATAAGCGTCGTGATGGTTGGTTAGAAGAAGCAATCATAAAAATGTACCAAAGTGGAATGAGTACCCGAGAAATAGGTAATTTTATCGAAAAAATTTTATGTTCATCATATTCACCAACTATTATTAGTAATATTACCAATGTAGTTGTTGAAGATATTGAAATAACAAAGACCTTTAAATAAAAGATATTCCGATATCTATCTCGATGGTATGTATGTAAAGCTTAGACGAGATGTTGAGGGCAAAGAATTTATCTACTTTGTTCTTGGTGTAACCGAAGAGGGATACTGTGAGATTCTTGTTTTATGTTGGTGGACAAGAATCTGCTTTAAGGATGGAAAGAAATACTCTAAGATTTATATTCTTCTGGTGTTAAAGAAGTTCTACTAGGTGTATTTGACGGTTTAGCTGGACACGAAGAAACATTCAAATCTATTTATCCTAGAGCTGACGTTCAGCGTTGTGTAGTCACAAAGTAAGAAACACTTTAAACCACGTGGTAAAAAATATCAATATGAAATAGCTGAAGATTTAAAAAATATATATAAAATTATTGCGGGAAATTATAAAAATTATAAGTAAAGTAAATGCCCTGAAACTTATATAGCATCATGCTTCAGGGCATTCTTATTAATTGAAAGAAATGTTCTCAGATTTTTTTATAAGATATTCACAACTCATATGGTATCTGGAGCATAACGTTCATTAATAAAGTTGGTTACATCAACTCCAGTTACATTTTTAATAAGTTCTACTGTTTCATTTATTGATAAGTTTTTATAATTATATATTTCTCTACCTAGCTGATGGTAATATTTTATAACATCCTCAAGAGAAAATTGCCCATTTGTTTTTTCAATAATTAATAGATCTAAATCCCTCATAAAAGCAAAAGCTTCACCTTCATATACATTGCTATAATATTTAGCATAAGGATATACTTCTCTTACGGCATTAATATTTATCATAGATTGGATATACTGCTTTTCAGTCCAGACCCCCATATCTTTTAATGTTTTAAATGCTAAATATTCTGTTCCGGCTTCATTCCAGACATTAATTCCACTACCCATGGTTACACCATTCCACCAATGAATAAATTCGTGTGTTAAAACTTTTTTATCCCAATAACTAATTAGAGTTCGGTAACCTGCTGAACCTGAATCACTTCGGTCATTTAAGATGGTTATGACAAAATTCCTAGCATAATCTGTAGGTGGTTCTCCTAACTTATCTGTTAAGTAAATAAATACATCTTCGATAAATTTTTTAATCTCTTCTCTCTCTTCTTTGGAAGCAGTATTTAATTGAGATAATGAGAAAGTTGTATTTTTGATGGTAAATTGCTTCATATCAAATTCACCAAAACTTATATATTGGTTATCATATTCATTAGGATATATCATATACCAACCATTTTCTTCGGAATCGTATTGTCAAAAGTTTTATAGATTATTGTGTCAAAAACCTTGTTGTTATTGAAAAATTTATATTAAGGTATTGCCACCCCCTCAATTTAAGGGTAATTTTTAGTTGACCATTCAAAAAATTACTCAAACAAAGGAGGCGGCAAACTTGATGTCTAAAGTTATTTCTTTGTTGCTACTATACATTGAGGTTCAAAATAAAATCATTGTTTATTTGATGGGGGCATTGCTTGGTAAGAATTCTCTTC
>NZ_MIJF01000046.1 GCF_001730235.1 Vulcanibacillus modesticaldus | reverse complement strand
AAGAGTATTTGCAGATATGAAAGAGAAACATGGTTTGCGTTGGACTACGTTAAGAGGTTTGAAAAAAGTCTCGATGCAGGCGATGTTAGTTTTTGCTGCCATGAATTTGAAAAAGCTAGCGAATTGGACGTGGAAGAGACGTCCGAATCGCTCTCAATTTTTTATTTCATCCAAGATTTTAAGCATTTTTGACAAAAATAACCTCATACTAGGTAATTTAGCATGAGGTTAGTCTTCAGTCTGAAAGGTGGGATTATTCCCACCTTTGTTTTTTATATTTTGCTTATTTATTGCTATTAAAATATTTCAAGATTCCTTGGAATATTCCTTCTGCCGCATTCTCTTGAAAACTCTTTGATAGGACTTTAAGTTCATCGTAGTAATTAGAGATAAAAGCGAGTTCTGTTAAAACTGCCAACTTAGGATTTTCTCTAAGAACATGATAATTTCCGAATCTAACATTTAGATCTTTAAGTCCTGTACGTTTGAGCAATTCACGTTGAATATTCTTAGCCAATTCTTTATTTTTTTTAAGGTAATAGTAAGTTATAGTTCCATTTACTGCACTATTTTCGTGAGTATTATGGTGGATGCTAATAAATGCATCAGCATTATTGGTGATAGCTATGTTAACACGTTCTTGTAGAGTTAAGTATTTATCCTTAGACCTTGTCATTATAACTTTTGCACCTGCAGCCTCTAACTTCTTCTGTAACCTCATTGCTACAGCTAAATTAAGATCTTTTTCCAATGATTTGAAGGTTGCACCAGTTGCCCCATGATCTTTTCCACCATGACCTGCGTCTACTACAATTATCTTGTCCTTTAACAGGCGTTTTATCCCAGAAGAGATTACTTGATTCATTCCTTTAACTGATACGATCCATCCGGCAACAAATGCTTTATCTCCATTAGGTAATAAAATTTGATACCAATCTCCTTTAGTCCCTAGAATTGGGAATTGGTCCCCTACGTTACCGAGGCTAACAACACGATATGATGTTGAAGGTCCCTCACGTAAATTAGTCCCTGGATTTAAAATCGTTACTGTGGGCCTATTGGATATTACTTGACTAGAATCAATAACTAACCATTTTGCAACCCAACCATTAACTTCAGGATTAGTAGCCTTTGCTACGTGTAACCATTCTCCTTTGGAGTCATCCACCACTAGAAAATCATTCTTTAGTAACTTTGCCACTACTTCATAATTCAATCCTGGGCCACTTCTTAAATTTAATATCTCAGGACTGACGACTACGATTTTTTGCTCTTTATTATTTTCTTTGTCCTGTATAGTATTTTTTGAAGAGACGGTTAATGTATTTTTGCTAGCATATTCACTTGCTATCCAACCAATCTGTTTGTTGAATTTTATCTTGTACCATGCTTGTTCAATATCAATTATTTCTACTTGTTCACCTTTTTTTAGTTTTCCTATAATAGAGTATTCAGTTGAAGGTCCAGAGCGAACATTTAGCGTATTTGCTTTAATAGTTACAAATTCACTCATTGTAGAAATTTCAGAAGATGGGGTTTCAGCTATTTTGATAAGCCATCCTGCAACCCAACCGGTTTTGTTTTTATTGAGTTGGATTTTAAACCAATCTCCCTCTTCTTCTACTATAGGATACTTAGATCCAGGGTAGATTTGCTCTAAAATAGGAAAACTTGTACTTGGACCTGACCTCACATTTAGTGATTGTACTTTAGATTCTATCGTTTTAGTAGATTTGACATAATCGACTAACCATCCCGCAACCCATCCAATTTGATCATTTATTTTAAGTTTAATCCATTTATTTTTTTCTTCAATTACTGGATATTGTTGGTCTTTAGCTATCGTTGTTAATACATTATAGCCAAGACCCGGTCCAGAGCGAACATTTAATTCATCAACTTTTACTTTGATTAGTTTATCTGTTGCAGCTTGAATCAATGGGTTTATCAACGAAAGAACCAGAAAAAGGAATGAGAAGATCAGTAGAAACTTATTCCTTTTTTTATGCATATGATCAATCCTTTCTATGGTGTCTTTCAATATTCGCTATTCTTTTTCATAAATCCTTCTTAAAAATAAAAAAATCGACAAATGGGAAAATATAACTATATTTTTAACTGATTTTGGGTAATAATCATCCAAATTGGGAAAAATGAGATGATAGAAAAATTAAATGATATGAAGGGAAGATAATACGTGCATCTATCAAAAAAAGAAATATTTGCTAAACGATGGAATCAACTTCTTTCGTTAGATTTTAATGATCAGCTTGAGAATGAAGAAACCCTTAAAAATGAGTTGCCTTATAATGATGACGAAAACTTTCACGAAAAGAAAGAATCAACTAAAAAATAGATAAGAATATTTTAATAATGACCACAGTCGTCATATTATGATAATATTTCATTTAGACGTTTTCGATTATTTCATCGAGTGTGGATTTACTCATAATCTTGGTTATAGCTGACTTTTTGGAAACGTTGTGGGAGGAGAAAGATGAAATTAATCATTAAAGGTGAATACGAACTATATAAAAGAGAAATTGAACTCATATTTAATTTATTTAAAGAAGAAGATGATGAAATAATATTTAACAATCAATCTGATGATAAAAATACCATCAATTTTTTATATCAGATAAAAGATGGTTTTGTACAAACAGATGTTGAAGTAAATGTTGATGAAAAACATTTTTTTGTTAGTCATAAAAGGAAATTAACTGATACCAATGATAAAACAAAAAAAAAGCTTATCAAGCAGGTAATTTCTTTCGTTTGGTTACAAACCCTTGAACGTTTGACTGGTAAAAAACATGACTGGGGAATTTTAACTGGGATTCGTCCAACAAAGTTGTATCACAAACTTTTGGTTCAAACTAAATCCTATGATAAAGTCAATGAGATCTTAAAAAGGGACTATTTATTGAAGCAAAATAAGATTTTATTATTACAAGAAATAGTAAAAAGACAGTTAAGTGTAATCCCTGATTTATATTCATTGAAAAATGAAGTTAGTATCTATATTGGAATCCCTTATTGTCCGACAAAATGCTCATATTGTACTTTTCCAGCATATGCGATTAATAGAAAGCAGGGGGCTGTCTTAGATTTTTTACAGGCACTCCATTTAGAAATAGATTTAATCGGGAAGTGGTTAAAAGAATCTAACAAAAAGGTTACAACCATATATTTTGGTGGGGGAACACCAACTAGCCTGTCTCCCAATCAACTAAACGACATATTAAAAAAATTGGCCTATTGGGTCGATTTCCATACAGTTAGAGAAATAACAGTGGAAGCTGGTCGACCAGATACTATTAGTAAAGAAAAGTTAGCAATTTTAAAAAAGTGGGGAATTAAGAGGATAAGCATTAATCCTCAAACTTTTTCGCAAAGGACATTAGATATTATTGGAAGAAAACATACAGTGGAAGAAACGATTGAAAAATTTATGTTGGCTAGAAAATTGCAAATTAACAATATAAATATGGATCTGATTATTGGCTTACCCGGTGAGACGTTAGTTGAACTTATCAATTCTCTTAATCAGATAGAAAAACTAAATCCAGAGTCTCTAACTATTCATACATTAGCTTTTAAACGGGCTTCGTATATTACTAAAAACAGAGGGGAATTTGAGATTATCAATAGGGATGAGATTGTTAAAATGATGGAATACTCGCGTAATTGGACAAAGGAACATGGTTACTCCCCTTACTATTTATATCGTCAAAAGAACATGTTGGGTAATCTGGAAAATATCGGTTATAGCAAAGAAAATAATGAAAGTTTATATAATATTATAAGTATGGAAGAAGTCCAAACGATCATTGGATTGGGTTCAGGAGCTGTAAGTAAACTGGTTCCTCCAAATTCGGAAACAACTAGTCGTATCCCTAATCCAAAAGAGCCAAAAGTATATACTGAAAATGTTAAAGAATTAACGATCAAAAAGATTAAAGAATTAAATAAAATTTTTCTAGAGTAACCTTGACATTCTATTTAATGCAAAGTATCATAATTATCAATCAACTAAAGCCGTCAAATAACTAAAAATACTTGATCCTATGAAGAGAAGAAGTATTTAGGAAACGGATAGTCAGAGAGGAGATGAAATAGCTGAGATCATCTCTCTATTACGCCTTAAAGAAAGACATCTCGGAGGACTCTTAGCGAAAAGTAGAGATATTCAAGTAGCTAAGAAGCGCTTTTAAAAGCGTTAAAAAAATTAAGTGGGATTTAAGTCCAATTAGGGTGGCACCACGGGTGATTAATATTCTCTCGTCCCTGATGTTTATTGTAATAGCATCAGAGCGGGAGATTTTTTATTAAGTGAGCTACAAAATGAATTTGATGTTTTCATTAAATTTATCGGTGGTGAATTTTCTATAAATTAATAATTACAGTTAAAGACTACGATATTTTATTATGAAGGAGGAAGGTTGTTGATGAAGTTTCGTATTCCAAGGGGGACAGCTGATGTCTTACCTAAAGAGAGTAGAATTTGGGATTTTATAGAGCAAACAGCTAAAAATGTATTTAAACGTTACAATTATAAAGAAATTAGGACCCCAATCTTTGAACATACTGAACTTTTTCAAAGGGGAGTTGGGGAAACTACTGACATCGTAGAGAAAGAAATGTACACCTTTAAAGATAAAGGCGATAGAAGTTTAACTTTACGTCCTGAGGGAACTGCCTCTGTTGTGCGTTCATTTGTTGAAAATAAGCTTTATGCCGATCCTGATCCAGTAAAACTTTACTATATTGGACCAATGTTTCGTTATGAAAGACCTCAATCTGGTAGAATGCGTCAGTTCACACAGATAGGTGTAGAAGCCCTTGGAAGTAATGATCCAAGAATTGATGCAGAAGTTATTTCAATGGCTTTAAGGCAATTTGAGGAAATGGGTTTAGACAACCTTAGATTAGAAATAAATAGCGTTGGCTGTTCTAGCTGTCGACCAGTTCATAGGGAAAAACTTGTTACTTATCTACATGATGTTAAAGAGCAATTATGTAAGGATTGTCAATCAAGGTTAGAGCGTAATCCGCTTCGGATATTAGATTGTAAAAATGAAACCTGTAAAAGTCTAACAAAAGAGGCTCCAACAATCGAACAACATTTATGTGATGATTGTCGTACACACTACGAAGATCTAAAAGGACATCTTGATTCAATGGGAATTTCCTACATCGAAAATCCTAGACTAGTTAGAGGGCTAGATTATTACACCCAAACAGCTTTTGAAATCATGGCTGAAGGAATTGGAGCCATCGGTACGATATGTGGTGGAGGACGATATAATGGTTTAGTCGGGGAAATTGGAGGCAATGATGTTCCAGGAATCGGTTATGCTTTTTCAATTGAAAGAATTGTTCTGGCATTAAAAGCAAAGGGAATTGATTTAGGATTAGAACAAGGTTTAGATGTTTATTTAATTGCTTTGGGACAAGAAGCAAAAACTGTTGCAACCAAAATATTAGATAATTTGCGTAAAAATAAATTATCTGCCGACATGGATTATTTAGACCGTAAGATGAAGGCTCAAATGAAAGCTGCTGATAGATCAGATGCTCAATATGTAATCATTATTGGAGAGGATGAAATAGCAAAACAAAAAGTAATTCTCCGAAATATGGAGACAGGCGACCAAAAAGAAGTATCTTTTGACGATCTTATTGAAACGATTAGCAGTCAAATAATTAAAAGATAAAAGGATAATCAGGATAGGGAGGAAAGGGTATGGTATTACAGAGAACGCATCAAGGTGGTAAATTAAACAAGAGTCTTATTGGTACAGAAGTTATCTTAAGTGGATGGGTTCAAAAGCGAAGAGATTTGGGTGGATTAATCTTCATAGATTTAAGGGATAGAAGTGGAATTGTCCAATTAGTAATCAATCCCGAGAAGTCACAAAAAGCCCATCAGGTAGCAGATAAATTGAGAAGTGAGTATGTAATTGCTGTTAAGGGAATTGTGGTAGCTAGGGAAGAGGAGACTGTGAACCCAAATATGGAAACGGGGGAAATTGAAGTCGAAGTTAGTGAAATTGAACTAATCAATGAAGCAAAAACACCACCATTCTTTATTCAAGACAATATAGAGATTGATGAATCATTACGTTTAAAATATCGTTACTTGGATTTAAGACGTAATGAGATGAAAAACACCCTTATTTTACGCCATAAAGTTACAACATACATCCGAAATTTCTTGGACAAGTATGGTTTTTTAGATATTGAAACCCCAATGTTAACTAAAAGTACTCCGGAGGGTGCAAGAGACTACCTAGTTGCTAGTCGAAAACATCCCGGTCACTTTTTTGCCTTGCCTCAGTCACCACAATTATTTAAGCAATTATTAATGGTTTCTGGTTTTGAGCGCTATTATCAAGTTACTCGTTGTTTTAGAGATGAAGATTTACGAGCTGATCGTCAACCGGAGTTTACTCAAGTGGATATTGAGATGTCTTTTATGCCATTAAAAGAGTTTCAAGATCTGATGGAAGAAATGATGGTTGGCTTATTTAAAGAAACGATCGGATATGAGATTGAAAGACCTTTCCTACGTATGACCTATCAAGAAGCTATGGAACGTTATGGTTCAGATAAACCAGATATTCGTTTTGGGATGGAATTAAAGGACATCTCTGAAATTGTTAAAGAAAGTGAATTTAAAGTATTTAGAAACACTATCCAAAATGGCGGCCAAGTTAAGGGAATAAATGCTAAGGGTTGTGCTAGTTACAGTCGTAAAGATGTTGATCAATTAACGGAATTTGTAAGTAGATATGGTGCAAAGGGACTAGCATGGCTATCCTTGAAAGAAGATGGTATCAAAGGTTCAATTGTTAAATTCTTATCCGAATCAGAAATTGAGCAAATCAAGACAACCATGGAAGCAGAAACAGGAGATTTGTTGCTGTTTGTGGCCGATTCTAAGGAAGTTGTTGCTGATGCTTTGGGTAATCTTCGTTTAGAGTTAGGAAAAAGATTAAATTTAATACCTGAAAATGTGTATAAATTCCTATGGATTACCGATTTTCCATTAGTATCATATGATGAGGAACAACAAAGGTATGTTGCTGAACATCACCCATTTACTATGCCAAGAGAGGAAGATATACCTTTATTAGATACTGACCCTTCAAAGGTAAGGGCACAAGCCTATGATATGGTTCTCAATGGTTACGAACTAGGTGGAGGAAGCTTGAGAATTTATCAACAGGAAATCCAAGAAAAAATGTTTAACGTACTTGGATTTACCAAGGAAGAAGCATGGGATAAGTTTGGTTTCTTATTGGAAGCTTTTGAATACGGCACTCCTCCACACGGTGGAATTGCCTTTGGACTTGATCGACTTGTAATGATTTTAGCAAATAGGAACAATTTAAGGGATACCATTGCTTTCCCTAAAACAACTAATGCAAATTGTTTATTAACTGGTGCTCCAACATTTGTGGATGATAAACAGCTAAAAGAACTTCATCTGGAAATTAAAGCCAAGGTAAAAGAAACTGAAGAGATTGTATAAGTCAAATGAGTAGCTTATTCTTTCCTTTACTAGCAAAAAGTTCCCTTGATTTAATGCTCGTCCCTATGGTAACATAAAGCTACAAAACAGAATAAAAGAGCCCTACGTTGTACGTGACTAACCGATAGTTTTGAGCCAACACCTATTAGAAGGGAGTCTGGAGTTCTTTAGTGAACTTGATACTATAGTTTACTATAGGACAATGAAGCTAAAGACAGGACACCCACCTGCGAGAGCAGGTTCAAAACTTAGGAGACACGGCATCCCGGGGCTCTTTTTGTATTATTAATGACACCGTGTTAATCTGGTGTTTTTTTTGTTCGTACATACTTTTATAATTAGAATAAATAAAGTAGCTAAAGAGGATAACGATAGAGAAGGAATGTAATCTTTTTTAAAATGAGGGGATGCCTGTGATGCAGTGTATAAGCGAGAGGAGCAAGGTATAATATGGAGAAGAAAATTCGTGATGAAATCGAAAATATAATCCTGAAGGATCGGATTATGACAGATCTACATGAATTGTATTCATATAGTTATGATGCTTCATTTGGTGAATATTTGCCAGAAATAGTTATTCAACCAAAAAACGCCAAGGAAATAAGTGAGCTTATCAAATTGGCGAACAAGTATCTTATCCCTGTTTATCCAAGGGGTTCAGCAACATCATTAAGTGGTGGCTCTTTACCTGTGAAAGGCGGTATGGTATTAGATTTAACAAAACTTGAGAAAAAGTTAGAAATTGATAAAGAAAATCTTATCGCAATAGTTTCACCAAGTGTGATTACCGCTGAAGTTCATAAAAAGGCGAAGGAAGCAGGCTTATTTTACCCACCGGATCCTAGTAGTTCTCATGTTTCTACTATTGGTGGTAATTTATTGGAAAATTCCAGTGGGCCAAAGGGACTTAAATACGGTACGACAAAGGAATACGTTATTGGATTAGAAGTTGTAACCCCCGCAGGAGATATTATCCGCACAGGCGGAAGGACTGTAAAAAATGTTACAGGATATGACCTTACTCGGTTAATAGTAGGTTCTGAAGGTACTTTGGGAATAGTAACGGAAGTGATTTTAAGATTAATTCCCAAACCACAATCCGTTAAAACTTTAGTGGCTACCTTTGATAAGTTGGTAGATTCGGGGCAAGCGATAACTAAAATCTTATCTTCAGGGATTTTACCTTCTGCAATGGAATTAATGGACAATGGCTGTATTAGATCTGTAGAGAATTATCGTCCATCTAATTTGCCGGTTAATGCCGAAGCAATGGTTATTATTGAAGTAGATGGACACCCTTTAGCAGTTGAAGAAGAGATTCATAAATGTGAAATAATATGTTACAAACAAGGAGCGACTGATGTTAAAGTGGCCAAAGATGAGAGAGAGCGTCAGGAAATATGGACAGCAAGAAAAATGGTATCCCCAGCGATAACACAAATGGGGCCGACAAAAATATCTGAAGATGCAACTGTTCCAAGGAGTAAAATACCTGAAATGATGAAAAGGTTAAATCAGATTAAAGAGAAGTATCAACTTAATCTAGTTGTTTTTGGACACGCCGGAGACGGTAATTTGCATCCCAATATCATCACCGATAAACGAAATGTTGAGGAAATGAAGCGTGTTGAAAAAGCTGTAGGTGAAATATTTGAAGCTGCAATTTCTTTAGGGGGAACCCTTTCTGGTGAACATGGTATTGGCACCTTAAAAGCTCCTTATATGGAAATGGAACTTGGTGAAGTTGGCCTGCTAATGATGAGAAAGATTAAGGAGGCATGGGATCCTAATAATATTATGAATCCAGGAAAGATTTTCCCGGATCGTGGACAAACTAAGGTGGTGTTAACATAATGAACCCACCTGAAAAAAATCAAAATGATGTAAAGCATATTCAAAAATTATATGATTTAACCTTTGAGGCAACGAATAGATGTGTGCAGTGTGGTTATTGTTTGGCCGTTTGTCCTACTTATGAAACGCTAGGAAAAGAATCGGCATCGCCACGTGGTAGAGTTAATCTTGTTCGGTTGGCATCCTTAGGGAAAATAGATTTAATTAAACACTTAGCTTCTCCAATTGACTTGTGTATCGGTTGTCGAGCTTGTGAAGTCGCCTGTCCGGTAGGAGTACCTTACGGACATATTTTAGACAGTGCTAAAGAGGTAATCGCAACGAAAGAGGAAGAGAAGCAAAAACCGGCATTATCGTATACAGTTAAAAAGGCATTACTAAAGCATCTTTTTCCTTATCCAAAACGGCTAAGAACTTTGGGTAATATGACATGGTTTTATCAAAAGAGCTGTGTTTATAAGATTGTACGGCAAACTAAGGTAATCGAGAAAATATCAAAACCCCTTGCTCAATTAGAAACGGCACTTCCTCTCCTAGAGTCACCTGTAAAAAGACTGAAACCAAGTACGGTTATACCTGCTAAGGGCGATATGAAAGTTCGTATTGCCTTTTTTACTGGCTGTGTAACGGATGCGATGATGCATAGAATTAATCGTTTATCGATTGAACTATTGTCGCTAATTGGGTGTGAAGTTGTAATTCCCAAAGAGCAAAATTGTTGCGGGGCTTTACATATTCATCAAGGCATGTCCAGTATGGCAAAGGATTTGGCAAAAAAAAATATTGAAGCTTTCGAAAAATCTGGAGCAACATACTATGTAAATAATGCTGGTGGCTGTGGTGCCACGCTAAGGGAATATGATCAATTGTTAAAAGATGAAGAAGAGTGGAGAGAACGAGCAAGAAACTTCGTTAATAAATCTAAAGATATTAGCGAGATTATAGTAAAATATGGACCACTTCCATTTAAAAGGGAGTGGAAAGGAATAATTACTTATCAGGATTCTTGTCATCTAAGGAATGTTCAGGGAGTATATAAAGAGCCTAGGGTTTTATTACAATCTATTCCTGGTGCCAATTATACGGAAATGGAAGATAGTACTAAGTGTTGTGCCTCAGGTGGCATCTACAATATTTTACACTTTAATGAATCAATGAAAATCTTAAATAATAAAATGGAAAAGGTTAAGAAATCAAAGGCAACAACCATAGTTACTGCAAATCCGGGTTGTTTATTACAATTACGTCAAGGTGTAAAAAAGAATAATAAAGCCTCAGAAATAGAAGTAGTACATCTTGTAGAGGTTTTGGCCAGAATGTGTAGTATTGAGTAGGAGTTAGTGGTTTTTCATCACTAAAAAGTTCAATAAATTGTAATAAAGGCGTTTATCTTGCGGTGTTATAATTTTATTGTCGTACATTTATAAAGTAAGATTGGGAAAAATATCACAAACACCTCCCTCCAAGTGTAGATGGAGGGATATTTGTATTTATCGTATCTATTTTGGGGTGATTGTCTTGAAATATAGAGTGGAGAAAGATTTGATAGGTGAGCTACAAATTGAAGAAAACAGATACTATGGAATAAATACTCTTAGAGCGCTTGATAATTTTAATCTTCAATCAAAAAGTGTGAATTTAAAGTTGATAAAAGAGCTAGCCCTGATAAAAAAAGCTGCAGCGATTGTCAATAAAAAATTAAAAAAATTATCTCATGAAAAGGCTATGGCGATTATTCAAGCTAGTGAAGAGATTATTGACGGAAAGTTTGCTGATCAGTTTTTAATCAGTGCTTACCAAGGTGGAGCAGGTACCTCTACTAATATGAATGTCAATGAAGTAATAGCCAATAGAGCAAATGAAATTTTAGGTGGTAAAAAGGGAGATTATCAAATTGTTCACCCACTAAATGACGTAAACATGTCACAGTCGACTAATGATGTATATCCTACTGCTCTTAGAATTGCAGCTATCCGGATGCTAAGAGAATTAAGTAATTCCCTTGCCGACTTACAAGAAGAATTGCAAAAAAAGGAAAATGAATTCAGTAACATAATTAGGCTTGGTAGAACGCAACTTATGGATGCACTCCCAATGATGGTGGGGCAAGGTTTCGGAGCCTACGCACAGGCGATAGCGAGGGATAGATGGCGAGTTTATAAGGTAGAAGAGCGACTTAGGCAGATAAATCTAGGTGGTACAGCTATTGGTACTGGATTAAATGCTACCAATAAATATATTTTCTTGATCACAGATGTAATTCAAGATTTAACGGGACTTGGTTTGGCTAGAGCCGAGTTCCCAATGGACATAACCCAAAATACCGATGTTTTTGTAGAAGTTTCGGGACTTTTAAAGGCTTGTGCAGTTAATATCCTTAAAATTTCTAATGATCTTAGATTGCTAGGTTCAGGCCCAAGAGGTGGATTCGGAGAAATAAAGCTTCCTGAAGTTCAAGCGGGATCTACGATAATGCCTGGGAAAATAAATCCTGTAATTGCTGAAATGGTAGCTCAGGTGGCGATGAGAGTTATTGCTAATGATTATGCGATTACGATGGCAAGTTCTTCAGGTCAGCTAGAGCTAAATGCTTTTACGCCCTTAATTGCGGAAAGCTTACTTGAATCCTTAGAATTATTAAATAATGCTATTAAGTTGTTTGGTGAGAAATGCATTAAGGGGATCAAGGTAAATGAAGATAGATGTAGGGAAAATCTTGAAAAATCTTCTGCATTAGTAGCAGCTTTGATTCATCATCTGGGTTATGATAAAGCAAGTGAGATTGCTAAGAAAGCTCTTAGTCAGGATAAGACGATTAAGGAAGTTTTGAAAAAAGAAAATATTATATCTGATTCTAAAATCGAAGAGATCTTAAATCCATTTGAAGTAACAAAGCCAGGTATTCCTGGTAAATGAGGAGGTAATGATATGAGTTTAAATGATACACCACGTTCTGCTAGGATCCACATTGCACTATTTGGAAAGAGGAATGCTGGGAAATCAAGCATTATCAATGCTTTAACTGGTCAAGATATAGCGATTGTTTCGGAAATAAAAGGGACTACAACGGATCCAGTGTATAAGGCTATAGAGATTTTACCAATAGGTCCTTGTGTTTTAATAGATACAGCAGGGATTGATGATTTGGGGAAATTAGGCGAACTTCGAATAAAAAAAACAATGGAGGTTTTAAATATAACGGACGTAGCCTTAGTGGCGATTGATGCTACAGTTGGTATAACAGAAGATGATTTTTATATAATAGACAAAATCAAAGAGAAAAAGATTCCTATAATAATTATCTTAAATAAAAATGACCTTATAAATCTTTCTCAAGAAGAAATTGATAGATTAGAAAAGGAATTAAACGTTCCAGTTGTAGCAATTTCAGCTTTGAAAAACCAAGGAATCAAAGAATTAAAAAAGAAAATCATCGATTTGATCCCTGATAATGAAGCAAAATTTCGTTTAGTTGGAGATTTAATCAACCCGGGAGACTTCGTGGTACTCGTTACTCCAATTGATAAGGCCGCGCCAAAAGGTAGATTGATTTTACCTCAACAACAGACCATTAGAGACATTTTAGAGAGTGATGCTATTGCGATAGTAACTAAAGAGTATGAGTTAAAAGAAACACTTGAGAATTTGGGGAAGAAACCGAAATTAGTTATTACAGATTCCCAGGCTTTTTTAAAGGTCGCTGCTGACACGCCAAAGGATATTCCATTAACATCATTTTCGATTCTTTTTGCTAGGTATAATGGTGATTTAGAAGAGCTAGTAAAGGGTGCTAAAGCGATTGAAAATCTTAAAGATGGAGACAAGGTGTTGATTGCTGAAGGATGTACCCATCATCGTCAATCAGATGATATTGGAACCGTAAAAATTCCTAGATGGATAAGGCAAAGGACCGGTAAAAAATTAGATTTTGAATTTGCTTCAGGTGTATCTTTTACAGAAGATGTGAAGAAATATTCACTAATAGTCCATTGTGGGGCATGTATGCTTAATAGAAGTGGTATGCTTAATAGAATTAGTACAGCAAAAGCTTTTAATGTTCCGATAGTTAATTATGGAGTTTTAATTGCTTATGTTCAAGGTATTTTTGAAAGGGCTTTGGAGCCATTTCCTTTGGCAAAAATGATTTGGGAGGATGAGGATTTAGACTTTTAACAAAGGTTGTTAGTGATATTTTAATTTTTCGATTTACAGCTAAAACTCTGTGATGTTATGATATATTCTAGGTTCTTTTTTTTATTGCGCAAACGTTTTATCTTATGAACAATAAGGAAATCTGGGAGATAGTTATATGTTTAAAACACTTCATTACAAACTACTTGTTATAATCACATTTTTATCAATCTTACCATTGATTGTAGTTGGCTATATTTCTTACCAGTCACAGAAAGAAATTTTAACGGAACAGATAGAAAATAATTTAGTAACAGAAGCAGAAAATTTAGTAATTGAGTTAGAAGAGTTTATAGCAGAAAGAATAAAAGATATAGATTTATTGACCAGAAATCCTGTTATAAGAGATCTTAATTCTTCTTTTGAAGATGTTCAAAAGGAGTTTAGGAATTTTCTTGATGTTTACGATATCTATTTTGGAGCGATTTTTGTTGATAAAAATGGATATGTAACAGTCGATATGGATAATACTGTTTTGGGTAGGAATTTGGGACAACGAGAATGGTTTAAAAAGGCAATTGAAGGGGAAATTTATTTTTCAGATATTTATCTTTCAAATGTAGTAAATAACCCGATACTTGCTTTGGCTGGACCTGTTAGGGACAAAAATGGCAATATTATTGGAGTAATTTCCCCTGCTTTTGATTTAGACTCTTTATGGCAATTAATAGATCGCTATGCAAATCAACAAAAACAATTAGGTTTATCTGGTTATGCCTTTTTAATGAATTATAAAGGTGACATCATTGCTCATCCTGATCGTACACAAATTTTAAATGTGAATTGGCTTACCAAGAATGGGTTAGATATCGAATTGTATAAAGAAATAGATAAAAGTAGCAAACTATATTATAATCGGTCATCAAATACAATGAATGTGATATTACCTATCAAACAAATGTCGGGATTTACTAATCAATGGTTTGTAGGGCTTACTGTAAATAATGATGAATTGTATGCACCATTAAAAGAATTATTAATAAAATATTTAATCTTATTCGGACTAGTCTTAATTGTAACAGGTTTTGCTATTATAAAACTTTCCCGTTATATTGTGAAACCTGTTAATCAGTTGGTGATAGCGACTACTGATTTTGCACAAGGGAAGAAAATAAAACCTTTAGTTCTAAATACCTATGAAGAAATAAATATTCTAAATCAAACTTTTAATGAAATGACAAAAAAATTGGAACAAAGAGAAAAAGAACATAAAAAGTCGACATTAATCTTAGAAACCACTGATAACGGAGTATTATCAATAAATAAAAATAATCAAGTTATCACGATATTTAATAAAAAATGTGAGGAACTTTTCAAGATTAAGAAAGAAGAAATTATTGGAAAACAACTGTCTGAGATAGGTGAACAGAATCCAGATATTAAAAAGTTCATTCAAATGTCTTCAATTTTTGATACGAAAAATGTTAAAAAGAGTAGTGGCAGCTTAAACAATATTGAATTTGAAACCTGTATAAATGGGCAACGTTACATATTCTTAGCTAATATTTCAATTTTGGAGGTTAAAGAAAATGATATTATTGAAGAAGAAATTTTAATTGTCTTTAGTGATATAACAGAAATAAGGTCGATACAAGAAGAACTTATTCAATCAGAAAAATTAAAAGCAGCTGGTCAGCTAGCTGCTAGTATAACCCATGAAATACGAAATCCGTTAACCACAATCAGAGGTTTTTTGCAATTGTTTGACCAGAATTCAAATGGTACTGATGTTAAATCTGGGGAACAATATTTTCCATTGATTATTCAAGAAATAGATAGGATTAACGATATCATAGATGAATATTTATCATTGGCTAAACCTAATAAAAAAATAAATATTCAGGACACTGATATTGTTCGTATTTTAGAAGAAATTTTCTTACTTTATGAGTCTCAAGCAGCACAAGAGGATATAAGAATAATCAAAAAGTATAATAAAATACCGATTATTTCCATGGATACTAAACAGATTAAACAAGTATTTATCAATATTATTAAAAATGCCTTTGAGGCTATGCCCTTGGGAGGGGCGTTAATCGTTGCTACTAATTACATAGAAAATGAAGGAATAGTTAGCATTTCTTTTTCTGATACTGGAAAAGGCATGGATCAACAGACACTTGAAAAACTCGGAACTCCATTTTTCACAACGAAGGAAGATGGAACTGGTCTTGGAATAGCAACCTGTTATAGGATAGTTGAAGGGATGGGAGGTACTATAACAGTAGAAAGTAAAGTAAGCGAAGGAACAACTTTTACGATCAAACTTCCCATTAAAATTAATGATAAAAGCCACTGATGTGGCTTTTATTTCTTAAAGTCTCGTTTTGAGAGGAATTTTTGTATTATATGAAGAAGATAATAAGGATGGAGGGATAGTTAATGAAACTTGGAATAGATATTGATGGAACTATTAAACATACACATAGGGCAGCGATTAAGGTATATAATGAGGAATTAAATATGGACGTAAAAGAAGATGAAGTAACAACTTTTTACTTAGATGAACCATACGGTTTAACAAGTGAAGAAGGTAAAAAAATGTGGAGGAAGTTAGAGGCGAAAATCTATCAAATTGGTGTTCCTCTTGAACATGCTCCAGAAGCTTTACAACAATTGGTAGAAGAAGGGCATGAGATTTATTATATTACCGCTAGACCAGGGTTTAGAAGAATTAGGGAAATAACTGAGCAGTGGTTGAAAAAACACAATTTCCCTTTTAATGGTGATAATTTGTTTATGAGTTCTCAGGATAAAGGAAAAATAGCGAGTAAAATTGGAATAGATCTATTTTTCGAAGATGATCCAGAGCATATTGACAATTTACTAGCTAGGGGAATTCCTACGGTGATTGTTGATACATCATATAATCGTCAATATTCTGATGAAATTCCACGGATAAAAGACTGGTTAGAAGGCATTAAATATGTACATCAGTTTGATCAGATGTTAAAGAGTACTAATCAGTTTTAATGTGACAAGCAAATATTTCTATGAATTTGTTAGTTATGTAGTAGTAAGGTTGTGATTAAACAAGATGATGGATATTTTTTCTGATCAAGCAATAAAGTATGCACCATTAGCTGATCGGTTCAGACCAAGAAATATTGATGAATATATAGGTCAGAAACATATTATTGGTAAAGGCAAGTTACTTAGACGGGCGATTGAAGCTGATCGTCTTTCTTCAATTATTCTTTATGGTCCACCGGGTACAGGAAAAACTAGCTTAGCATATGTAATAAGTCAAGTAACTAGTAGTGAATTCATTCGGCTAAATGCGGTCAGTACCGGTGTTAAGGAAGTTAGAGAAATAATTGAGAAAGCTAAAGATAACTTAGCATTATATGGAAAGAAGACAATTCTTTTTCTTGATGAAATTCACCGTTTTAATAAGGCCCAGCAGGATGCCCTCCTGCCTTCTGTGGAGAAGGGGGAAATAATTCTTATTGGTGCAACAACTGAAAATCCTTTTTTTGAGGTTAATTCGGCATTATTGTCTAGAAGTCAAATTTTTAGGTTGGAACCCCTTTCTAAAGAGGACATTAGAGAAGCTATTTATAAAGCATTAAATGATGAGGAAAGGGGTCTTGGCACCTATAATGCTAAGATTGAAGATGATGCTTTAGAGCATATCGTCAATACTGCAAATGGAGATTTAAGGAAAGCACTAAATGCTTTAGAGTTGGCTGTGACAACAACGGAACCAAATGAAAATGGATTAATCAATATTAATTTGTCCATTGCTGAAGAATCTATACAACAACCGGCCATACGTTATGATACTGGTGATCAACGCTATGATATGTTGAGTGCTTTCATCAAGTCAATTCGAGGAAGCGACACAGATGCAGCCATTTATTGGATGGCTAGGATGTTAGAAGCTGGTGAAGATCCTAAATTAATTGTTAGACGCTTAATCGTTCATGCTTCAGAAGATATTGGTATGGCTAATCCAAATGCGTTAGAACAAGCAATAGCAACTTGGCATGCAGTTCAAGTTGTGGGGTTACCCGAGGCAAGGATCAATATGGCTCAATGTGTTATTTATCTATGTGAGAGTCCTAAGTCTCATTCAGCAATAAAAGCAATTGATTCAGCGTTAGAAGATATACGTAACGGAAAGCTAGGTGAAGTACCAATTCATTTAAGAGATTCACATTATAAAGGAGCCAAATTACTTGGACATGGTAAAGGATATAAGTATCCTCATGACTATTCAAATCATTATACTGAACAAGAGTATTTACCAAAGGAATTATTAGGTAAACAGTATTATTTTCCAAGTGATCAAGGTACCGAGGCCAAAATCCGACTTAGAAAAAGAAATTAGGGGGAATAATGTGGGCAAAACTAATTATCTTTATCAGCTTTCCATCTTTTTTCTAGGAATTATTATTCTTAGTCTTGGGATTGCAATGATTATTGAGGCAAATTTAGGGGTATCTTCTTGGGATGTTCTTCACATTGGTTTATATAATATTCTTGGTTTAACTATTGGTACTTGGTCTATAATAGTTAGTCTAACAGTGATAATTATTACCTTTATTCTTGATAAGAAGATGATATCCATTGGAACGGTGTTAAATATGATTTTTGTTGGTGTTTTTATTGATTTATTCCTTTATTTATTACCAACGATGGAAAGATTATTTTTTCAATATATGTATTTATTTGTCGGGATTTTATTGATGGGTATGGGAGCTGGGCTTTATATCACAGCTAATTTAGGAGCTGGTCCCCGTGATAGTCTAATGTTAGTCTTATCCAAAAAATATCAAATGAGTATTGGGAAAATCAAAACTATAATGGAATTATTAGTACTTATAGTTGGTTGGATACTAGGGGGACCTGTTTATATAGGTACCTTAATAGTGTCTGTTTTAATTGGACCGATTATCCAATTTTTTATAAAGTTATGGGATACTTATTTTGTTTCTCAAGGAATTGTTATTACTGATTTAAGATACAGGAGGGAAAACAAATTATGAGGCAGCAGGTATATTTAGACCATAGTGCAACTACACCTGTTCATCCTAAAGTATTTGAAGTGATGTCTCCATACTTTGTGGAACGATTCGGAAATCCATCAAGCATTCATAAAACAGGTCAATCAGTGAGAATACCGATAGAGGATGCTCGAGCAAATGTAGCGATGGCATTACATACCGATCCTTCGAGGATTGTATTTACTAGTGGAGGAACTGAAAGTGATTATTTAGCAATAGTTGGTTTGGCTTTTGCTAATAAAGATAAAGGGAATCATATTATTGTATCTGAAATTGAGCATTCTGCAGTTATGCAAGCTACGGATTTCCTGAAAAAATTTGGATTTGAGATTACTTATTTATCTGTTGATAATTATGGGAAAATTAATATTGAAGAACTAAAGTCACAGCTTCGTGAGGAAACGATTTTGATAAGTGTTATGTTTGTAAATAATGAAATAGGTACTATTCAGCCGATCGAAGAAATCGGTAAGATTGCTAGAGAAAACGATATCTATTTTCATACCGATGCTGTTCAGGCATTTCCGATAATTGATATTGATGTTTCTTCATTACCAATTGATTTACTAACTATCTCTTCTCATAAGATAAACGGTCCTAAAGGAATAGGTGCGTTATATGTTAGAAAAGGTGTTAAGTTACTTCCACTGATCGGGGGATCTCAAGAACGTTCAAGAAGAGGCGGGACAGAAAATGTGCCTGGAATTATTGGGTTTGGTGAAGCTTGTAGGATTTTAATTGAAAATAGGGATGAAAAGGCCAAACGGTTGGCAGAATTCAAGGAAAAGATGATAAAAATTTGGAAGGAGTCAATTGGAGAAAATTACTTTGTAATTAATGGTCATCCCACAGATGTAGTACCAAGTATTTTAAATGTTAGCTTTTTAGGCGTTGATAGTCATACGATGATTATGACTTTGGATATGAAAGGAATTGCTGTATCAGGGGGTTCTGCGTGTGCAGCCGGGGCATTAGATATATCTAGGGTAATTAAAGCTTTAAACCTTCCGCAAGACGTTACTCGTTCAGCAATTAGGATTAGCTTTGGTTTAGGAAATACTGAAGAACAAATTGAAAAGGCAGCGAAAGAAATAGCCCATATCGTAAAATCACGAATGGGAAAAAGGAAATAACTTCAGCCTTACCCAGCTTTCTCTTCGTATCTTACCTTAAAAAATTCGGCATAATAATAGTATCCCTTCTTAGGGGGGGTATCATGAAAAAGATACAAGATGTTCTTGGTCTACCAGTATTAGATACGAGTACCGGTAAAAAGCTGGGTGTCGTTAAGGATGTCTACTTTAATCAACGGGGGGAGCTTGTGGGACTTGCTGTTGAATCACCAGGTATCTTCACAAAAAGGAGCTATTTATCCTTTGATAAAGTTGGAGCAATAGGTGATGATGCGGTAACTATTGGAACGGAGCGATTTCTTACATCTTTTAATCAGAATAGTTATTACAGTTTTAGCACTGGTAAGAAGGCATACAAAGAATATCCAATTGTTACGACTAATGGTAAAGAATTAGGACATATATCTGACGTTTATTTCCAAGAAGAACTGGGAAAGATACTAGGGTATGAAATATCAGATGGATTCCTATCAGATGTAACAGAAGGTCGAAGAACGATTCAGATACCTAAAAAAATGGTTTTCGGAGAAGATGCGATCATTGTACCAAGTGATGAGATAAAGGAAGTTATATTTGATCAGGAATAATGATAAGGAGGAAATAGGTTTTGCTCACTTGTCCTAATTGCCAGAGTCGTGATATTGGTAAAATTGCTACAAACCAATATTATTGTTGGAATTGCTTCATTGAATTGACGTTGTTAGGGGATCGCTTTACCGTTTATCAAGTTGAAGAAGATGGTTCTTTAAGTTCTTTAGATGACTTATTTACAGAAGAGGAATTGCGTGTTAAAGAAACTCTGTAAAGGGATGATGCGGTGTGAATCGCTTGTTTCAAAGTATAATTGCCGGTGGCGTGGTTGTAACTTTTGCTGGTTTTATGCTACGTCGTATAAGTAGTGCCAAAAGGATGAATAGAATTAATAAAATGATCAATATGGCCTTGCATATGCTCGGTAGACTAGGTTTCCTAAGGATGATGGGGAGAAGAAATTTTGTTAGAAATATCTTGAGATTTAGATAAATATTGTTGCACTGACAGAGTATCTGTCGGTGCTTTTTTTTGTAAAGATATGTTTTTGTTTTATGCGTAAATTATTTGAAAAAAGCATATACTTTTCAAGAGGGTTGGTCAAATTATTTAAAATAAATTATGTAATTAACGGAGAAAGGAGGGAATAGTGATCAAAGCTGATTGGGAATGGTTGCCATATAAAAAGGTTTTTGTTTTTTTAAGTTTGATTTTGTTGATCCTTACTATTCTCTTCTTATTAGTTAAGCTTGGTGAAGTTATTGGCTTTTTTATTGTTTTTTTAAAAACGCTCCTCTTACCATTTTTTATTGCAATTATTATTTCTTATTTGCTACATCCTATTGTAACCATGCTACATAATAAAGGAATACCAAGATCTTTGGCTGTATTGATAATTTATTTTATTTTCTTTGGTTCTTTAGCCATTATTTCTTTTAATATATTTCCCTTATTAGTGGCCCAGATCAAAGATTTGGGGGAGCAATTGCCAGATATAATTGGAAAGTTGGATCGTTGGTTAGATGGAATCAGGCATGACCATTTAAATCCACTTCCCGATTCATTTCAAGAGGGGATAGATAATTCACTAGAAAACTTAGAAAAAAGAATATCAGAAAGTTTTTCTAATATAACGACTTGGATAAGTAATACTATTGAAGTAATAATTACAATTTTTTTGGTTCCTTTTGTTGCTTTCTATATTTTGAAGGATTATCAGATACTTGAAAAAACGATAATTACTTTAGTGCCTAAAAGAAAACGTAAAGAGATGATAAGACTTGCTAGAGACATTGATGATGCATTAGGGAATTATATAAGGGGACAGTTAATAGTCTGTATGATTATCGGTGTTTTAGCCTATATCGGCTATTTATTTGTGGGATTGCCATATGCCTTACTATTAGCTTTAATTGTTGGAATAACGAATATTATTCCTTACTTAGGGCCATTTATAGGAGCGACACCAGCCGTTTTAGTTGCTTTAAGTGTTTCATGGCAGTTGGCTATTAAAATAGTAATCGTCAATCTAATTGTCCAAATTATTGAAGGTAATGTGGTTTCACCCCAAGTGGTAGGAAGAAGACTCCATATTCATCCTCTATTCATCATCCTGTCACTCTTGATTGGTGGCCAATTAGCAGGGATTGCCGGATTAATATTGGCTGTCCCAGTATTTGCTATCATAAAGGTAATAATTCAGCATATTGGAATCTACTATTTAAACCGCAAGTAATGTTGATATAGTTGACATTTGCTTTAGGGCTATGTATAATAATTTCCAAAATATAAAATGAGATATGTAGTGTCGATGAGGGATCGAGTAGGTCATAGTCCATCTCAAGAGAGGGAGCCCCTTAGGCTGAAAGGGTTTCTAGGTGAAGGATGATCGAAGGCTAATCCTGAGAAAAAGATCGGGTGGTTCCGTTATCAATTATGAGTGACTCAATAGGAATTATTTTTCTTTCCTAGCGAGTAAACAGGGTGGTACCGCGGTAAGTGATACAACACTTTCGTCCCTGATTGGGATGAGAGTGTTTTTTATTTTAAGCAAAATAAATGGAGGAGTTTACAAATGAGAAAAATGAGCTCTCATGAGATTAGAAAAGCCTTTCTAGACTTTTTTAAGTCAAAAGGACATAAAGTGGAGCCTAGTGCTTCATTAATACCTTATGATGATCCATCTCTTTTATGGATTAACAGTGGTGTTGCCACATTAAAACCATATTTTGATGGTAGGAAAATTCCTGATAATCCAAGAATAACAAACTCACAAAAATCAATCCGAACCAATGATATCGAAAATGTCGGTAAAACAGCTAGACACCATACTTTTTTTGAAATGCTTGGAAACTTTTCGATTGGAGATTATTTCAAAAAAGAAGCGATTCATTGGGCTTGGGAATTCTTGACCGACGAAAAATGGATAGGTTTTGACCCTGAAAAACTTTCTGTTACAATCCATCCAGAGGATGATGAAGCATATAAAATCTGGCACGATGAGATTGGTATTCCAGATGAAAGGATAATACGTCTTGAGGAAAACTTCTGGGACATCGGTGAAGGCCCAAGTGGTCCAAATACAGAAATCTTCTACGATCGAGGAGAAAAGTACTGTGATCCATCTGATCCAGAGTGTTATCCTGGAGGAGAAAATGAGCGATATTTAGAGATTTGGAATTTAGTTTTTTCCCAATACAACCACAATCCTGATGGTAGCTACACTCCATTGCCTAAGAAAAACATTGATACTGGTATGGGCCTAGAGAGAATGGCTTCAGTGATCCAAGGGGTTGAAACTAATTTTGATACTGACCTTTTCATCCCAATCATTGAAACGACAGCAGAACATGCAGGTGTAAAATATCATCAAGATAAGAATACTGATGTAGCTTTAAAAGTAATTGCTGACCATATTCGAACCATCGTATTTGCAATTGGCGATGGGGCACTGCCATCTAATGAAGGTCGGGGATATATAATTCGTAGATTACTTAGAAGAGCAGTTCGTTATGGTAAAACAATTGGTATTGAGAAACCATTTCTATATCGATTAACATCAGTCGTTGGGGAAATAATGAAAGATTACTATCCAGAAATCCTTGAAAAAAGGGAATTCATTGAGAAGGTAATACGAACTGAAGAAGAACGTTTTCATGAAACGCTTTCTGAAGGACTAGCAATTCTAGCACAAATGATTGAAAAAGCACAAGAAGAAGGGCGAAAAGAGATCACTGGTCAAGAAGCTTTCAAGTTATATGATACTTATGGATTCCCATTAGATTTAACTGAGGACTTTGCTAGTGAGAATGGGTTAACTGTTGATCAACAGGGCTTTGAAATTCAAATGGAGGAACAGAGAAGTCGCGCTCGTTCTGCTAGACAAGAAATTGATAGTATGAAAGTTCAAGGTGGAATCCTAGGTGAAATCAAAGAGGAAAGTGAATTCGTTGGATATAATGAGCTAATGGTAGATACCAAGATTACCCATATGATCGATGATGAGCAACTTGTGGAAATGGCTTCTAAAGGTCGTAAGCTACAAGTTATCCTAGATAAAACTCCTTTTTATGCTGAAAGTGGAGGACAAATTGCTGATAGGGGTAATATAGTAGGTAGAAATGGCGAAATGATGAAAGTTTTAGATGTTATTAAAGCTCCAAATGGGCAACATCTTCACCATGTCGAAGTGGTTAATGGAACTTTTAGGGTAGGAGATGAGGCTACTGCTGAAGTTGATACCGTTACCCGTGGTGATATTATTAAAAATCATACTGCGACCCATATTCTTCACCAAGCATTGAAGGATATTTTAGGACAACACGTAAACCAAGCGGGTTCTTTAGTAGCACCAGATCGTCTTCGTTTTGACTTCTCACATTTTGGAGCAATAACTGAAGATGAGCTCGCTACTATTGAAGAGAAGGTCAACCAACAGATTTGGGCAAATCAAAAGGTTAACATCATGATCAAATCACTAGAGGAAGCAAAAAAGATGGGTGCCATGGCGTTATTTGGAGAAAAATATGGTGAAGAAGTAAGGATCGTTCAAGTAGGCGAATACAGCCTTGAATTGTGTGGTGGTTGCCATGTTGGAAATTCAGCAGAAATTGGATTATTTAAAATCATTTCTGAAAGCAGTATTGGAGCAGGAATCCGTAGAATTGAAGCAGTAACTGGTAAATGGGCTTATCAGTTCTTAAATGAGCAATTTACCACTTTGAAACAGTTAGCAAATGAATTAAAAACTAAGCCACTGGATGTACCACAAAAAGTGGAATCTTTACAAATGACGATTAAAGAGTTACAAAGAGAGAATGAATCACTCAAAGCTAAGATTAGCAGTATTGAAGCTAAAGACTTAATCAATAAAGTAGAAACTATTGAAGGTATTAATGTACTTAGAGCTAAATTAGCCCCAATGGACATGGATAATTTAAGGAAGATTGTTGATGATCTAAAGGTTAAAATGGAGTCAGGAATAATTTTAGTAAGTACTGTAAATAACAATAAGGTTAACTTAGTTGCTTATGTAACTGAAGACCTTATAAAACAAGGATTCCATGCAGGGAAATTAATCAAAGGTGCTGCTTCACGTGTTGGCGGTGGCGGTGGCGGCCGTCCAGATATGGCACAAGCAGGTGGAAAAGAGCCAGAAAAAGTACAAGATGCACTAGATTACGTGACTGAATATGTAAAATCAGTTAAAATAGAAGTGTAATGAAAGTAGTGCAAATTTGGTAAAATATTTTTTGTATTATTTGAAAGAGGTGCTGATAATGAACTCGATGGATCATACCATGAAATTTAATGTGAAATCAGATGATATTGATACTCAACCTAAAGATATCCTCCTTTTGGTGTATGAAGCATTGAAAGAAAAGGGATATAATCCAATTAATCAGATTGTTGGGTATTTATTGTCTGGTGATCCTGCATATATACCAAGACATAATAACGCAAGAAATGTTATTAGAAAAGTAGAACGGGATGAACTCATCGAGGAATTGGTTAAATCATATCTCAAGCAACACCACGAATAAAAGTTGAGGGGGAGTATACCCCCTTTTACTTATCCTTTTTTATTTCGAGGCAGATTAAGAGTTGTATTTTGTATAAGTGCGACTTTTGGGAGTGAAACGGACAAGGTGAGCACGTTACAAAATACAATCTTTAGGTATAATTATTTTATTACGAGGTAGATTATGAGAATAATGGGATTAGATGTGGGTGACAAAACAATAGGTGTCGCCATGAGTGATCAACTTGGTTGGACAGCCCAAGGTGTAGAAGTTATTAAGCGTAAAAAAATAGAAATGGATTTAGTGCGTCTTAGGGAAATCATTGATGAATATCAAGTTGAAGAAATAGTAGTTGGCTTACCTAAGAATATGGATGGCACTATTGGTCCAAGGGCAGAAAAGATTATGGAGTTTGCGGAAGTTTTAAAGTCTACTTTTAACTTACCGTTATCTTTTTGGGATGAACGACTTACTACCATATCAGCCGAAAAAACTCTCATTGAAGCCGATATCAGCAGAAAAAAAAGGAAACAAGTAATTGACAAGATGGCAGCAATGTTGATTTTACAAGGTTACTTAGATAATAAGGGGTGATATAACATGAGTAAGGAAGTTGAAGATCGGGAATACATATATATAACTGATGATGATGGAAAAGATGTTAAATTTGAGATTATCTATGAGTTTGAGGCGGAAGATAGAAAGTATCTTTTAGTTGTACCAACAGATATTTCTGAAGATGAAGAAGAAGCTGAAGTGTACGCCTTCAGATATGAAGAACAAGGTGACGATCTAATTCTTTATACGATAGAAGATGAAAAAGAATGGGATATGATTGAAGAAGTTTTTAACACACTTGATTATGAATTTAACCAATAGGGGTTGTTATTATGGAGAAAATGAATATAAAGGAAACTGATTTATTAAGAGAAAAGTATGGGTCAGAAATAACCTTGTATGATGAAGAGGATCAAGAACATCTATTTCATCTTTTAATGGAATTAGAGTTTGACGGTAAACATTATGCTTATTTTCAATCTCCTGATGCTGAGGAAGGAGAAATTGAAGTTTTAAAAGTTGAACAATTGGCTGATGGTGAATTAGAACTAAGGTACATCGATGATAATGAGTGGGAAGATGCAAGTGAAATATTTGATATTTGGACGAATAAATACGATTAAATGAGAGAAGGTGCTACCTCTCTCATTGTTTTTTTTGTCGAACTATGCTAACTTATTAAGGAATATGAATGTTTTAAGGAGATCGAATAATTCAGAAACTAGTTGCAGGTAATACTAAAGGTGTGAATGTTAGCAACTGCGAAATAGTATGAATTTAATAGGTAATTGTAACAGTCAATTAGGGGAGATACGGTAATTATGGGTATTACAGACGAGAAGGTAGACAGATATTTAACTCAATTGATGCCGATTGAGGATTCATTACTTATTGAGTTACAGCAACAGGGTTTAAAGGATGAAGTACCAATTATTCAAATTCCAAGTATTAGATTAATAGAGGTTATTTCCAATATTATTCAGCCAAAGGTGATTATTGAATTGGGAACCGCTATTGGTTTTTCTGCCATTTGGTTGGCGAAAGCTTTCCCTAATGCAACTATTCATACAATTGAAAGAAATTCAAAAATGATTAAGCAGGCAAAAGAGAATATCAAAAAAGCAGGTCTAACTGATCGGATTACTTTACATGAAGGGGATGCAGTGGAAATATTACCTTCCCTTCCTAAGGTTGAACTTATTTTTATTGATGCGGCAAAAGGAAAATATAAAGAATTTTTCAATCTAGCTTTTCCATTATTAAATGTTGGAGGAATTTTTATTTTTGATAATATCTTATTCAGAGGATATGTAGCAGATCAAGAAATCTGCCAATCTAAGCCGATGCTAAGGAAGATTAGGAATTTCAATGATTTTATAGCTACCCATAAAAAAGTGAAAACTTCATTTGTTCCTATTGGTGATGGATTAGCTATCTGTTATAAATTGGAGGAGTAAGGATGAATTTAAAAAAACCTGAACTATTAATAACCGCTAAGAATCTAGATGAGATCAAGTATTTAGCGGATTCAGGGGCTGATGCATTTAATATCGGCGGTGATATTTATGGATTAAGGGTGGCTGGTATCTTCACTCTAGAAATGATTAAAGAAGCGGTTAAAATTGCAAAAGAAAAGCAGAAAAAAATTTATGTAATGATGAATGCAATCTTACATAACGATTCCTTAAATGGTTTAGAAGATTATCTCACAAAATTGGTAGAATATGATGTTGATGGAATCGTATTTGGTGATCCAGCCGTATTTATCACTGCTAAAGAAATCGCACCAGACCTACAATTGCACTTGAATACTGAAACGACGATTACTAATGCTGAAACCATTAATTTTTGGGCAAAAAGAGGTGTTACTAGAGCTGTTTTAGCTCGAGAACTTTCTTTGGAAGAGGTAATTGATATCAAAAACAAGGTAAATATTGAAATACAAGTCCAGGTCCATGGTTTAACTTGTATCTTTCATTCTAAAAGAAGTTTATTAACAAACTACTTCGAGCATCTTGGATATAACAAATTGTTACCTCAAGAATCTAGAAAAAAACAATTACACTTACGTGAAAAGAAACGTCCTGATGAGAGATATCCTATCTTCGAAGATAGTCATGGAACTCATATCATGAGTGACCACGACATTTGTATGATTGAACATATTGATAAGTTTATTGGTGCGGGTATAGATAGTTTAAAGATAGAGGGCATTCTACATTCCACAGATTACCTAGTTAATGTCACAAAGCTCTATCGCAAAGCCATTGATAATGTTTTATCTGGAAAGGAAAATGGTTATTTAGTTGAACAAATTAAAAAGATTCAACCTAAAAACAGACCTTTAAATACCGGTTTCTATTTTAAGGAGCAAATTTATTAATTATTTCCATCGTACAGAAACATATTTTTTATGGTATCATTGACGTTGTGAAATTTATGGCCTAAAAAATTCATCTAGAGAGGGGGTCAGACTTTGAATAACACCGCTGAACATCAAACTCAAAAACTTAAAAAACCTGAATTATTAGCTCCAGCTGGTAATTTAGAAAAATTGGAGTTTGCGATTCGATATGGAGCTGATGCTGTCTATATTGGTGGAAGGCAATTTGGATTACGGGCTAAAGCGGGTAATTTTTCATTTGAAGATATGGAAAAAGGCGTTGCCTTTGCTCATAAACGTAATGCTCGAGTCTATGTAGCTACAAATATTATCGCCCACAATGCCGATTTATCAGGTTTAGAAACCTATTTAAAAACGATAAAAAATATTGGGGTAGATGCGATTATAGTAGCCGATCCTGCTATAATCAGTACTGCAAAGAATATTGTGCCTGATCTTGAGATTCATTTAAGTACCCAATCTTCTGTAACGAATTGGCGGACGGTGCAGTTTTGGAAGGATGAAGGGATTTCTAGAGTTGTGTTAGCTCGCGAAGTTTCTTTACGAGAAATACGTGATATAAAAAAACATGTAGATGTAGAGCTTGAAGCTTTTATTCATGGTGCAATGTGTAATTCATACTCAGGACGGTGTGTATTATCAAATCACATGACCAATCGAGATGCTAATAGGGGTGGATGTGCCCAGTCCTGTAGGTGGCTCTACGACCTCTTTCAAACGGGCGATGAATTAGATGATTATTCTGAGATTCCGTTGTTTGAAGAAAATGACGATCCTTATACAATGAGTTCAAAAGATCTATGCATGATTGAATCAATACCGGATATCATTAATGCAGGTATAGATTCTCTAAAAATTGAGGGCAGAATGAAAAGTATTCATTACGTTGCCACTGTTGTGAATGCGTACCGTCAGGCAATTGATGCTTATTTAGCTGACCCTAAAAATTATTCTTTTGACCCAGCGTGGTTAGATGAGATAGTAAAAGCAAGTCATCGCCCACTTATTAAAGGTTTTTATTATCAACCTCCTAACAAAGAAGCTCAAATTTATGGAGAGGGACCTAAAATAAGAAAATTTGATTTCGTAGGGTTGGTTTTAGATTATGATAATGATACTAAAACAGCCACTATCCAACAAAGGAATAATTTCAAAGTTGGACAAGAAGTGGAATTCTTTGGTCCGGCTACAAAATTCGTTCAAACTATAGAGAAAATAGAAGATGAGGAAGGTAACTCGATTGATGCTGCCAGACATCCTCTTCAAATAATTAAAATGAAAGTAAATAAACCAGTAAAACCTTATGATATGATGCGGAAGGAGAATTAGGTTATGAATAGACCCGTTGTAATCGGAGTTACCGGTGGAACGGGATCAGGAAAGACAACTGTTGCAAAACGTATTCTGCAAAGTTTCCCTGATCAAGAAGTTCTAATGATCGAGCAAGATTCGTACTACAAAGATCAATCACACATACCATTCGAAGAAAGAATTAAGACTAATTATGATCATCCATTAGCCTTCGATAATGACTTGTTTATTAAGCAACTTAAAGATTTATTAAATTATAAACCGATTGAAAAACCAATCTATGATTATACACGTCATACACGCAAGACAGAAACAATCAGAGTTGAACCGGCAGATGTAATTATCATTGAGGGAATTTTAGTTCTTGAAGATAAACGTCTACGTGATTTAATGGATATTAAGATTTTCGTCGACACTGATCCAGATGTAAGGATTATCCGAAGACTAGTGAGGGACATTAGTCATCGTGGTAGAACGATGGAGTCAGTGATAGATCAATATTTATCTGTTGTGCGTCCTATGCATTTGCGTTTTATAGAACCTACAAAGCGTTATGCTGATATAATAATCCCTGAAGGTGGGGAAAACGTGGTAGCTATTGATTTATTGGTAACAAAAATAAAAACTATATTGGAAGAGCGAAAAGTCAAGCAAAGATAAGCTTGGCTTTTTGTTATACCTCCCAAAGAATATGGTGATGATAGTAATACTATATTCTAATAGGGTGAGGTATACATGGCTCCTTTAACTAAAAATAAAAGAAGGGCTTTTCATATTTTACTATTACTATCTATGTTATTCTTAGTTTTGGTATATCGACTATTTGTGATTCAAATAAAGGATGTCCGAGACTTTTCTACAAATCATATTAACTTACTTGAAAGGTCTGTAAATCAGAGGAAACAAGAATTTATTTTATCTTCTGGTAGGGGAAATATCTATGATCACAAATATCGCTCACTTATTAATCAAGAAGAGATAAAAACAGTCGTTGTATTCCCTTTTAGCAAAGATAATATTAATTTAGGAAAGATCAAAGAATTGGCTAGTATCATTAATATCGACTATCAAAAGTTACTTAACCAAGTCCAAGAATTAAGTAAACCTTCATATATAACAAAAAATGGTAAACCAATAAAGATAACGAAAAAACAGCAAATAATGATTGAAAGATTGCAAATTCCAGGGATTATCTCTGCATCCTATACTATCAATGATTATAATAATGTGTTAGCTAAACATGTCATTGGATATTTAGGACAAGCACCTAATGAAATTAGAAATAGTTACCATGATTATCTCGAAAGAGGAATACTAAAATGGAACAGTTTGATTGGCAGATCAGGACTACAATTAACTTTTCAAGAAATATTAATTGGAGTTGGCGAATCAAAAATCGCTTATTTCGTGGATAATAGGGGGAGACCGCTTAATGGTTTAGCTTATAAATATCAGACAAATGAGGATGAATATTACCCTCTCTCTTTAGTAACTACGCTAGACAAAGATATTCAGGCTTTTGCCGAAAGACAATTGGTTAAAAATCGTATCAGAGAAGGGAGTGTAGTTATTCTTGATGTTAATAATGCTGATATTTTAGCTATGGCGAGTTTACCGGATTTTGATTTATTAAATGTAGATCCAAATTCGCCTGATTGGAACAATAAAGCAGTTCAAGTAATTGAACCTGGATCTATTTTTAAAACGCTAATTGCCATCGCCGCTTTGGAAGAAAGAGTAGTTAATCCCGAGGATAAATTTTATTGTGCGAGTCAATACAGTGTTTACGGCTTCTCATGTTATAAAGATCATGAAGAAATGACCTTTGAAGAGGGATATGCCAAATCATGTAACGTTGTTTTTGCGGAAATTGCCGAAGGGCTAGGCCCAGGCAAGATCGAAGAATATGCCAAAAAATTAGGGCTAGTTGGAACTATAGGTTGGACAGGGGAATTTTTCAAAGAGGATTCATTTGCTCAAATAGGAGATGAGGAAGCAAATAGGGTGTTTCATTCTAAGACGAATAAAAGTGATATTGGTTCAGTTATTAGAACGGCAATAGGACAACAGGATGTTAGAGTTTCACCTTTAGCGGCAGCAAATTTGGTTGTTACAGTATTAAATGACGGATTTGTATATCAACCCCGACTAATTGAAAAGGTAATCTACAAAAATGGTATGGAATATTATAATTTTAAAGTTCATAAATCAGACACTAGGATCGGCAATAGGGAAACTTATCGAGAAATTAGAAAAATGATGGAAAAAGTCGTGGAAGAAGGAACTGGACGGTTGCTAAAACGAGCTAAATGGAAGTTAGCAGGGAAATCTGGTACAGCTGAAACAAAAAACAATCTGGTAAATCAATGGTTTATTGGTTATGGTCCGGTAGGAAGTCCTAAATATGCTGTAGCTGTAATGGTTAAAGACGTTGCAACTTCTGAACCTTTAGCTAAAAGGGTATTTATGGGGATTATGGATGATTTAGCACTTTGGGAACAAAAAGAATTTAATCAAATTAAATAAATTTAAAAGTACAGGCCCAGATGTCACCTCTAACTGCATAGAATATAATAGTGTTTTTTGCTTGGGGGGTGACAATTTGCTTAGTTTATTCTCTGCACTTGCACTATTATTTAAAGAATTAACCCTATTTGTTGCTTATGTAAAAAATAATGCTTTCCCACAACCGCTTAATGAAAAGGAAGAAGAGTTACAAATAGCCTTATTAGAAAAAGGAGATGAACAAGCTAGGAATAAGTTAATTGAACATAATTTACGTCTTGTCGCACATGTGGTAAAAAAATTTGAAAATACTGGTGAAGATACTGAAGACTTAATTTCCATTGGAACGATAGGTTTAATCAAAGGGATCGAAAGTTACCAATCAAATAAGGGAACGAAATTGGCAACATATGCAGCTAGATGTATCGAAAACGAAATCTTAATGCATTTGCGTACATTAAAGAAAGTACGAAAGGATGTCTCTCTACATGACCCAATAGGTACAGATAAAGAGGGGAATGAAATTACACTAATCGATGTTTTAGGGACAGAAGGTGATGAAGTTTTAAACAACGTACAATTGAAGATTGAAAAGAGTAAAATATACAGCTATTTACATATCTTGGATGACAGAGAAAAAGAAGTAATTATTGGTAGATTTGGTTTGCTTGATGATCGAGAAAAAACTCAAAGGGAAATTGCTAAAGAATTAGGAATTTCACGTTCTTATGTATCAAGGATTGAAAAAAGGGCATTGATGAAGCTATTTAATGAGTTTTATAAAAGTGGAAGAAAGAAGAATTAAATGTAATGTAACTTAATTAGATTCCAATATTTGTTTTTATAAATTTCAATTATAAAGGAAACGCTAAAAACGCAACTAAAATAAGCTAAAAAGGTGGTGAAGTTGTGAAACGCGTTTCTTTTTTTCTTGCAATATTTTTAGCAGTATCAGTTTTACTTAGTGGTGTTGCATCAGCAGCAACTTATACAGTTAAATCTGGTGATAATCTTTGGCAAATAGCTCAAAAGTTTGGGACAGGTCCTACGGCTCTAATGAGGGCAAATGGAATGAAGTCGACAATGATTTATCCAGGTCAGAAGATTCAAGTTCCGGATAAATATACACATTTTGTTAATTACGGTGATACTCTTTGGAGAATAGCTCAAAAATATGGTGTTAGTTTATCTGATATCATTAAACTTAATGGGTTAAAAAATCCTGGTAATTTGTTTGTAGGACAAAAAATAAAAATCCCACAAAAAACCGGTTGGAAAGCCAAAGCAGACCAATTAATACAAGCAGGTATGAAATATCTTGGAAGGCCTTATGAGTTTGGCGCAAGTAATCGTCAAACTAGAACCTTCGACTGTTCATCCTTTACCCAAAGAGCATTTGCTGATATTGGAATCAAGATCAAGCGTTCTTCACGGTCACAATATGCATATCCACCGGGACGCTATATAAAAAGGTCAGAAATACGTAGAGGAGACTTATTATTCTTTGACTATACAAGAGATGGTAAAATTGATCATGTAGCAATTTACTATGGCAACAATAAATTATTACACACATATCGTAATCCTCAAGGTGTGGAAGTTAGTCCACTTTCGAAATACTGGCAATCAAGATATGTTGGAGCAAAACGAATTATCGAATAACCTTCTCCTTAACATGTAAAACATAAATCGCAAACCCCAAATTGGCCGGTTTGCGATTTTTTGCTTTATTTTTGATTAAACCCAGTAATATACTTTGCATACTCTAAAGGTAGTAAAAATGCTTTCCTGATCGTTTCTTTATCTTGAGATAGGTGAAGAGTATCTTTCGCAGGTTTAGCGTTTGGCTCTATAAACCATAATTTTCCTTTTCGATCAACTCCGAAATCGATACCAATCTCGCCAAAAAAACCATATTCTTGTTCAATGGCTGTATAGAGTCTTTTCAAAAAATGTTCAATCTCTTTCTTAAAAGTATCTTTGTTCTTTTTTATTAAATAATTATATTCTTTCATAAAATCATTAAACGAATAAACCGTCGACTTGGCTCGTGTGCTTGTTATAGGAGAATATTTATCGCTTAGTCTAAAAGCTATACTTACTATTTCTAATTCTCCTTTTCCATTTCTTTGAACAGTGGCCCGCAGATCGCTAATTTTATCACGAACTTTTATAAGGTTTATGGCTCGTTGAATGATAAGGGGATTTTTTTTAAAAAGTGTTTGAAGATCATTGATTAAATACTCTAAGCTATCAGTTTCATGTGAAAATAATTTTTTATCAAAATAGCTATATCTAAAAATTTTCTTCTTCAATTGTTCTATCTTCACAACTTTTTTACCTTGGCTACTGATACGAGCCTTTAGGTATACCTTTCTGTATCTTTGTAACATTTTTTCTAAATCATTAAGTTTTTGATATTCCATTGTAGGTGGTAAATTAGGTCGGATATTTTTATACTGAGATAATTTTTGATAAACATCCCATTTATCAAAATAATGCTGACTATTTATTTTTTTAAGCGCTGGATTGCTTTCTAATTTTTGGCGAACTTTTATTTGGCTATTAGTTGCATTTCCTGGCCCTTTATCGTACAGAACATCTGGAAATGGTAAAACTCTTCTTTCAAAAATACCTTTTTGTGCATTAAAAAAATCCCATTTATTTTATTTTGAGAAAAATCTACGTCCAAGTCGCAAAAGTAATAGAAAATTGTTTTAACTTCATGGTTAGCTGAAATTGTTTCTTTAGTTCTAAAACTCATTTTTTGCTTTAGTAGAGATCTTGCATAACTTCTTCGGATAAAGACTCCTATAACCGGTCCAAAGCGAATAGTATTGTCTTTAATTAAAATATTAGTTTCAGTTCCTTCAGGAATCTCGATTTCATTAAGGAATGAATGGGGGATTATGACTTTGTTTACAGTTTTATTAACGAGGCAAACAACTTTTTTTTCAAATTGGCCTATTTTTAAAATAACATATTCAGACTTGGTAAGCTGATTGTAAATATTTTTGGGAACTGATATAATATCTTTCTTATGTTGAGCTGATCTTACTTTGAAAACTAATGTTGTACTCATATAATCACCCTTATCTTCTCTTGATATCGTTATATGCTAAGGTGATTTATTATGTATAGTTATCTATCTCGCTAAAACATTTTTTTTTTGAAAATATAGAAGTTTTTTTCGAGGTTTTGGTATAATAAAGTAAGTCGATAAGTAATAATTAATATTAAAAATAAGTCGTAAAACTGATACTGTATAAGTATTTTTTAATATGATTAATGAATAGGAGTTGGATGTATATGATGACTGAAGAAAGAGATACAGGTAAGATAAAAATTGAAAGTGATGTTGTGGCGATGATAGCTGGACTAGCTGCTACCGATACCGAGGGAGTGGCAAGTATGTCAGGCGGAATAACTGAAGGCTGGGCGAAACGAGTAAGTGGCAAAAATGTGGCTAAAGGAGTTCGTGTTGAAGTTGGAGAACTTGAAACAGCAATTGATCTTCGAGTGATAATTAAGTATGGGGCAAAAATCCATGAGGTAGCGAAGAATTTACAAGAAAATGTAAAAGAAGCCGTTGAATCAATGACAGGATTACGCGTTGTCGAGGTTAATGTTTTTGTTGAAGGTGTTGAAATACATAGAGAAGAGGAAGAGAAATCCGAAGAGTTCGTTAATCGTTTAAAGTAATTATTAAGCATTAGCACCCAAAATTATTGGGTGCTTTTGTTGTTTTCTCTTGATAAGCTTAAAATTATGCCAATTGCCGTCATTGAAACAATTAGTGACGAACCACCTGCACTAACAAAGGGTAATGTCACCCCTGTAATAGGAATAGTTCCAGTAACTCCACCAATATTAATAAATGCCTGAACGGCAAATAGGCTTACGAAGCCTACTCCTATTAAAGTTCCAAATGAATTATTAGAACGTAAAGAAATGATGAGAACTCGCCATAAAAGTGACAAATAAATCAAAATAAAAATTGTTACTCCAATAAAGCCAAGTTCTTCTCCAATAACCGAGAAGATAAAATCTGATTGTGGGTATGGCAAATAAAAAAATTTTTGAATTCCCTTTCCAAACCCTGTTCCTAGGATCCCTCCATTACCTAGTGCTATTAAAGATTGTATCAGTTGATAACCACTACCATAAGGATCACTCCATGGTTCAAGGTATGACGTAAATCTGGAAATTCGATAGTCTGCTGAAAAGATGATAAAAGGTATAACTGCAATACCAATTAAAATGATGTAAAAGATATGCTTTAGTCTTGCTCCTCCAACGACAATCATAATACCAGCAGTTGTTGCTAATATTAGAGCCGTTCCATAGTCAGGCTGTAGTGCGATCAGTATAAAAAAGATCAAAGTGACGATTATACATGGCATCAAGCCTTTTTTGAAGTCCTTCATCTTCTCCTGTTTTTTGGAAATTAGCGCCGCCAAATATATAATCAATCCTAGTTTGGCAAATTCTGCTGGTTGAATTGTAAAGGAACCTAATCCTATCCAACTTCTTGAACCGTTTAGTTTTATTCCAAGACCAGGGATGAATACAGATAATAATAAAATAAATGATACAACTAGAATGAGTAAGAAGTGTTTTTTGTAATATTTAAAAGGAATATTCATCGTGAATAACATCAAAAACATTCCTAGTCCAGCCCATATTAATTGTCTTTGAGTAAAGAACCAACGACTTCCCATATTCCAGTAAGAAATTGTGAAACTAGCACTAAAGATCATTACAATACCAAACCCAACCATACCTAATGTCAAAAAGAGAAGTAAAAAATCTGGAGTGCCTCGACTGGGTTTCATTTTATATTGCTCTCCTTTCTATAAGCATGATAATTACATTCCATAAATTCTCCCTTATTTCCTGCAAAACTGATAAATATTATTTGTAATATGGGTGTTTTAAAAAATGGGAATGCTTTTTTTAGTATTGGGAATGCTAAGGTAAGAGAAGGAGGGATATTATGAGCAATAACTTACGTGATATAATGACGACTGATGTGGAGAGTGTTAGCCTTTTAGATAACGCATACGAGGTAGCTGAAAAAATGGAGAAGCTTAATGTTGGAGCAATGCCTGTAATTGAGGGTGATAATCTTGTTGGAATGATAACAGATCGCGATCTCGTGTTGCGGGGATATGCTAAGAAACGTTCCGGTTCGACTGCAGTTAGCGAATTGATGACCAAAGATCTTGTTGTAGGTACTCCCGATATGACTGTAGATGAAGCATCTGAATTAATGGCTAAACATCAAATTCGTCGTCTGCCAGTTGTAGAAAACGGGAAGGTGGTCGGAATCGTTTCGATTGGTGACTTGGCTGTTAGAAATGAGTATGCAGATGAGGCCGGTGAAGCACTATCGGAAATTTCCCAACCATCTTCACCTAACATTGAATAACTAATGACTGTAATCTATAAAAATTAAGCCAACATGATTTGGACTTTTGTGTTCAAAGATGTTGGCTTTTTTATTTTATGAAAAATTTACAGTTTTAAACGAACAAATGTTTGTATATAATATTAAAGGAAGGTTTAATTGGGATGTTTCAACAAGCTAGGAGAGAGAAGAGGTTGATTAACGGTTGATGTACCCTGAAGAATATCAAGAATTTTCTCGGCTGATTAAGGAATATGTTGTGTTACACATTATTCTCAAAGTACTTGAATATGATCGAAAAGCGATTAGACAATCCACGTGTAAATTTTCAAATCTTTATGATCAACTACTAACGAATATTCAATGGAAAATTGAATATGATTTACGTCGAATAAAGAAAAATATTAAAAAATTAGGGGGGACCATAATATCCCAAGAGCAACAATCCGCTGTCAGGGTTGTAAAAACAAAATTTAAAGGTTTTGTTTACACTCATCGATACCTGAATTACGTTTTACAGGCTGAAAGTGAAGAATTATTAAAAACTTATATAAACTCCATCTAATAAATTATTAAATACTTTAAACATGTTATTTAACACGTCTTGGAGGAGGAGATTACTATGAGAAGATTGTTAGGTATTATCTTAATGATAGTGTTAGTGGCTACTTTCATTTTTTTTTATAGTGAAGCCACATATGAGAAGGAAAACTTATTAGAGGCAAAGGTCATCAGAGTGGTTGATGGGGATACATTTATTGCAGAGATTGAAGGGAATAAAGAGAAAATTCGTTTATTATTGATTGATACACCTGAAACGGTTCATCCCAAAAAACCAGTTCAACCTTTCGGACCAGAAGCGTCAGCTTTTGCTAAAGAAAAATTGGAAAATAAGATAGTCAGATTAGAATTAGATGTGCAAGAAAGAGATAAATACGGGAGAATACTAGCATATGTGTATTTAAATGATGGTAAGATGCTAAATGAATTATTATTGGCAAAAGGTTTAGCAAGGGTTGTCGTATATCCACCTAATGTCAAGTACGTAGAAAAATTCAGAGAGATTCAAAAAAGAGCTCAAGAAGAAAAGGTTGGAATATGGAGTAAATATAGCAGATAAGAATATCTATTTGTGATACAATAAGATTGGTAAATATTTTTATGATAATTTTCTTGATTGTAGCTATTTGGGATGTTAACATTTTTTTAAAAATTTTGATAGGGCATGAAGGAGACGATTAGTCATGTTTCCAAAGAGAGCTGGATTGATAGTATGGGTTAATGATACCAGATTAGCCAAAAATTTAGAGCGTTTTGGTAACCTGCTTTATATTTCAAAGCGGTTAAGATATGCAGTACTTTATGTTAATGAGTCTGAAGTTAAAAATAAAATAACAAACATTGAAAAACTACATTATGTCCGTAGAGTTGAACGATCATTAAGGACGGAGTTGATGACAGACTTTACAAAGGTTACGTAGATTTTCATAAGGGTTATGGTAAAGTTATTAGGTATTCTATTTTCATATATCACTAGTATTTTTGGTAGGTATTTAAAAATAGAATACTTTTTTTATGATCTTTTTATTTTCAGAAAAATCAAAAGATAAAGATAGGGGAGTTTTATTTGGGGAGATGACCTTATGCAACGATGGAGTAGGAATTTATATGTGTTATGGGGAGCAGTTTTTTTACTCATGGCCGCTATGTCGTCAATCATACCATTTTTACCACTTCTAATTGAGCAAAATATGGGAATTGAATCAGAAAAAGAGGTGGCAATGTGGTCGGGACTTATTTTCGGGGCCAATTTTTTTACTGCTTTTCTCGTTTCTCCATTTTGGGGGATTGTAGCAGATAGATATGGACGAAAGATAATGATATTAAGATCAGGTTTTGGGATGGCAATCGTTATAATAATGATGGGGTTGGCTACAAATGTTTATCAACTGCTAATTTTACGTTTAGTAAATGGATTGATTGCTGGGTTCAATCCTGCGGCTATCGCGCTAATTGCTACCAATACTCCTAAAGAAAAAGTTGGATACGCCTTAGGAGTCTTGAATTCAGGAAGGGTTGCAGGAACGATTATTGGGCCATTCTTTGGAGGTTTGTTAGCTGATTATATTGGGTTTAGTCAAATTTTCTTATATACTGGATTGTTAATCATGTTGTCAGCTTTTCTTGTTTTGTTACTTGTTCAGGAAGATTTTAAACCTATTGCAAGTTCACAAAGCGGAAGTTTTATTCAAGATTTCAATATTATTTTAAGAACCCAGCCTTTGTCGTCACTTTTTATGGTATCTTTTTTGATTCAATTTGCGGTTTTAAACGTTAATCCTATCCTACCTTTATATATCGGGAAGTTAAATCCACCTGGAGACAGGGTTGCTTTCTTTGCAGGTTTAGTTTCTGCTACTACAGGATTCGCGAATATGGCATTCTCGCCAAAATTAGGGAAACTTGGTGATAAATACGGCTCAGAAAAGGTGTTATTCTATTCTCTAATTGGTGCAGCCTTATTCTTTTTGCCACAAGGATTTTCAGGAAATGTATGGCAGCTTATGATGTGGCGTTTCTTGTTAGGGTTAACAATTGGAGGGTTGTTACCTTCAATTGATTCATTAATTAGACATTATTCACCAGTGGGAATGGAGAGTAGAACATATTCATATAGTAGCAGTGCACTTTTCCTTGGAAATCTACTAGGACCTATAGTTGGGGGAATTTTGGCTGGAATTATTGGCTTTAAAGGAATGTTTTTATTTACGGGGATCTTGTTGCTTACAAATGGTATTATAGTAAAACGTTTATTACAAAAACAAATTCAAATTAGAAAGTTTCAGAGTATGTAGGCCACAAATAGGTGGTTTATTTTTTTTTTGCTAATATTTGTTCATTGAATCTATGTTAGAAATCTATGAAGATAGAGATAGAGAAAATACAGGGGAGAGCGAGATAATGAAAAGATTGTTAAATAAAACAATAAGGATCTTTTTCGTTGGAATTATTATTGCTTCTTTTATTTTAGTAGATTCAACAACTATAAAAGCTGAAAGATTAAAGACTGAAAGATTTAATATGAGCTATTTATATTTTGGAAATTCCCAGAGTTTTGTTGAATACATTCCAAACACAAAAGGGGCATTAAATACTATATCTCCAAGTTATTTTGATTTATCTGCAGATGGTTACCTGGATGAAAAAGTAGATCCATTTTTTGTAGCACAGATGAAGAAAATGAATATTAGAGTTGTTCCTTTCTTAAGTAACCATTGGAACAGACAAAAAGGAAGGGAAGCATTAAAAAATAGAGAAAAATTAGTGGATCAGCTAGTAGATGTAATTACGAAATATGATTTAGATGGAATCAATGTTGATCTTGAAAATTTAACGGCTGATGATAGGGATAACTACACGGATCTTATAAGGCTTTTAAGGGAGAAATTACCGCCAGAAAAAGAAGTATCTGTTGCTGTTGCAGCAAACCCATATAAGCTTGAAATTGGTTGGCAAGGTTCTTATGATTATGAAGAATTGGCTAAATTTAGTGATTATTTGATGTTAATGACCTATGACGAGAGTTATTATGGCAGTGAACCCGGACCAGTGGCCAGTTTAAAATTTGTTGAGAAATCAATAGAGTACGCACTAGAAAAAGTTCCACCAGAAAAATTAGTATTAGGAATACCTTTTTACGGACGATATTGGAAAATAGGTGAGAAGGGAGGGCGAGGGATTTCAATAAGTAAAGTAGAGGAATTAGTGGATGAATTTAATGGTAAAGTCTACTTTGATAACAAGAGCAAGACACCATATGCTGTGTTTACGATACCTAAAGATGAACATCCAAAAGTTCATTATCGAAAGCTAACTCCCGGGAAATATATTGTTTGGTATGAAGATGACAAATCTCTTAAATTAAAATTAAGGTTAGTGGAAAAATATAATTTATTGGGTACGGGTAGTTGGAGCCTTAACGAAGCGCCAAAAAATATATGGAATTATTACCAATCTTGGTTAGACGGAAAACATTATTTTATTGATACTGAAAAACATTGGGCGGAAAACGATATTTTATCTATGTTGGATAGGGGATGGATGGTTGGAACTTCGGAAGAAAATTTTTCACCTAATCTACCGTTATCTCGGGCTCAGGCAGTTGTTGTAATAGTAAGGGCTCTCGGATTAAATAATGATTTTTCAGTAGATAATTTCTCCAATTTTGTGGATGTTGATGCCGATTATTGGGCTAAAAATGAGATTGAGATTGCTTATAGATACGGGATTATAAAAGGAGTTAAAGAGGGATATTTTGCACCAAATGAACCATTAACTAGGGCCCAAATGGCAGCAATATTATCAAGGATTTTAATTGATAAAAATAATGTTCAGATAGCAGAAAAACCAATTGATCGATTTGAAGATGTAAACTTTAATCATTGGGCTTACGCTGATATCATTAATTTGAGTACCCGTAATATTTTCATGGGATATACTGATGGTAAGTTCCATCCTAATGACTATCTCAGCAGGGGACAGATGGCGGCTTTGATGAATAGAATTGCTTCAAAGATAATGATTAATGAATAATAGTAATAAATCTAGAGAAAGATAAGTTATGAAATTATTCATGGAGGACTGGAATATGGATAAAAAGAGAGGAAAGACTCTAGATTCGAAGGGGGAGTATTTTGAGTTTAATATTGCTGATAAAAGCCATCAAAATATCAAGAGTATGAATGATGAAAATCTCAAACCATCGGATTTACTAAAAAAAATAACCGAATCAGATGAATATTAGAAATCATTTATTTATAGCAAACTGTTAAGGATGTCTTAACAGTTTTTTTGTTAATGATTTCAATAAAGTTTAGGCGACTTAAATAATTTGTACGGTTGTAAATCGGTATCCTTTATATTGATTATGTTATAAGATAAAATATATCTCATGAAAAGGAGTTAGACCATTGGATAATAAGCGAATTTGTTTAAATTTTAGAGAAAATAAAGATATAAAAGTTGGGGATAAAATATTAGTCAAACTGCCAAATGAGGAGATAGAGCGTAAATTCCTGGTGAAAAAATTGGATCATCGATTTAAAAACTTACCAATTGTCGAGTATAATGGAATAGAAATCGTTATTGACCTTTCAATAATCATCAGGAAAATGAATGATTAAGTTTTATGAGTTTAAAAGGAGCAAAAATTATGGTAGAAACTTGGCGTTTTATTGATTTTCAATACCACTCTCCTGCTTTTAATATGGCCTTAGATGAGGCTTTGTTAGAGTGGCATAGTAAAAAACTTTTTCCTCCCACAATTCGATTCTATGGTTGGGATCCACCGACATTATCAATCGGTTATTTTCAAAACATACATAAAGAAATAGATATAGATAAGGTTAACGAATATAATATTGGATTGGTTCGACGATTAACGGGCGGCAGGGCCGTTTTTCATGATAAAGAACTTACCTATAGTGTAATAGTCTCAGAAGATCATCCGAATATGCCTAAAACAGTAACTGAAGCCTATCAAAATATAAGTCGTGGATTATTAGAAGGTTTTAAACAACTGGGTTTAAATGCGTATTTCGCAGTACCTAAAACGAAAGAAGAACATGAAAAACTAAGAAATCCCCGTTCTGCCATCTGTTTTGATGCACCTTCGTGGTACGAACTTGTTGTGGAGGGAAGAAAAGTTGCCGGAAGTGCCCAAACAAGAAAAAAGGGTGTTATCCTTCAACATGGATCAATATTAATAGACATAGATGAAAATCTGCTTTTCGATTTATTCAAATATCCCAATGATAGAATTAAAGAACGGTTGCAGAAAAATTTCAAGAACAAAGCTATTGCGATAAATGATGTTGCCAATAAAAAAGTGACGATAGATGAAGTTAGAAATGCTTTTTATAGAGGATTTGAAATAGGATTAAATATCCGTTTTGAGCCGTATGAACTAACTGAAAAAGAGAAGGCTTTCGTAGAGGAGTTAGCTAAGGAAAAATATGAAAGTTATGATTGGACTTACTTGAAATCTAACAGAAGGGAAGAATAAAGATGGCAAAGGAAGTTAGAGAAAAACATCCATGGCTTAAGATTAGATTGAATACTAATGACAATTATAGAGGATTAAAGAAAATGATTCGCAATCGAAAATTACACACTGTTTGTGAAGAAGCGAGATGTCCTAACCTTCATGAATGTTGGGCAGAAAGAAAAACAGCTACTTTTATGATATTGGGTGATATCTGTACGAGATCATGTCGTTTCTGTGCAGTTACTACTGGTATTCCAAATAACGTTGATTTAGATGAACCAAGAAGAATTGCTCAGTCTGTAAAGGAAATGGAGTTAAGGCATGCAGTAATTACATCAGTAGCTAGGGATGATTTAGAAGATGGTGGAGCGTCTATTTTTGCTGAAACTATTAGAGCAATTAGGAGTCTTAGCCCATTGACTACCGTTGAAGTCCTTCCATCAGATCTTAATGGAGTGTATGAAAATTTGAAAATATTGATGAATGCCCGCCCAGACATCTTAAATCATAATATTGAAACAGTTCGTAGATTATCTGATAGAGTTCGCTCGAAGGCAAAATATGATCGGTCTTTAGCTTTTTTGCGACAAGCAAAGGAGTTACAGCCTGATATACCAACTAAATCCAGTATAATGATTGGTCTTGGAGAAACCAAAGAAGAAATTATTGAAGCGATGGATGATTTACGAGCAAACAATGTTGATATATTAACCATTGGACAATATCTTCAACCAACTAGGAAACATTTGAAAGTAGAAAAATATTACCATCCAGATGAGTTTGCTGAGTTAAAAGAAATTGCTTTAAATATGGGATTTAGTCATTGTGAATCTGGTCCTCTCGTTCGCTCATCTTATCATGCTGATGAACAAGTTAAGTTGACCTAATCTCTTAATATATTGGTCTTTTATTACAAAGAAAAACCGGATGATCTATATCATCCGGTTTTTTCCCCTATAATCCTGGGTTACGATCGAGGTCATCTCCCAATATATTGAAATTAGGTCCCGGTCCAAATCCTGTGCCAGGTCCAGGACCGAATCCTGATCCAAACCCTAGTTCAGAATCTGGTCCAAATCCTGGTTCACCTTCTAAACCAAATCCTGGTTCCATTCCTGATCCAAATCCCAATCCCGAATTGGGACCAAATTCGGGACCAAACCCAGGACCAGGTCCAGAATCTAATCCTGGTCCAAATCCTGTGCTAGGTCCAGGACCAAATCCAGGCCCAAATCCAGCCCCAAAATTTTGACTACTTCTAGGACCAGGTCCGCTTCCAAAGGAATTATTTACCGGTCCTCCCATACCGAAAAAATTTCTATTACTAAAGCCACGGACGGGTCTATTTCTTCTAGCTCTTGGATTAGGTGTTAGTATTTGTCTCAATACGTTTTTAATAGATGGTTTAGGCAAAAATAATCAGCCTCCTTTCAACAAAATCAATTCATTATAATCTATGCAGGAAGATTAGTCCTTGTAAGGCTGGTAAATATCCATTTTTAATGAATCATCTATATTTTTGAGCCATTCACTTACCCGTTCATATTCTTCTTTAAGTAAGAGACTATCAGGATAATTCTTTAGCCCCTTTATTAGATTCATCTTTGCAAATTCTAAAAGGATTACAGTTACTTTCATATAAGTTAATTCAGGTGAATTAGTTTTATAAATAATTTTTTTTGCCTCATCAACATCTCCAGTTAGCCATAAACTACCGGCTAAAAAGGGGATAGTGTCAAATATCTCTTGCTCGATTTTTATTTCTAAAAGTTGGGGGATAATTGGAAGATTATCTAATAAGATTTCTTTAATCTTCTGTAGAGGTTTATAACTAGTAATTCCATCTTCGGTAACGTATATTTTGTTATTTTTGGTCAAATGATGTCGCATAGAAAGACATTTACTAAAATCCTTGATAGCAGACTGATATTTTTTCGCCGCTTCAAGACAAAGTCCACGTATATAATACAAGTCTGGGTAATCAGGATATTTGTTAATCCCTTCATCAAGGTAATTTTTGCATTCAACTAGCTGTTTGCTTTCTAACAGAGATATTCCGAGCATTTTATATAATCGGGATTCATATCCGATTTCTTGGTCGGTATGTTTTAAAGCCTTTTTATAGTAGTGAATTGCTTCATTAAATTGATGTAGACGGAGATACTCGCTTGCTAAATTATACAGAGTAAATCCATCTGTAGGGTTTTTCTTAATTTCTGCTTGTAAAATTTCTAGATTTCTTTTGCTTTTTTTCTTATCTTTGTTGATTGATGGTAGGTATCCAAAATGATGGATTATCAGTTCAGTCATAGCAACAAATTTATCTTTTATAGGGAGTTGTTCGTGTATGGCACCAAAAAAACGAAGTTCAGGTTTATTGCGAAATAAGCGTAGACTTACACTCTTCTCACTATGAGTCAGACTTTCATCAGTATAGTTGATAATATTAAAGAGAAACCCTTCAATATCCTTGTCAGCTTTTTCTATTAGTTTTTTTAATAGTTCGCCATGTTCCAAAATTTCATCAGCGTCCAAATATAAAATCCACTCACCATTTGCTTTTTCTAGACCATGATTTCTAGCAATTGAAAAATCATTTTGCCATTTTATCTGAAATACTTTTGCTCCAAATTTTTGAGCGATTTTGATTGTATCGTCGGTTGAACCAGTGTCGATTATGATTATTTCATCTACATAATTAACTACACTATCTAAAGATTTAGGGAGGGATTTTTCTTCGTCTTTTGTAATCATGCATAAGCTAATTTTCATTTTTGATCGACTCCCTTAGCTGATACAATTTTATTTGTCCTTCATCAGTTAATTTTTCACTTTGGAGAGCAGAGTTGATAAGGGTTGAAATTTTTTTAAGCAAAAATTTATTCTGAAGATAGTGGCCTTCAACTCCAAAATTTGAAGAAGATTCTAACTTTAAAATGTCTTCAGCTTCAATATTGTGGCCATCTTTTAGCAATACCATTGCCACCTTTTCTTTAAAGCTAACTTTAACCTCTTTATTATTTAACTGAGAATATATTTTTTTTATGAGAGATATTTCTTTAAGTGTTGCTAAGAGTTCTCCAATACTAATCCACAAATTTTCATCACTTGATTTATAAAGCCATTCCATTAAAACTGTTGCTTTATCAATTTGTTTTAAGAAAAGCATATTTTCGATCAATCTAGCGATGATTTGATAGCCTTCAATCTCTAAGTTATTCAAAGTTATCTTTTTACCGGTTAATAGGGAATGAAGATCGAGATAGAGCTCTTTAATCTTTTGATTGAGGTTATTGGAGTTTAATATTTGTTTTAGTAAATTTTCTGCTAAATCCCATTTGTTATGAAACCAATAATTTTGAATGCGTTTTAATAGAACTTGCTCGTAATAACTATGTTCTTTGGGAATTGTAGAAAAATATTTTTCTGCAATTAGTGGTCTTTCTAACATCATATAACATATCCCTTTAACAAAAGCGATATCTTCCATTATATTTTGATTCGCTTTCGCTTCTAAAATATTGATGTAATAAAGTGCCTTCTGATATTCTTTCTCTAAGCATAAGATATCGATTAAAGTCATTAGTTGGTTATGCTCTGATTGTCCAAGATATTTAAGCAGGATTTTATCGATAACCCCCAATTGTGGATATTTTTTTACTAAGGTACCAATCAGATATAATGGTTCAGTTAAACTAGGTTCACTATGAAATGCTTGAGAATAGTAATCTAGGGCTTTTTCTGCATTAAGCAATTCTTCATGTATTTCTCCTATGGCTAAAAGAGCCTTATAACCTCCAACACCAGGTTCAGAAACCATTGAGGATGGAGGATCACCTAATTGATGACAACGTTTAAAATCATCAATAGCTTCAGAGAATTTGTGTAGTTTTTGATATATTTTACCTCGTAAAAAAACTAAGTCAGTATAAAATGGAAAGTATTTAAGCCCTTTATTGGCAATCTCAATTCCTAGTTCTAGTTTTCCTGTAATATAAAGTGACCAAGTTAGTAATTTATATAGGTGGGGAGTGTAAAGGTGATAGTGCTTAACGTATTTGACAGCTTCTTGAAATTGCTTGATGGCTTCTTCAATTTGATTGTTGTTTAAAAGTTCAATTCCATAAGTGTACCGTAGATAACTATCGGTAGGATTAAGCTTAATGTCTTTTTTTAGTAGCTCTATTTTCATTCGCTGTCTTTGAAGATATTTATCGGGATCTGGTTGATGGATTATTGTTATTTCAACATCTTTAATATTCGTAATAATTTCTTCTGGAATTCGTTCATAGACTAGGTTTTGATAGCGATATTCTTTACGATTGCGAAAAAGACGAAGAGATTGGGTAACGGAGGTAGATAAGTGATTTTCTATTTGGGTGCGTATATAAAATAGGTATCCCTCTACCAGTGGGTTATTAAGTAATCCTTTTATCTTTCTGGAGTCATCAATAGATAATGTTTCATCTGCATCAAGGAATAAAATCCATTTTCCTGAGGCTTTTTCGATTGCATAATTCCTAATTTCACTAAAATCATTATCCCACTTTTTAAAATAGACTTTAGCTCCAGCCTGTTTTGCCACTTTCACAGTCTTATCCGTTGAGCCGGTATCGACAATAACTATTTCGTCTACCACATCTTTTATATTTTTTAAACATAATGGTAATTTTTTTTCTTCATTTTTAGTAATAATACATAAACTTAATAGATTATCTCTCCTTTGCAACATTATCTCCCCTTTTCATATCACTAAAATAATATATGAGTAAAATTAAACAGATGTGTTTTGAATGGACATTAATGAGTTAAGTGTTTAATTTTCGGATGAATATACATATACACAGGCAATCAATTTATTAACAACGTAATTTAATAAGAGGATTTGTAAGGGGGGGATAATCATGAGTATGAAGGTTTTTACAGATACGGATAGTCAATTTCTGGCGCGTGTCTTCCAACCAACTGCTTCTAGTTTAAAGATGGAGCCAATTCAAACTGTTGCATCAAATTTACAAACTACCGCAAATCAAAGCTCAGCATCAGCATTACAGATGACAGCAAACCAAAGCGCAGCTTCGGCATTGCAAATGACAGCAAATCAGAGTTCAGCATCAGCATTACAGATGACAGCAAACCAAAGCGCAGCTTCGGCATTACAGATGACAGCAAATCAGAGTTCAGCATCAGCATTACAGATGACAGCAAACCAAAGTGCAGCATCAGCGTTACAGATGACAGCAAATCAGAGTTCAGCATCAGCACTTAATGCGACAGTATTCCAAACTGCTGCTTCCAATCTACAGGTTACCATCCATCAATCTTCTGCTTCTAACATGAATATTACTTTAGCAAATAGGGCGGTTGTTGACGAATCAGCAGTACTTACTGTTGCAAGTAGTTCAACTTATGCTTTTGGTGCTACAAAGACAGTTATTTCCTTAAGTAAATTTAGTTTTCTTGTTAAAGGTGGTACGGCATCAGTCAATGTTAAAATTCAATTAAGTCCGAATGGATTAACAGCTGCAAGTAACTGGATTGATGATGATACAGTTACTAGAACGTTAACTGCTAGTGCGTTAACTATTTTAACACCTACAAGATTTAGTAAATTTGTGCGTCTAGCAGCTATTCAGGCTGGTACCCAGTCAGCTTCATTAACTGTTTATTACCAAGGACAGGTATAATCATAAAAAATTAATAGATTTAATAAAAGGGCCGCTCAATTGCGGTTTTTTTTTGTGTTTATTTTAAATTTTTATAAGTTTTAAAAATAGTCATATCTTGTACTTTGCTTCATATCCATACAATAGATGGTTTTTCCTCTTACCATTTGGCGGAATCTTACGGCTACATTCTAAATAGTAAGGTTCAAAGAGTGAAAAACCGACTATTAGAAAGTAGTTTTGAGTTTCCAGACTGGTTGAAAGGGGGAAGGGCTATCGAGAAAAAATTAAAGGAGGAAAAAAATGAAACAAGGAATGGGTAAAAGGTTTTTCAGCTTGTTATTAACTTTGTTGTTGGTAGTTTCATTAATTCCCATCAACGCACAAGCAGCACCAAAAGTGGATAAGCCACGCGTTGACGTGAGCGACTTCATTAATAAGAACCTAGTGAATCTAAAACCATTAGAAAGAGTATTCATATCACCCAGTATTGATACTAAGACTGATAAATTTATAAGAGTAATAGTTGAGTTAGATCAAAATCCAATCAGTGTTGAACGAAATATTCAAGAACAAAATGGATTTTCATTTACTAAAGTTGATGAAAGACAAGTACTAAATAAAATATCCAACGCACAAGCAGAATTTACTTCATCACTAAAAAAATTACAGTTACCTGCAAAAGTAGTGCAGGAGTACCAATACGTATTTAATGGAGTGGTTGTCGAACTTCCCGGAAAATCAATCCCAATGTTAGCAAAAGCTAAAAACGTTAAAGGAATTTATCCGGTAGTTGAGTATTATGCCTTACCGATTGAGACGAAGCCGATGATGAGTGAAAGTGGGCCATTTGTTGGTTCAACTGCTATATGGGATCTTGGATATAAAGGTGAAGGGATTAAAGTTGGGGTTATTGATACTGGCATTGACTACTATCACCCAGATTTAGTTGATGCTTATGTCGGTGGTTATGATTTTGTTGATGATGATCCTGACCCATACGAAACTTTACCAGGCAATCCAGCTGGTGAAGCTACAAGTCATGGTACACATGTATCTGGTATTATTGCAGGTCAACATGTACAAGATAATGGAATCTATGGTATTGCACCTGAAGTAGATTTATATGTATATCGTGTACTAGGCCCCGGAGGGTCTGGAACTAGTGATGATGTTATCAGTGGAATTGAGCAAGCTGTTGTTGATGGCATGGACGTTATTAATCTTTCATTGGGAAATGATCTAAATGATCCAGATTATCCAACGTCCGTAGCTTTAAATAATGCGATGCTAGCAGGAACAATCGCTGTTACTTCCGCTGGTAATAGTGGTCCTAATCGTTGGACTATTGGTTCGCCAGCTGCATCGGCCTATGCAATAACTGTAGGTGCATCAACACCGCCTGGTGACCGTCCATTAGCAACAGGTGTTTCATCGTTAGATGAAAATTTAACCTATGATTTACGTATAATGGCTTATGATCCGACACAAGACTATCAAACTTTATTAAATCAACCGCTAGAAATGGTATATGTTGGGTTAGCATATCCAGAAGATTTTGAGGGGCTTGATTTAACAGGTAAGATAGCTTTTGTGAAACGTGGAGAAATCCCTTTTGTTGACAAGATTGCTAATGCAAAAGCAGCGGGTGCTGTGGCAATTTTGATGTTTAACCGTGATGGCTTGGATGATCACATTGGTTATTATTTGGGTGATTCAGTCAACTTCATACCGACATTTGATATGCGCGGAGATGAGGGTAGAGCTCTATTAGAAATGATCAATAATAATAATTCTACACCAACATTAATCAAAGTTAATAACGAGAATCTAAAAATAGAAAAAAACAAACCCATTCAAGAAAAACCAGGCGTGATTGAAAAAGCTCAACCAATTAAGTCAAAGGAAAAGGTTAAATCATCAACTATATATAAAGCGATGGATAATGATCTTGTTACTTTTACATTAACCGGGTTTTCTAATGAACGCTATTTAGGGGATGAATTAGCTTCATTCAGTTCTCGTGGTCCAGTTAAGAAAACATTAGATATTAAGCCGGATGTACTTGCACCGGGTGTATCAATTCGTTCAACTGTTGCTGCTTACGGCGGAGATTATACAAATGCTTATGAACGTTATCAAGGAACCAGTATGGCAAGCCCACACGTAGCAGGATTAGCAGCACTAGTTAAACAGGCTCATCCTGATTATTCGCCATTTGATGTTAAAGCGGCTTTAATGAATACATCAACTTTGATCGGAGATTTTGGTGAGTATACGGTATTTCAACAAGGATCTGGAAGGGTACAAGGATTAGAGGCTGTAACCACACCAGTATTAGTAGAAGTTTTAGATAAGACAGAATTTACGGTTGATGGTGAATTGACAGAAATGGATGACATTACGGGAAGTATTAGCTTTGGTCATGCGCCATTAGATGCTGATTTTAATGATACCAAGACTATCCTCTTGAAAAATGTTGATGGTAATGAGCATTCCTATACTGTTGATATCCAATTTTTAAATCAGGATACAACAGGTGTTACTTTAACTGTTGATCAAGAGAACATAACTGTTCCTGCAAATGGTCAAGTTGAAGTAACAGCAGAAATGTTCGTCGACCATACTTTAGCTCAACAAGATGAATATCAGGGATATATTTATTTCACAGATGAAAATGGAAATTCTGTTCATGTACCATTTGTTGTCTATGTTGGCGATATTGATATGCCAAAGGGATTTGGAGAGGTATTCCAATATCCCGAAGATTTCTCGCCAAATGGTGATGGTATCCTAGATACCACAGGTATTTATGTAGAAATTTATTCAGAGATGGACAGTCAGATGCTACTAGTTTGGGACCCAATTGCATATTACGAAGGTTATAACTATGGTTACATTGGTGAAATAGCTTACTGGGAAGGCGAAGATACCATTCCACCAGGTTTTTGGGTCATACCTGATTGGGATGGAACGTACTACGATTTCCGCACAGATGAATACGAAACCCTTCGAGATGGCTTCTATACCCTTGATTGGTATGGGTTTGATGAAGAAGGAAGTTATGTTGTGTGGAATGATCTCTATGTTGACACAGTAGCACCATCTATTCAATCGGGAAATGATAATTTCAACGTTGATGATAGCTCATTTACTTTTGAGGGAAATGTGGAAGATATGTATGTGCTGTTTGAAGAGTTAGATAAAGTAGCTGTCACTTATGATGTTTATGCTGAAGATGGAACGATGATTGAAGTAGGTGAAGTTGGTCTTAATGAAGATGGTAGTTTCTTATTAACATTATCGGATTTACCGGAGGGCGATACTAATTTAACATTCTATACTGCCGACATTGCTGGTAATACTGGCGAGACAAGTTTTGTTCTAAATTATCCTAAAACAGCTGAACTTGAAGGAACTACCGAAGCGGACATAGGTGGTACTTATGAAGTGAGTTTAGTTGCTGATGGTGTAGATAATTTAGTTGGAGCTCAAGTTGAAATAGCTTATGATGACTCTGTTTTCACTTTAGAAAGCGTAACTCCATCAGAAGCATTTATGGCTGGAGCTGGTGAAGATGGGGTTGTTGAGCTGGTAAATGAAGATCTTGGCTATACTGATGATGGCTTAAAATTAGTTACTGTAGGTGTAGCCTATAAAAATGAAGTTGAAGGTCTAAGTGGCAAGAATCAATTATTAAAAGTCACATTTAATGTCGCTAATGATTATACAAACCTAGATGAGCAGTTTACCTTTGTTGCACAAAATGCTAAGTTTGTAAACAAAGATTTAGTAGAATACCTGCCACAAACAACTTCTAATGCTGAAGTTACATTATTATCAACTTTAACAATGAGTGGAGTAATGTTACCTGAAGCATTTATGGTGGACGATGAATTAAACTCTGAAGTTGATTTCACTGCAATTGGGGCAACTTTAACTTCCGTAAATGATAAAGGTGAGTTAGTAAATGGAATGATTGACCCTGACGGAACATTTGTATTTGAACGAGTTTCACCATTTGAACAATTCAACTTAGAATTAAAAGTTCCAGGACACTTCCGTTCTGTTCTTGAAGATGTTCAAGCCCAAGTAGAAGTTGAAGGTGTATTGCAACCAGCAAGTATTGTAGTGGACTTCGGACTTCAGTTAGCTGGAGATGTTAATGGTGATGATGTCATCGATATTTGGGACGTTGTTGCTGTAGCTAGATTTTTCGGAATGGAGAAAACTGATGGGCTATGGCCAAATGAACAAGCTGGTAATGGGGATCTAAATCAGGATGGACAGATTGATATTTTAGATCTTTCATTCGTAACAAGTAACTTTGCGATGATAAATCAGTTAGTTCCTGAAGTTAATACTACACCATTACTTGAGATGCCTGAAGATCTAGATTTATCTTCACTGCAGAACTAATCAAATAGATGGGGTAGTCACTGGCTACCCTATCATCAAAATATAGTAATTGATCAGAAAATATGAAAGAGGTGAAAAGGATGACGTTGGTGCAAAAATCATTTTTAATCATCCTGATAAGTGTACTGATTATCTCTTTATTACCACTTAGTGCTAGTGCAGAAACTTTACCTACCCTTAATATAATAGATGACAAAGACGCGCTACGTGAGGGAGAAATTTTTACCTTAACAGCTGAATTGCTAGGTTTTGTTAATGATTATCAGAATATTTCATCGTTTGAAGTTGAAATCCTCTTTGATCCAAATGTTCTTGAACCGCAATCCTCTAAAGTTGAACTGGGTGATATTTTTTCAAATTGGGAAAAAAATCAATATGTTGTTGTGAAGGACAACCTTAATGAAGGTAAATTACATTTTGCAGCAAGTATTTATAAAGGTACAGAGCCATTTACGGGCAATGGAATTTTATTTTCAGCGCCATTTAAAGTTTTAACAAGTGGTACGATTGAAATAACGGTAAATAAATCCTTATTTGTTCAAAGCGATAATCCTGGGGTTAATGTTGTACATGCTGTCAATAATTTATCATTATCAGTGCAACCAGCAGAAACATCATCACCAGAGCCACCTTCGCCAAATCCTGACCCTGACCCAAATCCAACTCCAGAACCGAATCCTACGCCACCTCCTAGTCCTAAACCGACACCTAGTCCTAATCCTGGTCCATCCGAGCCACCATCAGATGGAGGAGTGGTAATTCCTGAACCAATTGAAATTGTTTATCCTACTAAGAAGAAAATTGAAGATTATAATGATTTTGAAGAAATAGCAAAAATTGATTGGGCTGTTGCAGCTATCGCTCGTTTAACTATGCTTGGCGTATTTAATGGTGATGAAAATAATAACTTCAGACCATTTGATAAGATGACTCGAGAAGAATTCGCTACAGTAATAATGCGGGTATTACAACTCGAAACAGTTACCACAACCGAAATAACTTATGATGATGTTAAACGAGGTAGTTGGTCAGATGAGGCTATAAAAGCTGTTGTTGCTAATAAGTTAATGAATGGAAAAAGGGTAGGCAATAGATTGATTTTCGCTCCAAAGGATTTGATAACAAGGGCAGAGATAGCTACTATCTTAGTTAGGGCTCTCAACTTACAGGTTAGTGATTATCCATCTCCATTCTCAGATACTTCAGGACATTGGGCACGAAGGGAGATAGATATCGCTTATCATAATGGATTGATTAAAGGGCGAAGTAAAGACCGATTTGCACCAGATGAGGAGGCAACAAGGGCAGAAGTTGCTGTGATGTTAGTAAGATTATTAGATTTTAAGCCTAATGTGAGGTAATGAATAATGAAAAAATTTTTAATCACCCTCCTGGTTTACTTGATTTTGTTTGGAATGATTCCCGTTACTGTATTTGCTGAAAATAATAATCTTGAAGATAAAGCGGATTTGTTCTTTGATGTAGCACCAAAAGTTAAAAAAAGATCAGTTTTTCCAGTAAATATTCGTTACAAAGGAAAGCAAAAGTTATATGGAATTCAATTCCAAATTAGTTATGATCCTAATGTACTTGAACTTGTGGACTTAACGGGACGGCCCTCTAACCGTGGTTATTTAGGTGCTTTATTCTCTAATCAATTAGGTGATTTGGTAATTGTTCAAAATGAAAATGAAGAAATTGATGGAAAAGCTAAATTAAAATTTGCGGTGTCTTATAAAGGTGAACCTAAAGAAGAGCTTTTAACAGATGGAGTTGTTGCCAAATATTATTTTCGTTGGCGCAACGGTGGAGTTAATTCTACTGATTTAATATGGGATCCAGTATTAACGTTATTAGTGGATGATCAGGTAAATAAAATTGAAACTTCTTTATCGAATACGACATTAAAAGGCACAAATGCCAATGCAAATAATACCAGCAATAATCAGTGTGTAAAAGTATCTAAGAATATTTCTAACGATAACGATGAGGTAATCTCTAGTGACTGTGGTGCTGATCTTACTATTCCTTCAGGTAGCCTAACGGTCGATAGTGTAGTATCACTTAAGTTTTTATCCGATGATAGTGAATTACCGAATTTAATCAGCAAAATCGTTGAAATATCGTTCGATACTCCTGCGTCATTTAAAAAACCGATAACACTAAAGATAAATTATTATGATGAAAAATTATCTGAAGGAGAGCAAGGAGCGATATATTATTATAATGATGAACTGGGGAGATGGATTTTCCTAGGGGGAACATCGAAGCAAAATATTATTAGTGTTCAAATACAGCGCCTCGGAAAGTTTGCAGTTTTTAGATATTCTCCAAAGTTATACACAGATGTCTTTGATCATTGGGCTAAACCGTATATTGAAAGACTGAGTACACTTGACATTATAAATGGTTATAAGGATCAAACTTTTCGTCCTGATAATTATGTGACAAGGGTAGAATTTGCTAAAATGCTAGTTAAGGCATTATGGTTAAGTAGCGAAGGAGTAACAATCAATTTTGCAGATGAGAATAAAATTCCAGAGTGGGGAAGAAGTTATGTAGCAATTGCTATTGCAAATAACTTAATCAAAGGTTATGAAGAAGATGGAACACTAATTTTTAAACCGTATAAAAATATTACAAGAGCTGAGATGGCGGTGATGGTTGCAAGGGCAATAAAAGATCAAACTGACTATGGGGAAACTTTATTTATTGATCAGGAAAAAATTCCACAATGGGCCAGAAATGCTATAGCATTGACCACATCAAAACAGATAATAAATGGTTTTCCCGATGGAACTTTTGGACCGGGGAAACTCGCAACTCGTGCTGAGGCAGCAAAAGTGCTTTATATGTTATTGAAGGAATTAAATATATAATTAAAACATTTGTATATTTCTATCAAAGCAAACAAAGCAGCTCCCTTTCTAGGGACTGCTTTGTTTGTTTAGGGTGTGATAGCAATTTTGTTCCAGTTTTTCAATGGACATCTCGAAATTTATGGTAACGCTTTGACAAACTATGTTTAAATTATGAAATAACTCTTCATGAATGAGAAATACTTTTTTAACTCTCTCTGGGGATTTGATGACTCCAAGGCGATTCATTTTATGAAAACCGATCAAGAGGACTTGTTGTAAAAAAACATAGTACAGATTATCAGTCATAAATTGTTTTAAATCTTTAAAATTATCTTCATAGGCCTTTTCTAAGATGTCAATAATTTCTACTATTTTTTTTTGTTCAAAAAGCTCAATCATCTGTTTAGAACGGATATTTCCTTTAATAGCTACTTGGCAAAGATTGCGAAACTTTGCTGCATATAATGAAAGTTCATCAATTAGATTTTGAAATTTTTTTGTTCGCTCAGATTGATTAATTTTATTTTTATTATTATTAATAAGTTGATCGACGCGAAGGGAGATTTTAGTTTTACAATATTTATGGATTGCCGTACTTAGTTTTATCTTAGTAGTACCATAGATTTTGGCTCCACCTTCAGTTGCATTCAGAATTTCAAGGTGAGGGTAGTTAGCGATTTTGCGTTCTAGACCTCGTTTAAAATCTAGCCACAATTGTGTAGAAGGAATTTGTGTTCCATCATTTCCTTCCGTATAAACAACGGGTTTGGATTTGATTTTAGAAACGGACTTTTTTCCGATATCTTCATAGTAAACGGAGTATTTACTATGAGTTCTCCCATCTAGACCGTAAGCAAAGTCTTGCCCAACGAAAATGATGGGGTTGGCCCCAAGATAAACAGCGATTTCAAAGGCAAGATGGGATACATTTGCTCCTGCATCAAGTTCACTTTCTTTATCGCCAATTATATTATTCATCCAACGATTAATCGATTCGGTACAACGAAAAATGGGGATTTTAGGTCCTGAAAAGGAGGGGAAGATGTTTCTATCGATTAATGCCAATGCCAACAATGAGATATCATCAGAATATTTTCGATCTTTAAAATGAAACTCATAAGCATTTCTGATTCTCTCAACGACGCAGAGTATATCTGGTTTTATATTATTTTTTGTTAGTGGTATAATAGCTGATTCAGTACTAATAATCAAACCACGACCTTTAATCTTTTTTAATTCATGGATGTTTTTGTCTAGTGATGGTCCGTTAGCAATGATAAAAGCGGGAACATCTTTATATTTGTTTTTTAAAATACTTAGATAAGGGTTTTCTATTACTTCATATACATTGGCTATTAAGTTATGAAAACCTAACAAGGTATCGTAGTGATCATTTCCAAGATAAAATATATTTAAACTAAGTTCTTTAAAGATGTAAGAATGGATAGCCAAATATTCATTTTTGAAATTTCTTTGTGCAGTTGGTGTGAAAACGACATATGGTGCAGTTGAGTATAAAAAGACGTCTGTAAAAAAGAGGGCTTGGAATTCGCTGGCAAACTCTTCAATTTTTCCAACAAAAAATCTAAATTTTTGAGTCTTAAAAATTGGTTCTAAATCAAAATAGTAGAGCATTGCAACAAATAAATAAATATTTTGTTCAAATACGATAACTATTGTATTAGGCTGTTTTTGTTTTAGTATTTCAAATAGTGGATAACCAAACCCGCATCCGTAAACGAATAGTGCTCCAGCATCTTCGATTGCTAAATTATGGTACCAGTTTTTGGCTTCTATTGTTGGCTGTGAACTATTAATGTGAAAAATGTGTTGGCCAGTATTATATTTACAAATTGGATGACCTTCCTTTGTATATTCTATTATTACATTTTCCCATATTTCTTCACTTCTTATCTTCAGAATTCTATTTAAAAGTTGAGAAGGTAGGTATTCGATATTTTTATTAAAATTGGCCATCAATTCATCTTTTTTCTCCATCTATCTCCACTTCCTTTTTCCACTTCGTAAGGAGTGGTAGAAGTTCAAATTCAATAGTATCAGTGATACCTATCAGGTCTTTATTCTGAAGATATACTAATAATTTTTCCAATAGAAAGCGTAATTCACTTAATATTATAGGATCATTTTTCTGTTCATTAGGATAAAATTTGAGGATATTTTCAAGTATTTGCATCCCTTGGGTAAAGTTCTGAAGTCCCTGTTGATCGTTACCATTTCGCCAATTATTAATAGTTATCGTCATTTTTTGTGTAAATTCTTCTAGCAACTGACCAATGTTAGTATTTTTCAACATCTTAAGTCATTCTCTCTGTCAAACAGTTTTTTCCATCCTTCATCTTTGTACCATTCCAAATTTGATAGAGTTGCCCAACTTAAGTGTAGCAACCGCTCTTCTAACGAATCAATATCCCTTTGTAGTTGCTGTAATTCTTCCTTTGACCAAAATAAATGCTGTAGTTTTTTTGCTTCCTCAATAATCCTAGCAATTAATTCTTCATAAGTAGCTAGATCTTCCAAAGTAACCACCCCTTTGATAATAGGATCTAATAACGAGGAAAAGAAGGTTTAAAATTCATAGATTACATAAATTTTAGTTCTTATATGATATGCTATTTAATTAATTTTGAGCCTTATTTTCAGCAAAATATGCGCAACCGATTAATAAAATGAATATTTTACCATATATAAATTTTTATTATAAAAGTGTTTTTATGGAGGTTTAAAATGAAACGTCAAGGAAGTTCCTCAACAAAAAAGAAGAAAATTATTGCCAAAAAGAAAAAAACTACTGTTAAGAAAAAAAGAAAAAGCAAAAGTAGTAAACCTTTGAATTTAGTAAATGAATTAGAGGTACAGGAAATGCAAATAGGAAAGTTGAGTAATAGTTATGAAAGTATAGCTGACCTATCAAAATCAGATGGACTTATTGAGATTTTTTCCGAGGGTGAATCTACAAGAAACACATTTGATAGCGATAAATTAAAGTATGTTGATTTAGGTGATGATAAAGAAATTATTGAAAAAGTCCAAATTTTTGGTGTTGATGATTCAAAGGTATTACCGATTATTACAGACCCAGAAGGACGATTGAAAGTAGTTGCTGACATCACGATCAATCCCATATCTTACAGGGAAATCGTAATTAAAAATTTACCAAGTTTGAATAACTATAATTTTACCCAACCTTTTGATGTTTCACAAAGTACTAGAACTTCGTTTATCGTGGTAAATCGTAGTTTAGTTAATACTGTAACGGTTCAACTTCAAAACAGCCCCGATAATTCGATCTATGAAACGGATCTTCCAGAGGATACTATCAAACCTAATTCATTTAAAATTTTGACCCCAACGAGATTTATTCGTTTTTATCGAATCGCCTATCGTTCAACGATTGCTGATAAACCCGCTGTAATCGATGTCTATTATCAATCACAAGGGAACCCAGTAATGCCATGAGCATTAACAGATTTAAATTTTTTAAATCTGAAAACTTATTAATTTGGTGAGAGAAGGTGGTTTTATGTCTGGAACTAAAGTTTTTAATGAAGATCCTAAACAAATAAAACCATTAGTCCATGGTTTAAATAACGGTAGTCCAACTCCAATTGCTGTTAATAGTAGTGGAAGAGTAAAGACACTTATTTATGATGTTAATGGTAATATGATCAATTTTATTTCCTCTTCATATAAGGATTTACGTGTTGTACAAATATTTGCTGAGGCTGGTTGGTTATTTAATTATAATGTTAACCCCTATATGATAATTTCAAAAACTACAGGAAGTGGAAATGTTTCAGTATCCAATAGTAAAGCAGTGTTACAAACGTCAGCTACAACCAACTCATCAGCAAAGATTGAATCCATTAGAGTAATACGTGCGGTACCAGGTGTTGGCTCACTCGTTAGATTTTCAGCTTTATTCACGACTGGTGTTACCGGAAGCACACAGATTATTGGCATTGGAGATGAGACTGATGGGCTATTTTTTGGTTATAATGGCACATCATTTGGAGTAATGCGTAGACAAAATGGTACGGATTATTGGACTCCTCAATCTAGTTGGAATGGGGATAAGTTTGATGGTACGGGGGTAAGTGGTGTAACCTTAGACCCTGCCAAGGGTAACGAATATTATATTACTTTCCAAGCTCCAGGATTTGGCTATGTATCTTTTGGAATCGAAGACCCTTCAACAGGTGATTTGATTATTGCCCACAAATTACGTTTCGCTAATTCTTCCACTAAGCCATTTTTACTTAATAATACTTTACCATTGATGGCCGAAGTAGAAAACACTACTAATAATACTAATATATCGTTAGAAACGGCTAGTGGGATGGCTTTTAATGAGGGAATAGTAACTGATGCACTTGATACTAGAAATTCGATTTCCGCATCCAAAACAAATATTTCTACTGAGAAAGCAATTTTAACTATCCGAAATAAGTTCACATATCAGTCCAAAACGAATCGTGTAAGAATAAAATTAGATTTTTTATCTATTAGTGTAGATGGTACAAAAAATGCAGAAGTTCGCTTGATAAAGAATACTACGTTAGGTGGTACGCCGAGTTGGACGGATATTAACACCAACACCAGTGTTATTGAATATGATACATCAGCAACTATCGTTACGGGAGGTAATTTAATTATATCTTCACAAGTAGCTAAAAATATTTCCAAAGATTTATTCTTGGGTGATTTGAACATTTTTTTATCTCCGGGAGATATTCTGACAGTTTCAGCATCCACATCTGGAACGGCTGAAGTTTCAGTGACTTTAAGTTGGCGTGAGATGTTCTAGATTTTAAAAAGTTTATGTCTAGTAATTGAAAATGAAGAAAGATTGTGAGAAGGTGATTTTTATGTCAGGAATTAAAGTTTTTAATGAGGATCCCGAGCAATTAAAACCATTAATTCATGGTTCAAGTGGTGGTAGTCCAACCCAAATTGCAGTTAATAGTAGTGGAAGGGTAAATACGCTTGTATATGATATTAATGGTAATATTGCGAATTTCAATTCTACAGCTTTTAAGGAATTACGTGTTGCTGAAATGACTGCTGTTACCGGCTGGACATTTAACTACAATATTAATTCTGATTTAGTTACATCTACTACGACAGGGAGTGGGACAATTACAACCTCAAATAGTAAAGCAGTGTTACAAACGACCGCTGCAACAAGCTCATCTGCTAAAATCGCAACAAAAAATGTACTTCGCTATTTACCAGGAATTGGGGCTCTTGTGCGTTTTACCGCTTCATTTACTACTGGAGTTGCGGGAAGTACACAAATAATTGGAGTAGGTGATGATACGGATGGATTCTTTTTTGGTTACAATGGAAGTTCTTTCGGAATTTTACGTAGACAGAATGGAAGTGACTTTTGGATTGCTCAATCTAGTTGGAATGGGGATAAATTCGATGGTACCGGTGTAAGTGGGGTTACCTTAGATCAGACTAAAGGTAATGTGTATTTTATTAATTATCAATGGCTTGGTTATGGTTATGTTGTTTTTGGCATAGAAGATCCATCAACCGGTGATTTTATTATTGCTCATAGTATTCAATATGCAAACACTAGTACAGATCCAACTGTTTTTAATCCAACGTTTCCAATTATGGCGGAAGTAAAAAATACAACTAACAATACTAATATTACATTACAAACTCTGAGTGCAATGGGATTTGTTGAAGGTAAAATAACTGCGGCAATCGATACTAGGAACTCAATTTCTTCATACAAAACAGGAGTTTCATCTGAAGTAGCAATTTTATCCATACGCAATAAATCAACATATCAAGCGAAAACAAATCGTGTGAGAATTAGACTGGATTATTTGTCAGTTAGCGTTGATGGTACAAAGAATGCAGAAGTTCGCTTGATAAAGAATACTACATTAGGTGGTACGCCAAGTTGGACGGATATTAACACCAATACTAGCGTTATTGAATATGATACATCAGCAACTACTGTTACAGGTGGTGACCTAGTTATATCTACACAAGTTGCCAAGAATATTTCTAAAGATCTATTCTTAGATAGTTTGGACTTGATTCTATCACCAGGTGATACTTTAACAGTTTCGGCATCCACTTCTAGAACAGCCGAAGTTGGGGTAGCTTTAAGTTGGCGTGAAATGTTCTAATCGTGATTACCAGATTTATAAAGGAGAAAACTGAATGTACTTTAAAGGAAAAAAAGTGCTGATTATTGGTGGTACGGGTTCTATTGGACAAAAGTTGGTTAGTAAAATTCTTCAAGATGATCCAACAGTAATTAGAGTTTTTAGTCGGGATGAGTACAAACAGTTTAAAATGCAAAATAAAATTGGGACTTATTCCAATATCCGCTATTTAATTGGTGATATCAGGGACTATGATCGAATCATAAGGGCGATGCAAGATATTGACTACGTTTTCCATTTGGCTGCTATGAAGCACGTACCATCATGTGAATATAATCCTTTTGAAGCTGTACAAACAAATATTATTGGCACCAACAATGTGATTCGTGCTTCATTGGTAGTTGGTGCAAAAAGGGTGGTTTTTACCAGTACTGATAAAGCGATATCACCTACTAATACTTATGGAGCAACTAAGCTAACTGCAGAACGATTAATTTTGGCAGCCCAATATAATAAAGGTCCCCACGAAACGATTTTTACAGCTGTCCGTTTTGGTAACGTGATCGGGTCTAGGGGGTCAGTCATTCCTTTATTCAAAAAGCAAATATTAGAAGATAAAAAGATAACAGTTACTGATCTTAATATGACTAGATTTATGATGACGGTGGACGAAGCGGTTACTTTGACGATTAAGGCTTTAAAAGAATCACAAGGGAAAGAAATCTTTATTTTTAAAATGCCAGTTATTCGTCTCAAAGATCTAGTAACTGTTGTTCTAGAAGAAGTTAGTAAAAAATACAAAATTAATATGGAGCAGCTCTCTATCGAAGAAATCGGACTTAGACCTGGAGAAAAGATGTTTGAAGAACTGATGACAATTGAGGAATCACGCTATTCATTGGAACTACCGGAGATGTTTATCGTATTTAACGGACTTTTAAATAGAAATTGTAATCAAAATAGGAATAAATCTCTAATAGGAAGTTATAGTTCACATAATCAGCAACCTTTAGCGCTTGAAGAAGTACGGGAGCTGATTTTATCACAAGATATAATTTAATATTTATTCTTAAAATTGGGAGGATAGGATGAAAGTATTAGTGACTGGAGGAGCAGGATTTATCGGAAGATGGGTAGTGAAACAACTGCTAGATGATGGTCAACAAGTTTGGGTTTTAGATGATTTATCCAATGGACGAAAGGAAAATCTATTAGAATTCTTAGGCAATGGTGGGTTTAAAGGTTTTATTGTAGGTGATATCAAAGACAATCAAGTTCTACAGGACTTATTTGTCAATGAATTTGATATTGTCTACCATTTAGCGGCAAGTATTAACGTCCAAGATAGTATTGATGATCCCAAAACTACTTTCGAAAATGATACCTTAGGAACCTTTAATCTTTTGGAACAATGTAGAATTCATCGAACAAAATTAGTTTTTATGAGTACATGTATGGTTTATGATCGTGCCACAGATGAAGAAGGAATTAGAGAAACCCACCCCATAAAACCAGCTTCACCATATGCAGGTTCAAAAATAGCTGCGGAAAATATGGTGCTTTCATATTACTATGCTTATGATTTGCCGACAGTGGTTATCAGACCCTTCAACACCTATGGTCCATTTCAAAAAACAGGTGGTGAAGGTGGGGTTGTAGCAATTTTTATCAAAAATAAATTAGAAGGTAAAATGCTAAATATTTATGGTGATGGAAAGCAGACGCGAGATCTGCTTTATGTAGAGGATGCGGCTAGATTCGTCATTCAAGCAGGATATTCCGACAAAGCCAATGGGGAAATTATCAATGCTGGATTAGGAAGGGATATCTCAATTAATGATCTAGCAAGATTAATCGTTAAAGATGATTCACGGATAAAACATGTCAAGCACATTCACCCACAAAGTGAGATTCAAAAATTATTATGTAATTATAGTAAGGCTAAAGAGTTATTAGGGTGGGAGCCGCAAATTTCCCTTGAAGAAGGCATTAAGCGGACTGAAATATGGATAAAAAAAATGCTTAAAAATGCTTAGGAGAGGTATTTAATCATGAAATTGGCAATTGATGGCGGAAAACCAATTAGAAGCAGTTATTTGCCCTATGCCAAGCAATGGATTGATGACAAGGACATAAAACAAGTTATTGAAGTATTGAAAAGTGATTATCTCACTACAGGTCCAATGATTCAAAGGTTTGAAACAAAAATAGCAGATTATGTAGGTTCAAAATATGCAGTTGCCTTTGCTAATGGAACTGCAGCGCTTCATGGGGCGATTTTTGCCGCTGGAATTAAAGAAGGTGATGAGGTAATAACATCGCCCATTACTTTTGTATCCAGTGCTAATTGTGTCCTATTTCAAGGTGGAACAGTAGTATTCGCAGATATAGATCACATTACATACAACATTGATCCCACAAAGATAGAAGAACTTATTACTTATAAGACAAAGGCAATTATTCCAGTGGATTTCACCGGTCAACCCGTAGATTTAGAAAAGATTAAAGAAATAGCTAAAAAATATAATCTAATCGTAATTGAAGATGCTGCTCATGCTTTGGGTGCTATTTATAGAGGTAAACACATCGGTTCAATAAGTGATATGACTATGTTTAGCTTTCATCCAGTAAAACATATTACAACTGGTGAAGGAGGAATAATCACTACAAATAACGAGAAGTATTATCAGAAATTGCTTCAATTTCGAAGTCATGGCATCACTAAAAGCCCTTCTCAGCTTATCAATTACGATGGACCATGGTACTACGAAATGCAACACCTAGGATATAACTATCGGATCACCGATATCCAGGCCGCTTTAGGTATTAGTCAACTAGCTAAACTAGACAAATTTCTTAAATTGCGTCAAAAATACGTGAAAATGTACAATGAAGCTTTTATAAATATAGAAGGGATTCAAATCCCATATCAAGCAAAAAATGTAACATCTAGCTGGCATTTATATGTAATCCGCCTTAAATTGGATAGATTATGGGTTAGTAGAAAGGAAGTATTTGCAGCACTTAAGGCTGAAAATATTGGAGTTAATGTACATTATCTCCCTGTGTATTTTCACCCATTTTATCAAGGTCTTGGTTATAAACGGGGCCTATGCCCAAAAGCAGAAAAATTATATGAAGAAATGATAACTCTCCCGTTATTTCCAAAAATGTCTGAAGAAGATGTTAATGATGTTATTAGGGCAGTAAAAAAAGTGATCGGCTACTATTTAAAGTAAATTAATAAAATTGCTCAAAGTGGGTGTTTCCAGGTGAAAATCGTTGCGATCATTCAGGCACGGATGAATTCTACTAGGCTGCCAGGAAAGGTTTTGAAATCAGTTTTAAATAAGCCATTACTGGAATATCAAATTGAGAGAATAAAAAGATCAAAATTACTAGATGAAATAGTCATTGCAACAACAGTTAAAGAAGTGGACCTTCCGATAATTGCTTTAAGTAAACGACTAGGTATTATCTATTTCCGTGGGCTTGAAGCAGATGTACTGGCTAGATATTATGGTGCGGCAAAGAAATTTCAAGCTGACATAATAGTTCGTTTAACTTCAGATTGTCCTATAATCGACCCACAGATTATCGATAGAGTTATCGAATATTATCTACTCCATCAAAATGTCTACGATTATGTTTCCAATATATTAAAAAGAAGTTATCCGAGGGGGATGGATACAGAGGTTTTTTCCTTTGAATCCCTAGAAAAAGCTCATTTTCAAGCAACAAAACCATTTGAAAGAGAACACGTAACCCCATTTATTTATAAACATCCTGAACTTTTCGGTTTAGGAAATGTAGCTAGCAAAGAAGATTTAAGTCAATATCGTTTAACCGTAGACACACCAGAAGATTTTCAACTAATTAAAAGAATAATTGAGCATCTTTATCCCCTAGACCAAAACTTTACTCTATTTGATGTTATCAAATTACTAGATAAGATTCCTGAATTGGCGCAAATCAATATGGGAGTAAAGCAGAAAGATTTAGACTAATCTTCTTGTGAAATGAGTGGAAGGGATGAATATATATTTTAGAGTAGATGCTTCCCTAAAAATTGGGACAGGTCATGTAATGCGATGTTTAACTTTGGCAGAAGAACTTAAAATTGAAGGTGCAGAAGTAACTTTCATCTGTCGGGAGTTGGAGGGGAATCTTATAGATTTAATAAAAAGTAAAGGTTTTAAAGTTTTTCGTTTGCCATTTCAATCATCAAAAGATAAATCAGGAACAACATGGGAAATTGATGCAAAACAAACAATAAACGTTTTAAAAGAAGAAAAGAGAGATATAGATTGGTTAATTGTTGACCACTATGCCTTAGACATTCACTGGGAATCTCAAATAAGACGCTATGTTAAAAAAATTATGGTAATCGACGATTTAGCAAATCGGCAACATGATTGTGATTTATTATTGGATCAGAATTTATATAAAAACATGGAAAAACGCTATGATAAGCTTGTTCCGCATAAATGTATAAAGTTACTAGGTCCTAAATATGCCCTGTTACGTTCAGAGTTTAAAACAGTTCGGAAGAGTCTAGAAGAGCGAGATGGTAATGTTGAACGCATTTTGATTTTCTTTGGAGGAACTGATCCAACAAATGAAACAGAAAAGGCAATAAAGGCAGTAAGTTCTTTAAACAAACCCAATATTAAAGTAGACGTGGTAGTAGGTGAAGCTAATCCAAATAAGAAGAGGATAAAAAAACTTTGTTCTACCATTCCAAATGTAAATTATTATTGTCAGGTTGAAAATATGGCAGAATTAATGGCCAATGCTGATTTAGCTATTGGTGCAGGAGGATCATCAACATGGGAACGTTGTTATGTTGGTTTACCAACTATTACATTAATTGTAGCAGAGAATCAAAGTGAAATGACAGTAGCGGTGGCAGAAAAGGGGGCGATATGGAATTTAGGTTATTCATTTAATGTAACTATTGAGATGATTACAAATGTGTTAAAAAAAGCAATAAATAGTCCGCATATTTTAAAAGAAATGGGGAAAAAGGCTATAGATTTGATTGATAGTCGTTCAATTAGTAATGACAGTTTGTTAATACAATACATCTTGGGGGAACGATAGATGTTATTGGAAAAAAAATATAATTTAAGAACGATAGAGGAATCGGATCTGAACGTTGTTTTAGAATGGCGTAATTCTGAACGAATTCGATCCAATATGTATACTGATTCTATAATTTCAATGAATGAACATCGGAAATGGTTTGAAAAAATAAAACAAGATCAAAGCTCATCATTCAATATATTTGAAATTCAAGGAACTCCAGTAGGAGTTGTTCATTTTTATAATATAGATAGAAGAAACAACAAGTGTATGTGGGGATTTTACATAGGAAAAGAAGATTTACCACGAGGAAGTGGTTTAATTATGGGATATTTCGGATTAAGATTTGCATTTGAAGAATTGGGTATCCGTAAAATATCCGGTGAAGCTTTAGCCTTTAATAAGGCTAGTATTAATTTTCATAAGAAGTTAGGCTTCCTAGAAGAAGGAAGATTCTTAAAACATATCTTAAAAAATAATAAATACGAGGATGTTGTATCTTTTGCTATTTTCAAAGAGGATTGGAAGCAAAATAAAACTAGACTTAAAAAAATAATTGAAAAGTATGAAACATAAAAAACTTTTAAGACAACTTCTAAAAACAAATTTGAGGAGATATGAATATGAGTATCAATAATATTACTTTAGCGGGAAAGAAAATCGGACCTCAATCTCCACCGTTTATCGTTGCTGAAATGTCCGGCAATCATAACCAATCATTGGATAGAGCTCTAGCAATTATAGAGGAGGCAGCAAGAGCGGGAGTTGATGCCGTTAAACTCCAAACCTATACTGCAGATACTATGACGCTAGATGTTGATGATTTAGACTTCTTGATAGTAGATAGTAATAGTTTATGGAAAGGGAAAAGCCTTTATCAGCTATACAAAGAGGCTTATACGCCTTGGGAATGGCATAAACCAATATTTGATCGATGTAAAGATTTGGGGTTAATATGTTTTAGTACTCCCTTTGATGAAACTGCTGTAGATTTTTTAGAATCATTAGATGTTCCAGCCTATAAAATCGCCTCCTTTGAGAATGCCGATATTTCTTTGATTAAGAAAGTTGCAATTACAGGAAAACCTTTAATCATCTCAACCGGTATGGCTAGTATTGCAGAATTGGATGAAACGGTACGAACAGTTAGAGAGTTAGGTAACGACAATATCATCTTATTAAAAACAACTAGCACTTACCCAGCCTCTCCAGGGAACACTAATATTCTCACCATTCCCCATATGAAAAAACTATTTGATTGTCAAATCGGTCTTTCAGACCATACATTAGGAATAGGGGTAGCAATAGCCAGTGTAGCTTTGGGAGCTACAATTATTGAAAAACATTTTACTCTTTCACGTGAAGATGGGGGAGTTGATTCGGCTTTCTCAATTGAACCTAAAGAAATGAAGGCTCTAGTCATTGAAAGTAAGCGTGCTTGGCAGGCTCTTGGAAAAGTTAGTTATGGAGTGACAGAAAAAGAAAGGGATTCAATGAAATACAGACGCTCCCTATATATTACACAAAATATGAAAGCTGGAGAAGTTTTAACGAAGGAAAATGTACGTTCTATAAGACCTGGTTATGGTTTAGAACCAAAGTTTTATGAGGTTATCCTAGGTAAAAAAGTTAAAAAAGATGTGGAAAAAGGTACACCTCTTAGTTGGGAATTAATTTATTAGTCATCATAACTGAAAGGAGTGTGCTATGAAACGAAAATCTAATAGAAAAGTACTAGGTGACTTGCGAAAAATGAATATTCAAAATATCAAAGAAAATTATCAGCGAATTTTATTGGAGCCTTTTCCAGTGGAAACTAGGAAAATTGTTGAATTGGTAAAAAATAAGAATTACAAAGCGATCGTTATTTACCCTGCTGATAGAAAGTCTGGTCCACATGAACGTCAGTTAAATATTCTAAGGCAGTTCGCTAGTAAAAAATACCTATGTTTTTATTGTGAAATCTCTAGTGGACGTGATCTAATAAAAGAATTGGAGAAAAATTTATTCATTATTAATAATGATTTGTATTTATTGCCATTCATAAGAAGTAAATATGTGATTACCATGGTTTCCCATTCTACCCAAATGATATTTGCTGATTTATTACCTAATAAGTTAGTTTGGTATGATGTCTTTAATAGAAAGTATTTGTTATTAAAAGAAAATCTAAAAATTTTAAAATATGCTGATATAGTTAGTTATGCCAATCAGCAATTCAAAAAATATGTGAGACTTGGGGAAAATGCAATCTTCCTGCCTCAAGAAAAATCTGAAATCGTAGGAATTTTTGAAAAGAGAATAAATAATAATTATTTATGGTGGAAAATATATGCTAACATTAATCCAGCTGACGAAATTGCTGTAATGACTTCTACTTTTTTTGATTTCAATGGTGAGGATTTCTATTCTGGTGGAGCTGAAAGATACTTAGTAGATTTAGCTGAACTTTTTTCCAAAAAAAATCTTATCTTAAACGTTTATCAAAAGGGGAATTTTCCTTGGGTTCGTAGATATAAAGATATTGATGTGATTTCATTATTTATCGATAATCCCCAACAAATCGGATTTAATCGAAGTTTTTACGAACAAATTGAAGGAAGAACGCTTCTTAACATCTATTCTGCTTACTTTGAGGCCTATCCACAGGTAGCTCATCCTAATATTGGCATTAGTCATGGTGTAGCATGGGATAATCCCATAAATTATTTTAGTTCAGGTAATAAATTTTGGGAAACAAATCTAAGATTTATCGAAAGTGCAAAGTTGTGTGATCAATTGGTTTCTGTCGATACTAACACTGCCAATTGGTTTCAAACGATAAATTATGAAATAAGCCGTAATATAAAAGTTATTCCAAATTACGTTGATTTGAAACAATTCACTCCAAGAAAAAATTACGATAAAAAAAGTGAAAAGATAGTTATAATCTATCCCCGTAGACTCTATAAACCTCGCGGTTTTTATTTAGTCCTTGAGATATTAGATGACATTTTGGTAAACTATTCAAATGTAGAATTTCATTTTGTAGGAAAAGGCTTAAATTCTGATACTAAGCATTTACTTAAGAAGCGAGAAAAATGGGGTGACAGAATAAAATGGTATACATTGCCACCTAAAAAAATGGCGATGGCATATCAGAATTCCGATATTGCTCTAATACCAACGATAAATAGTGAAGGAACTAGTTTATCTTGTCTAGAAGCAATGGCTTGTGGTAATGCTGTAATTGCTACAAGGGTTGGAGGTCTAACAGATTTAATAATCGATCAATATAATGGATTGTTAATTGATCCCAAACCTCAGGCCTTGAAGGAAGGGATTATTGATTTATTAGAAAACAAAGAAAAATTAATTGACTTTAAAAAGCGTAGTGTTGAAGTTGCCAAGGCATTTTCTAAAGAAAACTGGATAAAGAAGTGGGAAAAGTTAATCGACCACCATCTAAAAGGTGGATTTTCCAAAAAACAAAAAGGACGCTTGGTGGAAGTATATCTTGAGAAATTACCACCTAATATATTAGGGTTAGGTAAGTTGATAAACACACTATTAAGTCGAGGTGATCTAATATATATTTATGTGAAAAATTTTGAGCTAAGTAAAAATCTAAGTTTTGGAAGGATTCAATGGTTAGATTGGAACACTGAAAAATATTCTATTCCTGATTTTATTATTGCTGATGAGATGATAGCAAAAGAAATTAATAGTAAGATTGATTTAACAATTAATAGTACTTGGCTAAAAAAGTTTACACATTCTCCCCAAAAATATTATCCCCAGTTAGGTATAAAGACAAAAATCTCCCGTAGTTAGTTGGGAGATTTTTTAATGCAGTTTTCATATTAGATTTTTACGATGACTAGAAAGTATTCTTTTAATTTGATAATACCTCATTTGCCATGAATGAAGCTTAATCCAATTGTTGGACCTATTATAATCTATGGGAATCTTATTATTTAATATTAGGCTAATGTTTTTGATAAACGAATTGTTGTCTTTACCGACAAATACATTAGGAACGTTTCTTGCTTCAGGAATATTAGTGGACACAACTGGTTTTCCTGCCGCAAGGTATTCATACATCTTAATTGGGTTTGTTGCTGAAGTGATTTGGTTGATCTTAAAGGGAATCAAACATACGTCACAATAATAAAGATATCTGGGGATTTGTTGGTATGGTTTATGCCCAAGAAAAACGATATTTTTACTAGAAGTATTAAATTTTCTACCGAATTCAGTCCCAATAATGGTGATTAATGCATTTGGGAATGCTTGTGCTACTTGTTTTATTAGATTAGTATCAACCCATGGTGCCCAAGCCCCTACATATCCAATGATAGGTCCATTATGCTGTAGGTATTCCCTAGGTTTTTCTGGTGGGGAGTCTTTATATCTTTGAAAATGTTTTATATCACAGCCGTTAGAGATCAGATAACTTTTCTTTTTGGGAAAGTTTTTTTCTATGTAATTTTGAAGGTTTTTGGCTGATGTTATAACTATATCAGCTTTTTGTACGGAATTTTTAACATATTTAGACCATTCAGGGAAATTATCTATAAAATCAAAAATAACAAAGTCGGGAGAATACCGGTGGACATAGAGAGATTGTAAAGGCCATGAAAACCAAAGTATGATTTTTTTTCTCTGTTTTTTAAACTTAGGGATAATTTCTTGGATAAACCTCTTGTTATTGTGTACTACAAATAGATTTGGTAGAGCTTGAGAAAATAGTTTGGATGACTGTGTTTTGTTACAAAAATATACTTCGTGTCCATCGAGTGCAAATTGTTTCATCAATTGCTGAGGGCGTTGAAACATCCAATTCCAATCTAATGTGGGAGGGTATATAATTACTGCCATCTTCTCACTCCTTGTTTTGTCCATAACAAAGTTTTTATATATTCTATTCTTCAAAAACTTACATTGGTATGGTCGTTTTTATCGATTTAAGTGGTCAATAGTACATGCATAGCAAAATTGGTGAATACCTAAGACGAAATTTTGTCCTAATTAATATACTAATGTGAATGGTAAATTGGATGGTAAAGAGGTGATATCAATGATAAAACTTATCATTTCCTCTGCAACACATAGGATGGGTTCAACTTTGTTACAAAGAATTTGTAATACTAGGAAAGAAACATTGATCTGGGGCGAACATGGTGGTGCTTTAACTGATTTTGCCAACATTTATATAAATCTGCTACATTTTTCTATTCATAGTAAAAAAGAAAGGGATGCCTATTTTGATAATGGTGAGGACGTAAATCAATGGATTGCAAGTATGACACCGGATATTCCGTATGTTGAAAAAGCAATAATTCAATCGGTAAAAAGCTTTTTTAATAATCTATATAATCAGTATAAGGATAGTCACGATTTTGTTGGATTTAAAGAAGTTAGATATGGAGAACGGGAATTGACACTATTTAGAAAATGCTATCCAGAAGCAAAGATTTTTCTCTTAGTTAGAAACCCTGTAGATACTTACGCTAGCGTTAATCGTAAGTGGTATCCAACGATTGAAGACTTTACAGAAAAGTGGAAAAAGAATGTCTCTTATTACATTGATTTAGATAAGAAGGATCCCAATGCCTTTTTGTTACGTTATGAGGATATTGTTAATAAAAGCAAGGTAACTTTAGAATTGATTTCTAAAATAACCAAGGTTTCGGTTAAAGATATCGAGGAGGTATTAAAACATAAGTTGAGGAGTACCAAAAAACCTATCACTGAAGATGAGAAAAGATTTATCATAAAAAAATGCCAACAAGTTATGAAGAAACTGGGGTATCAGGTTCAATATTAGTAGCCGTGCCAATATTCCGTAGTAATCATATAAATAAGTAAAATAAAATTTACTTTTTATTGAGGTGTTCAAATGAACAAAAATATAACGAAACATTATGGCTTAATATCTAAAGAGGATCGTCAGAGAAAAAATGGACATAAAAGTAAAATTGTATGGTTTACCGGATTATCAGGATCAGGTAAGTCTACATTGGCCGTTCATCTAGAAAGAGAATTATTTGCTAGAGGTGTAAACACCTATATTCTAGATGGGGATAACATGAGGTTAGGTCTTAATAAAGATCTTAAGTTTAGCAAGGAAGATAGAAAAGAAAATATTAGACGATTGTCTGAAGTGGGTAAATTATTCGTAGATGCCGGAATTGTCGTCTTAGTCTCAGCTATTTCACCATTTAAAAAAGATCGTGATGAAGCGAGAAAAATATTTAAAACTGATGAATTTATTGAAGTGTATGTCAAATGTTCCCTTCATGAATGTGAGCGGCGTGACCCTAAAGGGTTATATAAAAAGGCACGGGCTGGATTAATTAAAGATTTTACTGGTATTTCTTCGCCATACGAACCACCAGAATATCCTGATCTAATTCTAGAAACAGATAAGGAGTCTATTAAGAATATGGTCACTAGGTTGATAGACTATTTAGTAGATAATGGTCTATTTGAAGTATAAAGTTTGCTTGAAAGGGGTGAAAAGCATGATCCCTCCACATGGAGGTATATTAATTGATCGTCAAATAAAAAAAGTGGAACGTTATAACTATTTAAAAAAGGCAAAACTATTACCATCAATTGTATTATCTGATTGGAGTTTATCTGATTTAGAATTGATCGCCAATGGTGCCTATAGTCCTTTGAAAGGGTTTATGAACAAAGCTGATTATGAAAGTGTTTTAACTAAAATGAGGTTAGCTGACGGTACTATTTGGAGTATACCAATAACTTTACCTGTAAAATTAAAAGAAGCGCAAAAGTATCAAGTAGGTGAAGAAATTGCTCTAACAGGGCTTGATGGAACTATTTATGGTATATTAAAGTTGGAAGAAAAGTATAACTATGATAAAAAAATGGAAGCTAATTATGTGTATGGTACTACTGATACAGCCCATCCAGGAGTACAAAAAATATATGCGAAGGGCGAAATATATTTTGCTGGTCCAATATATCAATTGAATCCGTTATCTCACCATGACTTTAAATCGTTTTACAAAACCCCATCTGAAACAAGAATGATGTTCACTGAATTAGGTTGGAAGACGATTGTAGGTTTTCAAACTAGAAATCCTATTCATCGAGCCCACGAGTATATCCAAAAATCTGCCTTGGAGATTGTTGATGGTTTACTGCTTAATCCTTTAGTTGGGGAGACGAAGGCAGATGATATTCCTGCTGATGTACGGATGAAAAGCTATCAAGTTCTGATAAAAAACTATTTTCCAAATAATCGTGTTAGATTAGTTGTTTTTCCTGCAGCAATGAGGTATGCAGGCCCTAGGGAAGCTATATTCCATGCGATTGTACGCAAAAATTATGGTTGTACTCATTTTATCGTAGGAAGGGATCATGCTGGGGTAGGCAATTTTTATGGAACTTATGATGCACAAAGAATTTTTGAACGATTTTCTCAAGAAGAACTAGGAATTACTCCTTTATTTTTTGAAAATAGTTTTTACTGTAGAAAATGTGATAGTATGGCATCTTTTAAAACTTGTCCCCATGATGAAAAACATCACATCTTCCTTTCAGGAACCAAAGTAAGAAAAATGCTTAAGGATGGAAAGATTCCCCCAGTAGAATTTATGCGCAAAGAGGTAGCACAAATTCTAATTCAAGGAATGAAAAGATGACATTCGAGATTGGCTTTGTGTTAGTGGCAACTTTTATAATGTTGATAATGTTGATCATAAATGTTGCTAAACCCAGTATAATAATCTTCTTGACACTATCTCTTTTTCTTCTTACGGGGATAATAGCACCTGAAGAAGCATTAAGGGGTTTTTCTAATCAAAGTGTAATAACGATAGCATTACTGTTTATCGTAACAAATGCAATAAAAAAGGTGGGGGTATTTTATCATTTGATAGAGATTCTTTTAAACAATAGCAAAAATCCAAAAATTTCTTTTTTAAGATTAATATTGCCTGTATCGTTGTTTTCCGCCTTTTTAAATAATACTCCAATTACTATGATGTTTATTCCAGTGGTAAAAAAATGGTGCAATAATAAAGAAATTTCTCCTTCTAAGTTCCTTTTGCCATTATCTTATGCTTCCATCTTTGGAGGAATGTTAACTTTAATTGGATCATCCACAAATCTTGTAGTTCATGGAATGATGTTAGAAAATCAATTGGACGGTTTTTCAATGTTCCAATTGTCGATAATAGGAGTACCAGCATCAATATTGGGAATATTTTATTTATTCTTCTTCGGATATGATCTTTTACCAAGCCAAGTTCAAACCAAATACCAAGAAGATATTAGTAGTATTTCTTCTTTTGTAAGACCAAGGATGACAAATTTTAAAACAGTGATTGTTATCACAACATTTATTTTGATGGTTTTCTTGGTGGCTTTTAGAATCTTTACGACGTTTCAATCTGCATTAATAGCAGTTATAATCTTAATATTAACTAAAATAATCAGTCCTAAAGAAATAAAGAATATTATCGACTTTAATGTATTAATCTTAATAGCCTCTTCCTTTGGGGTTGGAGTAGCTCTTAATAAAACTGGAGCGGGATTTTATCTAGTTTATAAAATTTTACAATGGGTTACTCAATTTGGCTTAATCGGTATTATACTCTTTGTTTATATCATGACCAATTTGATTACAGAAGTGATTAACAATAACGGTGCGGCTATGATTATGTTTCCGGTCGTTTTAGAAATTGCACATCAATTAAACATCGAACCTACCCCTTTGATGATGACTCTTACCATTGCAGCATCGGCAAGTTTTTCTACTCCAATTGGTTACCAGACAAATCTATTAGTTTATCGACCAGGCGGCTATAAATTTAGTGATTATATTAAAGTGGGATTACCTTTGAATTTCATATTTATGGCTGTTACCGTTTTTATTTTGGGAATTATCTACGGGTAAATGTAAATATAAAAATCTTATTTGTAAGAAAGAGGTATTCTAATGCTTAATAGAAATCATGCTCCCTTTGTGACTATCCTTCTACCTTTTTATAATCATAAAAAATATTTGAAAAAGGCGATTGAAAGTGTTAGAGGACAAACATATCCAAATTGGGAATTGATAATATTAAATGATGGTTCAATTGATTCAATTGATGATAATATTCGCTCCTTGATTAACAATGATAAGAGGATAATTTACAAGGGATTTAATCTAAATAAGGGTAAAGGAAAAATTCTCAATTTTGGACTGAGGATAGCAAAAGGGAGTTATATTTTGGAATTGGACAGTGATGATTGGTTGCATCCAAGGGCACTTTCAAATTTTGTTGAACACCTCAACAAAGTAGATCCAAGTATCGGAGTAATATATTCCGATTATAAAGTTGTTAAGAGAACTAAAGATGGAACAAGCTATCACTTAATCAAAGGAAAACCATTTGTTGATCGTATCCACTGGGTCAAGAATTTTTTTGTTCCAATTCCTCGTTTTTATCGTAAGCAGGCATTATTAGATGTTGGAGGTTGGGTGACTAATTATCCATCTGATGGCAGATTATATGAGGATATTGCTACAATTTTAAAGTTGCTTGGAAAATATCGAATCTCTTATTTAAACAAACAGACGATCTACGTTAGAAAGCATGGAAACAACATTACCCATTTAAATCGGTATGCATGGAAACCTATTTACAAATATTTACTAGCTAAAGCTTTAAAAGAATGGAAGGAGCCTTATCTAGTATACGTTAATAAGAAAGGGAAGGTGGCAATAAAAGAAGGGAATTATAAAAATAGCAATCTACCATTAATCTCGATTGTGATTTACTTCCAAAACCATGCCAAATATCTCTCATATTTTATGCAGAGTCTGGTTCATCAGAATTATTCAAACTTTGAACTAATATTTATTGATGACCATTCTTCTGATGCTTCGATGGCAATTATAAAATCATACTTAAATAAATATCAATTAAAACATCGAGTATTTAATTTATCTTCTGTCAAAAGTAAAAAGGAGATTATGGAACAAGTATTAAACGTTGCTAAAGGTAAATATCTTATGGTCCTTTCACCAAAGGAATTGTTGAATCCTGAGGCCTTAGAGGTATTGATGTTTAAAACTGAAGCAGAATTAAGGAAAGGAAAAAAGATTATATGTACCTATGGCAGTCTCAGATCATTCAAAATTTTTCCATCTTTTAAATTTATGAGAAGCTTAAGGTCTTACCCACCAAGACCTTGTTTGTACAAGACAGAAGATTTAATAAAGATGGGGGATTGGGTGCTAAATTCTTTAATAAATAAAAAATATCAAAACAATAAAATCTTATTGGCACATTTATTAAAAAAAGGCGATTTCCTATATATTCCTAAGAATTTAAGTATGGAATTACGAGAAAGGGCTAGAAATAAAGAAATGTGAATATATTCACAATAAACACTCGTTGAATCAAGAATAATAAAAATAATCTGAAAATACAATACATTTAGAAAAAGCTTCTTTGTATTGATTTTTTGTTTATTTTCTAATAGAATACTCCGGGAGAAGTTCATAAGTTTGTAAAATTTATCACAATATTTTTGGTTACTATTGTAATATAATAACCTTGGGATGATTATTAAGGGAGTGTTGTGAAATGTTGGTTAAAGAGATCCAAGATTTTCATGAGTTTAGTTTGGATGGTTTAGCAGAGAATATTCACGTAATTTATGAGAAGGTATGTCAAGTAAAACATAAGTTGAATGAGAAGTTTGAGGTAGTTGGATCTGTAGAACATGAGACATACGAAGAAATTTCGGTTTACGAAGATTCAGGCTCCCTTGTTAAGAAAGCTAGTTATCGAATTGGAAAAGATGTAAACAACAAAGAAGAGGCTCTTAATCTAATTTCTCAACTTTTTGTTCATAAATTGAGTGCTTAAAGAAAGGCGACCAATGGTCGCCAATTTTTTTTTAATCAGATTTTATTGATTCGATAAACCTCATCAGAGCCTTTCGTTGTTTGGGAGTTAATTCAAGTGTTTTCTCCACCAAAACCTGAATATCCTCAGGTAGAGCTTCAAGTCTCTTTCCATATCCTGAACCAATCTGGTCGATAATATCCTCTAAGAGGATTTTGGACTCATCTAATGCTTTATATATTTGAATTAGAGCCTTTAATGGATTTATTTCATTCATCTATTCTGATCCCCATAAGTCAATAGTTTTTCGATTTCTTTTTTGATGATAATCAACTCATCAGTTGTTAATTTATGAACATCACGAATGACGCCTTTTAATTTCAATGTCCTAAATTCATTTAAATATGCTGGATAGGACTCGCTCTTTACAGCCATTTAATAAGCCCCTTTCAAATTTTTGCAATAATATTCTATCATCACTTTCGTCAAAAATAAACACTCATAAAGAGCTGTTTTTGGGTATTTTTGTTGAAAATTATCGGTATATTATCATTAATAGCAGTTTTTGTAGTTTTTTTAAATATATTGTATTAAAAGGAGAAACAGATACGATGGGATTTATATTGTTTATTCTGTTACTTATTTATTTGATTATCGACCGACCATTTATTAAAAATAACAAAACTAGTAGTAAAAAGATGTTTGTAGCAATTTTATTGATATTAGGATTGATACATGGCACTTACTATTGGTATTTATCAGAACAATTAAATTCAAAAATAATCTCCGGTATTTTGTTACTGGTATTATTTGTAGCTTATCTAATGAGTGGTGATCATCACGGTATTGAAGATAAGGTGGCAAGGAAGGTTTTTCGAATAATCACTTGGTTGATTATCTGGTTTTTGACATTATTTCATATGTTATATACCTAATAATAATGGTATAATTACCGGAAAAGTATTATCTTGATTGTTTGGTTTTATTGATTATTCAAGAAGTAAACGATTAGGGGTTAGAGGAGAAATGTTGTTATGAAAAAAATGATTTTACATGATATTTATATCCCACTGGGAACGGGTCTTAATTCCATTAGCTTAAATGTTGAGTCTTTAGAAGGGGATTTCGATGTCAAAAAATGGATATATCTTGTTCCCAGTTTTTCTTTAATTCCTAAGGTAAAAGAGATTATTATATCTAAACATAACTCATTGATGAAACGTATTGAAATCATGACCTTTGACCAAATGATGAGAAGGTTGGTGTCTAACGAGAATAAAAAGCTACTTACACCGTCTGAACAAGAGCTGCTCGTAAAAAGGGCTGTAGAAAAAGTCCACAATGGGATAGGGTTAAATTATTATGCGGATTCTAGAGAGAAAACTGGCTGGCTTCATAAGGTGGAAATCTGGATTGGGGAGATGAAACGTTCAGGAGTGTCTTCAGAACAGTTAATGACACTTTGGCAAGAAAATTCGGCTAAGTACCAAGAATTAGCTCATATTTATCAAGCCTATCAAGAACTATTACAAAAATACTCCTTCATAGATCATGAAGAACCCTATCATTCTTTTTTAGCCAAAGATAGCGATGCTTTCATAGCTAAAGAATATTTAGGTATCATTACCGATCAATTTTATGATTTTTCACCGCTACAGATGGAAGTCCTAAGCCGTTTAGGGGATTATAGCTATGATGTAATTATTCATCTAGCAACTGATGAACGAAGAAAAAATTTGTATCAGTGGACATATAATACGATCGATTTTTTATCCAAGTTAGGTTTTGATATTGAAGAAAAACCTTCCAATGAAAATGATCTTTTTCCTATAAAAAATTCCTTATCACATTTAAAAATGAATCTTTTTTCAACCTTTCCAAAGAAGATTGATGGACAGGATTCGATAAAGGTTCTATCTTTATCAGGTGTGAAACAAGAGATAGAAAATATTGCTGCCGAAATAAAATCTTTAGTGATAAATGATGGGATTTCGCTAGAAAAGATGGCCATTATCGCGCCCCAATTAGAAAAGTATCAATTGACTATTAATCAAATAATGTCAAAATCAGGAATACCGATTCGTTTAGTTAAAAAAGAACCTTTAATCCAAAATCCTTTCGTTCAATCAATGATTAGTTTAGTAAAAGCATTACAAGGTATAAAGAAAGATTGGATGAACATTATATTCAGTCCCTACTTCAACTTTAATAGAAAAATCGATCCCTCACGTTTAATGATGCTTCTACGGGAATTATCCTTTCCACTTTCACTAGATGTGTGGAATGAGAGATTTTTAAGATATATCAACAAAAATGAAGAAAAAAAAGAAGCGTTAAAACCTTATGATAGGGTAATGAAGCAGTTGTTTCAGTTGAAGGAATTGATTCCATCTGAGGGAAATAACCAAAGCTATGTGGAATTACTAGATTTGTTGGAACAAAAGTTAGATGTCTTCCAAAATATCAAATCTTATTTTATTGCTAATCCAACAAAGGAGTCAGCTTTTCGAGATCTCAAAGCTTATGAAGTGTGGCAGGAATTAAAACGAGAATTGATTTTAATGGATCGATTTTTGGTGAAAGCGGAAAAGATGAGTTTTTGGAATTGGATTAACTCTTTAGTTTTGGCAAGTGAAAAAAAAGAATATGACTTTACTCAAGGTAAACGTAAGGGAGTTTATCTTTTACAACCAAGTCAGATCAGAGGTAGAGAGTTTCAAGTAGTGTTTGTACTTGGATTAGTTGATGGCGAGTTTCCAAAGGCTATCAAAAATGACTGGTTACTACCTGATAAAGAAAGATACAATTTGAGAAAGCATGGATTTCATTTAAATTATTCTAGTGATTATGAAAATCTACAAAAATACCATTTTTATCAGTGCGTTCTTGCTGCAAAAAAGAAATTGTATTTGGTATATTCAGCTAGGACTGAAGATGGGCAGGAACTATTGCGTTCATTTTTTATTGATGAGTTGCTAGAACTATTTAATAATGGAACAATTGATGTGAAGGCGTTGGAAGTATCAGATATTGTACCACGTGATTGGAATAGTTGCGTATATTCTACACAATTAATAAATAAGGTATACAATGATCTCCAAAACTATGGAACTGATAGTGAAGAAGTAGAAATAGCAACATCTAAGCTTCAAACTTTGCAAATAAAATATCCTAGTTTAATAAGAACAATAAATATTGGTGTTAAAAGTGAAATTGATCGATGGAAATCCTTGAAATCTAGGTATGATGGCTATTTAGAAGAGGATACCAATCTACAACAGATCAAACAACTAATCAATGAGAAAGTATGGAGTACTACCCAACTAAATGTTGCTAATAAGTGTCGTTTTGCCTATTTTGCTGAAAATATTTTGGGATTGACGAAGTGGGATGAGCCGCAGGATTCATTAACATCGATTGAAAAAGGTGATTTGATTCATCGAGTACTACAACGTTTTTTTGCAAAATATCGTGAAGATACTGGGGAGGTAATAGATCCCAAATTTGAACAAGATTATCTTAGATTAGTAATGGATATTGCTGAGGAAGAATGGCAGACCTTTATCAATCAAGAAGGACGTTATATTAATGAAGTTTTAAGTGACCTTGATTGGCAAAGAGTTAAACAAACAATAAGACAAATAATTATTCACGAAATGACTTGGAGAAGGAAGAGTTCAAGTTATTTTTATCCAAAATATCTGGAATTGTCGTTCGGATTATCCTATGATGAAGAGATGGTAATGAGAGAGGAAGTAGATAAAGAATCGACGAAAGAAAAGGCGGTATTAACTTTAAATTCCCGTTCGATTCAAATAAGGGGAAAAATCGATCGCGTAGATGTTAATGACCAAGGTCAATTTGTAATTTATGATTACAAATCTGGAAACCCTCCAAGCAATAAAGAGGTGCGGGAAGGACATGACCAGCAATTATTAATCTATCTATATGTTCTTCAATCTTTACTAGGTTTCGATTTAGATCAGGTGATTGGTGCTGCCTACTATACTAAGGGTAGTAAAAATGGTAAAGGCGAGTTATCAGATAATCGAAATCGTGGCATATGGAGGGAGCAGTATTTAGGTGAAGTTGGAATTAGTAATCGAGTAGGCTCAAAAATAAAAGAGGAAGAATGGCATATTTGGCTAGAAAGTATGAAAACAAAACTCGAGGAATTGATAATCGAGATGGAAAAAGGGAATTTTGCTGTTTTGCCGAGTGTAGAATGTCCAAGTTACTGTTCTTACAATAAAATCTGTCGAAAAGACGAGGAAAGAATTAGAGTGAAATCAGGGATGAGGGAGGAGGAATAATGGTTTTTCCATTAACTGATGAACAGCAATTCGCTGTAGATACCTTAAATATTAACTGTATCGTTCCCGCAGGGGCTGGTTCCGGTAAAACTAGAGTATTGGTAGAGAGATACTTAAAAATTATTGAAAAATATTTTGACTCAAATCCCAACATTATTGAAGAAATTGTGGCCATTACTTTTACCGAAAAGGCTGCAAGGGAAATGAAAGAACGCGTTAGACAAGGGATGATAGTAAGAAGAGATCAAGCATTAGAGAATAATCAACTCGATAAAGCCATGATGTGGCGAGAGAACATTCAAAAAATAGAGAGAGCGACAATTTCTACTATTCATTCCTTTTGTGCTAAAGTTCTTAGAGAGTTTCCTGTTGAAGCTAATATTGATCCGGAATTTAAGGTGCTAGATAGTACGGAAACTAGCTGGATCTTAGCAGAAGTAGTAGAAAAAGAACTGATGAAAATTTTAGAATCGGAGAAGTTAAAGGGGATTTCTCCCTTATATCAATGGGTTAAAGTCGCTGGTTTTAAACGTGCTGTAAATCAGTTATTAAATTTATACAATCAAATTACTAACTCTGGGATAGAAATTAAAGAGCTTGAAAGATTAACTGAAGAAAGTTTTAATATTTCTCCATATCAATTACTAACTGATTGGGATGAATTAATAATTTCCGGAGATGAATTATACTATGGCGAAAGTAATGGGAAGAAATTCAAAGTATTTCAAGAAAAGTGGCCATATTTAAAATCACAGATATTGCAAGCTAGGGAAACGGGTTCAGCTCTAAATAGTGTTATTGATGAAATGTGTGAATTGACTAAAGGTAACCTTGGGTCTAGTGTTAAGGAACTGAGAAAAAAAGCTAATGATCAAGCTAACTTATTCAGAGAAAAATTAAAAGCTATTGATTATCACCAATTAGAAAGGGAATATTTGCTGAGTTTCTACTCGGTACTTAATTTAATAGACTCATCATTCAAGACAGAAAAGGAACGGATGAATGGGTTAGATTTTGATGACCTGCAGCTTAAAACAATAAGACTATTATCTGATAATCAAGAAGTGAGAAAAATAATTCATCGCAGAACATCTTTTTTGATGATTGATGAGTTTCAAGATAACAATCAGATTCAAAAAAAATTAATTTCTTTATTGTTAGAAGATGAAAATCGGAAGATTAGGCAAGGAAAGTTGTTTGTAGTAGGTGACCCAAAACAATCCATCTATCGTTTTCGAGGAGCAGACGTATATGTATTTAAGGAGATGGAACAAGAAATTGTTAAAAATGCTGGAAGAATAGCACCATTACGCTATAATTTCCGCTCTGATCCTAAGATAATCGAATTTGTAAACTTTTTTTTCAGTCAAATCATGTCCAATGACCCTAGTTCTCCTAATTATTATAAGGAAGCTATTGCTATGGGAGAGGTTTCAAAGGAACAAGATAATGTGGAATTTATCCCAATTTATCTTGATAGTAATGATGAAGAAAATATCCGTGAAAAAGAAGCTGAATATCTGGCAACAAGAATAAAATCGCTTCTTCAGCAAGGGATAGAAGCAAAGGAAATAGCGATCCTCTTCAGATCAATGTCCAATGTAAAGGTCTACGAACAGGCACTATTTAAAAAGGGGATACCTTTTTATGTTGTTGGAGGTAGAGGGTTTTTCCATAAACAAGAGATATACGATCTAATCAATATCTTAGAATATTTAACTGATCCTTCGAATAATATTGCCTTGGCGGGAATCCTACGCTCTCCTTTGGTTGCTATTACTGATGATACCCTTTATCAGATTATGACAAAGGAAGTATGGAATAAACCTTTTAGTAGATGGGGAGAAACTATTTCAGAAGTAAACGAAGCAGAACAAGAAAAATTGCAACATTTTATCTGGTGGATAACGTCTATAAAGCAAAAGTTAGGGAGAATCAAGGTATTTGAGTTATTAGAAGAAGTCATCGAGCTAACTAATTATCAAGCAATTCTTCTGGCGCTGCCAAATGGAAAACAAGCTGTTGCAAATATAGATAAATTAATAAGGTTAGCTAAAAATTTCCCGGGAGATAATCCATATTCAATTTTTGAATTTATGGAGCGAATTAAGAAGATGCTAGCAGATGATCTACAAGAAAAAGAGGCTGCAATTGAATCAGAATCAGGAAATACGGTAAAATTGATGACCATACATCAATCAAAGGGCTTGGAATTCCCCTACGTTTTTGTCCCTGACTTATCTAGAAGACCTGTAAATGATGATTCATTAATTAGATTTGATGCTAAATTGGGTTTAACCTGCAGGATTCATATTGATGAAGAATGGGTAGGACCAATCAGGTGGTTATTAGTGGCTAAAAATGAGAAAAAATTAGAACGTGAAGAAGCTGTACGTTTATTGTATGTTGCAGCTACGAGAGCAGAGAAAAAATTGATTTTTTCAGGTAAAATAGAAGATACAAAGGGGAAATTTGAGGTTAAAGATGTTTTACAAGCTGATACATGGAGTAAGTGGTTAGACGTAGTTCTTCAGTATCAGCGAATATCCATTGAAGATCGAATTTGGGAGTACAAAAATTTACATGGTGACATCGCTAAAATAAAGATTATTTACTATAAAGAATTGGAAGAATCTATTGTTGGAAAGAAGGATAACTTGTTTGTTAAAGAACCTCTTTCTAGCTTAAACTCTTTTCAACCTAACTCTAATATGATAGATTATACTAGTCCTATTCAAATAACATCACCAGACAACGTGTATTCTATTTCAGAAATAAAACGTTATCAACAATGTCCTAGGTACTACTTTTACTACGATCGACTTTCATTATATCAATCAATTGATTGGTTACAGGGAAAGAATGTTGATGATCTTTCCGATGATAAATCTATTGCAAACAGCGATGGTGAGGAGTTTTCTCTTATGAAATTAACTCCGATGTTAAAGGGTACCTTGGTCCATCAATTGTTAGAATATGTAACTATTTTTCCATCCCGTATTTCAATGTGGGATTCATACCTGTTGAAGTTGCTTTGGAATTACGGACTAACAAAAGAATTGGTCGGTGAGAAGAACTTAGAGGAATTCAAAGAAGAAGTTAAAATGTACCTCAATAATTTTGTGAAAAGTAGATTCTTTAACAGAATCCAAACTGTGGAGATAAAGACTGAATATGACTTTATTCTCCAATTGAAAAACGGCAAATTACATGGTACCATCGACCGGCTGGAAGTATATCCAGATGGAAAATTTACGATTGTAGATTACAAGACTGACAAAGAGATAAATATTGAACAATATAAATCACAGATAATGACTTACGCTTTGGCTATTATGAAAAACTTCGGTTTTATACCAAACAGTGGGGTCTTATATTTTATTCGCCATAATCATATTGAGGAATTTAACATTAATAAAAATAGTTTGAACGAGTGGGAATTATCTTTAGAGGACATTTTAGCTAAAATAAACAATTCCATGTCGCTAGAAGATTTTCAGCAAAACCTAGGCCAATGTTATCGTTGCCCAATGAAAGAGTTTTGCTAAAATATTTTTTCTTAAATATAGCAACTTTGTTTTTAATTAAGAGTCTTAATTTTAGGTTAGAATTATTACATGGAGGGCTGGGGTAAAATGAAATGGTTATTTAAGATGATAATAGTTCTAAGTTTAATTGTAATAATATTTACTGGATGTAATACTATAGAAAATGATAAACCAGATTCTTCAAACACAACTCAACCTGCTAAGGAAGAACAAATTGATAACAAACCTACAGATGAGAAGCCAAAAGAAGAAGGTAAAACACCCGATTCTTCTTCGATTGATAATCAAAGATTGACATTTAATGAAGCATTTCCGAAAAATATTATTGATGAGCCTCAAGTTTTTTTAGAACAACTGATACCTGGATTTAAAATGGGACTATCTAACGAAGAGGCAGAAAGACTTTTGGGTACACCTGATGTGATCAATGCTACTGAAAACGAATGGGGACAAAGGACAGAGTGGGTATATGAAGATATTAAGGGATATCAGTTTATCTTAACCTTTAATGATTTAAATGAGGTTGTTAATTTTAAATTGGTAAAATATTTAGATTCTAGAGGGGTTATTCCTAAAGTAACAAATAAAACAGCACCTAAAGATGGCGAACCAGTTACCTATACTGAACTAGGCTTTGAAGGTGTTTTATTAGGCTCCAAGATAGATGAAGTGCTAGAGCGCTTCGGAGATCCTTATAAAAGCTATTTATCTTATGACGAAATGTATGGCTATGATTTAGCGATGGTTTATAGGGGAATTACTATTCATACGATCTTAGAACATGAAGAGCCATATATTCAGTTTATCGAAACCAATGAACTTGGAACTGTAACCACATATCGTAATATTTCAGTAGGGAGTTCTATTGAGGAAGTTATTAATCGTTACGGGGAACCACCTTATGATTGGCAAGGTATGGATAGCTTAATCTATTCCACTGAGGATTTTTGGTTTGCTATAAAATTCGAAATTGAGAATGATAAAGTGGCTTCAATTAGTATTTATGAAGCTTCTTAAGGTGAATTATGTATTGATAAGTTTGTAGTAATGTTTACAATGGACTAACTTTGGTTATCAAAGAAGTTGATAACCTAGGTAGTCCTTTTTATTTATCAATAAAATAATCAAAAAAACCCAATTAAAGCCCGAGGTAAAGATCGCCAATTGACAAATAGCATCTAATATATTAACATAGTTATAAAAAGAAATTGATAATCATTATCATTAAAATAGGTGCGGAGGAGATAAGAATGTCAATAGTCATAGTTGGAGGAGATCATCTAGGGAATATAGATAAGAAGTTATATAGAATGGGTTTTCAAAGTATTTTACATATCAAAGGACGCAAAGTATCGGATATAAAAAAGTTTATACCGAAACAAACCAACGTAGTATTGGTACTTACTGATTACGTTAATCATAATTTAGCAAAAAAAGTTAAAGAGAGAGCTAAAGAAAATTCACTACCAATTTATTTTTCCAAGAGAGCCTGGAGTAGTATTTCTACTTCTCTTCAAGACATAAAAATATCGTAGGGCAATAACCGTTCCCAACTAAATTCACTCCTCATAATCTAAATTAAGAAATTGAAGGGAGTGAAATTAGTTGAAGAATAAAAGACTTTGTAAACTTTTCGCAAGATTACTAGGTGGTTCATTGGAAATGACCGATGAGATGTGCTCAGTAAGCAAGCGAAAAAATATAAAAGTTACTATTTTCGGACGTAGAACCAATTCTCCTTTGGTAGTTTACCATAGGTTCTCTTTCGAGTTGATTGACCGTAAAGGTAGAGCTTTAAATCTAGGTCAAGTTGTGGTGTTAAAGTCAGAAATAATCCCTTTTGTCTACCAATTGCAAAAAAGTGGAATTAAAGTTAGTTTGCATAATCACTGGCTAAATACAAACCCACGTTTAACCCATATACATTTTCAGTCTGTCGATAATCCAATAATTTTTGCCTTAAAGATTAGAAAAGCGATGAGATTAATTAAATAATTCAGACAATAATAAAACTTCTCAAATGTCACTTTGAGAAGTTTTAATTTTATGATTATTTTTTTAAGCGCCTGATAATATCAAGGGTAAGAGTATAAATTAATCCCGACAAAGCAGTGATGTCGATAAAGATTCCAAGTAAAGCTATACCTAATGCAGTAAATTCTCCATTTATTACCGATCTTGCATAATAAATTTTGTAGACACCAATTAAAAAGATCACTATGAAAAAAAAGTACCTTAGGAACTTTCTTTTTTTAATTATTCGATCTATCAAAAAAGCTAAAAGAATACCAATAAAAACAAATAACAAGAAGATTAGTAATATTTGCAAGGCCATCCCTCGATTCTATATGTGATACTACAATAATATATCAAATTTTGGTGCAGGTACATTAATATTTTTAAAATTGAACTTCGTATAAAAATATACTAAATACAAAAATGTTGTAAGTTTATTTTTTTTTCGATAAGATTGAAGCAAATATATGTGGAGGCTTGATCAATGTCATTGTCGTTAACAAGACGAGAACGCAAAAAAGCAGCGATGAGAGTCAAAATTGTTAATATAGCAATGGAGCTTTTCAAAAAAAATTCGGTCAAGAATATAACGATGGAGCAGATTGCTGAAGAAGTAGATATTGCTAAAGGAACTTTATATAATTATTTTCCCGCCAAAGAAGCTATTATCGCTGAATTTGTCCGAAGTAGTATTAAGGAAAAGGAAAGCGAGTTACTAAAGAAGATAAAATTATTGCCAAATACCAAAGCTCGTTTTAATTATTTTTTTCGCGAGGTAATACATTTATTTAATATGGAACCGGACATAATGCAAGCGCTAATAAAATTTCGGTTGCGTAACTTCCATGAAGCATTTATTAACGATAACTTTCGGAGTGGTGCAAAAAATATATTGGCAGAAATTATTAAGTTTGGTCAGGAAAATGGGGAGTTAAGATCAAACATCGAATTAGAACAATTAGTTAATTTTTTTGAAAATCATTTGTTTGCTAATATTATCGTACAGTTTGAAAAGGGAAGTTTACGATTATTATCAGATGAGCAAATCGACTTAATCATCGATTTGTTTTTAAATGGTGCAATGAAAAGAGAGGAGGAAGACTAATGAAGAAAGATGTGCTTTTTTTCCAAGAAATCGATAAGAATAGTTTAAAATTAGTTGGAGGTAAAGGGGCTAATTTGGGTGAACTGACACGAGCTGGTTTTTCTGTACCAGAAGGTTTTTGTGTTACAACTGAGGCCTTTGATGAGTTTATCAAAAATAGTTCGGAGATGGAAGATATTTTTAATGATTTAGCTCACTTAGATATGATGGACATTGACCAATTGTCAAAGCTTGGTAGCCGGATTCGCCAACATTTACTTACTTTAGACATTCCAAAGAATGTAGAAAAAAATATTATAGAGGCTTGGCAAGCGATCGGTGAAGATTACGCTTATGCGGTTCGCTCTAGTGCAACAGCTGAGGATTTACCTTCTCACTCATTTGCAGGACAGCAAGATACATATTTAAACATAAAAGGTGAAGATCAACTACTTATCCATGTTCGTAAATGTTGGGCGTCATTATTTACGGATCGAGCAATTGCTTACCGGGCCAAAAATGGTTTTGATCATCGTAAAGTGAGACTATCGGTGGTCATTCAGAGAATGGTGAATTCTGAAGTGTCAGGGATAATGTTTACTGCTGACCCGATTACAGGTCATCGGGAAATCGTTTCGGTCGATGCTAACTTTGGTTTAGGTGAAGCACTAGTATCTGGCTTGGTTTCAGCAGATTTATATCAGGTTCGTAATAATAAAATCATTAAAAAACAAATTGCTGATAAAAAGATAGCAATTCTTCCTAATGAAGATAGTGGAACCACCAAGCAAGAATTAGATTTAGGATTTCAAAAACAACAAGCATTGACAGACCAACAAATCATCGAGTTGGCCAAAATCGGGAAAGAAATTGAAAAATATTATGGGAAACCACAAGATATTGAGTGGTGCTTACTTGATGGGAAATTTTACATAGTACAAAGTAGACCGATTACCTCACTTTATCCAGTTCCAGAGGTTGACGATGAGAGGTTACACGTTTTCTTTTCTTTTGGGCACCAGCAAATGATGACAGAAGCTATCAAACCACTAGGTATCTCAGTTTTACGTACTTTTTTTCCGTTTGGCAAACCCGGAAATAATAAAGCAGAAAGTAATGTACTTCTTCCCGCCGGTGGACATTTATTTGTTGATTTAACTAATTTATTTACCATCAAGCGAATGCAAACTATAATACCGGAATTACTTGGTCAATTAGATCAGTTGATTGGAAGTGCCCTCAAGGAGTTTGTAAATAGGCCAGAATTTCTACAAAAGATAAAAAAAGATGCTAAAGTTCGCCGGGCGTTTTTAAAAAATTTTATACCAGTAATTACTAATATTTTTTTGAATATGTTTGTTCGGAACCCTTACCAAGCGATAGATAAAGCTGATCGTTATATTGAGCAAAGTGTTGTGGAATTTAAGGAAAAATTAGCGAAAGCTCCTAAAGAACAAAAAATTTTGGCAATTCAAGATGGGATTGGATCTGTATTTATGAAATTTCTCCAGGATATTTTTCCTTACCCAGCAGCTGGGATTGGGGCATCGAAAATATTGGCGAAATTATCACAAAAATGGTTAGGTGATGCTATTGAGGTTGAAAAATTGAATAAGTCTTTACCGGGGAATGTAACCAGCGAAATGGGGTTGGCCCTAGGTGATGTGGCGGATATTGCCCGAAAAACCCCAGAATTAATAAAATATCTAGAAGATGAAAACTTAGATAGTGTTGGGAATATTAATTTTTCAGATGTAAATCCAGAATTTGATCGTGCTTTCCAAGAATATTTAGCGAAATATGGTATGAGATGTTCTGGCGAAATCGATATCACAAAAAAACGGTGGTATGAAGACCCTAAACAACTTTTCCCTGCAATTGTAAGTCAAATTAAGAGTTACCAGCCAGGAGAACATCGAGAAAAATTTATTGAAGGTAAAAAAGAAGCAGAGCAGGCAGCAAAAACATTGATTAATCGAGTCAGACAAAGACCGATGGGATTTTTCAAAGCAAAAATTATCTCTCGACTTATAAATGTCTTTCGTAATTTGATGGGAATACGTGAACATGGGAAATTTATGTTTATTCAAATTATGGGGATTTATAAAAAAACTATTTTAGAATTGGCAGAGGAATTTGTTGAAACTGGATTATTAACTGACAAAGAGGATATTTATTATTTTTCTTTAGATGAGCTAAATCAGTTGTTTAATGGTAATATTTCAAAATCAAAGATTACTGAAATAATCAAGCAGAGAAAGGCAGAATTTGAACAATTTACTAAATTAACCCCACCACGGGTAATCACTAGCGATGGTGAAATAATTACTGGCACGTACCAAGTTGAGGCCCCACAAGGTGCGCTTATTGGTTCACCTGTTTCCATAGGGGTTATTGAAGGAAGGGCAAAAGTATTACTTCGTCCTGATCAAGGTCAATTAAATAAAGGAGAAATATTAGTTGCACCTTTTACTGATCCTGGTTGGACTCCCTTATTCTTATCTGCTGCAGGATTGGTTATGGAAGTTGGCGGGTTAATGACACATGGAGCCGTTGTGGCCAGAGAATATGGGATTCCTGCTGTTGTTGGAGTTGAGAACGCCACAAAGATAATTAAAGATGGCCAATATATTAGAGTCAATGGTAACAAAGGATATGTTGAGATACTAGATGAATAAATAATAATGAGACACTGTGCCAAACGGCTCCTCACCTATAAAAAATAAAGGCAAGAAGAACCTTTCAACATTATAACGAAGGGTTCTTTTTTATTTAATCGGAAATAATTTCGACATATTTTTTACCGCTTAATGCAAAAAAACAGTATTTTACTGCAAATATATATACATTTAAAACAAAAAAAGGTACATTATACCTAAACAAACATCTTTACCCATAGACATAACCTACTGCATCAAAACAAGACTAGTAATGAGAAGCGTAAAGTTAACTTCAGAACTTGAACTACCAACTATCCTAGCAAAAGGAGGTGAAGAATGTATTTACTAGAATCATCAATTCACTTAATGGAGTAGGAAGCTAAAAAAGGACCATATAAGAGATGGGTAACAGAGTCCAAATGGAAAAAAGTTGAGAAAAGTTATAAAGTCAAAGTAAAAAGAGGATACTGGAAATACTCATGGTGGACAGGTAGGAAGTATTGGGTAGATAGAAGCTATTACAAGACTAAATACTACTACACATGGAAGAAAGTAACCAGTGGATATTGGAAGGTAGAATATAGGACAAAATGGGTAAGGAAAACAAAGTGGACGAAAAAGCTAGTAAGAGAAGGATATTATAAATGGGAGAGCAAATGGGAAAGAAAGTATGTCAAATCTGGATACAAGAAATGGGTAGACACTAGTTATAAAAAAGAGGTTGTAGTAGATTCAGGTGGAGGATATTACAAGACATACAAGGTAACAAAGAAAGTAAAAGTAAGAGACGGATATTGGCAAGTATACCTTGTAAAATCTGAAATCCATGAAAGTAAAACACCTGGAAAAGAAGTAGCAGATGGAAATAGTGAAGCAAATGATAAGTCAACAAATGTAACCTTTAATAAAACAGTTAGTTATTCATCTTTAAAAAAACCTAAAACAGATAAAAATCAGCAAAATACAAAACTAATAAACGAAGTATTAGAATATCTTAAAGCATCAGGAAAGCAAATAGTCTTAGGTAATTATACAGATGAAGTAACACTATTAGGAACAACAGGACAAATTGGACTAGGCATACTAGGATTAGACGCAGTAGCGGATATAAGAGACATCACATATGACATACAGAATTGGGAATGGACATGGTCACATGCAGGGAAAACATTAATTGATGTAATAGGATTAATACCAGTAATAGGAGCAATAAAATACGCAGATGAAGTAGTAGAAGTTGTAAAACAAGGAGAAAAGATTAAAGGAGTATTAAAGGGACTATTAGGAAAAGTAAAAGGGATAGTCAATAAGAGAGTAGAAGAAGCTGCAGAAATATTAAAAGATGAGACTGGTGCTGTAAGATTAGGTTCTAAGGGACGAGTAAGCTTGATGAAGTATTTAGCATTGCAAAGAAATATAACTTAGATGATGCAACTTATACAGACCATATTCTCAAGAGACATGGGTATGGTTCAACAGGTTATTCTTTCAAAAGTAAGTTTAGCTCAGACTTTGACGTTCTTGGTGGAATTGATGAAGTTTTAACCGGTGGTAACTCAATTGTTAAACCAAATACTGGCGATAGAGCAGGCTATATATTTGAGCAGACTTATGATGCAGTTATTGGTTATGACAAGAAAGGTAAACCACTACACACATTGAAAGTTGTTATTGATGAAGCTGGTAATGTTATTACTGCATTCCCGAAAAAATAGGAGGTTGTGATGTCTGTTAGTTTTGTAATTGGTAAAGGAATTGAATCAGCTGAATACGCAGAAGATGCAATAGAGTTCTCAGAAGAAATTCAGCAATTCCTCTCGAAAAATCGAGATATTTTCTCGAAAGATATAAGCAAGTTGGTTGATATTGACCCATACGCTGATACATGCATTACGAGTGATGATGTCTTAGTAATTCGTGATATAGCAATATCTATCAAAAATGACATAGCGGCAAAAGAGTCAAATTCAAGTGACATGATAGATGAAGTTATTGAGTTTACAACAGAGTTGATAGACTTCTGCAATGAAGCAATGGAAAAGGGTTTAAACCTTATTGCTGTAGGAGACTAATATTATACACAAATAGCTTACATTCAAAGGCGATGTAATGGCAAATTAGCCATCGCATCGCCTTTTCTTTTGGGCGGGGCTATCCAATATCGAATGATTACAATACCTTTACTAAGACAAACATAGTCCATATAAGCTTAGTAAATTTAGTATTAATCCCCACCCACCTATCATAAATACGCACCACAATACTTTTGAAGAAAAAATGAGGGGAAAGAACCCTAAGCAAATTATTAAAAACCCAGTAAGTAGAAGATATACTACAATCTAATACAGTATACTATAGAGCCTTAAGGTGTATATATACTCTCTTTAAGGTTCCTTTTTATGTTTCTAATAGATTTCCCCACCCCGCCATTTATTTTGAATGGGAGGGGGGCGATAAATATTTTGAGATATCTAAAATGGTGCATTACGGTGCATTAAAAAATTATCAATACAAATAGGAAATATCAATAATAGATATAAGCAACAGATTAATAAGTAATATCTAATTAGGACAAATTCAATAAATATGAACAATAAGAATTTAATCATATTTCCCTTATGCTCCTATTATCGCTAATGGCGGGGGGAAGAGTAGCATAATCAATTCATTTATCTATTAGATAGAATATCTATATAGAACTATTATCTACTATGTGTATCTTATAGTACTGAGTCTTATGTAGTGTATGTATATATACTGTTTCTTGTTATTTTGTATATATGTTTTATCACTAGCGTTGCATTAATGTAGTCAGAATATTTCTTCTAATAATCACTAGTTCATAAAAAAATCCTTTATAATGGAAGTACAGGTGCTCCCTGTCCAAATCCAATATAAAGGACCATGCTTATGGACAAGGATACACTATTTTCGTCATTTGGTAAATGGATAGCTCCTATCAATTCTGTAAAATTACAACAAAAAGTAGAAGAAATGAAGCAAGACAAATACGTTAAAAAATTAACAACAAGAGCT